>JBKQSA010000095.1:0-109678 GCA_052143815.1 Steroidobacteraceae bacterium | reverse complement strand
CGTGAACAGCGTTCCGCCGGCCACCTACAAAACGTTCACGATCACGCTGGAATCGTGATCACGTCGCGACGGAATCCGCGTTCACGTCGAGCTGGAAACCGTGATCACGATGGACCGCAATATGCAGCCAGAGTCGTCGAATGACTTTACGGGGCGGGGACGCACGCCGTCGAGGTACATCTCAGCCATGGTGTCGTTCTCTATGAGGGGAACCTCATAGCGTGCCACGAGCTTCGCGAGTGATCGTTTGCTTTCATCCGGCATCCGACTACCGAGAGGATTCTGAAACGTCGGCATCACCAGGCACACTTTGACGGATTGTGACCGGAACACATCCTCCAGTGCAGCTAAATCCGCACCTGTCCGGGGATGGGTGGGGATTTCCCTCACTCGCAGTCCCATCCCCGCGAGTGCGCCGTGCAGGGGCCGTGCATTAGGTGTCTCGATCGCGACAGTGTCGCCCGGACTGGTGAGCGCGCGCATGCACAGAATAACGGCCTCCAGGCCGCCGTTCGTGATCACGATTTCTTCGGCGGCGATCGCGCGGCCCGACTCCAGGTAGCGCAGTGCGATGCGTCGCCGCAACTCAGGGTCGCCAGGAGTCAGATCCCGGACGAGTCGGGCAGGTTTCAATCGGCGCACGACCCTGGCGGCCGTGCGATTGAGATCCTCGACCGCGAAAAGCTCTGGATTCAGAACTGCAATCCCGAACGATATCAAGTGCGGGTGACTCATCGCCTGGACGAGTTCGACGATCAGGTCGCCGGCGACAACCGGCGTAGGACCCTGACGCGGAGACGTCGCAGCGAGCTCAGGCACCCGCCGCGGCGCGACTATGCACACGTAGTACCCCGAACGAGGACGTGATTCAATCAGACCCCGCGCCTCGAGGTCCTGGTAAGCACGGACAACCGTGCATGGATTCACGCGGTGGCTACGAGCGGCACGCCGAATCGACGGGACGCGGTCTCCGGCGCGCAGAACTCGCTTTTCGATGAGGCTAGCGAGTTTCGCGGCGATCTTCCGATACTCGGTTATGAGGCAACTCCCAGATGTACTACGCGACGCAAGGGGCGCGCACTATTCATGACAAACACTGCGGTCTCCGGGTGCCGCTTTGAATGCCCAACGCCGCACTCTCAGACCAACGTTCGGGTTGGGCTTATTGATTTGTCGAGCTGTGTTCGTTGACTCACCTTCACTCTTTAGATCCGGATCTGTGGAGGGGGCCGCACAGCAATGGACATTCCTACTTCACTCAAATGGAGCTTCAGAACAGCCCTCACCTGGCCGTCATCAGACGCGAACGACAACTCCGCGCCGCGGGGCGGCAGAAGCGCACGCACGAGGCTAAGCCCTGTACCCAAGCCCTTGCCGGAAGGGAAGTCGAATTCAATCGGCGTCGAGCCGATGCGACTGGAGATGCACACGGTAGATGACTCGGGAGTGCGACTCATCGAGACGATGACGCGAGGCCCCTCAGCGGGCGCCTTGCCGTGCTTCACCGCATTGTATATGAGTTCGTTGACGATCACGCTCAGATTCACGGCATGGCTGCGGTCGAGAACGATCGGCTGATTTAGAAGCGTATGATCCGTGGCGGTCGAAATGCTCGCCCCCGTGATCAGCTCGAGGTTTCGGCCGATTTCGTGCACCATGTCGCATAACACGATGCCGTGCTCGCCGCGCGTGCTCGTCAGGCCAAATCCCACCGAGATCGACAGCACCTGAGAGATTGCCGGAGCCAGCGCGTTCGCGAGGTTGGGATTCTTCGCGGCTTGTGCCCTCAGGAGGCCCACGATCCCCTGTAGACTATTCTTCACGCGATGGTGCACTTCCGAACTCACTGCCTCACGAAGCCGGTGTTCTTCTTTAATTCGTACGGCCTCAACGCGCTTGGACTCGGTAACGTCCGTCGCAACTACGAAGTATCCCTGCACGGCGCCGCCCTCGCCGATATCGGGAATCCGCTGAACGACCATCGACCTGCGCTCGCCGCTGGCGAAAGTGACCTCTTCCTCGGCGGAAATCGCGGTGCCAAGAACTGTCTGAACATGCGGAAGCATCGCAGCGAAGCGGGGCCCGTGCAGATCCATAATGGAGCATCCGATCAGATCGGTAGGCGAACAATGGGTCAAGGCCTCGTACGCCCTGTTGGCGAATGTAAATTTGAGCTGCGGATCAACATGGGCAACGAACATTGGAATCGCGTCGAGAATCGTCCGCAGCTGACGCTCGCGATCTCGCAGCTGCACACGCGCCTGTTCCAGATCGGTGGTGTCGATCGCGAAGCTGAGAACGCCTAGCGGCACATTGGCGGCACCACGGATCAAAGAGAGGTGTGCGTGGATGGGCCGAAGGTGCCCGGATTTGTCCGCGCGACCCCATCGTACTCCTGGGATCCACTTTCAAGAAGCCGGCTCAGCTGTTTGAATTCAACCTCTACATGGTCTCCCCATGCGTAGATGAGCGAGACATGCCGGCCGATCGCCTCTTCCGCGCTGTAGCCGTGTAGGCGCTCGGCGCCGCGATTCCAGTTCACGATGCTCCCGCTCAAATCGGTCGCGACGACCGACTCCTGCACCTGATCGAAGACCTGCATCTACAGTGCACTCGCTCTTATTGATTTCGTATCCTTGATATTGTCTCTCGGTGACTTCTAAAGTCTGACTCAGATACGCAACAATCTAGATGCCTTCTGTATCGGTCACCTCATTAAGTTTGTTCTTGATGGGTCGATAGGTTGACTCGAGAGTCAACTGGTTTTGTGACCGCCCCTCATCGGCGAGTCACCGCGATCACAATCGCGACCCAGTGTGTTACCAACTTGTAACGCATGCTCTGTTAGGCTGCCGGAACGCAGTTGCATTGCTGTCATTCCGGATACCTAGCCACAGGACGACGAAAATCGTCGTAGATTGACATGGCGGTTCTGATTATGGCAGCAACATCGAGAATCACTCACTCCTCGTCTGCAATCAACAGCAGGCCATATCCTTCTCGCTTTACTCACCTGGGTGCCCTCCCCCGCCTGGCCGGTCTTCGACCGCCGGATCAATACCCGCCCGGTCCCGTCCGGCAGGAATGCAAAATCCTCGAGACTCAGCGCCACGAGCTCCGCGCGCCGCACCATCTTCATGGCGGCGGGCGGCTATCCGGATAATTACCGCAAGGGCGATGCGATCAGCGGTCTCGAGGCGGCAGCCCGGCTGCCGGGAAAGGTATTTCATGCCGGCGCGACCATGCGAAACAGCGATGTCGTGACCAGCGGTGGACGCGTGCTGTGCGCGGTGGGACTCGGTGCGACGGTTGCCGACGCGCAAGCCAAGACCTACGACCTCGTGCATACCATTCACTGAAACCTCGTCCAATACGGCCGCGACATCGGCTGGCGGGCGATCGAGCGCGAACGCGCTAAGTGATGGCTCGTACGCAGCGAACTGCGAGGGCGGACGATTTATTTGCGAATAGCTGGTTGCTCCCGCCACCCGTCGCGAAAAATTCGCTCCAGGTAAAAATCTGCGGACTGATCGAGGATTCGGTGGAGCTCCAATAAGCTCCCGACAGATTCGTGACAATCCCGGTATCCACCAGATTGGACTGCATGTTCGCCATGGTCGGACAGCCAGCGCTGCCGTAGCCCATCTCGCAGATCGCGGGCAGATACCAGTCCGAATACGCGTCTATGATCAAGTCACACAATCCGGCCGCATACGTAGTAGGAGCCGTTCCGGAGTAAGCGACCGAAATATTGATCGAATCGCAGGCGCCATTCACACCGCCATTGCACGCACTCATCCCCGCCAACGCGCCGGAGCTGGGAGATGGCGCGACCGACGTAGATGTCTGAGCTATCCCAAAGATGGAGAAATATCCTACGCTCCATGGAATTGCGGAGGTTTGATCGACGAGCGCTGCAGCCTTGCCGCCGATGCTGATGGTGTCAGGCGTCGTGTCGTCGATGCTGAACACATACCCTGATTGGTAGATGTTGCCGTAGGCGATCACGCTGAGCGGTATATTCAGGACGGCGTGGAGCGAAGCGATTTCGTCACTCCGCGGAAGCGAAAGTGTCACTCCGTGGCCGGCCAGACCGGTTTCGCCTTCGACGCCCCCCGTAAGTGCTTGATTCCTCGTTGCCATAGACAACAAAATCGTCACTCGTTGGCAATTTGGCGCATGCCGAAGCCGTGAAGGTCTATTTACCCAGTGCACTTTCGATTACCCGGGTGGAATTCGTGTCCGGCATCAGCGGCGTGAATTTAATTCTGATCATCCGCGGATCAAGCGAATCCCCTCCCGAGGCGCGCATGCGCCTGACCAGCCGTTCCCAGACCCGGTACAACCGCGCGGCACAATCAGCCAACACCCGAAGAAGCTGAGCTGCAGGACCGAAGCACAGTGTCCCCGGCATGCTGGTCCACCATTGAACAACGAGGGTCGGTGCGTGGAGCGGTGGTGCGGCGAGCTGACGCGCCGTACTGACGCCGCGCCAGCTCATCGCCCACAACAGCCAGGTCGCCGTCTCTGGACTCAACGTCGCTATCGAACACGGTGCAGGACTTGTGGTGCGCAGTATCCTGCGGAGTTCAGCCCGTTCACGGCGTCCCAGCAAATCCGCTCTCCGCCGCAGCAGCAATTTCAATAACTGATCACAGTCCTGCAAACTCGAGGGTGCGGCATCGCTACCATGCTTGACCGACGATACCGGGTGACGTATCTCGACCCACCGACCCAGTGGGGCTCTGGCCGTGGAGCGAAGACAAAATGACACTCAGCGGAAGGAAAAGTGACACTCTGGTGCCAGTCCGACCGATTTCACCTTCCGGGTCCATCGCAAGTGCTTGATTCTTGGTGGACATAGACAACAATTTTGTCCGTTGTCGGCAAACTTCGGGGCATTGAATTTCCGCTCGAACCGTCATTTCTTCGAGGTTTTCACGGAATATTGGAAAAACCACTCGTCCGGGCGAACTTTGACGAACGGAAACGCCTGCCAGCGCGTTGCCGGCCCAACGGATCAGCTACGCTCGTACGCGCGCAAGAATTCGTCGCGTTGGATCTGAGCCTGCGTGCAGATGGCTCGTAACGTCGAGCCCTTCAAGGTGGTGTGATTCGGTAAAGTCAGCGGGGTTGTCGTGCCATCGGCGTTCGTTCTGCGCATCGCGATATGTTCGCGTTCCCGCACGATCTGAAAACCCAATGTTTGCAGCGCTTTAACGACCCGGCTGCGCGGTGCATCGACCGGAAATTTCATACGACGGCGATATTCCCCTCAGCGACATAGGCGGCCTCGACGTCGCTATCCTCGTCAAAGGCGTCGGTGCCAAAGGTCTCGATATGAAATTGTGCAGCCGATTTGGCATCCGCCAAGGCCGCCTCGTAGGAGTCGCCCTGGCCCATTACGACACCCCGTAATCCGAGTGGGTAGGCCAAAAAGCCGTCAGAATGACGTTCAACGATAAATTTCAGGGTACGCATCCTTTAAGATTATCACGGCGGACCGATACCACCGAAATCTTCGCTGTGACCGAATTAGCCTTTCAGATAGATGCCGTTCGCGTCCGCCTGCAGCGGCTTGAACTTGATTCTGACAAGGCGTGGATCCAGCAAATACCAGCCCGCCGCGCGCATGCGCTCCACCACCCGTCCCCAGAACCGATAGAGCCTTGCGGCACAGTCGGCGAGCGCCTGGAATAGAGTGCCGGCCGGACCAAAACACAGCGGCCCTGGCATGCTTGCCCACCAGCTGAGGATAAGGGTAGGCGTAGGCAACGGCGGGGAGGCCAGCTCCCGCGGGGTGCTGACGGCGCGCCAACTCATCGCCCACAGTAACCAGGTCGCGGCACCGCCGCGAAGCGTGCACGCCGACACGGTGACGGGACGCGCGGCCTGCAGCACCCCGCCGATCTCCCCACGCTCGCGCCGCCCCAGCGAAACCATTTTTCGGCGGAGCAGCACCTTTAACAATTGGTCGCAGTCTTGCAGGCTGCCCGGTGCGGATTGGTTGTCGTGCACGCCCAAAGGCACCTTGTGCCGTATCTCGATCACGGGGGCGAGTCGCATCCGCACGCGCATGCCAGCGCGCCGAGGACGTACCCACTTCTTTGGTTTTGTGGCATACGGGTCGAGATAGCTGGCATCGATGTGCCGCAATTGGGCGGGCTCACACAGATGTTCCGGAACAATCAAGATCGGCAACATCGGGGCGCCCGTTATTCCATTGTCGCAATGACGGATCGTTGCGCGGCAACGTAGCCGGATTCCTCGACGGCTCGTACCCAATGGGCCTCATCCAATTTGAGCAAGGGCGAATCAAACCGACCGCCCTGCCCCAATAGACTCTCCACGGCGCGGGTAAAATAATCCATCTGAATTTCCGGCGTGCCCGAGAGTTGCGCTTCGGCGTGCGCTCGGACGAAGGCGTTCCACAAATCCGCCCCGCACTCCTCCAGGCGCAGCCCCGCAGCGACCCCTTGCGGAAGGAAGAACCCGGTGAAACTTGGTCCGCTGTGCTCGGGATAACGGGTTCGATCATAGCCGGCAAGGCATGTCGCGGCTTCCGCGGCATCGGCGATGCCGGAAAATTGCAGCTGCTCGATCATGAAGCGAGCGACAATTTGCTCATCGCCGCTCATCTGGAAACCCGCCTTCTGGGCGAGTAACTGAGGTTGCCCAACCAGGAAAGTAATCAGCCGGATGCCGTGGTAGGCGAGTTGATCGTGGACATCGCTCAGCCATTCATAGGCATTGCGCGATTGGCGCTGGGCTTCATCACAGAACAGCACCGCGATGTGGCCGCGGCGCGCGGCAAGCCGCTCACGCAACCGTCGGATAAGCTCTTGGCGCTTGTTCGTGATCGAGGTGTTGAGGACCTGGCCGCTGGCGCCGGCGGCGATCAGGAGTGCGCTGAAGAAGGGCCCTTCGAAGTCCGATCGATGATGTTCGCACGACATGCGCACGGTGAGCACCTCGGGGCGTGTGCGTCCCAAGTGCAGGCACACATAGTCGATTGCGTGGGTCTTGCCCATTCGCGGGCGAGCGTAGACCAAGGCGCCGGGGATCAGTACCCGGAGGCACCGCTCGACCAGATCCACAAAGGACTCGATGGCGGCGGTCGCTACGCGATAGTTACGCCGCAGCAGCGGATGTTCATGAGACGGCAGTTGTTGTCGCGGCGCCCTCGATGCCTTGTGATTGCAAGTGGCAACATTATTGTCTTTCCCAAAGACAATAAAAGTGACGCTCCAGATCCTCCGAAATCGCCTAAATCCCTGTTTTTTTGTGTTTTTGGACAAAGAACGCGGTGACAATATTGCTTCGCTCCACGGAACGCGGGTCCAGAGCTACGCTGCCGCCGCTTAACGTGCTTTAAAGCGCGAATCGTGTCTTCTCCTCTTGTCGCGCCGCAAGCGCCGGTGCTGCGTCGTGTCGTAATATATTTCAGCAATTTGTGTCACGATCACGCTGCGGGTCGCATCGCGCTGATGCGAGGTGCGGTGCATCGGCCTGATCAACTCGCGCAGATGGTCAAGGCGACATTGCTGCGGTTGATGCATGGCGCGGACCTAGCTCTCGACGGCACCCACATCTGCGGCTGAAGTCAGCCACCCAGTCGAGAAGCAATGCGTCGGGCCTGCTCCAACACGCGTTCGCGGATTTGCGCCGCTTGCACATCGAAGCTCGCACTGTGTCCGAGCGCAACGACGGCGAGTTCCATGACGCCGTCCGGGCTGAATACGGGCGCCGCCATTCCGCTGATTCCGGGAATGAAACCGCTGGTCGCCGCATAGCCCTGTTGCCGAATCAGTTCGAGCTGCGGCAGAAACTCGGCAAGCACCTGCGGCTGGATCCCATGCCGGCGATTGTCGACAAGCTCCCGCTTCACAACATGCAGCCAGCGGGTCTGCGGTTGATTGGCGGCGAATATGAGCCCGGTGGCGGAGCGGGTGAGAGGCATCACGGAGCCGACTCGAAGCGTCGCCGTGACCGGCGCGTCGGCGCCCAGCCAACGTACGATGGTTGCGCCGTGGTTGGCCCAAACCGCCAGCGCCACGGTCTGGTTCAATGCGGCGGAAAGATCGCGCAACATCGGCATGGCCACTCCCACCGTGTCCAACCGCCGTAGCGCGGCGAAGCCTAGCTGCAACGAGAGTTGTCCCAGATCGTAGCGTCCCGATTCAGCCTCCTGCTGCGCCAGACCCACCCGGAGATAGCTCACGAGATAGCGATGCGCCTTGGAGGCGGACATGCCGGCGGCACTCGCCAGATCGCGTAGTGACATGGGACCGGAGGACTCGGACAGCGCCAACAGCAGTCGGTTGCCCACCTCGATGGATTGGATGCCTTGCTGAAGTGATTTGGTAGGCACCGCTAATTCCTTATTGAGCAATGTATTGTGTAATAGTAAACTTCTGAACAGGTCATTTTCAACCTCCGTCGGGAATGGAACATATGCCGCAAAACCCTCTTGCAACCGCCTCCCCGCATGTTATTGGCACTGATACTGGCACGGGCGCGCGGCGCGGCGCGCAGGTGCTGCAGCGCCTGCGCGAGAATCCCCCCAACATTTGGTATGGGGGGGAACAGGTGAGCGATGTCACCGTTCACCCAGCGCTGCGCGGCGGAGTCGAGACTCTGGCGAGCCTCTATGACCTGCAGTGGCGCCAGGCGGATAAGACCCTCTTCGATTCGCCTTCCAGCGGCCGTAAAGTAGCGCGATCCTTCATGTTGCCGAAGACTCATGAGGAGTTGCACAGCATTTCGGTGGCGATGAAAGTGTGGGAGGACCACACTCGCGGCATGATGGGCCGGGTGCCTGACTACATCAATCGCGCGATCTCAGGCTACGCGGCCGGTGCGCCGTTCCTCGGTGAGGCGGATCCGCAATTCGGCGCCAACGCCGTCCGCTATCATGCATATCTGCGCGAGAACGACTTGTGTCTGACCCACTCGCTCATTCCGCCTCAGGCCAATCGCGCGGTCGGTTCTGCACACCAAGCCGATCCTTATCTGGCGGCCCGCGTGAAGGAGGAAACCGACGCGGGCATCGTGATCCGCGGTTGCCGCATGCTGGCGACACTGCCGATTTCGGATGAAATCATGGTATTCCCCTCCACGGTGCTCAAGAGTCCCGAGGAAGACGCGCCCTATGCGTTCGGCTTTTCGATTCCCAATCATACGCCCGGTCTACGATTCATCTGCCGGGAAAGCGTCGACTATGGGCGATCCCATTTCGATCACCCCTTAGGCTCGCGCTTCGAGGAAATGGACGCCGTGGTCATCTTTGACGACGTCTTCATCGGTTGGGAAAACGTTCTGCTGTACCGCGACGTCAACCGTTGCAACCAAGCGTACTCGCGCACGGGCGCGGTAGTACACATGACCCATCAAGTGGTGGTCAAAAACATCGCGAAGGCCGAGTTCATGCTGGGACTCGCGCATTTGCTGATCGACTCGATCGGCGCCGAAGGTTTTCAACACATTCATGAGAAACTCTCGGAACTCTGGGTGAACATGGAGACCATGAAGGCCTTTTTGCGCGCGGCGGAGGCCGATGCCGCACTCGACGAGTGGGGCGTCATGCGCCCGGCGTGGAACCCGCTCGATGCCGCCCGCAATCTGTTTCCACGCATCTATCCGAGAATGGTAGAGATCATCCAGCAGATTGGTGCGTCGGGATTGGTGGCCATGCCGGTCGAAGCCGATCTCAAGGGTCCGCTCGTGGAGGACATCAAGCGCTATTACCAGGCTGCTCGCGCGGAGGCATTCGACCGCATTCCGCTGTTTCGGATGGCGTGGGATGCCTCCATGTCGGCCTTCGCATCGCGGCAGGTGCTCTACGAGCGCTTCTTCTTCGGCGATCCGGTTCGCATGGCCGGAGCACTGGTCGCGAGCCACAAGTCCGAGATTCAAGAACAGGCAGAACGGGTGCGTGCGTTCGTGCGCGAAGGTCGCGACGAAGCGTTCGCCGCCCCGGCCGCCTAGCGCTGGCTCCTTCGCGGCGCCAATTGCTCTTGAACAACACGCTCGATCCGAAGGCCTTTCGCGATACGCTCGGTTTGTTCGCCACGGGCGTCGCCGTGATTGCCACCACCGTGGAGAATCAGCTACACGCGATGACCGCCAACGCGCTATCGTCGCTGTCGCTCGATCCGATGTTGGTGTTGTTCTGTCCCGCGAAGCGCGCTCGCTTCTCACACGTGCTGCAGCGGGCGGAGGGATTTTCCATCAGCTTCCTGCGCGACGAACAGGAGGCGTTATCGACTTATTTCGCCGGTGGCTGGAAAGAGGCGGTGGCGCCGCACTTTCGCTTCGTGATTACCGACGGGTTCCCACGCCTGGAAGGGTCTCTTGCGTCGCTCATTTGCACCAAGCGCGACATTCACGATGGCGGTGATCATTGGATGGTGGTCCTGGAGGTGCGCCAGTTGCATCGTGGGATCGAACCGCTGCGTCCGTTACTGTTCTTCCGGGGCAAGTATCGCCGGCTCGACGACCGTCAGGGCACGGCCGCTCCGGATCTCGTCGATGCCGCCGACGAGCCTGCCCAGATCTACCATCACGATTGAGGATGGTACAGACCAGTCGCGTGCCTTGAGACCCGCCGGAAATCCGTGCGGGCGCAAAAGCTAAGGCCCAGGACAACTTCCCCGCCGCTGCCCCGATCATTTGACGGAGGCCTGCCAGAACTGCCATGCGAAGTATCGGCCCGAAGCTCGAGCGAAGCGATGTTGATGCAAATTTCGGCGGATGCCGCCCCCGATCCCTAATCAATAGACCGATTTCGACTCGGATGCGGCGGCAGCCCGCGGGCCTTTGAACACCGCGGCGAGATCGGACGCCGCTTTCACGACCAGCGACGTGTCCACGCCGACCGCGACGAACGTCGCTCCCTGCGCCAAGTAATCGAGGGCAACCTGGTTGTTACTGGTGAGGCAGCCGGCGGCTTTTCCCGCCTTGGTTGCCGTAGCAATACCGTGCGCTATCGCTGCCTGCACTGCCGGATCCATCGGCCGGCCGATCAGTCCCATGGACGCAGACAGATCCGCCGGACCGAAGAACACCCCGTCCACTCCGGGAACGGCAGCGATGGAGCCGATATTCTCGAGTGCGGTGACGGACTCTATTTGAACCAGGACACACATCTCATCATCGCTTCGATGCAGGTACCCCTCGATCTGATTCCAGCGTGATGCGCGGGCAATGGCGCTGCCGACGCCACGAATGCCGCGTGTTGGATAGCGGGTGGCGGCGACCATGAGCGCGGCTTGTTCTGCAGTTTCCACCATCGGGATCAGGAGAGATTGCACGCCTAGATCGAGGTACTGCTTGATGAGTTCCACGCTGCCATGAACGGGCCTTACGATGGGATGTACCGGATACGGCGCAACCGCCTGGAGTTGCCGGAGCACGCTGCGCGGGTCGTTGGGCGCGTGCTCGGCGTCGATCAACAGCCAGTCGAATCCGGCGCTCGCCAAGAGTTCCGCGACGTAGGAGTCCGACAACCCTACCCACAGCCCGATTTGCTGCTGCCTTTTTTGAATTGCTTGCTTGAATCCATTGACTGGCATTTGCATCGAAGGTCTCCGGCGTCAAACGAAGCGAAAGGATATGCTGCCGAGCGGACCGTAGTCGGCCTGCAGCACGTCGCCGCGCGCCGCCGTCGTGGGTCGGGTGAACGACCCCCCCAGCACGATATCCCCTGCGTTGAGCTGTTCTCCGTACGGCGCAATCTTATTGGCAAGCCAGGCTATGCCCGTGGCGGGATGGTTGAGGACGGCAGCGGCCAGGCCGGTCTCTTCGATCACCGCGTTCTTGTAGAGGAGCGCACCAACCCAGCGCAAATCGACGGCATCGGGTTTCACCGGTCGGCCGCCGAGAACGATTCCCGCATTTGCCGCGAAGTCCGCAATCGTGTCGAATACCTTGCGCGGCAACCGGGTCTCGCGATCGAACTGCTCGATGCGCGCATCGATGATCTCGAGCGCGGGAGTCACGTATTCAGTCGCTTGTAAGACCTGGAATAGGGTCACGCCGGGCCCCTTGAGCGGCCTACCCAAAACAAACGCGAGCTCGACTTCGACTCGTGGCGCGATGAAACGCTCAATCGGGATATCGCTGCCGGTTTCGAAAAACATGTCGTCCATCAGGGGCGCATAGTCCGGTTCCTCGATTTGCGAGGACAACTGCATCGCGCGCGACGTCAATCCAATCTTCCGGCCGCAGATCCGATGGCCGTCGGCAAGTTCCATTTTCACCCATTCACGTTGAATGGCATAACCATCCTGCACCGTCATGCCGGGCTGTTCCTTCGAGAAATGACGCAATTGCGTCCGATTCTTACGCGCCTCGTACAGCCGTTGGGCGAGCGCAGCGATGGCTTCTTTGGACAACATGCGATTGTCTCTCAAGGTTTTGGGAAACGTGCGTGCAGGTTATTATGCTTCAGCGTCCCGGACTCGCTGAACTCGTTGATTTCCAGCGACAGCGCCAACCCACGCTCCGCGTACGCTTGTGCGAAATGCGCCTTCATGATGTCGAACAAACCGGTGGTCGTCGCCTGTTTGGCAGCATCGCTACGGCCGGCGCCGATCTTCAAGACCGCGTGAACGAACGCCGCGTCGCTCAACGTGCCGTCGGCGATGCAATACTCATCGCAAGGGATGGCGCGTACCCGCACACCGCCCGGAGGAAACACCGGTAATTCGCCGATCTTGAGCGTTGCCATGAATTGCGCGAGCTTGCGGCACAAATCGCTGAACTCACCGCTGGCGCGCAGGTTCCCGCTGTATTCGAGCGTCATGTGCGACATGCATCGATATCCATGCTCGCGACGGTGCAGCCGACTGAAAAAATGGGGATGGGACGATAATGCTGAACCATCCCGCGACCTCGCGCAGCGGCGGCGATCGCTATGAACGCACGGATTTCGAATCCTCCTTGTCCGGCATCTCGATAGGTTGCCTCGTCGGAGTAGGACAACAGGGCCTCTCTGTCGTTGCTCGTCCAGGCCCGGAGGAATTCGCGATCCCAGGCCTCGTTGATTTTTCCCGAATCAGGCGTCGCCGGCCAATGCGAGATTCCACCCGCTCCCACCAAGGCGATACGTTGTGGAACCGCATCCGCCGCGCGGCGGATAGCCTCGCCGAAAGCCCATGCGCGATGCAGTGGAGTCAACGGCGGTCCCTGGCAGTTGATGTTCATCGGAATCACCGGCAGATCGTATTGCGGCGTCAAAAAGTGCAGAGGCACCATGATTCCATGGTCGAATTTCCATTCCTCGCAATACGCCACATCGACCGTCTGCATCATTTCACGGATCAGCCGCCTGGAAAGCTCGGCATCGCCGGGAACCTTGCGCCGGGCGATCCCCAGCCATTCGGGGTCTTCGATCGGTCCTTCATAGTCGTTCGCCATGCCCACGGCGAAAGCCGGCATGTTGTTCATGAAGAAATTGGCGAAATGTTCCGCCGATACGATCATCAAGGCATCCGGACGAGCCGCCGCCAAGCGCTCGCCCATCCGGCGATACGCGCCGTGAAACTCTTGCACGACCGCCGCATCGGCCATGTGCGCACGGCCGGTGATGCCGGGGGCATGACTCGCGATTCCGGCGAAGACCAAGCTCATACGTTGGCCACTTTTTCATCCAACCGCGTGGTCATGGCATAGAGGCCCGCGCGTACCGGGCCGTATCTGCGGACCCCCTCGCGCATGGCGCCGATGTAAGCGCTCCACTCCATACCGAGCAAGGCAGCGTAGTGCATCAGCAATTGACCGTTCGCCCCCAACACGTAGATCAACCCGATGTCGCCGGCGACGATCGCGTCCCGTTCCTCGGCAGTGAGCTGATAGCCGGCGAGGACGGCGGCGCGATCGGCCAGAAATCGCCGCTGTAAGTTTGGATCACGATTGATATCGAACAGAAATTTCTGCAGTTGATACAGGCTCATGGTCAGGCTCCCCAGTGCGGAATGTGATGCGATCCCAAGCTGACACAGACGTTTTTGGGTTCGAGAAAGACTTCGTAGCTCCAGGTACCGCCCTCGCGCCCGGTGCCCGATGCCTTGGTACCCCCGAACGGCTGGCGCAGATCTCGCACGTTCTGGCTGTTGACGAAACACATCCCCGCCTCGATCGCCGCGGCCACCCGATGCGCACGTCCTAGATTCTCGGTCCACACGTAACTACTCAAGCCATACGATATGTCATTCGCCTGACGAATTGCGTCAGCCTCGTCCTCGAAGGGAATGAGACAGGCAACCGGCCCAAATATCTCCTCTTGAGCGATCCGCATGCGGTTATCCACGTCGGCGAACACCGTCGGCTTCACGAAGTTTCCGTGCTTGAGGGCGCCCCGGAGATCCGGCGGATCGAGTCCGCCGCATAACAGGGTGGCGCCCTCCGTGGACCCAAGTTCGATGTACCGACGCACCTTGGCCAGATGCTCAGGGCTTATCATCGGACCGACATCGATCTTGTCGTCGAGCGGATCGCCGACGCTGATCCGTTTCGCCCGCGCCGCGAATTTTTCGATGAAATCCGCGTAAATGGATTGCTGTATCAGGATGCGCGAGCCTGCAGTACAACGCTCTCCATTGTTCGAGAAAATCATGAATACTGCCGCATCCAGCGCGCGGTTCAAATCCGCGTCGTCGAAAATCACAAACGGGCTCTTGCCGCCGAGTTCCATCGAGAATTTCTTCAAGCCGGCAGCCTTGACGATGCGATTCCCCGTCGCAGTTGAGCCGGTGAACGAAATCGCGCGAACGTCGGGATGCCGGCACAGCGCCTCACCGGCCTCCGCGCCGTAGCCGTGGACGACGTTGAGCACACCCGCGGGGATTCCCGCCTCCATCGCCAAATCTCCGAGTCGCGAGGCGGTCAACGGCGAGAGCTCGCTCATTTTCAATACCGCGGTGTTGCCAAACGCCAGCGCCGGCGCCACTTTCCACGTCGACGTCATGAACGGGACGTTCCACGGCGACACCAGAGCGCACACGCCGACGGGGTGAAACAACGTATAATTCAGATGCGTCGGCGTCGGATAGGTGTGGCCGTCGACCCGCACGCACATCTCGGCGAAGTAATAAAAATTGTCCGCGGACCGCGGCACGAGTTGTTTTGCCGTTTGGGCGATCGGCTGACCGGTGTCCCGTGTTTCGGTCTGCGCGATGTCAGGAACGTGCCTCGCGATCAAATCACCGAGCTTGCGCAGAAGGGCCGCGCGCTTAGGTGAGGGTGTGGTTGCCCATCGCGGGAAAGCCGACTTCGCGGCAGCGACGGCGGCCTCGATCTCTTTCGCACCCCCGCGCGCAACCTCCGCCAAGATCTCTTGGGTCGCCGGGTTGATGGTTTCGAAGTAGTCCGCACTTTTCACGGACGCGCCGTTTATCAAATGTTGAATTTGCATGCCGTTCCTTGTCAGCGACCGAACACGGCGTCGGCCGCGATGGTATTGACGAGCCGGCCGAGGCCGTCGATTTCACAAGCGACTTCGTCGCCGGGCATCACATTGGCCACGCCTTCCGGCGTACCCGTCAGAATCACGTCGCCCGGCGTCAGCGTCATGAACGAACTCAAGTATTCGATCAAGTACGGAATATCAAAGATGAGGTCCCGGGTATTGCCCTGCTGCGTCAGTTTACCGTTGACGAACGTCCGCAATGCCAAGTTCGAGGGATCCGCGACATCCGATGCGTCCACGAACCACGGTCCCAGCACTGTTCCCCCGTCGCGGTTCTTGACGCGCAGATTGGGCCGATACCAATTCTCGAGGTAATCGCGAACGGCGTAGTCGTTGGCGATGCAGTATCCCGCCACGTGCTGCATGGCGGTGGCACGGGCGACATTCTTGGCGTGACGGCCGATGATCACCGCCAGCTCGCATTCGTAGTGCATGAACTTGACGCCGGACGGTCGGCGGGTCGCCCCGCGATGACCGATCAGCGAACCCGGACCCTTGAGAAAGACAAGGGGCTCCTCTTGCGCATTGAAGGCCAGTTCTTTCGCGTGGTTGGCATAATTCAGGCCGAGCGCAATGATCGTTCCGGCCTCGAACGGGGGCAGCCAAACCACGTCGGTTTCGGATACGAGACGCCCGTCCTCGAGACGCAAACCTGCCGTGCCGGCACGCGGAGTCGCGCTATGGATGGCGCCTGAAAAGGCAACGCGTGCCCGCATCACGGGGCCGCCACGAAGCGATTGGACAGCGTACCTAAGCCATCGACCACAATGCTGACGCTCTGCCCGGCGCGAACTCGCGGACAAGGACGGGCCACGCCCATCGCCAGTACGTCGCCGGGCGCAAGGGTCATGAATTCCGTGACATCGGCCAGCAGACTTGCCGTGGAGCGTACCAACTCTGCCGTCCTCGCTGCCTGAACCAGCACGCCGTCCACGTAGGTACGAATAGTCATCGCATCGGGGTCTGCGACCACGCCGCGCGCAACTACGGCGGGTCCCAGCGGACAGAACCCGTCGCGTGCCTTGAGCCGAATGGACGGGCGATAGAAAGTGTCGTGCGGAACGCTCACGTCATTGACGATGAGATAACCGGCGACGTAATCGAGCGCCTCCATGGTTGAAACGTTGCACGCCGGCCGGCCAATGACGAGACCGAGGCATGCGCCTACTTCCAGTTCCGTCACCCCCGCTGGAATTTCGACCGCGCTTCCGGATACGGTCAGGGTATTGCGCGGCTTGATGTAAAGCACTGGCGCTCGCGGCGCCGCGTTGTACGGCGGCTGCACGGCTTTCGGTCCCAGTTCGGCAAGCGCACTCGAATGGTTGAGCAACACGCCGTAAACGGCGCCGCTCAAGCGAAAAGGTGCAATCTCGAACGGAATCGTGCATGGCGCCGACAAGTATCTTCCCCTCCTCACGAATAGTCACTAATATATTAGTAATCGTTCCACTTATCGCACAGTGTGTCAAGAATGCTCCGCAAACCCTGCACCGCGGCGCCGCTGAAGCGCCGGAATCTGCCTCTCCTGATTCTGCAGGCACGTGAGCAAGTGATTGCGCATTTCCGGCCGCTGCTCAATGCCAACGGCATCACGGAGCAGCAATGGCGCATCGTGCGGCTGCTGCTCGAGACAGGCCCGCTGGAGCCGAACCAGATCGGTGAGCGGTGCCGCCTGTCGAGCCCCAGTCTCGCGGGAGTGTTGGCGAGAATGGAACAAATGGGCTTCGTGCGACGCAAGCGCCTGCCTAATGACCAGCGCCGCGTTCGCATTTCCCTGACACCCCGAAGCCGCGCACTCGCGGCCCGCATGGCGCCGAGTATCGAGGCCGTCTATGCTCACATCGAGGAATTGCTCGGCCAGGCCTTTTCGCGAGAGTTCTATCGGATGTTGGATGATTTCATCAGCAAGCTGCAACCGCAGGATCAGCGGAGCGCACTCACAAGTGTCTGAGTCGAGGTGCCTGATTCTCATTCCACGGGCGGCGCGATGATGCGATCGCAGGACACCGCGAACTCGCACGCCGAATGCGCTTACTCGGCGTCGACACGATGGTCGTATTCGATACCCATTGGTTGGTCAACACCGGGTATCACGGTGCATCACGCACAGAAGGGCCACATGCGTTGGAGCGTCTGATCACGAAGCCGGAAGAAATGCCAAAGCGCCGTTGCGTGCAAAGAAGCGATGCACTTCATACGCGCTAAGGTCGCGCGGGAATCGACGCCAGCCCAAGTAACTGAATAAGAGGTTGCTCATTGCGGCCCCCACGGAGATTACGCAATTGAGCCTACCGACCGGGGCAGCATGCCGGCCGTCGATCCGCCATTGAGGTCAGGCGCGTGGGATGTCGCGTTGTGGCGCAATCCACATAGGCGATCGATGTTGAGTAGCATCACCGTCTTGCCGTCTAAAGTGACCAAACCGCTCACGCAGTTCGCATCGGGGGATCCTCCCACGTCGGGTGTCGCCATGATGGCGTCCGCCGCGACATTGTGGACATCTGATACACCATCTACGCAAATGCCGACGATCTTCTCGCCGAGTTCGTTCTGCACCTTTAACACGATGACCACCGTGGAAGCGTCAACGAGCCTGGCTTCGAGGCCGAAGCGCGCCCGAAGATCCACCACGGGGATGATCGCCCCCCGGAGGTTCATCACGCCCTTCACGTCGGGTGGTGATTCGGGCATTTGAGTAACGGCGGACCATCCTCGAATTTCCTGGACGCGCAGAATTTCGACGCCGTACTCCTCATTGGCGCAGATGAACGTCAGGTACTGTGTGCTCAAGGTCTCTAAGGGTCCCTTGGACACAGGCGCGATGGGCTTAGCAGTTATTGGCATCATGTATGACCGTGTTTGCGAAGATGAATGACCGTACTCACGGCCGGTACTCAGAAGTGTTTCCACTCGGAAACACCAGACGCATCGCCGTTCGCGGCCTTGCGCACGGCAGGTTTTCCGGCAGCGACACGGGGGGTTGACGTAGCCGCGGACTTAACCCTGCCAGGCTTCGCCCACGGACGCTTCTCCGATCGACGTTCCGCCGGCGCCGCCGCAGTTGTCCTTGTTTGCATCGCGCCCGCTGTCACGGCGCCTGACCCCTCGCCGACACGGTAGTGTTTGATTAGATCATTCAATGCCTGTGCCTGATCGACAATCGATTGGCTAGCCGCTGCGGCCTGCTCGACAAGCGCGGCATTTTGCTGCGTAACCTCATCCATCTGCATCACGGCTTTGCCGACCTGCTCTATCCCTGAGGACTGCTCGTCACTGGCCGCCGCAATTTCCGACACGATATCGGTGACTTTCTTCACGGAAGCGACAATATCCTCCAGTGCTTTGCCCGACTCATCCACCAGCTTGCTGCCCTCCTCGACCTTGGCGACACTGTCCTGGATCAAGCCTTTGATCTCTTTGGCCGCCGTTGCACTGCGTCCGGCGAGGTTGCGCACTTCGCTCGCGACCACCGCAAAGCCGCGGCCTTGTTCGCCGGCCCGAGCCGCTTCGACCGCCGCATTCAAGGCAAGCAGGTTCGTCTGGAAGGCGATTTCGTCGATGACACCAATGATATCGGCGATCTTTTTCGATGACGTATTGATCTGGCGCATCGCGGTGACGGCCGATCCGACAATGCCTCCACCCTTTTCGGCCTGGTGCCGCGCGGCGACCGCGAGTTGCTTGGCTTGACCGGCATTGTCGGCCGTCTGTTTGACGGAGGAGGTCATCTCCTCCATCGAGGAGGCTGTCTCCTCCAAGCTCGACGCCTGCTGTTCGGTGCGCTGCGAGAGGTCCGTATTGCCGCGGGAAATTTCCTCCGCACCGGATTGAACCTGGAGCGTGGCGGTTTTGACGCTCTTGATCAACGTCATCGTCGCCTCGAGTAGTGTATTGATACCCTGGCACAGCGCTTGTATCTCGCCCGTCTTACCGTGCGTCGGTATGCGTGCCAGCAGATCGCCCTCGGTCGCCGATTTCACGACCCCTTGAGTTTCCTGGACGGCCGCTTGGAGCTGTTGTGACATCAATACTTGCTGAGTCACATCGGTTGCAAATTTGACGACCTTTAGTGGCTTTCCCTTCGGATCTAAGATCGGATTGTAGGAGGCTTGAATCCAGACCTCCTTCCCGCCCTTGCCGATGCGTAAGTATTGCGCGGTGTCGTACTCGCCGCGGCCGAGTTTGGCCCAGAAAGCACGGTAGTCGGGGGACTCGCGAAGCGCGGGCGGCACGAACATACTGTGGTGTTTGCCTTTGACCTCCTCCAAAGTGTAGCCGAGCGCTTGAAGGAAATTGGCGTTAGCCGTGAGGATGGTGCCATCGAGACCGAATTCGATCGTCGCCTGTGACTTGCCGATGGCGGCTATCGTCGCCAATTGCTCGCGATGGGCCGTCACATCGCCCCACTCGAGCATGGTCCCTACGTAACGTCCTTCCGAGTCCATATTGGCGTGAATATTGAGTTCGAACGTCAAGGGCCCGACTTGGATTTGGGCACGATGCGGCAATCGCGAGGCATCCGCGAGCATGCGTCGCTGGTGCGACGGATCCTTGTGAAACACATCGATACAGACGCCCATCATATTGTTCGGGTCAAATCCCGGCCAGAGATTGCGAAAATGCTCAGCATTCTTTGCGAGTAGCTTTCGAGTCGTCTCATTGGTATACGTCACCTTGAGGTCACGATCGACGAACATCACGGCGCCCGAGACCCGCTCTAGGGCCGATACCTGTAACGACGTTAGTGCTGATTGGGGTGCGGCAGGAGGCGGGTTCTTTTTATCAAAAAACATGAGTGTTACCTTGGTTTCGGAGACGGAGTTGAGGGATAAGAGCTATTCGACGCGCGCAGATCGAGAATCCGCCAGTCAGTGGCTGCTGATGGGGGATGTACACAATTGAACATCGCGCGGGACAGGATGGCCGCGGCACTATGTCCTCACAGGTTGCCCAACGATGTACTGGCCCGGACGCTCTGGTCGCTCTCCGCAGACGTCCGGAATGACTCACCAGCAATGTCCATATCAGGGCTTTCTCTAATCGCCTAACTGTGCGAATCCCTAGATCGGCCATTAGATCAAATGCTTGAGGCGCCCAATGTGAACGGCGTCGCTTTCCTAAGTCGGCGTCGCCATAGGTCGAGTAGCCCGCTACTTTGCACGCGTTCGGACGTGGCTGCCCGAACCCCCGAGTGCTTCATCCCTATCCCGACGCGCGCTTTCGCGCCACCTACTCAAGGCAGGAGCCTGCCCCGAACCGATATCTCCAGGAAAGTGACCGTGCCCCCATGGATGCTCAAGGTGATAGAGTGGATCACTGTTGCCCGTTTCATGGCCGACCCACCGGTCATTTTCAGCGCGCACGTCCGGCACGGCCGGATAACCGGCTTCAGGCCTGAAGGCGGACGGTGCACGCGAGGGCGGCACTGCCGAAGGGCCATGCGCCGGTATGTAATCCCCCGCCGACGCCGTGTCCTGCACCGTGCCCGCCGCCGGAGGGATGCTGTGCCAATGTGCTGGCAGACAGCACCGCGCCGCTGCAAAGAGTCCGCTGAGTATCACGGCGCTCATTTAGAATCGCCGTTGCCCCGTTAGCGAATTACTTGGCGGACGCTTTGCCGGCCGCGGCGACTAACTCATGCACCTTGACCATCGCCTTGTCTGCCGCCGCCTTGGCGCAGATATCATCGCTCGGCGTCGAATCCGGATATTGACGACTGATTTCCTTGCACGCGGCCATGGCGGCGTCACGGACGCGCTTCTCGAGTTGGATAGGGCCGTAGTGAGAGGCGAGATCCAAGTCATCGATTTTAACACCATAACTGACCGATACATCGAGAATCGGAGCGCCGCTGGTTTCGCTGCGACCAACAATTTTTGTATTGAGGATTCGCGTCGCTTGAACGGTGATCTCTTGAAGGCTCTGAGCAACGGCAATGCTACTCACGAATGCGATCGCTGCGACTGTAAGTCCCTTAAGATTGAAAGTCATTGCGCTGCTCCTGTGCATATGCGATTACGGGCCTGTTTACCTCGCGCATGACAATAGATCTTCGTTACGCATAGCGCTATTCGGAATTTGCGTTGCAGCCGACGGAAAACGCTTAGGAATCGCAGGGCAGGACCGTCAATCGCCTGAATCGCCGGGCGGGCTGCGACGCCAAGCAGCCACACTGTGCCCTGCGACCGATGCTCGATTATTTGGGCGAGACTGCGCTGATTCATCGCTATCAGCATCGGGGGCTAGTAGCCAAACCGCGCCTGGGGCGCCACCAGCCATTTTCAGGACACGACGGTCTTTGCGGGCCACGACCGCAATTTCGCCATGGCAGGCCTGTATGCCTTCATCGGGTTGCTTCACGTGCTGGGTTGGGGCCTGGAAAAGCAGTTGAACGCGTGGAAGGCGCAGACCGAAAGCTTCAAAGCTACGGCCGAGCAGATCGAGGGGCACGCCAAGGCCCAGTATGAAAAGAATCTCGAAATACTGCGCGCCAAACAAACGGAAGCATGGGAATACTTCCACAAGCTGAAAGGCGCTAATGAGAGCGCATGGGCGCAGTTCAAGGCTCACATGGATAAAGCCGGGGGAGAGGTTAAGGACGCCGTCAGAATAGGCAAGAGTTCAGGTTCGCGATGTTCCGGCCTATTCCGGCAGTAGTGGCAGTTCAATGTTCACACGTAAACCACCGCCGGGCACATTCGACGCCACGATCGAGCCACCATGGCTCTCGACCACGCGCTTGGCAATCGCCAACCCTAAGCCGCTGCCCTCCTTGCGCGCATGCGTTGAACTGCGGAAAAACGGATCGAAGATATTTTCGATATCGGATTCTGGAACGCCCGTTCCGAAGTCCCGTACGGATATGACGGCGACGCGGGCTCCGGAACCCAGCGCCGTCCCCACTTCCACGGTGCCGCCGCGATGGCTGTACTTGATGGCATTACGAACCACATTTTCGACAGCGCGCCGCAGCAGCGCAACATTTCCACGGACGACGCCATCGATCTCGGATTCCACGTGAATAAACCGTCCGTTTGCGTTGGCCTCGAAACGCGCATCATCAACGATGTCGGATAGCAATTCGCGCAGTTCAATCTCCTCGTTCAACTGGTTGTCGACATCCGCCTGTAGGCGCGAGAGAGCCAACAGTTCGCCAATCAACTTATCAATGCGAACTGATTCCCGTTGAATACGTTCCATTAGAGCCTGCGCCTGATCGGGCTGCTGGTTAGCCAAGCCGATGGCCGCCTGAATCCGGGCCATCGGGGACCGCATTTCGTGTGAAACATCTTTAAACAGCTGGCGCTGCGCGACTATGAGCGTACGCAAGCGCGAAATCATGCGATCGAACTCAACACCCAGATCCTTTAGTTCATCATTCCCCGGCCCCATCCTGTCGGCAATGCGAACGTCGAGGTTTCCATTTGCGGCATTAGTGATCGCCGAATGCAGGCTACGGATGGGTTTGGAAAGCAGCCACGCAAGCAGCGCTGCGCTACCAAGGCTTGCCACGATGCCTCCCATAATGTCATCGATCGCAAGCTCGGAAGAGTTCGGTGCGGGCGCAACGGGCCGCTGGCTCTTTGAACGATCCGTGGCCGCAATGGTACTCGCGGCAGGCTTGTGAAAAAACATCTCTATTTGCTGCCTCTCAATGGGCCACGCGCGAACCAATAGATCTGCGCCGACTTGAAAGAGGGTGATGAGCACGAAAAACTTCCAGAATAGGCGACCTACGCGCTCCTTCGTGTGACTTGTTCCCTGTATTTTCATTCGGCAATCAACTGGTAGCCTAAGCGATAGACGGTCACGATGGGGGACCGACCATCGATAAACTGACCAAGTTTGTGCCGAATGCTGCTCACGTGTACGTCGATGCTGCGATCAAAACGTGCTAGTGGACGACCCAACCCGTGTTCGGAGAGAATTTTTTTGCTCACCGGGCTGCCGACGTTGCGGGCCAGTGTCTCCAAAACATTGAATTCGGTGCTGGTGAGTTCCACAGGCAGACCATTCCACTCCACTACCCGCCGTTGCGGATCCATCATCAGTGCGCCCGCATGAATCACGGCTGCCGGATCGACGGAGTCCTTTGTCGGAATCGTCCGACGTAGAATTGCGCGGATGCGAGCCGTCAGTTCGCGCGGTGTGCACGGCTTGGGAATGTAATCGTCAGCCCCAATTTCCAAGCCCACGATTCGATCGGTGTCATCGCCTTTGGCGGTTAACATGATCACCGGCATGTTGCTGTGGGCCCGAATCGCCATCAAAGTCTCGATACCGTTCATCCGCGGCATCATGATATCTACCACTGCGATGGCATAGTGACCTGAAAGCGCCTCGCGCACGCCGGCCTCGCCGTCCCCCGCCAGGCCAACCGAGTAGCCCTCGCGCTCCAGATAATTCTTGAGCATATCGACAAGCTCCTCATCGTCATCGACAAGCAGGACCGCGGAAGAGCTGGGCGCAGGTTCGGGCAGCATAGTCAGTTGTGGACAGGCTGGCGGGCATAAGATTCATTTTAGCTAGAAATCTCTGCGGATGATGCATGGCTCGATGCTCTAGACTGTCGCGAGCGGGCGACAGAAATGTTAGGGGATGTAAATCCGTGTAAGGGTCCAAAAAAAAAGTGCAGGAATGGCGTCCGTTAGCGAAAGACCCTTTTCACACCTTTACATCTTGCTAACAGCCCTTTACGCGTGCGGATGAGAGACTTTGTTCCGTAGATCGAGTCCTCAACATCCACTGCACCACCGAATCAAACCAACGTTTCAGGAGATTGACATGACTACTTTCACCAAATACCACAGCGACTTCTTTTACCGCGCGCTCGCAGGCGTAGCGATCATGGCGCCGATTCTCTTGGTCTTTGTGGCTGGCACATTGCCGGAAGGCCTGGAGCGGGGCGACCTTATCGTATACGGCCACGGCGTAGTTCTGGCCGTCCTTGCGATCGCCGTGGTTCTGCGCGCTGTGTATGCTTGGGGCTTCAGCAAGGCCTTGAAACTCGCGGCCTCGGCGCCGAGTTACTCAGTGACCGCCTGAGTCGGTGACTGGGGTCCTGTATTGCGAGCGCGGAAAGAGACTGCGCTGCGCGCTGTCCGGCGCGCGGCGTTTGCGTGCTTGCTACTAGAATGGGCTTGAGTTGGTGCTGATTGGAAACGCCGCAAATCGCTTCCACCCGCCATACCACGGCCAGTGCCCTTACCATGTCGAACAAGAGAAAATGCGGCCGTACACCGTCAAAGTCCTTCGTCGCAAGGCAAATCCGCTCTGGGATGTTGGACGCCTCTGTAGAGCGCCCGCCTTGCACCGCGCCAAAGCAAGATGATCGTCTATGCTTAACGCAGCCTTACGCGGGCTTATTTATCGGAAAACTACTCGGCGAATGAGCCGAGTTAGTGTGTTGATGTATTCAGGAAATCTCGAAGCCCATCGGCGTGACGTGGTGGAGGATCCGCGGGTCAATCTGTCGGCCTTCCACTCGCCGGTGATCCAGGGTCGCTTGCATCTGGTGCGTGTTCCACGCCATCACCGAATTCGTGACCAGAGCAAGGGCTCCTGATTGCGCCCCGGCTCGCTAAGTCTCCATTAAGACTTAAGGGACATACTTCGCGATCACTGGCATGTGATAAGTGTTGAGGGTGCCGAATGATCGCAGAAAGGATGCCGCGCGGCCTGCGCGATGTTGGTGCCGCAGGCACTCTAGTCATCGCCGTCTGTGTCGCCGGCGCCGCAAACGGCGCCGCAGCGCCCTCCCCGGGGACGCCTGCTTCGCCGGACAGCACCCTGGCTCCCATCTTTGTGACGGGCGAGAGGCTGCGGGAGCAGGTCTTGGTGGATCGCAAGGTTTACAGCATCTCCGCCGACTTGCAGAGCACGACGGGTAGCGTAGCCGACGTATTGAGCGCGATCCCGTCCATCGAAATAGACGCCGATGGCGTGGTCGCGCTGCGCGGGGACACCAGCGTCCTGATCCTCGTCGATGGCCGGCCTTTGGCTCAATTGTCGGGCCCTCTAGCCGGCGACAGCCTGCAGCAGATCCCCGCCTCGGATATCGACAGAATCGAGGTAATGACCAACCCGCCGCCCCAATTCAAAGCAGAAGGCGCGGCGGGAGTGATCAACATTATCACTCGCAAGACGCGCCGCGCCGGCGTGTCCGGCACCGTCAATGCCAGCGTCGGAAACCGCAGCCGCTACGTGTTGGGCACGAGCACCAGCTACAACTCCGGGGGCCTGCATCTGTCGGGCTCCGCCAGTCTGCGTCAGGATGACCGGCAACGGCAGATTTCATCCGACCTGGCCGTGGCGGATCCGGCGGCTCACGACGTGGCGCTCGGCCACAACGCGCTCGATGAACACGTCCGGCGACTTATCCCGCTGATCAAGCTCGGGGCGGATTACTCGTTTAACGACCATCAGTCATTGAGTTTGTCGGTGGGGGGCGGCGAACGCCGCGGCGACCGGTCCTACATTCAACACGCCGAAAACAGCGTTTCCACCGGCGCGGTCACGAGCGTGTCGGAGCGAGACAGCCGCGGCACCGAACGATCCACGAACTCCGACCAGCGGCTGGTCTTCGAACAGAAACTGCAGCGGCCGGATGAGGTCTTGAGTTTCACGCTGCACCGTACGACGTTCCATGAGAACGAACACTATGACTACACCAATTTCTATACGCTGCCGCCCGCGAGTCCCAGCTACGACGATCTGAACTCGCGGGTGGACCAAGTAACCACTGAGTTCGGCACGGACTATGTGCTGCCGTTCTCCCGGACCCGCAACCTCAAGTTGGGCTACGATTTCCAACAAGATGACGACGGCTATGGCAACGCCGGTGACAACATCGATCCGGTCACCGGGTTGCCGATCGTCAATCCAAGTATCACCAACAATTTCCGTTACCGGCAACAAATCGACGCCGCGTATACCACCTATGAGGCGATGGCCGGCGTGTGGACTTGGCTGGGAGGAATACGGGTGGAGCGGACCCGCACGGATGCCCGCCTGCTGACCGACAATACAACCACCGATCGCCGCGATGTGCGCGTCTATCCAAGTTTGCACCTTGATCGCGCCCTGTCCGACGAAGCGACGCTATCGATGAGCGCAAGCCGGCGAGTGACGCATCCCGATCCGAACGCACTGAATCCCTACATCGATCGCCAGGATGCGCAAAACCTGAAAGCCGGCAATCCAAACCTGCTGCCGCAGGACACCCAGTCCTACGAGCTCGGCTACAGCGTTGCGGGCCACGGCCTGAGCTATGAAATCACCGGCTACTATCGCCGCAACCGCGACAGAATCACCGATGTAACACAAGTGCTCGGCAACGATGTGCTGCTGACGACCAAAGCCAATTTGCCCAAAAGTGATTCCGGCGGATTGGAGTTGATCGGCAACGGGCGCCTCGGCGCGAAAATCACTTATGGACTCAGCGGCAATCTGTTCTACAACCAGATCGATGCGACCGCCCTCGGCGCGTCGGGCCTGAAATCGACGGCGGGCTTCAATGCCAAAGCTAATCTCGATTATCGCCCGACTTCCGCCGACCTGTTCCAGGTCGCATTCACCCGCTCGGACAAGCGCCTGACGCCGCAGGGCCATATCGCCGCGATCAATCTAGTGAACCTGGGATACAGGCGGCAGCTAGTACCTGATCTCGCCGCCGTACTGACGGTGTCCGATGTGTTCAACGGTCAAACTTATCGGCGCTATGTCGACACGGCAGCGCTATCCGACGTATACCAGCGGCACCAGATCGGACGGGTCATCTACGTCGGTTTGCTATACAGCTACGGCTCGAAGAAAAAGAGCGAGGACATCGACTTCGAAACCGATCAGGAGCAATAGTCGACCGCGCGCTTCTCGTAGCCGTAATACCGTCGTACCCAATCGACCAACCGCGGGACACCGTCCTCGATGCTCGTGGTGGGTTGCCAATTCAGCTCACGAGCGGTCAATTCTATGTCGGCAGCCGTGGACCGCACGTCTCCGGCCTGCATGGGCCGAAGCACCCGCTGCGCGGTGCGGCCGATGGCGCGCTCGAGCACCTCGATGAATCGCAGCAGAGGCTCGGGGTGGCTGTTGCCCAAGTTGTAGATCCGGTGGGGCACACTTGAGAAATGGTGTCGCTCGTCCAGAGCGCGCAGCGTGCCGCGCGTGATGTCGTCGATGAAAGTGAAATCGCGCCGCATGTCACCCTCGCCGTACACCTCGATGGGACGGCCCTCGAAGATCGCACGAGCGAATTTCAGCGGTGCCATATCCGGCCGGCCCCATGGTCCATACACCGTGAAATAGCGAAGGCCCGTCAGCCTTAAGCCCCACTGCACGGCGTAAACATGAGCAATGAGTTCATTGGCGCGCTTGGTCGCCGCATACACGCTGATCGGCTGCTCGACGGCATCCGTCACCGAGCACACCTGGTTGGCGTTGCCGTAGACGCTCGAGGAGGAAGCGTAGACCATCTGCTCGACGTTGCCGGCGGCGCGCGCGCACTCCAAAACGTTGACGAAACCGGCAATATTGCTGTCGATGTAGGCGCCCGGATTTTCGAAGGAGTAGCGCACGCCCGCCTGAGCGGCCAAGTGAACGATCCTTGTGGGTTTATGCACAGCGAACAGCCTGTCCAGCGCTTCGCGATCGCAGAGGTCGATAGGGAAAAAGGTAAAGCGAGAAGCAGCGCATTCCACGAGCCGCGCCTGCTTGAGAGCCGGATCATAGTATGCGTTCAGATTATCCAGGCCGACAACTCGCTCACCGCGATCCAGCAACGCGCGCACCACGGCATGGCCGATGAACCCGGCGCAACCGGTGACGAGGATCGCATCATTCCTCCCCTCGGCAACCGCGCGTAACCCGCCGCTCAACCGCACCGGCCGATGCCCTCGTAGTGCAAGCCCGCGGCTCGCACCGCGGACGGGTCGTACAAGTTGCGGCCGTCGATCAGCACGCGGGCCCGCAACTGCGCGGCGAGAACGGCAAAATCGGGACTTCGAAACTCCAGCCATTCGGTTATCACAACCAGCGCATCGGCGCCGATACAAGCCGAATCGGCGCTGTCGCAAAAAGTGATGCTGCGCAGTTGCTCGCCCAGTGCAGCGCGCGCCGTTGCGCTCGCCTGGGGATCGTAGGCTCGAATACGGGCACCGTCGGCCATTGCATTGCGAATCAACACCAGGCTCGGCGCCTCGCGCACGTCGTCGGTGTTTGGCTTGAAGGCCAGTCCCCAGACCGCGATCACTCGGTCGCGCAGTTCGCCCCCCAGCGCCTTACGCAGTTTGGTCGTCAGGACCTGCTTCTGCGCCTCGTTGACACCGTGTACCGCCGCGAGCAATCGCGCGGGCAGCGAGTTCTGGTGCGCCATGGCAAGCAGGGCGCGCACGTCCTTGGGAAAACACGAACCGCCATAGCCTGCGCCGGGATACAAAAAGCTCGAGCCGATGCGCGGATCGGCGCCCATGGCGTGGCGCACGCGCTCGACGTCCGCGCCCACCTTCTCGGCCAGGCTGGACAGTTCGTTCATGAACGAGATGCGCGTCGCCAGCATCGCATTGGCGGCATACTTTGCCAGCTCCGAGGAACGCGCATCGAGGACCAGCAGCCGCTCATGGTTGCGGTTAAACGGCGCGTACAACTTGGTGAGAGTCTCGATGGCTTCGGGGTCGTCCGTCCCGATGATGATTCGATCCGGGTGCATGAAATCCGAAACCGCAGCGCCCTCCTTCAGAAACTCGGGGTTGGAGGCCACCGTGAAATCGATGCCCTTACCGCGCGCCCGCAACTCCTCCTGCAGCGCGCCAGCAACCAGCGCATGCGTACCGACCGGCACGGTCGATTTGACCACCACCACCGCCTTGCGGGTGATACGCTGACCCAGTTGGCGCGCCGCGCTTTCGACGTGCCGCACATCGGCCGAACCATCCTCGTCGGTAGGCGTGCCCACCGCGATGAAAAAAAGATCGCCGTGAGCTGCGGCGCGGTCGTAATCGAACGTGAACTCCAATCGTCCGGCGCGGCGGTTGCGCGCCACCACAGCCTCGAGGCCGGGCTCGTGGATCGGAACCTCGCCGCCATTCAGCCGCGCAATCTTGTCGCGGTCGATGTCGAGGCACAATACGTGGTTACCGACGTCCGCAAAACACGCGCCGCTGACCAAGCCTACGTAGCCGGATCCGATTACCGTGAGATTCATTTCAAATACTCCTTCTTCAGCGGGACGGTGGCGTCGCCTTGCCGCATTTGCTCGGAGCCGCCACGCGCATAGATTACTCGCGGCTAGCTTAATTCCCGCTTACCGCCCCGCATGTACACAGCTCTCGCCGCGCCTAGAATTCGTATTCGACTTGCAGGCGGACCGAGCGGTCCGGCGAGTGGGCGGTCGCTCCCACCAGAAAGGCGGCGTTGTAGGAAATTGATCGATCGTGGCGCAGCGAAAAGTGACCGAGCGCGACGGGGCCGATGCGGTGCTCTTGCCCGGATAATTCGTTCCAAGTCTGGCGCCTCGATCCCGTAGTGCCGAAAGCTTGCAGTCCGAACTCGAAGGGCTCGCTGTAGCGATACTTGATCTGGCTTTGGTATTTGATCTCGGTCGCCGGAAATAAAGCGCTGCGAAAATGACGGCCGAACAGTAAATTGATATTTGCTTGGTATTTGCCGAATTCTTTCTGCAGGAGCGGGCCGATTCGAATGCTCGGGCGTTCGTTGACATCCTGTGGTCGTTCGATCGCGCACACCACGCCCACGTCAATGGGCCATTGATTGGGTTCGGCCAATTGCAATATATTTTCCCATTCGACGGCGTCCAGCGCAGTTCCGGAGGGTCCTCTTTGTCGGTATTGGAGGTCCAGTTCGGTATACCAATGTGCCGTGACGCCCACGCCTATGCCAATGCCGGCATCAGCTGCTTGCCGAGTCGTCGCTCCCGAAGAACCGACGCCAAAGTGCCAATCGATTTCACGTTCGCCCTGAGTAACCGTCGGCAGGAATAGGTATTCGCTGGAATCGATCGTCCAAGCCGTTTGGCAGCGCAAAGCGAGCGCTGGACCCAGCAAGAGCGACGTAAAAAGAGCCCGCCCACGTGAGCGGTAGCGCATGTTGAACCTCATTCGGCCACGATCACACCCAGCGCGGCGCCGCCGGGTATGTCGCTGCTCTCGCCTTCGTACACATACCTTCCCGGGTCGAGCGGACCGATGAACAACGTCACGCGCGATTTCGGCGGAATGTGTTTCTCGCGATTCAAGGAGTGGCTGTCGAACTCATCTTGCGTTTCGTCGAGATTGTCGACGACGATCCTGACCTTCACTCCGGCCGGAATATGCAGCTCTGCCGGCACAAACCGATGATTCTTGATCTGGATCACGAATTCTGGTTCCAGACCAATGGCCGATCCGGCCGCCAATAGCGCGAACATCAGCCCGATGCAGAAGTTGCGGCCAGCCATTTGCGGTTCCAAGATTGAAATAGCTCGCGGAATTATACGGCCCGCTCCTTAATGCAACCTTGCGGAAACTACTGACACGCTCTCCATGCTGCAAGGCCTCATAGCTTGATGCTCTATGTAAGCCTGCATTCATATTGACGATCGAGGATGAACAAAGCCCTCGCCGCCAATTACAATCAGGTATGCGAATACTGTTAATCGAAGACGATTCCATGGTCGGGCGCGCCTTGAAGGCCGGCATGCGCCAGGACGGGCATGCGGCAGACTGGGTGTCGACCGCCTCCGCCGCGCATGCGGCATGGCTCGCCCCCTCTTCCGACTTGGTTCCTTACGACGCCGTCATCGTCGACCTCGGCTTGCCCGATGGCAGCGGTGTCGACCTAATACGCAAGGCGCGTGCCCGTGGAACAAAAGCCGTGATCCTCATCGTGACTTCGCGCGGACGAATCGCCGACCGTATCGCGGGCCTGGATGCCGGCGCCGACGATTACATGGTCAAGCCGATCGACCTCGATGAACTCGCGGCACGCCTGCGTGCGATCGAGCGGCGTGCCACCGGACGCGGCGGCGATAAATTTGTCTTCGGAACGCTGACCATCGATGCGCAAGCGCAAACCGTCTCCTTGCGCGGCGAGCCGGTCGAGCTTACCGCGCAAGAATTTGCGCTGCTACTGGCGCTCGCGCGCCGTCCCGGCGCGATCGTTTCCAGGGCCAAGCTCGAGGAGGCCCTGTACAACTGGGACAACGAGGTTGGGAGCAATATCATCGAAGTGCAAATTCACCGCTTGCGCCACAAACTGGGAGCGAAAACCATCGTAACCCACCGTGGTTTGGGCTACCGCCTGGTTGAGCCTGAGCTTTCGTGAAGCCCGCTGCCTGGTCGCTGTCGCGCCGCCTCATGTCCATGCTTGCCGCGGCGATGCTGCTGTCGTGGGGCGCAAGCAGCTTATGGGTGTACCACACCGCCGTCGCGGAGGCAGATCAATTGTTCGACGCCGCGCTGGATCATTCGGCGCACGCCGTGCTGGCCGTGGTGCGCAACGAGGCGTCGGAATTGAACGAAGCAAAGGAAGGGTTCGGCTATGAACTCGCGGTAATCGACCAGTCCGACCAGAACGACATCGTCTACCAAGTTCGCGGGCCGAACGGCCGTTTGGTATTTCGGTCTCACGGTGCTCCCGTCGAACCGCTGGCCGGTGCACGCGACCGGGGTTTTGGGTTTGCGCAGGTCGAAGGTAAGGAATTTCGCGTATTTAGCCTTGCCACCGAACTGGACGCGGCAACCATCCACGTCGCCCAACCGCTGGCTCGGCGTGTCGCGCTGACGCGCGCTGGGGCGGTGCGCCTGCTGGCTCCCGGGGCCGCACTGATGCTGACGCTAGTGCTGGCCGTGGCATGGACCGTGCGCACGACCACTGCTCCGCTGGTGCGCTACGCGAGCGCTCTGGACGAACTCTCGCCCGAGACGGACACGGCGGTCGACGGATCGGGCTTGCCGCGGGAATTGCAATCGGTGACGCGGGCGGTCGACGGATTGTTGACGCGAGTCCACGATTCGCTGCTGCGCGAGCGTACGCTGACGGCCGATGCGGCACATGAGCTGCGCACTCCGCTTGCCGCGCTGCGCCTGCAGGCGCAGGTCGCGCGGCGAGCAAAGAATCGCGCCGAAAGCGACGCCGCGCTCGATGAGCTTCTGGCGGGCACCGATCGTGCCGCCCGGATGGTCGATTCGGTGCTCACCCTGGCCCGCTTCGACATGCATACCGGATCTCGGATCGGCAAAGGCCGTATCGACGTGGGGCGCCTGGCACAACTGGTCATCCGAGAATTCACGCCGCTTGCCGAGCTACGCGGCATCAGCATTACCCCTGCGTCAGACGAAGCGCTGCTGCTCGGCGATGAAGACGCACTTGCAATCGCATTGCGCAACCTGCTCGGCAACGCGCTGCGCTTCGCGCGCGCGCAGATAGCCGTCGAGGTTATCAGCGACGGTGAACACGTCACGATCAGAGTTCGGGATGACGGCCCGGGATTCAGCGAAGAAAGCAGAAAACGAGCCTTCCACCGATTCTTCCGCGGCTCCGAACCGGGTCAACAGACCGACGGGGCCGGCCTGGGCTTGGCGTTGGTGCTTCGAATCGTTCATTTGCACTCCGGCACGGTACAGATCGTTCCCGGAATCGATGGCGGTGCGGGGATCGAGCTTCAATTTGCACGACTTTAGAGTTCTCCCGCAAGCAGTAGCTCGGCCTTGCCACGGGCGTCCAACGAGTGCAGTAAGAATCGGCGCACCGATGCGGGCTCCACTCGAATGTGACGGAAGCATTCGATCGGCGCCGCGCGCGCATCCAATACGGCAAGGCGAATCGGGCCGGCGTGTGTTACCGCCACGATCGGTGTCGGATCCTCGTCGAACCGCGCATATTGCTCGCCCAAGAAATCGTACAGCCTCCTGCCGACCGCCTCTAGATTCTCGCCGCCGGGAAACCCAAACGAGTCCGGTGCATTCTTCCAATCCTGAAGTTGCCCCGGCCAGCGTTCTGCAATCTCCTGCTGCGTCAGCCCCTCCCAGTCGCCATAAGCCACCTCCATGAGGCGCGGGTCGACTTCGGGCTGCCCGAGCCCGAGTTCGTCGGCGATGATCTGCGCAGTTTGGAACGCACGCGACAGCGGACTCGATATCACCGCGCCTATCCCTAAATCAGACAATCGCCCAGCAAGCCCGGTGGCCTCGCCGATGCCTTCCGATGAAAGAGGTATATCGCGATGTCCCTGGTACCGACGCTCGCGTGTCCACGCTGTCTGTCCGTGACGCACAAATAGCACCGAGCGGCGACGGTCCAATCCGTCGATCAACGCAGCGATGCGACGGAACGCGCCGTGCACGACCAATTCATCCTCGTGGCGCACCGCGAAGGGCTTCATTGGGACACCAGTTCATGCTGAGGCGCTTGCTCGGGATCCCGCTTCGCGTGCCAAAACTGCGCGTAGTGCCGCCCCGTTGCGAGCAGTTCCGCATGAGTCCCCCGTTCGACGATACGCCCCCGATTCAGCACCAGAATGAGATCTGCATGCATCACGGTCTCCAGCCGGTGCGCGATCACGAGCGCGGTGCGGTCGGCGGAAAGTCGACCCAGCGCGCACATCAGGCGGCGTTCGGTGGACGCATCCAGGCTGCTGCTGGGTTCGTCAAGAATGACCACCGGCGCCTCGCAGAGCATCGCTCGTGCTATGGCAATGCACTGACGCTGTCCGCCCGACAGCGTGAGTCCTCGCTCGCTGACCATGGAATCGAAGCCGTCGGGCAGTTTCTCGATCACGTCATCGACCCCGACCGCACGCGCCGCGGCGATCGCTTCCTCGCGCCCCGCACCGCTTCGTCCGTACGCGATGTTCTCCCAGACGGTTGCTTGGAAAAGTAAAGGTTCCTGCAGCACCAGAGCAATCTGGCGGCGCAGATACGCGAGCGGAAGCGTCCGCAAGTCGCGTCCGTCCAGTAAAATGCGCCCCTGATCCGGATCGTAGAAGCGCGGAATGAGGTTCGCGATCGTGCTTTTGCCGGAGCCCGTCTCGCCCACCAACGCGACGGTCTGTCCGCGCTTCATCACGAAGGATATGTCGCTGAGAATCGACTCATCCTTGTGATACGCAAATCCCACCCCGCGGAACTCGACGTGCCCTGCGCATGATCCGGGTGCGACCGCATCCGCCGCATCGACGACACTCGGCCGTTCCGCGCGACACTCGCCGATCCGCTCCAACGCCACGATCGACCGCCCGAACACTCGCCCGGTTTTCGCCAGCTGGCGCGCTGGCGTCGCCATGCCGTTCAGATACGCCAAAAAGACCAACATTTCTCCCGCCGTCAGAGATCCGCGGATTACGGACGTCGCGCCATACCACGCTATCATCGCCGTGGTAACCGCGATCACGAGACTGATCGCCGGCCCAAACTGCGCTTGCACCTCGTTTGCCTCGAGATTGGATGAAAGGCTCGTGTCGGCCAATCGGCAAAAGCGGTCGTCCTCGTGCTGCTCACGCGTAAACGCCTGCACCACCTGCACGCTGCCGAAGATCTCCTGCGCAACACTCCACAGATTGCCCTCGTGCTGCCTCACTTCCCGCAAGGAAGCTCGCAACCGATTTGCATAGAAGCGGGCCAGCAGGAATAGAATCGGCGCGACGGCCAAGACGAACAAGGCAAAGCGCCAATTGATGATGAACATTACCGTCGCTATGCCGATGATGGTCACGGCATGAGGTAGAAAGTCGATACCGATCGCCGCGATGAACTCCTGCAACTGGCGCACGTCGCCGCCCAAGCGCGCCATCAATTCCCCGCCTCGGTTGCGCCGGTGGTATTCGAGCGACATGCGCTGCAGATGAGCGAACAAATCGAACCGGATGAGAAACACGACCCGCTGACCGGCATCCAGCAGCAGCCGGTTGCCAAGATAAACGAGCGCCGCGTCGACCAGCCCGAGAAGCAAGATCGACAGCACGAGCACATTCAGCAGTTGCATCTGGTGCACCGCCGGATCGGGGAGTATGCCGCCCATCATCGGCGTCAGACGGTGCCGAAAGATGACATTGTCGATAATGAATTTCAGCGGCCAAGGCAGCAGCAGCAGCACGCCCGAACGAGCGACCATCAGTGCAAAGCCCGCGGACAAGGAGCCGCGCTCGGCTGCGAGATAATTGAGCAGCCACCAGCGACGTGTCTGCATCCGGCGCGCGCGATCACCGTAAGTCATACACCCTGCTCCGCGAGCGGCTCGGCAAAGGCCAGCCCCTGCCGCACGACGTTCGTCCAATCGCGACCGGCGGCGAAGCGTCTTCCCGCCGCACCCATTTCGATGCATCTTCCCGGATCATCCAGAAGCGCGCATATGGCCTCCGCGCATCCCGCCACGCTGCCCGGCGCAAACAGCAGGCCCGTTTGTCCGTCCCTTACCAATTCGGCAATTTGGCCGATGCAGGGGGCAACAACCGGTCTCGCCGCTGCCAACGACTCGACGATTTTCAATGGAGAGAAATAGAAATTCTCCTGCGGCAGATACGGCGCGGCCGTCATATCCATTGCGGCAAGCCAATCCGGGATTTCCGCATGAGGCACTTTTCCTGCGAATATGACCTGCCCTGCGTACGGCGCCGCGGCGGCGCGGGCGCGAAGAGCGGGCAATTCGGGGCCATCGCCAACCGCAACGAGCTTGGCCGCCGGGTGCCTGCGCAGCACCAACTCGAACGCGTCGAGCAGATCTTCCACGCCGTGCCAGGCTTTGAAGCTGCCGATGAAACCGATTACCGGTTCCTCACCCACACCCAGTTGTCTGCGCAATTGCTCGCGGCGACCGTTGCGATCGAATCTGGCAATGTCGACTCCATTGGAGAGCACTCTGACTTTTTCACGCGAACCGATCGCCGTACCCACGTGCGCCGCCACCGCTTCCGATACCGCGATGATCGAGTCGGCCTTGCGATAGGACTCGGCCTCCCTCTCGAGCGCGAGATCCACGAAGACGAGTGTGCGGTGCCTCGCCTGTTCGTCCACGAGGGGCGCGTTTACTTCCAAAATTCGCGGCACGCCAAGAGTGGCAGCAATGATCGCACCGGCACGGCTGAACAGCGCGTGACGCTCGTAGATGACGTCGGGCTCAAACTCCATCCGGGCCAGCTCTCGCAATACCCGCTCCGGCAGAGTCTGATCGTACGTCAGTCGCTCGATTTCCCGTCGTGCGGCCGCGGTGCCCGGGAAATCGGCGCCTAAACCGAGATCCCGGCACGCCTCGTTCAGGATTTCCTCCTCCGTCGGTATCTGCATCAGCAGGATGCGTGCGGGCGGCGCAGGGTTGCCGCTGCCAAGCGTCGCGCACGCCAGCACGACCTCGTGGCCCAGCGCCGCGGCACCGGACACGAATTCACGTACATGCACCGACGCACCCTTGTCGCCCAGCACCGGTATGCCTCGATCCGGGTTGAGGTACAAGATCTTCATTGTGCGGCGAGCGCGCCCGCCTCGGTAGCGCTGGCCGGGTTCGGGGAGGCTGCGTGGCACCCGGAGCATCCTAGCAACGCGTGCAGCTGCCTCGTCGTGGACCAGAGATCGAATTCCTGCTGCACCAGTGCGCGGGCGGAGCGCGCCAGCCGTGCCGCACGACCGGGATCGGTGATCAAGGAACCGATCGCGGCTGCGAGCGCCTTCGGGTCGTTGGGAGGCACCAAAATCCCCGTTTGCTGGTCTCGAACCAGCTCAGGAATCCCCGATATCTTCGTGGAAACCACCGGCACGCCGCTCGCCATCGCCTCGGCAATGACATTGGGTATGCCATCGCGATCGCCATCATCGGCGATACGCGGAGCCAGCGCGAAGAGGCCGGCCCGACGATACAGCTCGATCAACTCGACATGGGTCATCGAGCCGCTCAATTTTACCTGACTCTCGAGTGCATGATGATCGATTAGCGCTTTGAGGTTCGGTTGTTCGGGACCCGCACCAACGATGAGACAGCGAAAATCATGGCCCGCATCCCTCAACAGGGCGCACGCGGCGATCAAGTCATCGTGCCCTTTCTTGGGAACCAGCCGCCCAACCGACAGCACCAAGAAGGGCGACTCTGAAGGTGCGCTTGCAGACGGGGCGAAAGTGGATATGTCGATACCGTGATAAACGAGCCGAATCTTGCCGTGGTCCTTGGAGCGCAGCAAACCGCGCAGATACCGAGCATTGTAGCCGGTACAGGTCGCTACGAATAACGCCTCGCTGGCGCGCCAACGGAGCACGCGTTTGGGCGTCAGATAAATATCCTTGGCGTGGGCGGTCACGCTGAACGGGATACCGCTCATGAGACTCGCAAAATGCGCAACCTGTGCAGGATCGTTGGCAAAGTGCGCGTGAATGTGCCGGACGCCGGCGCGGCGGCAGCTGGTGGCAACAAATCCGCCGCGGATGAATTGCTTCCACACGAAGATCGGAGACACGCCCACTACGGACCAAACGCACGCACGCCACGTCGCGAACCCGTAGGCAAGGGGAGCCGAGAACATTGCCGCAAGGTGCGCCTGCATCAGTACCGCAAGCTTGGGCAGGATGCGAGCGGGCAGCGAGTGCAGCGGAGCGGACACTTCCGCGACCATCGGGTGGTGCGGCGGCGGCTCTGGCGCCAGCAGGGAGAACATCTGCAGGCGGGTGCCGAGGCGTTCCATCGCCCGGATTTCGTTCACGATGAACGTTTCGGAAAGCCTGGGATAGCGCTTCATCACGTAAGCCACGGGGGCGGATGCGGCATTGTTCATGCTAGGCCCTCCGCAAATGTGGGCACAACTGTCTGAAGGTACTCGCTTACGCGTTCCGCCCCATTCATAACCAGGCGCGCCCATAGCGCCGGCGCAGGCGCCGGCGCAGCCATCGCCGCAGGCAAGGCCGCAGCCAAGCGCTGCGCCAAGTCTGGCCCGGGCTCGACGCAGCGCACCACACCGAGGCCGGCAAGCAAACTCGCGCGCAATCGCTGCTCCGCCCTGGGCGCGGCGCGCGGGACCAGGATCGCGCGCTTGCGGTTCGCGATGATTTCCGCGCTTGTGTTGTAGCCGGCCATGGCCACGACCAGATCTGCAGCCTGAAGGCTCGGCACCAGGTTGACGGTGTGATCGATCAACTCGACATCCGCACGCTTCGCCGCCATCGCGCGCAGCGCCGCCTTTTCTGCGTCTTCCATCAACGGGCCCATGACGATGGCAGAATACGGCGCGGCCGAAGGAAGCATGTCCAACGAACGCAAGTAGGCGTCCATCAGGAAATGACCGTCGCCGCCGCCGCCGGCAGTTACTAGAACCACCGGACGTCCCCGCACGCGTGGCGGGGACCAACACACCTGCGCCGTAACGCGCCTACCGTGACCATGATCCAAATTCGGCGCTTCCACCACGTGGCCGCAATATCGCACCCGGCGCGCGATATTTTCCGGCAGGGCGTAGCTGTCGACCACGTCGAATAGGGACTCGCTGCCGTAGACCAGCACGTCGTCGTATGCCTCCTCGATCAGGGCGTGGATATCCTGGGCTCGCCAGATCGCTCGAACATTTTCGGGGCTGTCGAGAATATCCCGCAATCCGAGCATGGTACGGATCCAGGGAAACTCGCGGCGGATCAGAGCAAGAGTGGACAACAGTTCGCCATTCATCCCGGCCGGCGCGTGGTCGACGAGAAATATGTCGGGCTGATGGCGCAACAGGAGTTTGAGAATCAGTGCTTCACGGTACCCCTTTACCAGACCGAACGTTCGTCCGGCTTCGCGGGCTGAGTAGGATTCGACGCCGGTTTTCACGACCGGCGGCAACGGCTGCACGTGTAGGCCGTAAGGAAGTCGCCACTGCGCAATCACCGGCGAGCCGGTAATCAGATGCACGGAAAATTTTTCCGGGCGCCGCAACAGGCACGTGGCGATTGCCAGGTTGCGCCGCAGATGTCCCAAGCCGAACGTATCGTGGGAATACAGAAATACCGTGAGACGGCCGCCTTGGTCCTGGTTGCATCTCTCCTGCATGGCACGACCGTTGCCGGCGGCAGGGCATTCGTATGTTCGCGTATCATCCAGGGACTCGAGGCTCGATTGAATTGCAGCGGACTGGTACATAACGCTCCTTCGCTCCTAATGGGGCTCACACGTTTGATCCCGAGGATCGTGCTCGCCAACTATTTGGCCCGGACGCGAACGAAGATATCGACGGTAGATTAATGTAGGCTTACGCAGTGCTGACGCCCGCAGAACACACTCCGATGATGTAGCAGTACCTGCGCATCAAGGCGTAGCACTCCGATGTGCTGCTGTTCTATCGCATGGGCGGACGCCGTCGAACGTATGACGACAAAATTCAAACAATAGACCGACCCTCCAATGGCCACGTCTGGGGCGCGAAGACACCAAAGCGCGCCCTCGCCTGCTTGCGCCTGATTCTGACTTCCGCAAAGCAGCCGCTCGCCACTGGTCGGTTTGGGTCGATACTGATGAAAAACTCCGTGCCAAGGTTTGGCAATAAAAATCCAAGGCTTTAGAAAGCCTGAAATTTGAACGAGCGGAAACGCTTTCAACATTGATCCGTCAACGCCACCTGACACCATGATGCGGAGGTCAGCTGCCTACCGCGGAGAGAACGGTGAAACCGGTGTCTCAAGGTGAAGAGCGCTTGCATTCGGGCCCGGAATTAGAGAACAGAATAGGTCGAGAGCGCCAGTTCGCGTGCATCTTCATTCCATCTGGTGCGTCGCACACCGGCGGACCGGGTCATTCTACAGTGTTCAAGTTCGCTCCTCGCAGAGGCTGGCCCAAATTGCCTTGACGCTTGTCCCGCTGAAGCGTATTTGCAGTACATTAAAGGGGGAAGGTTAGATACAACGTCCGAATAAAACCGTTCTAGCGAGGAAACTTCTATGAACAAATCCATTCATGTGTTCTGCGCCGGTGCCGCACTCTTTGGTTTGGGCGGATTGGCGTGGACCGCGGAGACGCCTCCCGCGGGCGCCCCTAACATGCACCACACCGCGACCGCGGAAGGCGCCAAGTCGGCCCCGACGGATGAGGAACTGATTGCGAGCGCCATGAAGGCGGCGCCCAAGAAAGTCGCGGAGAATGCGACCATCGTGGCCCCCGACCCGAAAGGCGGGATGCGTACGCTGCACAAAGGGTCCAATGGTTTCACTTGTATGCCTGACAATCCTGAAACACCGGGCCCTGATCCGATGTGCTGGGACAAAAATGCTGGGGACTGGATCGATGCGTATCTGAACCACAAAACGCCGCCGGCCGGAAAAGTCGGATTGATGTATATGCTGGCCGGTGGCACTGATGCTAGTAACACGGACCCGTACGCTGCGAAGCCGACCACCGCCAACCACTGGATCAAGACCGGGCCACACATCATGATCGTTGGTGCCGATGCCAGTTTCTATGACACCTATCCCAAGGGCGCGGATCCCGACACCAAGACTCCCTACGTAATGTGGGCTGGTACGCCCTATCAGCACCTGATGGCACCGATCCGTTAGTCGCCAATGTGGCGCAGGGCGCCACGAGGACCGAGGGAGTCTCTAGTCGAAGCTCTCTCGGCCCTTCTCCCGAAGGGGTGTAGCACGCCCAGCGGTAGGTTCCGCTTCGGCTGACGATCGACGGGTATAGCTGCTTCGCCCAATAGTGCGCCGCGAAAAGGCAGCGTGCATACCATGACCGCTTCGATGACCGAGCTGAAGACCGGGAGTGAAGATGCAAAATTTAAGTTTCGGAGGCGTGGCCTTGCGCTTCCTCGCCTCATTGGTACTCGTCATCGCAACATACAACCCCACGGGGCATTCCTACATTCATTGGATCAGCGGTAGCTTGCCGCACCTTGAACCGGTGCAGGTTGGTTCAGTCTCACCCGCCAAAGCGCCATCACCTGGATCGCCGACCTCCGCCCATCCTCCTGCACGGGCTCGCTGCATTTCCCGGCAACGCAACACCCCGCGCATCTTCGCGGGGTGTTGCACGCCTTGAACGTTGACCGCATGAGCCAGTGCCGATTCAGTACGGGCCTTGCGTCATGGACATGCTTGAGGCGGTGATGCTGCCGAAAACACCGTCCGTCTGACTGGCGAATCCGGCGGTGTAGAACAACGTCGTGAGGGGCTTATCGGAGTCACCGTTTCCAAATGCCAAGGACCACAATCCCGGGAAGGCCAGTGCCTGGCCATTACCGGTCATTACCGGCCCAACAGAGGTTGCCAGGGACGTTCCATTGGGCGTGAAAATGTTGATCGTGCCGTCGCCAAAATTGCCGATCAGCACATCGCCTTCGAGCGTGGCGAATCCGGCAGGTGCAACCGCGATCCCCCAGGGGGCATTGAGTGACCCAGCCGACGCGAACCGGCTGATGAAATTACCGCTGAAATCGAAAATGTCGACATACCCCAAACCGGCACCGGTAACCTCGTCATGCTTTGCCGAATCCTGCATCGCGTAGGTGACAAACAACTGCCCATTCACCGGCGTTATACCGAACGGCACAAATCCGGTGGGCATGCCAGGGTCAATGAATTTTCCCTGCATGGCAGCCGGCTTTGAGAAATTAGTATCGAATACGTCAATTTTGTTGTTATGCAGATCCGTCGCATATACGTATTGCGCACCATCGACGGTACCTAGCGCGAGCCCCTTGTAGACTGCGTGATCGGCGCCGTTGACCACCCCATCGTCGTAGGCCGTGACTGCCGTCGCGCCGCTGTCTTTTGCCCAGGCCGCAATGGTTCCGCCCTCGCCGTCATAAATGAACAACGCGGTCTCTTGACCCCTACTCGTGGTAATGAGGAACCCGCCATTCCCGTTGTACACCTGGCCCGTGGGATTGGCCGGCACTCCCGCTGCGGATGCGGGGATGGCCACTCCTAGGTTCGCCGAACCCGTAATTTCCTGCGTCTCAATTTCGCCCGTGCCGCTGTAAAGGGTCGCCATATTGCTGTTGTTATCGGCAATCCAAAATGGCAAGCCAGGCCCCACGGCTATACCCCAGGGATTCTGCAAGTTTGCATCGACTGTTGCAGAAACCGCGACCACCTCCTGCTTGTCCACGACTAAAGGTGTATCGGTAAATTGGGTGGTTGCTTGCTGGGCCATTGGACTGACTCCGCTGCTCCCGTCGCTGCCACCGCCGCACGCGACTACGGCGACGGCGCAAATGGCGCTGACCGCGAATGAAACCGACGCTCTGCTTCTGGTGATGCAATGCAATCTCATGGATGCTCTCCGTAACGTGTGAACATTGAGTACGGATGTTGGTAGCGACACGCGGCAAAATAGTTCTGCGCGCAAGAACTGTTTAGCCAAAGCAGACGCGCACTGCGGGCAGGCCTCTGCGGTTACCGCTGAGGGCAGCGCTAGTTTGTGGCGCAGTGAGAACGCTTCAGCATAGTCGCAAGCGCCGCACAAGCGTTCGGCGCCGACGGACGCGAATCGCCCGATGTGGTGTCCGCACTACCGGCCAAAAGTGCTTCGGCTTCGCGCGCCGTCAGACGCGGGCGTTGCGCGCGTAAAAGTGCGACTAGCCCGGAGACCTCCGCGGTCGCCAGAGAGCTTCCGGAATAAAAATCATAATGACCGTCCGGAGCGAGCGAGATGACGTCACGCCCCGGTGCCCGTAAGACACTCGGGTCGGAGTGACCGCTTTCAATCGAATCGACCGCGATAACCGTGCCGATGTTCGTGGGAAACGTGTTTCGAAGCCCATCCACCGGCACCGCGCCTACCACGATGATGCCGGCATCGACGGCGCGGCCTACGAGGCGCGTGAGCAGCGGATCGCTCGGTCCGGCGAGACTGAGATTGATGATGTCGGCATGCGCTTCGATCGCGGCCGCGAGCGCTTGTGCAAGCGTAAAGGAATTGCATGCGGCCTTCGTCCCCGTAAGTGCAACGCGCCAACAAGCTTTAAACAGCAATAACTTCACGTCCGGCGCGATCCCCACGATGCCGATGCCGTTATTGGGAATGGCCGCGATGACCCCGGCCACGGCCGTTCCGTGCGCGTCCTCACGGAAGGAGCGCGTATCGTTATCGACAAAATTACGCGTCAACGCGTTCGCTGGCAGGTCCGGGTGATCGACGGCGACGCCGGTGTCGATGACGGCAACCCGGACGCTCGCGCCGCGACTCAGCTCATGCGCCTCGACGACTGACATCTGCTCGACATTGCGCTGTAGGGTCGAATAGGGGTCATTGTAGTGGCTGGATACGGTCCCAAAGGCCAGCAGTGGTTGCGCTGACTCGACTCGTGGGTCGCGCGCGATGCTCGACAGCAATTGACCTGGATCAGCCTTGTCGGGCAGAGCATAAACGAGGCAATGGACTCCCAACAGCGCGATTGGCCAGCTCGATACCTCCCGCAGATGATAATCGGCGGCGAGTGTGCGGCTCCCGTAACGGGCAATGGCGCCGGCCGAATACAGGCCAGCACTGTCATAGCCTCGCGGTGTCGATGCAGCGCGGGTGATAGGCAAGCTCACGGGGTTTCGAACCGTGACGACGACATAGCTCTGCGGCGCCTCGCGAGCCGCTGCCGGCAGCTCCGCGCTGGCAAGAAGTGCGCGATCGGACGCGCAGCCGGCAAGCGCGGCGACGCCGATGACGAGGCCGAGCGCAGGGATGTTCACTGCGTGGCCGCCGCGTCGTTAACAGCCGGTTCCGCGAACAGCACGCGGGTATCGCTGCGCAAGCTCACCACCGCCGTGCCCAGTTGTGCAGCAGTGAAGCGCGGATCCGTCGACGCCAGAGTGTACGCGCCCGCCTCACTCGGACCGCGTATGACCATCAAGTCATGCGCGGTCAGCAACGCCCTGAAATCGGCGAGTGTCATTGTGGGCGCAAACACCGCGCGGATGTGTGGTCCGGCCGCGTGCTGCTGATCCGCTGACAACGTCTCGTATCCCGATACCGGCGTGCCCTGTGAGCCCGAATGGCGCAATGAAACGCCGAGCCAACCAAGTGCGACCGCCTGTACGAGAACCGCGGCCGTCAGCCATCGCATCGCACCAACGCGGCCTCGAGCCATGTTGACCGGAACGCGAGACGGTGTGGCAGCCGGTGCATCGCGGCCGAGCTCATCTATGCGGGACAGGGTCTTCGCAAGACCGCCCTGGGGCGCGTATTCGATCCGAGCATCCGCTTTCAGCAGCGCGCGAACTGCGCTCTCTTTGGCCACATCGTTACGGCAAATTGCGCAGTGTTGCAAATGATTCGAAACGCGCTCGACGTCGGCGGCCGACAGTCGTCCCACGACATACCAAGGCAGCAGCCGCGCCGCCTCCTCATTACAACAGGCTCCGTCCAAATCAATGCTCACGACTTGACTCCTCGGTGGGCGCGGTCCTCTTCGAGAATTGCCCGCAATTTGCGTCGGGCATTGAACATGCGTGTCTTTACGGTATTGACGGGGCACTCCATGATCTCGGCTACCTCCTCACATGAATGATCAAAGTAATACGTGAATTCGAGCACCAAGCGTTGCTCGAGCGGCAGCTGGGCAAGGGCGTAATCGAGCTGCTGGCGCTCCTCGAGCGCTCGGCCCGTGTCGCTCACGGTTGCCTCACCGTCAATGGCCTCGAGTGCCATGACACGCTCGTGCGTCGCCGCACGCCGAATCAGGCTGAGCGCGCGCCGGTAGGCAATGCCCATGATCCACGTCGATACTTGCGATGCGCCGCGAAAGTCGGCCGCGCGCTGCCATACGATCCACAGCGTATCGTTGATGACCTCCTCGGCGTCTTCATAGCGATGAGTAACGCGCGTCAGGAACCGCGCAAGGCGCCTATGGTAGTGCAGATAGAGTTCGCGGAAGGCGTCCCGATCCCCGTGGCTGATCCTGACGATCAATTCCCGCTCGCGCTCGTTTCCGGCGCGCACCATCGCGGATTGATTGGCTGGCAACTCCATATTATCCAAGGACGTACTCCGCTCGGACGGCAGTCGACACCGCACTACTCAGCGTATGTACCCTGACAGTGCCCAGAGGTTCATGGCAGCCTCAGAAGTGCATCACTGCCGAAACCACCCAAGTGCCGTTAGCGCTGGCATCCTCATACAGGCGTGCCGCGGTTGCATCACAGAAAAACCGGCTGAGGTCGAGCGACAGTCGCCGATAGACGTATGAGAGCCCGACATCGCCTGCCCAGTAGCCGACCCGGAATAGATCGTGCAGATCGTAATAACCCGCGCCCGCCGTCATCGCAAATCCACCGCGTAGCGGCCAACGCCCGGTGAGCTCGTAGGCGATAGCCGCTCGCTTTCGGGCAAATCCCAGCAAAGAGTACGAAGTGCTGTCGGGTTGATACGACACGGTCGCCGCAATCAAATCCAAATAGGCAATAGTTGCCGCAAACTCATTGTGGTCATAGCGCGCCGGGCGCGGATCTTGCAGATACGCGTAATGAGTATAGATTCCGCGCAAGGTAAAATCGGCATCGAGCGCGCGGTTGATTCCGGCATATAGATCAAGCTCCTTGGAGGACGCACCTCCGGGGTAGGGATCAACATTCGATCCCCATGCCCCCACGAACCAGCCCAGCGGATTCTGGTAGTTCGCGCCGAGTTGCACCGCCCCACCCCCATAAGTCTGCGATATGCCGCGGTATACATAGTCGCTGGTGGCGCCCACGGATGCGCTCCACGATTCGTCGGCTTCGCAGGCCGATGACAGTAATACCAGCGCCGCCAACGCACTGACCATCGAGAACCCTAGGCGGAAGGGCATCGCGATTCGCCTCGTCACGCGCTGGATCCACCCAAGCAGAATGAAGTAGCGTCCATCCATTGCCGCCGCAGTATAAGGGTTGTCTGCGACACCCATGGTTTGAAGATTTTAATTGATCGCCCGAGAACCCGGGATTGTTCTCCTGGTACCTACCGAGCAAAGACGTCGCTTTCGACGCGGCTTCAAATAACTCACGTACAGGAGATCACCATGCAGACGGTACACGCATCGAGAAGCTTGTGCAGCACGGTCGGGTTTGCGGCGTGCGTCGCCTTATTGGCGGCGCCAGGGCTCGCAGTCGCAGCCGATGAGCCGTTCCTCCCACTGCTGATCAACTCCTCCACGATTCCCGCAAACGGTGATCTCAACCCCTATGGTGTCGCCTTCGTCCCGCACGGATTTCCGAGCGGCGGCACAATCGCCGCCGGCGACGTCCTGGTCAGTAATTTCAATAATAGCGCCAATATCCAGGGTACAGGGACGACGCTCGTTCAGCTGCATCCGCAGGGTCCGGCGGCTCCGCCGGGAAGCGCCGTCGCGTTCTTTACGAGTTCACTGCCGGGCTTAAGCACTGCACTCGGTGTTCTCAGGCGGGGCTTCGTGCTGGTCGGAAGCGTACCGACCACCGACGGCACCTTCGGCACGATCGGGCCCGGAGCGCTACAAGTCGTCGATCGGCACGGAGTCGTTATTCACTCCTGGATGGATCCCGTATTCCTCGATGGGCCGTGGGATCTCGCGATTGACGATCATGACTCGGAGGCTCATGTGTTTGTCTCCAACGTACTGAATGGCACGGTATCGAGACTCGATATCACCGTGACATCCGGCGGCGTGACGCTTGAAAAGAAAACCACGATCGCAACCGGCTACATGCACGTTCCCAATGCCGCAGCCGTCGTTCTCGGCCCGACCGGACTGGCTTTCGATGCGGGAACCGATACGTTGTACGTTGCCTCGACCGCCGACAATGCGATCTACGCCATAAATGACGCAAACCACCGATCCGCCGCCGCCAATAAGGGCGCACTCATCTTCTCAGACCCCCATCTACGCGGGCCGCTCGCGCTGCGTTTCGCGCCCAATGGCGACTTGTTGACTGCGAATGGGGATGCGGTCAATGCCGACGTGCTGCATCCGAGTGAAATCGTCGAGTTCACACGCTGGGGAACATTCGTCCGCGAGTACGACGTCGACTCGAGTCAGGGCGGTGCATTCGGAATTGACGCCGTGTTGGAAGGTCACAATGGCTTCAACTTCGCTGTCGTTGATGACGTCACGAACACTCTATCGGTCATTCACTTGCCAGAGCGCTAGTAAGAATCGGCAGTCTTGCGCTGCGATGAGGCCGCACGGCCTGCGGTGTTCCGTCGTTATTTCACCGGCGCGTGCCAGGCGGTTGGTGGCAAGCGACGCATCCTGAAACGGGGCCATGGTGCTCGAATGTCGCCGGCGGATGCCGGTGACAATCAAAGCAGAAGCCGTGGAATCGCGCCTCGACACCTTCTTTGAGGTCCGTTCGGCTGCTCTGGTGACAGCCAACACACCGGTCGAAGCCTCGTCCGTCAGCATAATTGTGGTGGCACTTGAGACAATTGACCGCCGTGTGTTTGCCGTGCGGGAAGTCGAGTGGAATGGTACTTGCGCGGTGAACCAGGGACTCGCGCAGCGCCGCGGCTGAGGAACTCCGTAAAAGTGCAGCAAGAGCCAGTCCAGTAATCGCCACGACGCTGAGGACTAAGGTCGAATGTCGCCCAAAGACGAATCGCCGCTGCGTCCTGGATCCGCCGCCGGCAGCAGCGTCGCTTGGTCGGCGGGGACGCAGCAGCATCAGAAGCGCACCAATCGTGACCGCGAGGAGCAACACCCTGCGTCCGCGCCCGCCGACATACCGGTCCGTCGTCATGACATGCACGGCGGATAAGCCGGCGAGCAGACAACCGAGTATCACATGCGTGGCCTGGAAGCCTCGGTGACTAGGCCAGAGACGGCGAACTGTCGCGATCGAGCTCAGGACCACGATCAAAAGCAGCATGCTCGCTGCAATCCCAGCGAGCTGGTAGAGCGGAGTCGTGGGCTTCAGGTACTCAACGACCGTACCGTCGGCGAGAACGAGGCCGCCGACGTGAACAGCTACTGCAATCAGCGCCGCCCAGCCGATGAGCGCATGAAGGCGCAATGACATTAGAGTCGGAGGCACCGAGTCGCGCGGCCGTATTGGCGAACCACAGAGAGCGATGCAAGCAAGGAAACCCACGAGCCCAGCCATCTGAGAGAGTTCCCAGCCAAAGCTGACAAAGCCGGCGAAGGCTGGGAGCGCGGCAAGCAGGAGAAGAACCACGCCCCAAAGAGCGTAGCGGACGTCGAGCTTTCTCACGTATTGCGAACGATGCAAATGAACATACAGCCCAAAAACCAAGCAAGCCCAAACCTATTAGAGACTAACGCTTGTGCCTCATCATTGAACCTCCGATCATGGCACCCTTCTTGGCGTCATAGTGGGCCGGGCCGCCGATTACAGACGCGACGGCGGCATGGCGGCTCACGGCATTTCCCGAGACCTTCGCGACGCCATTTACTGTCGGTGCATAGCGTGCGACATGCACAATATCCGCACTGGCGCGCCCGTTCACACCGTCGCCGGCCGCGTGGCGCAGCGGTGTAAGCACTCGATTATGAGCGCCCGCCGCTGCCGAACCTTGATGGACAACGGGCTGTTCCCGTTTCGGGGGATCCGCAACGATCGAACCGGCCCAATTGACGCTCGGGACGAAATTGCCCAACGCAATGACGGCCACGAAGGCAAGCTCCCCACGCAATTTGAGCCGCGCTTCTCGGATTCTAACTGTTGTTCGCGCCCCCATTAGCTCTCCTTGGGCTCAAGCTCCGACTCCCCTAGACCTTCAGCTGACTTGCGTAGGAATACCAACTGCAGTGCCGGAACAACCACGAGCAACATAATGGGCCCCAAGAGCATGCCGCCGACGACGACGGTCGCCAGTGGTCGTTGCACTTGACTGCCGATGCCTGTTGAGAATGCGGCTGGGACTAGACCGATGCAGGCAGAGAGCGCCGTCATCAGCATCGGACGCATTCGCTTTTCTGCAGCATGTTCCATGGCATCGACGGGGCGCATGCCCTGCATTTTGAGTTCGTTGAAGTAGGTGAGCACCAAAATCCCGTTCATTACTGAAACACCCAACAGCGAAATGAATCCAATAGCCGCAGAAACGCTGAACGGTAACCCGCTCACGAATAATGCCAGTACCCCACCGCCGACGGCAAAGGGTATTCCAGCCAACGCGAGCAGACTGTCACGCACCGAATTGAACAGGCTGTAGAGCAGAATCATTATTAGCACCAGACTCATTGGTACAAACACCGCTAGTCGGGTCTTCGCCGTCTGCAGGTCTTGAAACTCACCCGCCCACACAATGCGATATCCGGAGGGCAGCTTGATATTCTTCGCAATTCGCGCCTGTGCCTCGGCCACCGTGCCCCCTAGGTCCCGACCGCGCACACTGAATTTGATCGGAATATAACGCCGAGTGGTCTCGTGATAGATGTAGGACGCACCCGAATCCAAGCTGATGTTGGCGAGTTCACGCAGCGGAACATAGGCTGTGCTGCCGCTCGGCGTTTGGTAGCCGACCGGGATATTGCCAATCGTCTCGTAGCTGTCGCGATATTTTGGCGCGAGGCGCAGCGTTAGATTGAACTCCCGATCGCTTTCCAGCACCGTAGTGGCTACCGCCCCGGCCATAGCCGCCTGCACAACGGTAGTCACATCGCCGGTATTGAGCCCATATCGCGCGGCCTTGGTGCGATCGACCTTGATGTTGAAATTGGGCTGACCGACGATGTGAAAGATGCCAAGATCCTCCATGCCTTTTACTTGCTGCATTTCCTGCAATATCTTTGCCGCGTACTCCTCTAAGACGGTTAGATTCGGTCCTAGAATCTTCACTGAGTTGGCACCCTTGACACCCGATAGTGCCTCCTCGACGTTGTCCTGGATGTATTGCGAAAAGTTGAAAACCACCCCGGGGAGTGCTGCGTCGAATTCAGCTTGCAATCGGGCCGTCAGTTTATCCTTGGTCATCCCCGCGGGCCATTCGTCGTAGTTCTTCAACGGCGCGAACAACTCGACATTGGAAAACGGCGATGCGTCGCTCCCGTTGTCCGGTCGCCCGTGTTGCGATACCACCGTGATGATTTCCGGGTGGCGCAAGAGGATTTCGCGCATTTTGCGCGTCGCCTCCGTGCCGGCGTCCAACGACATGGTTTGCGGCATGGCCGCGCGGATCCAATAATTTCCTTCCTCCAGAGCCGGCAGAAATTCACTGCCCAGAAACGGAATCATGATGCCGATCACCACGAGAAAGGCCACGCCGAGCCCTACGACGAGGCCTCGGTGCTCGAGGGCAAAATCGAGCACGGGCCGGTAAATCCGGTGCAAGCCGCGGACGATGAACGTCTCGGTTTCCTTGATTTGTGCGGGCATCATGAAGGACGACAGTACCGGGGTGACGGTGAACGTGGCGATGAGCGCCCCTGCCAAGGCATAGCCATAGGTTCGAGCCATGGGCCCAAAGATCTGACCCTCCACGCCCTGCATCGTGAACAGGGGACCGAATGCCGCGATGGTAATCGCCGTGGAAAAGAGAATGGCTTTGTCCACTTGTAAGGCCGACAAGTAAATCATGCGGAGCCGCACCGTCCAGATAGGGCCGGCTTGGGGCGTAGGCTCCGTCCCATACGCTCCCTGACTCAGACTCTCCACCATCTGCGCTTGCGCGCTCGGCATGGCCTGGAGATTTCGAAAAATGTTCTCCACCAAAATCACTGCCGAATCGATGATGATGCCGAAGTCAACCGCGCCGATCGACAACAGGTTCGCATCCTGCCCTTGCAGCACCAAGATAATGATCGAAAAGAACAGCGCAAACGGAATATTGACGCCGACGATGATGGCGCTGCGCAAGTCGCCGAGAAAAATCCATTGGATCAGGAAGACCAGTAGACATCCAAAAATCAGGTTGTGCAGGACCGTGTGGGTCGTTATTTTGACCAACGAGGTGCGATCGTAATAGGGAACGAGTTTGACCCCGGGCGGCAGGCTACCGTCGACGTTCATCGCTGCGACTGCCTCCTTGATGCGCGGCACCACGTCGTTCGTATGCTGCGTGCGCCCCATCACCACGATCGAGGCGGCAACGTCGTCCTCGTGATCGCGGCCGGCGATGCCGAGTCGCGGCACATAACCCACGTACACCCTGGCGACATCCTTTACCAGCACCGGCACTCCGTTGAACTGGCCCAAGACGACATTCTGAATGTCATCGACGTGATAGCCCTGCGTCAAATCGTCGTTGCCGCCATCGTCGACCAAGCCGACGCCGCGGATGTTCACGGATTGCTGACCGACGGTGATCTCGCGGCCGCCCACGTTGATGTTCGAATTGCCGAGCGCGCTGAGCAGCTGCGGCACCGTAATGCTGAAGGCTTGGAGTTTGGCGAGATCCGCCTCGACTTCAAATTCCTTCGTCGTACCGCCCCAGCTGTTGATCGCCACCACCCCGGGGATCGTCGACAACCGGCGGAGCGCGATCCAATCCTGCACGGTGCGCAAATTGGTGAGCCCGAAATGCGGCGGGCCGACCACCTGGTATCGATACACTTCGCCGACCAGGCTCGATTGCTGGATCTGCGCCACTTGGCTACCGGGAAGCTGTACGTTTTGCTGCAGGCTCAGCGCCGCCTGCGTGTAGGCAAAAAAGTAGTCGATACCGTATTTGAACGTGACTCGAACGAACGACAAGCCGTAAAAGGATGTGGATCGGATGTTGTCGATGCCGGGTGTGGAATAGAGTCCGATCTCCATCGGCGTTGTATAATATTTTTCCATCTCCTCGGCGGAGAGTCCGGCGGCTTGGGCGGTGATTTCGAGAATGACGGGCGCAGGATTGGGATACGCCTCGATATTGAGCTTGCTGTATGCAATGACGCCCGCTCCGATGAAAACGAACAGCCCGAGCAGAATAATGGCGCGACGGCTGAGCGCGAATCCTAGGATGGCCTTTATCATCGGTTTTCTCTATTCAACGTGAGGCAGCAGCAAGGCGGAATGGCATCGACGTGACGATCAGGACGCGCCGCCGTAGAGGATGTTGCTCAAGAATATTGCCCCGTCGATGGCGACGGTCTCGCCGGACTTGATGCCATCGAGGATCTCATCATAGCCATCTTGCTGGTGGCCGATCTTGACCGCGCGGCGCGTAAACCAATGCGGGTCGCTGCCGACCACCCATATCGACATCGTGCCATCGCCTTCGCGTACGATCCCACTGAGCGGTACGGCCGGAGCGCGCTCCGGCACGCCGGTGCGGATGACGAAGGTCGCGAACATTTGAGAGCGAAGCTCGTGCTTCGGATCCTTGATCTCGGAACGTACCATGACTCGGCGCGAATTCGGATCGACGGTCGCGCCAAGGGCGGTAATGCTTCCCTCGAACACACGTCCGGGATAGGCCGCGACCGATACGGTCACGAGTTGACCGCGTTTGAACTGCGGAATATCCGCCTCGGGCACGTTCGCCAGCATCCACATGGTTGACAGGTCTGCGACCGAATAAGGGGCCGGTACATTGCCCGGTTGCTCGAGCAGTCCGGGCGCTGCATTGCGGGCCGTGATGGCGCCCGTGATCGGGCTCTTGATGACGAGTGCCGTCTCAACCCGACGCGTCGCAATAATGCGGTCGATTTCTGATTCGGTCTTGCCAAAAATGGCGACGGCGTTGCGCGCTGCCCGGAGCGCGCCCTCGGCACTCTGCTGATTGGCAACCGCGGTTTCGTAGTCGTTCTGATCGATGCCTTTTACGGCATACAGTGCCTTGGCTCGATTCAGCGCGCTCGATGTCTGATCGAGCGTTGCCGCAGCCGAGATGAGATTCGACTGCGCGGCAATGAAATCAGGGCTCTCGATCGTGAATAGGACTTGGTCCTTTTTCACCTCATCGCCGAGATTGGCAAGGGCCTGAATGATCCGACCCTGATAGGGCGTGAAGACCTGCACGCTCCTGTCCTCGTTGAAATCGATATTGCCGACAGTCTCTTTTTGGACGACGAATTCTCGGTCCGCCACCGTCCCTGTTTTAATCGAGCTGAGCTGCGCGTCCGTAAGCTTGATCGAATCGGGATCGGGCCTTGATCGTGCTGCGGCCGGCGGGGATGGCAGTGGCGCGGGCGCCGTTTGCGCACCGGATCGTGAATAGAGCGCCGCCCCGACCATGACGAGCGCAATCGCCCCGCTCGCGGCAAATAGTGCGCGTCGGCTATTGGGCCGCAGTTTGACTACCGAAAAGCGCATGACGTGACCTCATTCCAGGGACCCGGAATGATGGCCATGTCCTCTACCCACGGCTACTGTGAACATTCACAGTGAATATTCACAGTTACGTGGCGCTCGCGATGTGGCCCACAATACGACCCTCATACGGATAATCTGCGCCAATCATCATCATGAGAACCACCTTCTGCCCATACCTCCTGTGCGCAGCTTCATTGGCCGCAGTGGTCGGCTGTGCCGTCGGACCGAATTTCCACAAACCGGCAGCACCGAAGGATGCCGGCTATACCATCGCGCCGCTGCCCGAAGCGACGGCCTCGGCGAACGTGCTCGGCGGCGAGGCACAGCGGTTGGTGACTGGCCAGGACGTCGCCTTCAAATGGTGGGAAGCGTTCGGCAGTCCGGCGTTGAATTCCCTGGTCGAGCAGGCCTTTCGCGCGAATCCGACGATTCCGGCCGCGCAAGCGGCGCTGCGCCAAGCGCAAGAGCTGGTGCGCGCGCAGCAGGGATTTTTCTTCCCAACGGTGGCCGCAAACTATGATTTTGAGCGCCAGAAACTCGCGGGCAATGAGAGCGGCACCAGCGCCCCCGGTGCGCAGGGAAACGGAACCACCATCACGGCGTATCAAAATCCATCGCCGGCCCCGGCGCCGCACAACTTGCCGCTCTATTTCAACTTTCAGACCGCGCAATTCACCGTGGGTTTCGTGCCGGACGTGTTTGGCAGCAACCGGCGCAAAGTCGAATCCTTGGACGCGCAGGCGCAGATGCAACGCTTCGAACTCGAGGCGACCTACATCACTCTGGCCTCGAATGTGGTCGCGGCGGCGATCCAGGAAGCCGCGACACGCGCGCAAATCGCCGCAACCAAGGAAATTATCGACTTCAACGAAAAATCACTGGCGATACTGCTCGACAAATTCAAGCTCGGCTATGCCATGCGCATCGACGTGGCGGCGCAGGAGGCGGCGCTGGCGCAGGCCAAGGCATTACTGCCGCCGCTCGAGAAGCAATTCGAACAGACCCGCGATTTGATTCGCGCTCTGGTCGGCAAGCTGCCCAACCAGGAGGTCGAGGAGACCTTCGAGCTGGCGTCGCTCAAATTACCGCAGGACCTCCCCTTGAGTCTGCCGTCGAAGATCATCGAACAACGCCCCGATGTGCGCGCCGCCGAGGAGCAGTTGCGTTCCGTCAATGCCCAGGTCGGTGTCGCCATCGCCGCGATGCTGCCGCAGTTCTCCATCGCCGGCACCTACGGTGGGACGGCAACCGAGTTCAGTCAACTGTTCCGCTCGGGTGGACCGTTCTGGACCCTGATCGGCGACGTCACGCAGCCGGTGTTCGCCGGCGGCACCCTGCTGCACACCAAGCGCGCCGCCGATCAGGCGCTGCGGCAGGCGGCGGCGCAGTACCAAATCACCGTCATAACCGCCTACCAGAATGTCGCCGATACGCTGCACGCAATGGTATCCGATGCCGACGAGCTGGCCGCGGCCCTCGCGGCGGAGCGCGCCGCCAAGGTCACGCTCGATCTGACGCGCGAAAGGATGCAGGACGGCTACACCGACTACCTGACCGACCTCCTCGCCGAGATGGCATATCAGCAGGCCTTGCTCAGTCGGGTGCAGGCGCAGGCCACCCGTTTCGGCGACACGGCGGCGCTCTATCAGGCCCTCGGCGGCGGCTGGTGGAATCGCCAAACGGCGGTTGGCTCGACCCAGGGCAGCAATGGTGCCGCTTTGGACTAGTTTGCCGGTGCCACGGGCGATTTTTTTCGCTAATCATTGGTGCCATCCAGCGAATGTTACGCATGGTAGGCGATAATGGCGTATGGATTACAGATTGGATGTCGGACAGAGGGTACCCGAGACGGAATGCCATTCTTGTCCACTCCCTTTTGTTGGAGATTATGGCCATGGTTTCTGCGAGCAAACAAATACTATGTATCGAGGATGACGCGGAGACCGCCGCTCTAATCGCGGAAGATCTCCAAGAGCGTGGCTATGTCATCAATATTGCCACGGACGGCCATGAGGGCTTGAGCGCAATTCTCAAAAGCGGCCCCGACCTCGTGCTCTGCGACATCAACATGCCGGGTATGGACGGCTTCGACGTGATGGAATCGTTGACCACACTCGCGCCGCAGCACCGAGTCGTACCCTTTATCTTTCTCACGGCGCGCACGGATCGCGACAGTGAACTTAGGGGTCGCCGGCTTGGAGCCGACGATTACGTCACCAAGCCGGTCGATTTCGAGATTCTCGCGGCGATCATCGAGGCGCGTTTGGGCAAGAGCGTGCGCAACGCGGTATGGTCTCGCCACATAGCGCTCAACGATCGCGAGGTGCAGTGTTTGACTTGGTCCGCAAGAGGAAAAACATCGCCCGAAATTGCTACGATTGTCGGGTTGAGCAAGCGAACCGTGAACTTTCATATCGAAAACGCGTGCCGCAAACTGAATGTGTCTACGCGCACGGAGGCCGTCGTCAAGGCCACGTCCGGACGTCTCATCGCCCCTTGAGACCCATGGAGTACCTGATGAACGATCGGCGGCCGCCTGATGCCACGCTACGCAATGCGATGGCCGAGCAATCAAGGCCCTCCAAGCGATTGCTAAATTCTCTTTCGATCCGGGTACGGTTGTACTCGGTCTTTGCGCTTCTTTTCTTGCTCGTCATTGGGCTCGGCATCTTCGGGTTTGCACGCTTGAGTGACGTCAATCACGCCTCCGAGGTGATTCGAGACCATTGGCTTCGCGATACCCGCATACTGGGTGACCTCAGCAATTATATGTCGGACTACCGCGCTGCCGAGGCTACACGCCTCCTGGCCTCGACGCCGCTGGAACTCGCTGCAAGCGATAAAGAGATAGCGACGCTTCACACCACCGTTTCCGATAGTCAACGCGCCTACGAAGAGATTTCCCAGGACCCATCCGAAGCTACGCTCTACGCCGAGTTTGCCAAGCAGTGGGCAGCTTACCAGGCCGAAGCAGCCCAAGTGATCGGGCTCGCGCGCGCTGGGCAGACGTCCGAGGCCATCATCTTATACAACACCGATTCCCGCCGCGCATTCGATCTGTCGAGCGACATATTGAGCCGGCTCACGGATCAGACCGTCGTGAAAGCACGCCAAGATGGCGATCGGGCGGCTTCGACATACTCGCATGCTCGCAACATGGTGGTGACGGCAATGCTGCTGGCGGTAGCGTTGCTAATCGGCGTGATCATCTACATTACGCGCGGCATTTTGACGCCATTGTTGAAGCTCGTGGACTGCATGCACAGGCTGGCCGGCCAAAACACGGATATCACGATTCCCGGCGTTGAACGTGTTGATGAAATCGGGGCAATGGCCCGCGCAGTGTCGGTTTTTCGTGATAATGCAGTTGCATTGATTGGCAGTCAGAGACGCCTGATTGATCAGGCCGCGGCGTTGGAAGAAGGCTTGGAGAACGAGAAACGGTTGACTGCCCAGCAACGTGATTTCGTTTCCATGACGTCGCATGAATTTCGGACTCCGCTGACGATCATTGATGGTCACGCGCAGCGGCTGATCAAGACGAGCGATCGCCTTGACCCGGCGGATGTCGCTGAACGTGCAGCACGCATTCGCAATGCCGTACAGCGGATCACGAATATCATGGAAAGTCTGCTGGGAGCCTCGCGTTTGCTTGATGCCCGTGCCGTCTTTCATCCCTACGACGTCAATCCGAACGCCCTGCTGCGCGATGCTTGTCAGGCCCATCGCGATGCGACTCGGGGCGTACTCATCACCGAGGATTTCTCGGCGTTGCCTGCGGCAATTTACGGTGATCCGAAGTTACTCTTTCACGCGTTCAGCAATTTGATTTCCAATGCGATAAAATATTCGCCAACGGGAAGTCCAATCGAAGTGACGGCCCGACAGGAGTCGGATTGGTTGGAAGTTCAGGTGCGCGACTGCGGTATAGGCATTCCCGCCCGAGATCGGGAACACCTTTTCGAGCGCTACTTTCGCGGTAGTAACGCGACTGGCATCGCCGGCACGGGAGTTGGCCTGCATTTGGTTGCAATGGTGGTCGATCTTCATCACGGAGACGTTATCGTTGAGAGCTTGGAAGGAGTGGGGTCCAGGTTCATAGTGCGTATTCCGATTCGCACCCAGGGAACGGCGGTGGCTGACGTGGAGTCGAAGCGACAGGTGGAGGTGGCTCTGGCCTCCGGCCCTTGCGAAACTATACCCCGGTAGGGTATGATTGTTTGCACTGCATATGGCAGCGCCCGGGAAAAGAACCTTGTGTACCCACGACCTAGGCCCCCGACGATCGACGCAGGCAGTCGCCTTTGGGCGCTGCTGGTCTGCCGACCGATCGGAGGACCCGAGGCCCGGAAGAGATTCAGTGGTCGGAATTTGGCGCTAACCGGCTAATTCCTCCGCAGCCAATCGCTCCCGGACTTGAGCAGCAACGCTTGAGATTTCGAGGAGTAGCAATCATGGCTGCGCTTTCCAGTTTTCATTTTTTCGAACCGCGCGCCCTCTCACAGCGCACGCCGGTGGGGTTGCCCCCCCGTATCTGGCGGCGCCGAGCAAGCGATTTCGGCGAGATTGTCGTGCGCATGCTCGCAGCCGCCGGCGAGACCGTGCTGTTCGTCTGGACGGTGTTCGTCCTGGCGTTCTGGCTGTTGATCCTGGTCGGCTTGTTCCTGTAACGGGTGGCTCATGACCGTTTCAGCATGCATCGGCCGTTTCGTGCCGTCGCCGCCGTGATTCAGCCGAGGGCGTCATTTCCTGAGCACCGTGGCGATCCTCAGGTTGACACGGATGTTGTTTGAGTTGAGGCCGGGCTTTTGGCCGTGATGGTCGAACTCGAGATTCACGCCCGGCCGAAAGATCAGGCAATGGGTCGACCCGCCGAAGTGGAACATTCCGATCTGATCGCCCTTCCTGACGTGTTGCCCCTCGTATGCGGTAATCTGGCAAGTGGAGACTTCGGACATCCCAACGGCCAATACGCACATCAGACCGATAGCTGAGTTTTCCGCTTCGATAAAGATAAGGGCCCGTGTTGCCACTGCTGTGATGTAGCCTTGCGAATCATTTGGACCGGCGGGGTCAAAGCCTTCCGATGGCGCCTCCGAATAGTAGGTCCCGTCCTTGAGGTACACTTTTGTCACCGTGCCATTTACAGGGCTGTGCCAGCGGTGGTAACTGAGGGGGCTCAGGTAGGCCTGGTAAACCGTGCCGCCGACGAACAGAGGTGCCAAGCTGTCGTTCGCGAGCATATGCATGATCGAGTATGGCTGGGATTTGATCCAGAATTTGTCGTGCAGCTTGACGTGACGCGCGATTCTGTAGGGGGCGGATTCGCAGGCGTTGACGATGACGGCGTCGTCATCGGGCAGGTCGACGGGGCGCACTCCGGGTCGGAATTCCCGAGTGAAGAAATCATCCCACGACTTGAAGCCGTGGTGGGCTTGGGTGGAATCGCACTTGAAGTCCCGGTCGAAGTTCGGCATGGATTTTTTGGCGTCTTCGCCAAACCAGCCCCGACGAGGGTCTTCGTTCAGGACGGATGTGGAATCACTCGAACTCAAGAATAGCGCCCACTCATTCAACACTTTCTTCAATTGGGCATTGACTGCGCTGTTCAAAAAGGCGGCGAATCCCGCGGTAGTTCCCATTGGCCAGTCGAAGATCGCGTTGATGGGACATCCGACCAGACCCGATTGGTTGAACTCAGGCGCGTGCGTCATGATGGTATTCAACAGCTGGAGCATATGACGGTAGTCCCTCACCTGCGGTTTGCCCGTGGGATCTTTGTTGTATGGTGGTTTCCGGGGGACTTGCTCAAACATCTGGTGGAATAGCATGAAGATCTGCGAATCGCCCTCGATGAGCCTTTGAAAGTCGGCGATCACAGGATGCAGAGCCCTGTCCTCGGTGTGCGTCTTTTGGATCATCGTTGCCAGCCACTTATCGAGCAAGGCCTGATCCGATGGGAGCCATTCGCCAACGCGATACGGCAAGTCTGTTCCGGTTGTTGCTTTCATGGTGGCCTTACGTCCTGATACGTCTCGTATCGTCAAATCGTCATCGAGGGGTTACGGCCCCGCTGTGATCAATGCCCCTGCAATGATGCCGTCGGCGCGTAGCGAAATTCGCCATTGTGACGATCCGTGCTCTTGCTTCACGTCGTAGTGCTCATCTGCGCATAATTCGGCTGGCCGGTACAGATGCCTTCGATCAAGCGACGCAGCGCCGCTTCACTTCCAGAAGCTGCGCGCATAGCTGGTTTCCTTCCCGCGTTACGGCGGTCGATGCCGTTGTCGAACTTGGCGCCGCTGCGACCGCAGATACGGCGAATGATAGGCAGCTCAGTGCGGCCGGAATCACCCACCCCGTTCGGACTTGCATTTGCTCCATGACTCTGTTGTCCTTTGGCGGTTTTGCACAGGGCTATTTCGAAGCGGAACTGGGGGAGGAATGATAAAACATTGTCGCACTCGCTATGCGGGAAAATTGATCCGCGCCTCGACTGGTTTCGGATGACGAGCACTCCCGCTCCGCTCACTTCGCCGCGATCGTTCTCGTCGCTGGTCATTGGCTGCCTGGCGGCGACGTGGCTCATCTGGGGCTCGACGTATCTGGTGATCCGCATTGCGCTGGTTGGCTTCCCGCCCTTCTTTCTGATGGCCACTCGTTTCATAGTCGCCGGCGCGCTATTGATGGCGTGGCAACTCGCACGCAGCGCGAGTCGCCCTACGGTGCGGGAGTGGCGCAATGCCTTGCTCATCGGCACGTTGATGCTCGGTGGTGGCATGGGTGGGGTCGCTTATGCTGAACAAACCATCGCATCCGGTTTGGTGGTCGCCTTCATCGCCGTGATGCCGATGTTGCTCATCGTCGTGAATCTGGCGTTCCGGGTATTTCCGCGGCGCAGCGAATTGATTGCGGTCTGTGTCGGTCTCACGGGCGTACTCATGTTGACGCGAGGAGCGGGCCTTCGCGGGTCGCCCGCGGGACTGTTCGCGCTATCGCTGGGTACTACCGGCTGGTCGCTCGGTAGCGTGTTGAGCCAGCGAGGCTTTGCCTTGGCTCCCGGTGCCACCGGTTTCGCGACGCAGATGCTAAGCGGTGGTCTTGCGCTTCTGGCCGTGTCGGGGTTGGCGGGTGAGGCGTGGCGTTGGCCGACGCCGGCAAGCGCGTGGATGGCCTGGCTATATCTCGTGGTATTCGGAACATTGATTGCGTTCAGCGCCTACATGTTGCTGCTTGCCCGCACGTCCTCTAGTCTTGCCGCAAGTTATTCACTGGTGAATCCAGTGGTTGCCCTATTACTCGGAGTGACGCTGGGCGGCGAAATGGTGTCACGCTGGGAGTGGTCGGCAGCCGGCGTCGTGATGCTTGGCGTGGTGATACTGTTCATGGGCCGACGCAGGTGGAACGGGAGCGCGGGATATGCTCACAGGAACGGAACGCCCTACCCCAAGCGCTAGGGTTTCCGCTGTGCTCCAGGTGTCCATCTGACAGCGTATCCTGATGGCAGCGTGTTCAAAGACGATTACGAGTAAACTGCGACAACAGTATGAGTACCCCCACATGTTGGCGACTGACTGCGCAGGTGCGCATGGTAGTTGTTACCTTGTCTGCATTCGCTTGGGCCCTGCCGGCTGCAGCACAGTCGGTACTTTCCATAGGTCCGCTTGGTGTGCAGACCTTGGTCGTTCAGCAGCTATTCGACCGAGCCGGTCGCTGGTATCTGATCGATGATGGTGGCTGTTATACCTATCTTGAATCGCCACATACGCAGCTTGCGGCCGAGCGCCTCGTCCTGCATGCCCATTTGTCGTCAAGGCTGGGTCAAACGATTGGAAACATGTGCGCGGGCGCAGACTTTGCATCCAATATCACGCTGTCGGGCAGATTGCATGGCGGTGGACATTTGCTGATCCTGGACGACATCCGGATCGATCGCGTTGACGATGAATCGACCCGTAGTGCCCTCAATCTTGCGCTCCAGGTCGACCCGCAAGTCATGCCTCATGCCGCGAACATCGATGTGTCTGATCTAGTGAGAAAGGACGTGATCGCAGCCGGCGGCTCGCCGGCTCGCCTCGACGAGTTTCGTATTGTGAACATCACGACACAGGCGGACGCTGTGGTGATTCAATTTGACTTGCGCCTGAGCGCCCCTTAGCGCCACTCGGGCGTCGCCGCAGTTTGGCCCATGCAGGCGCTGATCCTCGTCTATGCTGTTGCTTGCATCTTCGGCGCCGCCGTCGTGCGAGGGTACAGCGGATTTGGCTTCTCGCTGCTCGCCATAATATCGCTCTCCCTCCTTCTGCCGCCGACCGAGATCGTGCCGTCAATCTTCGTCATGGAGGTCGCCGCAAGCCTGCATCTCCTGCCCGGCGTGTGGCGTGATATCCATTGGCGGGCGCTTCTCTGGCTCGCTGTTGGCTGCCTAGTGGGCACTCCCTTTGGAGTCTATGCGCTCGCTCATGTGCCGCCTGCCCCCATGACCCTGGCGCTCGCGGTATTCGTGCTGATCGCTGCGATCCTGCTCGCCCGAGGCTATGCCCTAAAGTCACTGCCCGGTCCCGCTGTCACCTTCGCCACGGGCACGGCTTCAGGCCTTTTCAACGGCAGTTTTGGAATCGGCGGCCCGCCGGTGATCCTGTTCTTCTTCAGCTCGCCCGCCGGTGCGGCAGCGGGCCGTGCCTCGATGATCGCCTTCTTCCTCATGACCGACGTTATTGGACTTGCATGGCAGGGCTGGAGCGGGCTGCTCAGCTTGGCGACGCTCTGGCGCGCCCTGCTGTTTCTGCCGGCGTTGACTGCCGGTATCTGGCTGGGCAATCGCGGTTTCAAGAACGCGGACTCGGGGGACTTTCGACGCTGGGTCTTGCGCCTCTTAATGCTGTTGGCGGTGCTGGCCGGCGGACGGGCATTGACGCAAATCCTCTGACGGCTGCTATTTCCATTCGCATTATCTCTGCCGCTCCCGCAGATCACGCATGGCGAAGTTCGATGCCGGGATGGGGTAGGATCGACTACTGACCATCTATCCCGCGTCACAAGGTAATGAGCCTCATGCAAATCGATCCAGCCCTGCACTCGTACGCTGACAACTACAAAGTATTGACCAATGTCATTGTTCCGCGTCCGATAGCGTGGGTCACCAGCCTAAATCAAACCGGTATCATCAACCTTGCCCCGTTCAGCTTCTTTAACGCAGTCGGCAGCGATCCTTTATACCTGGTCGTCAGTATTGGCTTTCGCGACGATGGCGCACCGAAAGACACGGCGAAAAACATTGAGGTCAGCGGCGAGTTTGTGGTGAATCTAGTGACCGAGGATTTGCTCGGCGCGATGAATGTTTCGGCGGCGGATTTTCCGCCGGACCAAAGCGAGTTAATCGCTGCGGACCTGCACGCGGCAGCCTCTGTTCGCGTCAAAACCCCACGCCTGGCCGAGGCGCAGGTGAGTCTCGAGTGTCGGCTATTCCAATCGGTGTCGCTCGGCACGAATACGCTGTTTATAGGCGAGGTGGTCATGTTTCATGTCGCTGACCATTTGCTGGGTCCGCGATTGCACATTGATAATTTCGCTCCTATCGGTCGACTCGGTTCACCCTCGATGTACTGTCGCACGACTGATCGGTTTGAACTGCCGCGGATCTCTTACGCTGAATGGAAGAAGAACCGTCGTTGAGGGCGGCGTTTCACGATGCACTCTTGAGTTGTTGGGCAGCGCTTCTGACGTAGTCGACGCTGATTTGTACCGCTTCGAGCGGCGGTCGGATGAAGGGTCCTTCCTGCTCAATATAATATTGGCGAACGCCGGCCGTGTAGGCGGCTTGCAGGATCTCGGGCCAGTGCATGACACCGCTGCCGACTTCCGTAGGCGCCGTCTGCATGGCGACATTGGGAATGAAGCCCGCTTGCACGTCCTTCACATGCAGCCCCATGTAGCGGTGCGGCCACCGTTCCAAATAGATCACCGGGTCGAGCCCAGCGCTCGCCACCCAACCGCAATCCAACTCGAGACGCACATAGGTCGCATCCGTCGATGCGACCAGCAAGTCATAGGCGACATCATCGCCAAACCGCCTGAAGTCGATGTTGTGATTGTGATAGGCCAGCGCAAGGCCGGCTTTGTGGAGCTGCTCGCCGTAAGAATTGAGCAACTCGGCAGTTCGCTTCCAGTTGTCGAGCGTCGTTTCCTCCGCCAACACTCTGAGCATATCACCGTTCAACGCCCGACGTAGCGAGTCGGGCGGCATCCACGGCACGGGAACCACCAAAGTGCGGATGCCAATCTCCTGGGCGCGTTCGATCTTCTCGTGTAGGTCGGCTTCCAACTCCCATAGCCGCACGTGTGCGCTAATGCATTCGAGGCCCGCAGCCTGGATGGCGCGCTTGGTTTGCGCGGCGGGAGGGCCGCCCAGCTCGTACAACTCGACACGTCGCAAGCCCATGTGGGCGAGCCGCCGCAATGTGCCAGCATAGTCGCGCTGCAGTTCGTCCTTGACCGTCCAGAGCTGTACGCCCAGTTTGAGATCGACGCCGCCCGCCGGCGCGGCCCGCAGGGCCGAATTCAATACGTGCATGGCCAGCGTTGTGCCGGCAGCCTGCAATAAACGGCGTCTCGTCAACATGCCTATCCCCATTAATAATGGTACCTAACATACTAATATATCGCATTATTCGTTTGCGCGACTAGAGGGGTGGCTCGTCAAGCTCGCGTCTCCAAGCGCACGTTCTATCACCGCTTCGCCGATAAGACGGCGCTGTTCGAGGCCGTCGTGCATCGAATCATCGAGGGTATTCGCCCGCCTCCCGATGTGCCGCTGATTGAAGGCGCAACGCTCCACGCAATACTGAAGCGGCTCGCCCAACTCATTTTGCACGCCGCCTTGTCGCCGGCGGCGATTGCGCTGCATCGCTTGGTCATTGCGGAATCCGCGCGCTTTCCCGAACTGGCGCCGGCAACCAGCGCCCAGGGTGCGAGTCAAGAAGCGATCGCGCTCATCAGCAATTTATTGGCGCGCGAGCTCCATAACGAATCTCTCGACGCGCCGGCGCGCGATATGGCCGCTGCCCAATTTCTGCAGCTCGTGATCGCCATACCTCAGCGTCGAGCGCTGAGCTCTCACCCGCCGATGACGGCAAGTGAACGCGATCTTTGGAGCGAGGCCGCAGTCGAGCTTTTCCTGAACGGTTGTCGCGGCTGGAGTCGCGGCTAGTCGGCGTGTCGCGTAAGCTTTGCGGCATGAAGACCTATCCACCGCATCGCCATCATCGGCCCCGGCACCCGGGCCGTTCGGTCAAATCTCCATTGACGGCCGCCTTGATCTTGAGCGTCTTTACGAGCATGGGCAATACTGCTCACGCGGCGAGTTCGCATACATCGCCGCCCCCGCTGCAAATCGATCTCAATGCATTCGATGCGAAGAAACTGAAGGTGGCGTTGCCCAACAGCGAGGTTCTGGCATATATCGACATGGGTAATCCGGCCGGCCCACCGGTTGTATTGATACACGGCTACACCGACAGCGCCCGCGACTGGGTGCCGCTGCTCCCCTATTTGTCAAAAGGATTTCGCCTGATACTGGTCGATATTAGAGGACACGGACAGTCGAGCAAGCCGGAGTGTTGTTACGACCGATACGACTTCGCCTATGACATCAAGCTGTTGCTGGACGTTCTGGAGATCAGGAGAGCCGATATCGTCGGCCACTCACTGGGCAGCATCATTGCGCAGACGTTCGCGGAGGCCTGGCCGGAGCGGACTTCTCACGTCGTCTTGATTTCTTCGACCGGCGGTACACCGCCCGGTACGCCGCACAAGCCGGCGGCGTTCGATTTTTCTGCAGAAATCCGCAAGCTCAAGGAACCTATCGAGCCCGACTCGCCGTTCATGATCGCGTGGTGGGAATCGCCGACGCCGGTCGATCCGGAATTTCTGCGCCGGCAGCGGCGAGACGCAGCGGCCATCCCGTTACGCGTTTGGCAGGCAGTGCTCGATCAATCACTCAACGCGGACAGCGTGTACACGGTTCTGCAGGGTACGCTGCCACGGCTCAAAGCGCCGACCTTGCTGATCTGGGGAAGTGAGGACCCCATCATGGAAGAGCCGGCACGGCAGTCGTTGCGTCAGGCGTTGCCCGGCGCCAAAGTGAAAGTCTTCGAGGGGCTGGGACATAATCCTTTCTGGGAAGATCCACGCAGTGTCGCGGATGTCATCAATCCGTTCTTGCAAAGCTAACCGAGTCGCTGCGATCCATATTCCGATTGCGCGGCGTCCGACGCGGTGTATCCGCTGTCCTCGTGACGTGTCAGCGGCAACGTCACGGACACGCTGCACCCCTGCCCCGGCGCCGTGTCGACCGTCAACTCGCCGCACGCTTCGCGCACCCGTTCAGCGACACTCCACAGTCCAAATCCTCCGGCGCGTGTTTCGAACAGACTGAGCTGCGACTCGAAGCCCACGCCATGATCGACGACATCAATGAATAATTCCTGCGACGTCATGGTCACCGTCGCCTTGGCCCACTTCGTGCCGGAGTGCTTGACGACGTTTCGAAGCAGTTCGCGGATCAATTTGAAGGCCAGAATACGAAGCTCCAGATCCAATGCCGAATCATCGACGCTGATCTGCAATTCGACCTGTAGAGCGTCGCTGCCTCGCATGTAGACGCTGAGCCACTGCAATGCGGCTTCCAGCCCCAGTTCGTACAGCCCGGGCGGGCTGAGATCGGCAATCACACGCTGCGTCATCGCATGGATTTGGCGCAATGTATGAGTCGCTTCACTCAGCAAGAGTCGGACTTCGGGCGGCGAGTGCGACGCCGCAGCGTCGAGCGTCAGGGCAAGTCCCGTCAATTGCTGGCCGATGCCGTCGTGCAAATCCACGGCAGTCGCCCGTCGCGCGCGCTCCTCGGCGTTCGTCAATTGCCGCGCATACATTTGCACCCGAGCTTGCTTCTGTTTCAACGATTCGTTAAGTTCCATGAGCTGAGTGATGTCGCGCGCAACACCCCAGATCCGCTGCAGCTTGTCATCTTTGATGACCCCGGTGAATCCGGTGAGGTAGGTCTTGCGACCGACGCCCGACGGCACTGAAAATTGCAGACCGTCGATCGAGTAACCTTGGCGCGCAGCCTGCTCGAGGTGTTCGAGGTAGATCACCGACCAGGGCGCATCGGCGCGCCACGCGCGAGCTTCCGCGTGGGCTACACCCGCCTGCTCGCTCATTTGGCGATAGGGTAGATTGCATTCGTCAACGCAGGCGTGCCTGCGCAACCATTCGATTTGCGCCTCCAATTCCAGACCGAGCGCCATGGGGGCGGCAAGTTCGATCTGCCACACCGCCTCGGAGCTCTTTTCGACGAAGTTCCGGTACCGTTCTTCGCTTTGACGAAGAAGCCGCAGGGTGTTGCGGATTTCAAATAAAACAACGACCAACATGTAGTTGATGACGATCAAAGCGGCCAAATTCAACTGGACTCTGGAGATGCGCGTAAAGGGATCGGAATAGATCGAGTACGGTCCCAAGTGTCGACTGGAATAGTAGGCGGCGATGAGGACGGCGAGCGCAGTGAGCACCGTCGCCCAGCGCGGTGGCATGCGAAATGCGGCAACGATCGCGAGCGCCAGCACCAGTACCGGCGACTGGAAGATGGACGATAGGACCCCGGGTGGCGACGAATACGTCCAGTAGGTAATGCCGAGTAATGCACCGCCTGTCAGGAACAGGTCAAGCGCGGCCGGAGCCCGAGACGTCTTGTCGGGCGATCGCAAACGGATCGCCCATGACAACACCACCGGAGCGACGAACAGCGATCCGAGCCAGGCACCGGCCCACCACAGTTGCCACTGCCGCCAAAAGTGGGTGCCCACCGACGTATGGATCGAGGCGTAGGCGCCGATCGATGCGCCCGAAGCGGCGCCAAGTGCGACTGCCGCCAGAAATAGGAATACCTGCCGGATCTCGGGTGTCGCAGGCGTTTTGATGAGCCGCCGTGCAACGATTGCGCCGACGACGCCGTCGAAGGAATTCGCAACGGCGAACAGCGGACCCCATTGCCAATTGACGCGGTCCGCGTAAACCACGTAGATCCCGATCTGCACGATCAATTGGACCACGATGATCCAGATCCAGTTGCGGCCCGGCGACGTCCACAGCGCCATGAAGAGCAACCCTGCGGCCGGCCAAATGGTGGTCAACAACTCGGACTTATCACGCAGACCGTAACCGAGAATGACGAGGAGGCCGAGCACGACGCCGAAGCCGGCAAGTGCGAGGCAACGCCCCAGTAAACCATAGCGCATGAAATCCCACGCAAGCTCCGGAGCCGTCATCTCGCCCAACATCTTCGCGAGTGTCACATTGGCGACCTCCGTGTTTGCCCCGCACACCGTGAACCTGCGAGGTACCGTCCTATTGTTTCATATCCCTGATCGTTTCTCAGGAAATGGCGCTGCCGAAGACGCTCGCGCCCTCCGCAACCGCGTGTTCCGCCATCAGAAACGCCGCGGCGTTCCACGACTGTCCTGGCATTCCCCGCGGCGCGAGCGTCTTCCCGTGCAGCCATTCCGTGAACCCCCAGTTTCGAAGCGCGCAGACACGCGCCAATTTGACCAACTCCGACTTTGCCTGCGGGGCACGGCCTGCCGCCACGAGTGCCGTTACCCAAAATCCGCCGACCATCGGCCAGATGCCCCCATTGTGATACTGCCAGACATGGTTCTGCCGATGCCGTGCCATGTAAGGCCGCCACAGCGAACTGCTTTCTTTGATGGGCCGAGTGACCACCCGCACGGGGTACGGATCGCTCACCCGCGCCATCGTGAGCGCGTCAAGCGTTCTTCGGGTCGCCCGCGCGTCGGCGAGGCCCAGCAGCACGGCCAACACGTTGCCGAACACATCGCCCTCCTCGCCGAAGAACGAGAAGTTGACGAAGCTCAGGTACAAGTCACGATCGCGCGCCCGTCGCAGCACGTAGTCATTGAGCAGTTGCGCCCGGCGATACTCCGCGATGGCCGCCGAAAACGGATGGAACAGACCGTTGAAGTTCCGGTGCGTTTCCTGCGCGTGCGCGATGCGGTAAAGCCGCTTCACGAAAAACCACAGCGCGTTCGTGTAGAGAACGAAACCCGAGCGCGGCATGATGTCGGCCCAATCGCTGGCTTCGTTTTGTTGCAGCAGAAAGAAACGCTGATGCTCTTGTGCCAGCAGCCATTGAATCGCGAGCTTGATGCGCTTGGCGTATTGCCGCCGCAACCCGCCGGCACGGCCGCGCCGATCCAGGAATGCCAGCGCAACCAGCCACCATAATGTCGAATCGATGCACCCCAGATACCAGAAGTCCGCCTCCCGCCGGTGCAGGTCCACAAACTTCGCAATCTGTCCGTTCGGCGCCTGATGTTTCGCCAGGGTGTGCAGCCCCGCTGCGGCCGCGCGCTCCAGCAACTTGTCGCCGGACAGCGCCATGCCGATCGCACACACGGCTGCGTCTCGCCCGAATATTGCCGTATACCCGCGTTTGCTGGCCCGCACGCCGGGTGAAGCAGCCAGGATGCCGTCGGGCACCAAATTTCGCTTCAATAGTTCGATGGCCCGTACATGACAGGTGTCGAGCAGGGATTGATCGTCGACGCGTTTCGTGACGGAGCGCATGGTGCCGATTCAATCGGCCAGCGGGGACGGGCGAACCTGAAAGTGAACCACCATGGGCTTGGTGCCTTTGCCCCCTTCCTTGTGCCACGGCGTCCGATCGCCGCTCGTGATCCAGATGCCGCGTCCCTTCCAACCCGCCGCGGCGTCATCGATACGCCCGTCGAGCCCCTTGGCATAAAAACCCAGCGGATACGGAATGCGCAGCGTCACGAACTTGCCGTTGACGAACGCATGCACCCCGTCGAACAGATTGCCCGTGGCAATCGGCACGTTGGCGCCGAGGCCCAGCGTGTCATGTTGATCCACCCAGGTGTAATAGCTCGATTCGACGCTCATTTGTGGAACATTGACGAAACCGGGTCCCGGCAAGCGATGGAAGGTCCACCCTTCCGGGCAGTGATCGCCTGTCGCGCCGGGCCCGCTGAGCGGGGCCTTGCATTTGCGCCGATCGAACTCCCCCAAATGCCCGCTCGCCAACGAAACCCATACCACGCCGTTGCGATCGATATCGGCGCCGCGTACACCGAAGCCGGGTGCCGCTACGTTGTAGATCTCGCTGAGCCGGGTTCGCGGGTCGAATCGAACAATGGCGCCGGGATAACGAAACGCGACCGAGCCCCAGACACTACCGTCGGCAGGATTCGGCATGATCGCGTATAAGCTGACCGCGAGACGCTGGTCAAGCAAGGGGTTCACGGGCTGACCGGGTTCGACCCATGGGTCGAGCTTGCCGTTGCCGTTGGTGTCGATCACCAACGGCGCCCATCCCTGAGAGGCAGCGGCGTCGCCGGTCGAATCGAATTTCCTGGTGTCCAGCCAGCCCACTACCTCACGACCACCGCTGGTCCACAGCGTATCGCTCGCGTCCTCGGCGAATTGTAGATGGTGGGTACTGAAGCAGGTATCGACGAACGTATAGTTGCCGCTTTTCGGGTCATACACGGCAAGTTGGCGGTCCGACGCATCGATGGGAAAGATCTGAGCGGACGGATGGGACGAGGGCCTTTTGCACAATGGCGGATTGTCCGCAGCGCGGATCCTTGCGGTGTACCAAACGCGGCCAGATCGATCCAGCATCGGATTGTGCGCAACCGCCCGGCTGTCCCAGATTCGCTCCTCGCCCCAGTACGGCGAAGCACTGAGCACCGGGTCGTCATGGGTGGTCGGCGTATTCATGTCGCGCACGGATGCTTTGAATGTGGTGGCTACGTTGTGGAGCGGATCGAGTATGGGGAAATTGTCGGTGCTCAGTTCCGGAGCACCGTACAGCAAACCATAGCCATTGACCGTCGGATGGCGGCGATCGGTCCCCGACAAGTCGTGTACATACGCTTTGCCATCCGACCAGTCCCACACGGTTGCCACGACGTTGCGCTCGATTCCGCTCGGACGTGCAGGCGCTATCGCCGGTAATTCGCCGGCCGCGACACGGTCGGTCCAATCCGCTAGATAGTGAATCGGAATGCCCTTGAGTGCGCCTTGCACGATATTGATCATTTGGCTGCCAGCCTGTCCCGACTGTACGCGCCGCAGCCAAACCGCCTCGGATGATTCGAATGGACCTAAGGATCTCGGGATGGTGCGTGTCGCCAAATTCCCCAGCTGATGACACCCGACGCAACCCATGTTCTTCATCCACATGAGATAGCCATTGCGTCCGCCCGGCAGCGTTGCCACCTGCGCCTCCTCAGGAATTTTCATCATCGCGTACCAATAGGCGGCAGGATAGGCCTTGGCCGCCACGCCGGCGTCGGGAGCGATGAGGGCGGTCAGGTCGAGAGCGTGGCCGGGGGTGGCATCAACTCTAGGCGAGTCCGCGAGGCCGTAGCCGCGAACCCAGACGCTGTATGTCGCCGTGGGAAGCTCCGGAATGAGGTACCGGCCGGCCTTGTCGGTCACGACTATTTTCGCGAATCGCGTTTGAAAATCATGCGTTTCGGCGATCACCCAGACGCCGGCTTCCGCGCCGTGAGCACTGCTGACGGTGCCGGCGATAGCATCGGCCGCGAGCCGCGCCGCACTGCGCGTCGGTTGCACTGCGACCATGCAAGCCACCAGCAGCGCCAGGACCGATGTCCGAAAGATCTGTATATGTCGCTTCGTTGAATTCATTGGCTTTTCCGGGCGGCGATTGGTCTGGAGAGCCGCTTGTAAATCGGCGCTCGAGAACCATGATGATTGTAAGGTATTATTGAGGAACATCACTTTAGGAGAAAAGGATGGCGACGGGTTGGGCAGCCGAGGGCGCTGTACAGGATCAGATAGACGCAACGGTGAAGGATGGGGTCGATCGTGCAAAGAGCCGATTACCTCAAGGGCCGAGCCTGACCCATTGCGCAGAATGCGGAAGCGAAATTCCAGAGGCACGGCGGACTGCGATCAGTGGGGTTCGGCTATGTCTTGCCTGTCAAGATGCCCATGATCGTGAGCTTGCACGGTTCACCGGGTACAACCGCCGGGGCAGCAAGGATAGCCAACTGCGCTAAGCTCGCCGGCGGGTGACTGAATGACGATCGTGTTCCGCTCAAAGGTCGATGCCAAACTCTGGGCGATCGGACTCGCAATGTCCGCCGTGGCGCTCATCGCCATTATCACCGGCCCGCGGCTCTCGACCGGGGTGCTGTGGCTGCCGGTTATCGCAACGGTACTCGTTGCCGCCATTGTCGTCTGGGTGGTCCTGTCGACCTACTATGAATTCAAGGGTGATGCGCTCGTGGCCCATTCCGGTCCCTTTTCCTGGCGCATCCCGCTCAAGGAGATCTCCGCCGTGCGCGAATCGAGCAGCGTGCGATCGGGCCCCGCGCTATCGTTGGACCGCCTCGAAATCGTTTTCGGCGCCGGTCGCGTATTGCTGATCTCGCCCGAGGACAAGACCGGTTTCCTGGCAGCGCTGCGACGGCGAGCGCCGCAGCTAGGCGCGGCATAGTCAGGGTACAGCGCGCCGAGCTTGCGCATCACGCCATTGGTCCAGCCAAATCCATCCTGCAGCGGATATTCGCCGCCGCCACCCGTGCGGTCCGTGCGGATCACATCGTATTTCTCGACTAACCTGCCGCTCTGATCGTAGACGGTGTTGACGTTACGCATCCAACGGCACGCAATGGTTTCGGCCAGTGCAGTTCGACCGTAATGGCGCAACCCGGAAATGGCAATCCACTGTAACGGCGCCCAACCGTTGGGCGCGTCCCATTGTTGACCCGTATCCAGCGGCGTGGTGACGATGCCGCCGGGCTTGAGTAGTTGCGCTTCCATGGTACTCGCCACTGCCGTCGCTTGAGCATCGGACGAGAGGCCAACGAACAGCGGATACAGCGTCGCGGCCGAGACGCGCTCAATCCGCGCGCGGCGTGTCCAGCGATAATCAAGGTAGGCGCCCAGTGACGCTTCCCACAGGTAGCGATCAACGGCTGCATGCCGTGCCGCGGCGCGTGCGGCGAACTCCTTGACACAGGCTGCATTCGCTTGCCGCGCGCAGCCCGCTCGGATTGCATTCTCCAGCCCGAACAACAAACTATTGAGGTCACTGGGTACGATTTCCGTGGTATCGATGGTGGCGGGGTCACCGGCATCCGCGAACCAGCGCGAGCTGAAATCCCAACCGCTCTCCGCGGCTGCCCGAATATCCCGGAACAGCTGCGTCGGCGGGCGGTGGCTCGTGCGCGCAAGGTCCATGTCTTGCCCGTAGGCTTCATCGCGCGGACTGTCGCGATCGTCCCAATAGCGGTTGAGGATCGATCCGTCGGGCATCGCGACCACGCGTCGATGCCCTGTCCCGGTCCTGAGTCCGCGGGAGCCCTCCATCCAAAACGAGTATTCCCGCTTCAGCTGCGGCAGATACTGGGCGAAGGCGCCCGCCGGATCGTCCATCGAGACAAGTTCGACCATCTTGAAGAAGAACGGCGGCTGCGAGCGGCTAAGATAATAGGTCCTCGTCCCATTCGGTACGTGTCCGTAGGTATCGATGAGATAGGCAAAGTCATGCACCATGTCCTGCAGCAAATCGTTGCGGCCACTTTCAGCCAGACCCAACATCGTGAAGTACGAATCCCAGTAGTACAGTTCTCGAAAGCGCCCGCCCGGGACCACGTAGGGCCGCGGCAGCGCGAGCAACGAGTCATGCGCCAGCGCCCGGTTGTTGGTGCGGGTCAGTGGGTCCCACAAATGGTCAATATGAGCGGTAATCGAGACCGTGTCGGACGCTGCAGCCGCGGGGCGCACCTCCGCGGGCAGCGAGAACTGCGCATCGACGAAGCCTTTGAGCGCCTCGGGCGACGTCGGCCGCAACGCATGGTAGCGCGCGAGAATGGCCGCCGGCGCGGCATGCGGAATCGCATCAGGGAAGGCTTTGTTATCGGGGTAAATGTGCATCGTCTGGACTGCGACGAATAGATCCTCGAATAGCACCTGCGGTGGGTTTGGATAACCGGCGGTTGGCGAGGCGCTCGGTTGCGCCGCGGCCAAACCTACCGCACCGGCCAGGAGGGCAACAGCTAGGACGCGGCGTCTTGCCGTGATACGCACCCGCGTCAATCTCTCATTCTTGTGAATCGCTGTCGAGCGTCACATCCGCGACGAGCGCGCGCGGCCTGTGGCCGCCATCCGCATGGCGACTTCGGCCACCGGCCGCATGATTGCATAGCCTTCCTTGGTGGGATGCACGCCGTCGGAGGCCAGGCCGGGTCGCATGCCACCATCGCCGTCCGTCAGGGCCGCAAAATAGTTCGCATAGGTGGCGTGTACGCGCTTCGCGTGATCTTCCAGCCACCGGTTGAGAGCTGCGATGGGCGTTCTGGTATCGAGACCGGGACGCCACGGAAAATCGCGGGCCGGAGGAATTGAGGCGAATATCAGGTGCACGCCATTGGCCATCGCGATGTCGGTCATGCACAGATAGTTATCCTGGATCATTTGCAATGTCGACGGACCGGTATTGCCCGCAATATCGTTGGTACCGCCCATGATGTGCACCATTCGCGGCCGCAGTGCGATCACGTCCTGACGAAAACGCAGGAGCATTTGAGGCGTTGTCTGGCCGCCGATGCCGCGACAGGCACGCCCCGCCGTGAAGAATTCCGGCGCCTTCGACAACCAACCCTCCGTAATGGAATCGCCGAGGAAAACGGCATCAACTGGTATACCGCTGGCTCTGAGTTTGGCGTTCTCGTCGGCATATCGACTGAGAAACGGCCAATCGGTATGCAGCCGTTGTTCTTCCGCTGAATCAGCGGCACTCGCCGGCGTGAGCGCGGCCGTCCCAAGGCCCGCGCACATTCCCAACAACACCGATCTGCGGCGGCTGGATGTTTTCATCGTCACTGCAGCGCAAGGGCCGTCGAGGAAATAAAGGCTTTCACGTGATCGAACTCCGGGCGCGCCGAATGCGCGCCATTGTCCGTCGACTTCAGCAGCGCCTCGTAGTATTTCTTCGCTTTCACCTTGTCGCCCGCCGCTTCGGCGGCCAAGCCCGCATGGAACAGCCCGTTGAACCGGTTGGGACTGAGCGTGAGCGCCTGCTCGTATTCAATCAGCGCCTCCTGAGATTGGCCCGACTCGAGCAGCATATCCGCGAGCATTTCCCGCGCCGGAATATCGACCTCGCCCTGGCCGACTTTGTCCTGCAAATCCGCGGCACCCCGCATGTCATTTACGGCTTCCGTCGCATTGCCTTGCGCAAATGCGATCCATGCGCGCATTTCACCGCGTTGAATCTGTGATCCGGTCGAGTCGGCGTAGTAGGCATGCCGTCCCTGCTTCACCTTCTCCATCGTTGCCTCGTAATCGGCAAGATCGGCCTGCGCTCGTTCCGGCTGGTGCAGATGGCCCGCAGCCACGGTACGTGCCCAATAAGTCAAGAGCTGGGTCTCCGCAGGCGCGCCGCGGATCGGTTCGAGCACGGCTGCCGATTTCCAATCCCGCATCTCGAGATTGAAGAAAATCGGCAATTTGGTCCGGTAATACGGAAACATTCCCGTCATGTAACGATCCCCCATCTCCGGCATCGCCTCGAAGCGCGTGAGCACGGTCGCCGCATCGCCGAGCACTTCCTTGGCACGCGCATCCTGAGCACTCTGCAAATACGCATACAGCAGGAAATCATCGGAGTGGAACTGATCCATGGCGCCGCTCTGATGCCGCGCCTCTGCCGCGTGCGACGCCGCCACCGAAGCGGAATTCGAATCGATATCCGCCTGCCACATGCCAAGCCGCGCAAAAATATGGCCAGGCATGTGCACCGCATGAGGTGCGGAGGCGGCGATATCGCCATAGTGCTCGGCGGCGGCCAGCCCGTCCTGCGCGAGCGAGGGAGTGTCGCACGCGTGAATGATGTAGTGCACGACACCCGGATGATCGGGGTATTTCGCGACCAGGGGATTGAGCACCGCCAGTGCTTTGTGCTCCTGTGTAAGGCTGGTGTCATCCGGGGCTTCGGAAGCCAGCAGCGACAAGGCGTAGAACGCCGCCGCATCGACATCACGCGGATAGTGACCGTACAGCGTGGCCATGGCAGCGGCGTACGCGTCGATGCGCGACTGGTAACCGCGCTCGTCCGGTTGGAAAAAACCGCCGAGGGCTGCGATGTACTCGCGCTCGCGGACGGTTTTCGCCGGGTGCGCACGCGCTTTTTTCATTTCTTCCCGGCCCAACGCGACCGCCGTATCGTCCGGTCGATCCCATATTTGGTGGAACACGCTCATCGCGATACCCCAATGGGCCATCGCGCAGAATGGGTCGGCCGTCGCGATCAGTTCGAATTGCCGCCGCGCCTCTTCGTACCAAAAGTCGTGCAGCAACGCGACGCCGCGGCTGAACGGGACGCGGACCGCGGCAGAACACGAGACCGAGAACGACACCGCTCCCAGACGTTCGGCGGCGGATGGTTCGGCGCTCACCGCCATCGGCAAAGCGGTCAAGGCAATCAACCAAAGAGCCAGTGGCTTCATGACTCGGATTATAGAGCGAAACGCCTCCTGCGCCAGATCGCCGGTGGGCTCGCTTAAGTCAAGGAGCGCGCGTGCAGCCTGTTCGCTTCTACGACCGTGATCGCAGTCATATTGACGATGCGACGCACCGTCGCCGCAGCGGTCAGGATGTGCGCCGGCGCCGCGCAACCCAGCAGAATGGGGCCGATGGCGACATTCTGGCCCGCCGCAGACTTGAGCAGATTGTAGGCAATGTTGGCGCTATCGAGATCCGGGCATACCAATAAGTTGGCGCTGCCGTGCAGCGTGCTGTCCCGCAGGATGGCGGTACGCGCCGACTCGTCCAACGCGCAATCACCGTGCATCTCACCGTCCACCTCCAGATCGGGCCGGCAGTCGCGCAGCAGCTTCAGCGTCTCGCGCATCTTGAGTGCCGACGGTGCGTTGCTGCTCCCAAAATTGGAATGCGACAGCAGCGCCACTTTCGGTACCAGGCCGAACGCGTGTAACTGATCGGCCGCCAACTGAATGATTTCGGCCAATTCTTCGGCGCTCGGATTGAGATTGACATGCGTGTCGACGATGAATACTTGGCGGCCCGGGAGGATGAGTCCGCTCATCGCCCCGTACACGTGGACTCCGGTGCGACGACCGATCACCTGGTCGATGTAATGGAGGTGGCGCGCCGTGGTGCTGATGGTGCCGCAGATCAAGCCATCGGCTTCGCCCTTATTCAGCAACATCGCGGCAATCAACGTGGTGCGACGGCGCATTTCCAACTTGGCGTATTGTTCAGTCACGCCATTGCGGGCCGTGAGTCGATGGTAGGCCTGCCAGTATTCGCGGTATCGTTCGTCATATTCGGGATTTACCACGGTGAGGTTTTCGCCGATGCGAATCCTCAGCCCATAACGCTTGATGCCGCGCTCGATTACGGCCGGTCGGCCGACCAGGATTGGAGTCGCCAGTTTTTCATCCACGGCGATCTGGACCGCACGAAGCACCCGTTCATCCTCGCCTTCCGCATAGACGATACGGTTGCGTTCCGGGGCGGAATGGCGTGCAGCGGCAAAGATCGGCTGCATGAGCGTGCCGCTATGATAGACGAATTGTTGGAGACGTTGCTCATAGGCGTACAGGTCGGCGATGGGCCGAGTGGCCACGCCTGATTCCATGGCGGCTTTGGCGACGGCCGGCGCAATCTTGACGATCAGGCGAGGATCGAACGGTTTCGGAATCAGATACTGCGGACCGAATGAGAGGCCTTCGATTCCGCCGTAGGCGGCGGCGACGATGTCACTCTGCTCCTGGCGCGCGAGTTCGGCGAGCGCATGCACGGTGGCAATTTCCATGGACCGTGTAATGGTAGTGGCGCCGACGTCCAGAGCGCCTCGAAAAATAAAGGGAAAGCAAAGCACGTTGTTGACCTGGTTGGGATAATCGCTGCGGCCCGTGGCGATGACCGCGTCGCCGCGCACGGCTCTGACCTCTTCCGGCAGGATTTCCGGCGTGGGATTGGCAAGGGCGAGGATCAACGGCCGCGGCGCCATCCTCTGCACCATGTCCGGTTTGAGCACCCCGCCCGCCGACAAACCCAAGAACACGTCTGCGCCGCCAATGATGTCGCTCAAGGTGCGGGCGTCGGTGGGTTGCGCGAATCGATTTTTTTCCGGGTCCATCAATTCCTGTCGACCGATGTACACCACGCCGGCCAAATCGCTCAGCCAGACGTGTTCGCGAACCAGCCCCAAATCGAGCAACAAGTCGACACAGGCCAGTGCTGCGGCTCCAGCCCCGCTGACCACGAGTTTGATGTGTCCGATATTTTTGCCGACGACTTGAAGGCCGTTCAAAAAGGCGGCGGCGACAATGATCGCAGTACCGTGCTGATCGTCGTGGAATACCGGAATCTTCATGCGCTTGCGCAATTCGCGCTCCACGACGAAGCATTCCGGCGCTTTGATGTCCTCGAGATTGATTGCGCCGAAGCTGGGCTCGAGCGCTGCGATCACGTCCACCAGTTTTTGCGGATCGCGCTGATCGATCTCGATGTCGAACACATCGATGCCGGCGAATTTCTTGAAGAGTACGGCCTTGCCCTCCATCACCGGTTTTGCCGCTAGCGGCCCGATGGCGCCCAATCCCAACACCGCGGTGCCGTTAGTGATGACGCCGACCAGGTTACCGCGGGCCGTGAAGCGGAAAACGTTGAGAGGATCTTCGACAATGGCATGGCAGGCAGCGGCGACGCCCGGCGAATACGCCAACGCCAAATCGCTTTGGGTGCTCAGGTGTTTGGTGGGGGCGATCGACACTTTTCCGGGCGTGGGGAACTCGTGGTAATCGAGCGCGGCCTGGTTGCGATCTTGTTTCACTTCGTTGGTACCCATCCAAGGCGTCTCCGCTAAGAACACAAAATTATTTATTATTATATAACAATTATATACGACACTTTATTGTGTTTCCACTTGAGATCTAGAAACCTGCTTCGCGAGTTCCACGGGCCCCAGCCGCCCATCCAGCCGGACGGCATGTGCGGGCACTCAGTTAGCATTGTGGCAGTGAATTCAGACTGAGGTCCCGGCATGACGATTCGGATTCCCCCGCTGGCGGGCGCGTTGAATTTCCGCGACCTCGGCGGATACTTGACGCAGGACGGCCGCTCGGTCAGGTGGCGAAAACTCTATCGCTCCGGCACCACACATGCGCTCACGGCCGAAGATTTGCAGGTGATTTCCGATTCCGGAATCCGCTACGCCTATGATTTACGGTCCAATAGGGAACGTTCCAAATATCCCAGCCGGCTCACCGAAATCGCCAACCTGCGCTACCGATTTCGCGATCATGACCAGCTTCCGGGTAACTTGAAACAGCTTCTCCGATCAGCTGGGCGCCCCGAACACTCCCGCCGCATGATGCTGTCGATGTACCGACAGCTGCCGTACGAGTTTCAGGCGGCTTTGCAATCGATTTTTCGGCATCTGATCGACGCCAAATTGCCGTTGGTCTTCAACTGCACCGCCGGTAAAGACCGAACCGGGGTCGCCGCGGCCCTGATCTTGGCAGCGCTCGGCGTCGCGCGCGATGCGATTCTGGAAAACTATCTATTGACGACAGAATTCTTCGAACGAAGCTGCGAAGTGCTCATCGGCAAAGTCAATGGCGGCTCATTCAAAGGGGTGCCTCGTGAGGTCTGGGAGCCGCTCATGCGGGTATATCCGGAATACCTGAATGCCATGTTCGACGAATTGGACGCCTCCCACGGTTCCGTGGCGCGATACCTGGGCGCGCAGTTGGGAATCGATGGGCCTGCACTCGAGCGCCTGCGGGACAACTTGCTCGAGTAAGTATAAGCTCATGCCGATATCTAATTAGGCAGGCGTTGGCCACTTCTCTTACGCTGCCCGCTCCTCTAATATTGGTTTGGACGCCTCCATGACACAACTCGACCGCAAAAACTGGCGCTTCGAAACAATCGCCGTTCACGGTGGGTATTCACCGGAACCCACGACCAAGGCCGTTGCGGTGCCCATTTATCAGACCGTTGCGTACGCCTTCGACAGCGCGCAGCACGGCGCCGACCTGTTCGATCTGAAAGTGCCGGGCAATATCTACACCCGCATTATGAACCCGACGCAAGACGTCTTGGAGCAACGGGTGGCGGCGCTCGAAGGCGGGATTGCCGCGCTGGCGCTGGCATCGGGTCAGGCAGCCGTCACCTATTCGATCCTGACCATCGCCGAGGCGGGCGACAATATCGTCGCGTCCAGTGCCCTTTACGGCGGTACTTACAACTTATTTGCGCACACCTTGCCGCAGTACGGCATCGAAACGCGGTTTGCCGATTACCGAAGGCCGGAAAGTTTTGGACCACTCATCGATGCGAAAACCAAGGCGGTGTTCGTGGAATCGCTCGGAAATCCACAAGGCAACGTCACGGACTTCGAGCGTATCGCCGAGATTGCCCATCGCCACGGCGTGCCCTTGATCGTCGACAATACGGTACCCACTCCGTATCTGTGCCAACCCATCAAATACGGCGCAGACATCGTCGTACACTCGCTCACCAAGTACCTTGGGGGCCATGGAACGAGCGTCGGCGGCGCCATCGTGGATTCCGGTAAGTTTCCCTGGGCCGAGCACAAACAGCGCTTTCGACGACTCAACGAGCCCGACGTCAGTTATCACGGCGTGGTGTACACCGAGGCGCTCGGGCCTGCGGCGTATATCGGCCGCGCGCGTGTCGTGCCGCTGCGAAATACGGGAGCGGCAATCTCGCCGTTTAATGCATTTCTGATTCTCCAGGGTATCGAAACGTTGCCGTTGCGCATGGATCGAATCAGCGACAGCGCTTTTAGGATCGCTCAGCAACTCCAGCACCACGAGAAGGTGGCCTGGGTCAACTACGCTGGCCTTGAGGGCCATCCCGATCATGCCTTGGTCAAGAAATACCTGTCGGGTAAAGCGTCCGGCTTACTGACGTTCGGGCTCAAGGGTCCGGAAGGCCAAGGACGCGAGCGCGGTGCACGCTTTCTCGATGCCCTGCAACTGTTTACGCGCCTCGTCAATATCGGCGACGTGCGCTCCCTCGCCACGCATCCTGCCTCGACCACGCATCGGCAACTGTCGCCGGGTGAACTGCAAAAAGCGGGCGTTTCTGAAGATACGGTCCGATTGTCGCTCGGCCTCGAGCACATTGACGACCTGCTCGCCGACCTCGACCAGGCCCTAGCCGCCGTGTAGAACCTCGCCAGTCAAGAGACTCCCCCGACGGTTCGCCCGTCATTCGTCTGCCGCAAGCCTGATGAACTCGTGCTTCAACGCATCGATCCGCGCCAAATAGGCGCGCGGATCGTGCTCGCCGCACCGCTGGCCCTCGACAAAGCGAAAGCCACGCCGAGCGTAGAGATCGGCGGCCCCGGCGCCGCACAAGTGAATCGTGGCGGCGAGATGCTGCTTTTGTTGGAGGGAAGCACCGGCGATTCGATTGCGCGCCAGGATATCCGACACGTGCAGGTCTAAGTAAGACGATGTCAATTCCACGGCGTGGCTTGGCAGCACGCGAAAATAGAGGCTGTTGAACCAACACGAATGCCACGCGCTCCAAGGACCGTCCGGCACGACCTTGTGAGCGCGAATGCAGAAGTTCCTGGCCTCCGCAAACGTGCCATCCGTCATCTGATACATGCCCACCGAACTCGATGCGGGTCGATACACATCGAACGGCCTCGTTCCCCATGACCACCGCCAGTAAGTGCGCGCGACGGGGTTGCCCGCACCCTCCGCCTGCGCAAGCGCCGCGAGGAACTCGGGGGCGATCGCCGTCGTCGCGTACTGCCGGAAGAGCGGCGAGTAGCTGTGCCATGTTGCGGTGGGAGTCTTGAAAAGCGTCCCGCTGACGGGGAAGAACAGTTCAGAAGGCTTACGGATGACTTGGTAAACCCAATTGATGGTCAGCGACAGCGCAAGCACGATGACCGCGGCCATGAAAATCTTGAGAGGGCCTCGCGCACCGCGGAAGTTCGTCACCCAACGGCGCCCGCGAGTCCTCCGGGATAGCCTTGCCGACTTGGCGCTCCCTTTGCGCTTCAGCTTCGGCTTGTCGGATATCCGCCGGACAGTCTTGCGAACTCGCGTTCGAGAGGCACTCTGCACGGCAGTCTTTTCTCGCAACGTCGGTGAGGGACCCAAGAACCGGATACTAGCACCCCCGGCTCGAATCCTGACAGCCCGTCTTTCGACGGGCTAATCTTCCTTACAGCCAGCAGCGGGTGATCGCCGTCACGCTTCATCATATCGCGACCAGGTGTACGTCAAGAAATGCATCGCCCGGCCGTAGACGCGTCACAGGGGCCACAAATCGCCTCGAGGAACCACGATGAACATACCCGCGATACGGTTACTGAATTCTCTGGCAATCGGTCTTTTAATGACTGCTCAATCCGTCTGTTTGGCCGACGATGTGCCGGAATCCCTGCGCGCGAACTTCCAGCGACCCGCCACCGTTCCACAGCCGAAGGCCAACCCGATCACGGCCGACAAGGCCGCTCTCGGTCGGATGCTGTTCTTCGATCCTCGGCTATCGGGCTCTGGCGCGATTTCATGCGCTACCTGCCACAACCCGGGCCTAGCCTGGGGCGACGGTCTAGCCAAGGGGCTCGGTCACTTAGGCACGCAATTGGGCAGACACACGCCCACGATCCTCGACGTAGCGTTCGGTGAACCCTATTTTTGGGACGGACGCGCGGCGACGCTCGAGGATCAAGCGAAAGGGCCGCTCACATCGACGAAAGAGATGAGCATGTCACTGGAAATCGCGTTACCGCTGCTGCGCTCGATGCCCGGGTACGTCGATGCATTCTCGCGCGCTTATCCGGGGCAAGCGATTACGCTCGACACGATTGCAGCCGCCATTGCAAGCTTCGAGAGAACGGTCGTTTCCAATGACGCGCCGTTTGACCGCTGGATCAAAGGAGACGATAAGGCGATCTCCAGTCAGGCAATGCGCGGATTTGTCTTGTTCAACGGCAAGGCGAACTGTGCTGCGTGTCATATGACCTGGCGAATGAGCGATGATGGGTTTCACGATATCGGTCTCCATGACTCCGACCGAGGGCGTGCGGCGATCGTGCCCGGCATCGTACAACTGGAGCGAGCCTTCAAGACGCCCACTCTGCGCAACATCAATCAGCGCGCGCCCTACATGCACGACGGATCGCTGCCTACCTTGGCGGCGGTCATCGACCACTATGACAGTGGCTTTGAGACACGTCCGAGCCTCGACACGAATATCCACCGCCTCGGGCTCACCAAGGATGAAAAAGCGGACCTACTGGCGTTTCTCGATACATTGACCAGCGCTGATGACCCCGTCACTCTTGCCAGCTTACCCCGTTAAAATCATTCTTGCGTGGAGTACAGGAGGTTGCTATGCACTTTCGGCGTTCAATGATCATCGCTGCAGCTCTGCTCGTTTCGGCCGTGGGAACGGCGGCGGAGCCGGTCGTCGTAAGGCAAAAAGGTCTCGCTTTCTCGCCCAACGAGCTGTCCCTTACGAAAGGACAAAGCGTCGACTTCGTCAATGACGATGCGACGTCGCACAACATCATGATCACGGGCGACGGCGTCGACTTCAACGGCGGACTTCAGCCTCCGGGAGGGCATGTCAAATATACGTTCACCAAGACGGGAACCTACATGGCGGGATGCGGAATCCATCCCAAGATGAAGCTCACGATTACGGTCAATTGAGTGATCGACACCGGTGTATAAGGTGGGGCAAAACACGAGCGGAAAATATTCACCCCTGATCCAGATCATTCATTGGGTTGTGGCGCTATTCGTCATTTGCCAGTTGGCGATCGTCTTGGTTCTGGGCCAATTGCGTTCATTACAGTATGGCAAATTCGTCCTGAGCCTTCACCGGCAGCTCGGCTTCGCGATCCTACTGATCTGTATCGTTCGACTCATCACGGTCCTGCGCCACAAAGCCCCTCCCCTCAGCGTCGAGATACCGGCATGGCAGGCGCTCGCGGCCCGACTGGTCCATCAAGCGTTCTACGTTGCCTTGATCGCCCAACCGGTACTCGGCCTGTGCGTCGCGTGGGCTCGCGGCGATCACGTCACGGCCTTCGGTCTCGTGCCGCTGCCGGCACCCTGGGAAATTTCCGATAGCCTTCGCGACCGGCTGATGACTGCGCATATTCTAACGGCCGTCGTCCTCGTGGGTCTCATGCTCGTCCATTGCGGCGCAGTGATATTCAACCACTGGAAGCGGGACCTGGCCGTGATGGAGCGAATGCTGCCATCCCGCCCCGCCGATACGCTCGTCAACCGGGTGCCCGTCGCCATACAGCTGCTGGCAGCGCTGGGCATTGTGATCGTTATTTCCCTGGTGACCGGAATCAATGCCATCGTCAAGTATCGTGCCTTTACGAGCATGACGACGAACTACCAGGCGACCGATGAGGCCGCCGCCGCCGAAACGAGCGCCGCGCAAGTCGCCTGGAAAGAAATCGTCGGCATCGGGAGTGAAGTCGGTGCGCACGGAACCACTGAGCGATTGCGCTCGATCGCGGCCACCGCCCAAGCACACCTCGACAGCGGCACACAGCAAACTTCGGACCCGGCCGCGCGCGCCGCGATTGCCGGGGTCAGCGCACTCATTCAACCGCTCGCAGACGGCAAGGCAACATTCTCAGACAGCGCAATAGCCGATGTCGATACTCATCTCCAAGACTTGGTCGACACGCAGGCGGGCACTGCGCAGCAAATTCGGGGCGACATCGCGGAGCGTGCCTCGCGAGGTCACGATCTCATCGTAGTCACGGTCGTACCAATGACCCTCTTGGGATTGGTTCTTGCATTGCTGCTGGCACGCAGCATGTCGAATTCCGTCGGCCGCATGCGGACACTCGTTCGCGGCGTTGAATCCAATCAGGGATCTCAGCAAATCCATGTGCATGGTCGAGGCGAGTTTGCCGAACTAATGCGGGATATGATCAACATGCGGGCCGCGATCCAACAAAGAATGCAACTCGAGGCGGATCAACGCTTGGCGCTCGAGAGCGATCGCGCCGGCGTTGCTGAAGAGCAGCGAGCCATTCGCGTGCGGCTTGCCGAGGAGCAGCAAGCCGCGCAACGCGAGATGGAACGCGTGCAATCCGTCGAGCGCCGCACCTTACGCGAGCAACTGGCCCGCGAGTTCGAATCCCAGGTCGCGGGAATCGTCGAGTCGGTGGCTACAACCGTCGAGGCCTTGAAGTCTACCGCTGCCAACTTGGCGCTCAGTGCGGCAAGCACGACGCAACGCAGTGCGGATGCGAGTGTGGTCGCCGAGACCACCAAGAACGCCGCTTCACGCATCGCTGGTTCCAGCGGGAAACTGTCGGAAGCCGCCCGGTCGGTCCGGAAAAATGCGGAACAATCGAAGGGGCGCGCGACTCTCGGCGTCCAAGAAGCGTCCGCTGCAAAGGCTGAAATCGATCTGCTTGCCGTGGCTTCCAAACAGATAAGCAGCATCACGGAGATCATTGCCGGCGTGACGCGGCAGACTCAATTGTTGGCGATCAATGCTCGCATCGAGGCGGCTCGAGCCGGTGATGCCGGCCGCGGCTTCTGCATCGTGGCCGACGAGGTCAAAACGCTGGCTGCGCAGACCCGAGGTGCCACCGAAGGGATCGGCGGACACGTTCAGCAGGTAGGAACCGCCGCCACGCGATCGATTGAGATCCTCGAGAGTATGCGCGGGATCATTGCGGACCTGCAGGCCGGTTCCTCCAACATCTTCGCGGCGTGCGATGATCAATCCAAGTCCACGGAAGACATTGCCACGGAGGCAACGGAAATCAGTGCTTCGACTATCGCCGTGGCGGACAATATCGCACACGCCGAACGGACGGCGCGCGCCACCGAGGCGATGGCCGCAGAGGTTGTCGAAACCGCCGGTTTACTGCAGAGCCAGGCGGACTCGCTGCAAGATCAAGTTGCCAATTTCGTGTTACAACTGCGATCCGTAGGAACGCGCGGCGGTCCCCCTCTGTCTCATGACGATGAGCCGACCGTGATCACCGCATTCGCGCGCACGGCCTGACACGGGCGGCGGCTGCCGCCGAGTCACCGCCCGGGCCCGAATATTCATCAACATTCATCGCAGCGTCAGACGCGGTTATGCTAGATTTTTGCTCATGACTCATCTCACTGACGTTCTCATCATCGGCGGCGGCATTGCCGGTGCGGGCGCCGCCTATGAGATCGCCGCGTTCGCATCCGTGACCGTGCTCGAGCGCGAACCCCGGTGCGGCTATCATTCCACCGGACGTTCGGCGGCGAGCTTCACCGAGAACTACGGCAACGCCGTGGTGCGGCGCCTGGCGATGGCGAGCCGTGCATTTTTGGAAACTCCACCCGCGGGCTTCTGCGATCACGCGCTGCTGTCCCCGCGCGGACTCATCACCATTGCGCAAGCGGATCAGTCGGACCTTCTCGAACAGCAGCTGGCGGTGGCCAGCGCACTGGTTCCGAGCATCGTGAAGCTGGAGGCCGCGGCCGCCATCGACCGCGTGCCGATCCTGCGGCCGGAGTATGTCGCCGCGGCGATCATCGAGCCACATTCCAAAGAACTCGATGTCAGCGCTCTGCACCAGGGATTCTTGCGTGCGGCCAAGGCGCGAGGCGCGACCATCCGGGTGAATGCCGGAGTCGAGAGCGTCGAACGCCGCGGCGAACACTGGTTCGTCGAGACACGCGACGGCAGGTTCGCGGCGCCCATCCTCGTCAATGCGGCCGGTGCATGGGCAGACGCCGTAGCAGCCATGGCCGGGATCGCACCGCTCGGCTTGGTGCCGAAGCGACGCACGGCATTCAACGTCCCTGCGCCCCCCGGAATGGACATCCGGGGATGGCCCATGGTCGACGACGTGGGTGGACAATTCTATTTCAAACCGGATGCGGGTCAGCTGCTCGTATCGCCGGCCGACGCGACACCCTGCCCCGCGGTAGATGTGCAACCCGACGATCTTGATGTGGCAACGGGCGTCGAACGCTTCGAGCACGCCACGACCTACGATGTGTCCCGCGTTTCACGCGCTTGGGCCGGACTGCGTACTTTTGCGCGCGACGCCTCGCCCGTGGTCGGTCCCGACAGCACGGCGAGCGGCTTTATCTGGCTTGCGGGACAAGGCGGCTACGGCATCAAGACCTCGCCCGCCCTGTCGCGCGCTTGCGCCGCGATGCTTCGCGACCGGCCGCTTCCCGACGATCTGACCCGGCTTGGCGTCACCGCGGCCGATCTCTCACCGGACCGGCTGCGGTAATCAGCTCGCGTACTCCGGCTCTTCGCGATCGAGCACCCGCTTGATCGCGGCGAGATGTTTCTCGGCGTACGCATCGAACACGGGGACCATGTTCGCGAGCTCTTGGGCATACGAGTCCTTCACGGCGCGCAGCGGGCGCTGCGCGGCCATGGCGAGGAGTTGGCGCTCACAGGTCTGCTCCAAGTAATAGAGCCTATCGAATGCCGACGCGATGGTCGGCCCCACCACGATAGGCCCATGATTGCGCATCATCAGAACGTTGCTGTCGCCGAGGATTGCCGCTTCCCGGTCACCCTCGGCGGTGTTGAACGCCGCGCCGTGGCACTCTTCGTCATACGCGATTTTGCCGAAGAACTGCAGACCGGCGAGAAACACCGGTTCAACTTTCGCTTGATCGATCAGACAGAGCGCCGTGGCATAGGGCGTGTGCGTATGCAAGACCGCGCGCGCGCGCTTGTTGCGGCGATGGATGGGCGCGTGCAAGCTGAACGCCGACAGTTCCACCGTTCCCCTCCCCTCCACAATGGCGCCGTCGAGGTCGCAGAGCAATAGGCTGCTTGCGGTTACTTCCGACCAAAAAAATCCCTCCGGATTGACCAGAAACAAGTTATCGGAATCGGGCGCCAGCACGCTGTAGTGATTGCAAACTCCCTGCTGGTAGCGGAGGCGTGCGGACCATCGCAATACCGCGGCCAAATCTATGCGTGCCTGAGTAAGCTCATTGGACATGATTGGTTCTCCTGCGCCTTATGGGGCGCTGATGAAGGCGTGCCTGAAGGCGTCGCCGATGAGCGTGGCGTCCTCCAGAGTGAGGCAGGTCGGCAGCAACACCAATTTACCGTTGTCGGCGTTCGTGGCATCGACGTGGATCGACGGCTGGGCAGTCCGCAACCGCGCGGCGACTTGAACCGCCGTGAGCCCGCTGACGCGGGGTTCGACCGCCACCTCCACCAGCGGCATATCCCCATGAGCCGCATCGGTTATCGCGCGGACGCCGACGCCGGGCGCCCGTGCGATGGCGGCGACCAGTGCATCGACGATCACGGCGAATCGCCGGTTGCGTGCGGCATCATTGTCTTGACTGAATCGCATGAGGGCCGTGAGCAAGCCGATGATTTGTTCCTTGCCGACCTTGCATGAGCGAGCAATACCGTGACGCGGCACGCCGGGCAACGCCCGTTTGTCGATCAAGTTGGCCGGTGGCGACCACTCCTCGTATAAGTAGTCGAGGTCGAGTTGCTGCAGAAGGGCCGCGCCGATGAGGTGACGGCGTCCGCAGAGAATACCCGAGGCGGACGGGCCGCCTATCCCTTTACCGCCGCTGAACACCACCAGATCCGCACCGTCCTCGATGAAGCGGCGCAAATTGCTTGCCGGCGGCAATTCGGCAGCCGCGTCGACCAGGACGGGTACGTTTGCCCGATGCGCCGCGCGCACCACGGCGCAGAGCTCCGGCCGCGCATCCGCGCGCGCGAGGTACAAGACACCGGCGGTGCGCTCACTGATCGCACTTTCGATTTCCCAAGCTTCCGTATCCCGCACTCCGCAGCCGGTCAGACGGTCGGCGAGACCCACTTCGACGAAACGCGCGCCGGCAGCGCGCACACCATGATCATAGGAATTTCGATGGCTGCGGGAAACGACGAATTCGTTGCGCATGCCCTCGGTGTCGGGGAGCCGGCTCATCTTGTTGGGGTCGAGCCCCGTCATGCAGGCGGCCGCGCCCACCAGCAATCCCGCCGTCGCACCCGAGGTGACGATGCCGGCTTCGGCGCCCGTGCATTGCGCTATCACATCCGAGGCTCGCCCCTGTAAGTCGGCAATATCGACACTGCACGCGGCAGCGGCCGACATGGCGGCGATGACCTCGGGGGCGATTTGACTCGCACCGAGCCGGGTCACGGTGCCGGTTGCGTTGATGACACGGGTCAACCCGAAACGCTCGAGAATGGTGTTCATGATGTCTGTCGGCTCATTTGAGCGCCACCGCCGGTCCGTTCGGCGCCAATCGCAGGTTCGGCCTCAGTCGAGTGTAGTCGCAGCGCGCCGGATCCGATGGATTGCATCCCGGCCATTCGACCACCAGTGTTTCGGCAGCCAAGGGATCGAAGTCGGCACGAAAATGCACGCTGCTCTTGAGGACGAGGATGCGTTGTGCGGCGGGCTCCACGCCGACGTGCCGCAACATGGCTTGGTCCAGCGGTTGGCTGCGCACCGAGGAGACCACAATTTTGACGTCGGCGCCGCCGGCATCTTCCACGCCCACCAAGGCCATCGCCCCGAGGTTCATGCGTGCACCTCGGGATACGGGACCCGTGCAGACGAACCGGCCGTTGCCCAGAGCGAGAACACGAAATCTTCCGCGGAAGGGCCCGACGTTGAACCGACTGGACTTCCCGAGCTTGCCGCCCAATGCGGCGTCGAAGGTTCCGCCGACACCGTATGCATGGGCGCGGGCAGCAAACTCCGCGTCGGTAATGATGGCGACCACCGCGCCTCTGGCACCATGTCTGACGAGGTCGCTCACCGGCGCCGGGCTGTCGGCGGTGCCGCCGGCGCCGGAGTTGTCTTGCGTATCGGCCAGAATCACGGGGCGATCGCTGGTGTTGGCCATTGCCCTGACGATGGCGGCGTCCGGCGCGTGGACATTGTTGACGTACCCGTTCTCAGCCGCGCTGAGCTCTTGAAACAACTCGTCGACGATATCCTGTGCGCGGCCGACGCTCGCCGCGTAGGCCACGATGCTGGGCCCTGCGTCCGGTACATCGCTCGGCGGAAACCCCAGGGCGATGTCCGCCGACATCGACGAGGGCGCCAAACCCAGCAATCGTTTGAAAAGCCCATGGTTCGGCCCGAAGTCGGTCCCGCCCAAATGCAGCGGCACAAGATATTCGCCCTGCCGGTACGCCTTGAATGCCACGACGCCGCGCATGAGCTGCATCAGGACCTCCGCGGCGCGAGCGCCCGTCTCGGCCATGTCGATGTGTGGATAGGTGCGGTAAATCGTCAAGGCGTCCGTTGCATTGACCATGCGTTCAGACACGTTGGCGTGAAAATCCAGGCTGGCCACCAACGGCACCCGCGGGCCGATCAAGGCACGAACCCGCGCGAGGATTTCGCCTTCGGCGTCGTGATAGCCCCGGGTCACCATGGCTCCATGCAAATCGAGATAGACGCCGTCCAGCGCTCCGGCGGCTTTGATCCCGTTGCACAGACGCTGTGCGATGCGCTCGAAGGCGTCATCCGTCACGTACCCCCCCGGCTCAGCCGAGGTCCATAGCGTCGGAACCAATTCCGCTCCCTGCTTGGCCGCTTGGATGAAGCCCTCGATGGGCATATTGATTCCCGCCACCGCCTCGATCATGGGGGGGCCCTCGACCAGCGCGGGCCATCCGTCGGCCATCTCGAAGGCGGCGTAGTCCGTGTCGAACGGTGCGAAGGTATTGGTCTCGTGTTGCCAGCCTCCGATCGCAATGCGTTTCATCAACAAGCCTCTACTCCTTCGATGACCTCGGCGCGATGGCACCGGACGCGGCGTCCGTCGGCCAGTTCTCGTAATTCTTGCGCGATGGAACAACCTTCGTTTGACCAGGCGCAGCGCGAGCGAAAAAAGCAGCCCGTCGGCAGGCGCAGATTGCTGCGCGGTTCAACGAGGGTTTGCGGCGGTATCGTCAGCGGCTGATGAAGCCTAGGGACCGCACCGATCAATTGGCGCGTGTACGGATGCCGCGGGTTGCCGATGGTCAAGTCGCACGGACCCAATTCCACGATTTGCCCCAGATACATCACGGCCACCCGGTTGGCGACGTGACGCACCACCGCCACGTTGTGGGAAATGAACAGGTAGGTCAACTTTAAGTTGGATTGCAATTCCATCAGAAGATTGAGGATCTGGGCTTGAATGGACACATCGAGCGCCGACGTCGGCTCATCCAAGACCAGCAGCTGGGGCTCCAACGCAAGTGCGCGCGCGATGGCAAGACGCTGCCGTTGGCCGCCGGAGAACTCGTGGGGATAGCGGTCGAGTTGCTCATCCCGGATGCCGACCAGTTCAGCCAATTCAGCGGCGCGCCTGCGCAACTCGCGAGGCGCTAGATGCAGGTTCACCGACAGCGGCTCGGAAATCACCCGCCATGCAGGCATCCGCGGATCGAGTGAAGCCTGCGGATCCTGAAAGACCATTTGGAAGCGGTGACGAATGACTCGCAGCTCATCCACGGTCAGGGTGCCCAAGTCGATGCCGTCGAAGCACATGCGTCCTGTCGTCGGCGGCAACAGGGACATCACCAGCTGCGCCAAGGTGCTCTTTCCACAACCGGACTCACCGACAACGGCGAGCGTCTCGCCCCGCAGGATGTGCAGATCGATCCCGTTGAGCGCATGCACGGTCATCGCAGGCCGGCCGCGCCAGTTCTTGCCCAACGGGAAACGCACGTTCACTGCGTCGATATGCACCAGCGAGCGAGCCTCACGGTCGATGCGAACCTCACCATCGGTGCGAGCGTAGCCGTCGACGCGAGCTTCGGGGTTGGAGCGATTGTCCCGATCGGGCTGCGGGCCCGCGAGGTCATCGGATGCCGTGCCTGGAAACCAGCAGGCGGCGCCCCGCGCCGCGGAATGCTCGCCATTCGAGAACGGCGGCGGCTCTATGCAGCGCGCCTGTGCGATGTGGCAACGCGTACGAAATCGGCATCCCAGCGGCGGATTCACCAACCCGGGCACCGTTCCTGAGATCGAGCGCAGCGGCTGACCGGGCAGCGCCGTCTCCGGCAAAGAGCGCAGCAACCCTTGCGTGTACGGATGCATGGGTCGAGTGAGTACTTCCTGGGCATCGCCGTGCTCGACGATCTGGCCGGCATACATGACGTAGATGCGGGTACATAGTTGCGACACCACGGCCAGATCGTGGCTGATGAACAGCACCGCCGTGCCATGGGCGCGAGCCCGCTCGCGAATCAGGCCTAGTACCTGTGCCTGTACGGTGACGTCGAGCGCCGTCGTGGGCTCGTCGGCGATCAGCAGCTGTGGGTTACAGGCAAATGCCATGGCAATCAGCACCCGCTGGCGCATGCCGCCGCTCAGTTCGAAGGCGTAGCTGCGCATCACTCGTGCCGGATCCGACACCTGCATTTCCGACAACAATCGCGACGCGCGCAGAGTGGCATCGGCGCGATTCATGGCTTCGTGCCGGCGCAGCACCTCGGTGATCTGCTGGCCGATGCGAATGGTCGGATTGAGCGCCGACATCGGCTCCTGAAACACCATCGAGACCTGTTGGCCGCGTAGCTGTGCGAGGGCACGCGGCGGCAGCTCGAGTACGTCGCGGCCGACCACGGCAATCGACCCGCGCGAGATTTTGCACAGTTTCGGCGGCAACAGACGGATCGCGGCCATTGCGGCCACCGATTTCCCGCTGCCGGACTCACCCACGAGCGCGACGATTTCGCCGGGTGCGACGTGTATCGAGACATCGCTGAGCGCCTGCACCGAGCCCCGATACGTCGGAAACTCCAGACTGACGCCTCGCATGGCAAGCACCGCTGCGGAAGCTGCCTTCATCGTCCGCGCAGCCTCGGATCCAGTAGTTCGCGCAATCCATCACCCACAAGATTGAAGCCGATTGCCGTCACCAAGATCGCAAGCCCCGGAAACATGGGATACCACCACTGATCGAGGAAATAGGCGCGGCCGTTGGCGACCATGGCGCCCCACTCGGCCGTCGGCTGTTGCGCACCCAAGCCGATGAAGGAGAGCGCGGACACGGTGAGGATGGCGAGACCGATATCGAGCGTTGCCTGCACGATGATCGGCGCCATGCTGTTGGGCAGAATGTGACGCCAAACGATATGCCAGGAGGAACTCCCGAAGGTCTCGGCCGCCCGCACATAGGCACGGTCGCGCAGCGTCAATGCCTGTCCCCGGGCCAAACGCACATAAAATGGGGTGCGGACGATGGCGATGGGCAGGATTGCATTCATGAGGCTGGGTCCCAACGCGGCGGCCAACGCCATGGCGAGAATGAAGGAGGGAAACGCCAACAGCACATCCATGATGCGCATGATGACGGTATCGACCCAGCCGGAGAACAACCCCGACACGGCCCCGATGCACGTGCCGATCGACATCGAGATCGCGACCGTGACGAGGCCGGCAACCACGGAGGCACGCGATCCCCAGATGACGCGCGAAAGAAGATCCCGCCCCACTTCATCGGTGCCGAAGACATGCTGCCAGCTGGGGGCTGCGAGGCGCACCGCAAGGCTCAGCCGATTGGGGTCATACGGCGCGATGGCAGGCGCCAGAATCATGGCCGCAATCACCACGCTGACGATGGCAAACCCTGCGACGGTCAGGGGGCTTGCCGACAATCGATACCATACGTAGCGCCAATCCACCCCCCAGCGCGCCGCTCGGGACCCGAGCAGCAGGCCCCGCGCCGGCGCCGGCGCCGCGGTTTCGTCGGGCTGTATCACGGTCAACCAATCTCCCGAATTTGTGGGTCGAGCATCATATAGCTCAAATCAACCGCCAGATTGAGCAGCACATAAGCCAGCGATGCCACCATCGCGAAACCCATGATGGACGGGAAATCGAGAAAACCGATCGATTGAATGACGTAATTTCCCATCCCGGGCCATGCAAAGATGGTTTCCGTCAGGACGGCTCCGTACAACAAATCGCCGAACAGCAATCCCAGCATGGTCACCGAGGGGATCATCGCGTTGCGCAGGGCATGGCCGAAGATAATCCTTGCGGCGGACAGGCCGCCGGCGCGCGCCGTGCGAATGTAATCCTCCTGCAGCACTTCGATCATGGCGGAGCGGATTTGCCGCATGATGATGCCGAGATTGACGAATCCCAAGGTGAATGCCGGCAACGCGATATGGGTCAAGGCGCTGTACAAAGTGTGCCACTGGCCGGCCAGCAACGCATCGACCGTGAACATCCCGGTGATGAACGGCGGTGCCGTGATTCCTTCATCGAGGCGGCCCGTGCCCGGCAGGATGCCGAGCCAGTTGTAGAAAAAGTCCAGGAGCAGCAAACCAAGCCAGAAAGCCGGCATGGAGATGCCGATCACCGAGACCGTGCGCACCGCCTGATCGATCCAGCTATCCTTGTACACTGCGGCGGTAACGCCCAGCGGCACGCCGGCAGCGACCGCAAACAGGAGTGCCGAGAGCGATAGTTCGATCGTGGCGGGAAAGAACCTTCGGATGTCTTCGCTGACGGGACGTTCGGTGCGTATCGAGATGCCGAGATCGCCATGCGCCAGCTTGACCAGATAGATGCCAAACTGTTCCGGCAACGGCTTATCCAAGCCGAGCACATGCCGCATGTGCTGCACGGTTTCCCGACTCGCGTGTTCGCCCGTCATCAGGCGCGCCGGATCTCCCGGTATCAGCCTCGAGGTGATGAAGGTCACGACCAATACGCCGAAGATCACGAGGCTCGCGAGCAACAGGCGCCGGCAAAGAATCTGAAGTAACGACACGGCTAGATTGACCCTACGGTACTCACGGCGTCTTCCACATGTTCTCGAAGTCGAATACCTGCAGCAACAGCGGATTGTAAATGTAACCGTGGACATCGGACCGCATGGCCACGTCGTAATTTTTTTGCGACAGGAGGATATAGGGAGCGTCCGCAACGGCAATGCTCTGCGCCTTCTGGTACAGCCGCGTGCGTTCCGCGACATCGCTCAGCGAGATTGCCCGGCGAATCAGGTCGTCCACCTCTGCGTTCTTGTAAAATGCACGATTGCCGGCAAGACCGAATAAACGCGAGTCTACCCAATAGTTGAGGTACTGCGACGGATCGGCAAAGTCCGGCGTGTAGTTGCCGATGGCGATGTCGAACTCGCCGCGGTCGACCATATCGCGCATGGTGGAATAGGCGTACTCGCGAAGGTCGAGCGTGACGCCGATGTCGGCAAGATTCTGCTGCAACACCAAACCTACCGTCTCCCAGGTCGGATCGGCCTTGGCATAGAGATAGCTGAGCTTCAGGTGCGGCACACCCGCCCGGATCAGCAAGGCACGGGCCCTTTGTGGATCGTAGTGATACTGCAGCACGTGGTCATCGTGTCCCCAGAAACCCTCGGGAATGAAGCCGCGCATTTGTTTGCCCTTGCCGAGCAGCACCCCGTCGATGATTCCCGGATAATCCACCGCATAGGATAGCGCTTGGCGCACCAGCACGTTATCGAGCGGCGCCTTCTTGGTATTCAGGGAAAGGTAGTCCTGCCGGAAACAGGGCTCATCCACGACCGCGATGCCCGGCTTCTTGCGCAGCACCTCCACTTGATCCGGCGACACCTCCTCGATCAGGTCCAGATCGCCTTTTTCGAGTTCCAAACGGCGGACCGCCGCTTCCTTGATGATCTTGATCACTACCCGCTTGATGCGCGGCGCCAGCCCAAAGAAATAAGGATTCGGTTCGAGCACGATTTGCTGACCCTTTTCCACATCGGCAACCTGGTAAGGTCCGCTGCCCATGCTGTGCGTGGACAAGTAGCCCTGCGCAAAGTCGTTGTCCACCGCGTGAGACATGACGGACGGATCGACCACATCGCCGGCGCAGGAAGCCAACGATGCGAGAAACGGTGCGAACGGGTACGTGAGAGTAAAGCGAACCGTGTGCTCGTTGCGGACAGCGGTGGATGCGATGGCGGGGTAGTCTTCATTCGGGCCCTTGGCGATCTCGAGCAGCCGGTCGAAGCTGAACTTGACCGCCGCGGCATCCACGAACCGGCCGCTGCTGAACCGATGGCCCGTCGCCAGCGTGAAATCCCACACCTTACCGCTCGGATCGACGCTCCACGATTGCGCGAGTCCGGGCACGACATCCGCGGTGGCATGGCCGTTCACCACGGCAAATTTGACCAAGGTTTCGTAGGTCTTGCACGTAATCGTCAAACTGTTGTTCGACTGAGCGACGTGCGGATCCAGCGTGTCGGGGTCCGTGGGCTTGCCGATCATCAACGTGCCGAGGTCCGCCGCGTGCACCCCGCCCATCCAGAGCGCCGCCAACAGCGCCGCAGCGACGACGCGCACGCTAGAACTGGCGCTTCACATCGATACCGATGGTCCGGGGTGTCGTGATCATCCATCGCGGCCGCCCCGGAAGTTCGCTGATCTCGGACTGTTCGTCGCCGAGATTGCCGCGCACGTCGCACAGGTTCTTGACGAACAGCGAAGCCTCCCAGGATTCATGCTTGCCGCCGACAAAGAGGTTCACCAGCGAGTACGAGCCGCGTTGGCGCTGGGCAAGTGCAGGATTGTAGACGCTGACCGGGTTGTTGTCGCTGGTGCTGCTGCCGGTAAAACTGTACTGCGCCCGCACGAACCCTTTGCCGAAGGACATTGGAACGGAATAGTCCGCCAACAACGACCCGGTCCAGCGCGGCACGCCGTTGAGCGGGGAGCCGATGGGCAGCGGGGAACCGGCCGGCGCGCTGGTGAGTGCAGCGTCCTCGAATCCCAAACCGAGATTGATGTACAGCCCGGCGAACGGCGTCCCATCGACCTCGAGTTCGCCGCCCTTGCTGACGGCCGACCCGATATTTTCAGTGACATGAAAGGAACAGCCCAGCAGGATCGACTGCTGAATGTTACTCCAGTCGATGCGGTATGCCGCCAGCCGCGTGTTCACGCGTCCGTCCAGCCAGGCGTTCTTGGTGCCGAGTTCATAGCTCCACAGCGAATCGCTCTTGTACGGAGTTTCGGCATCCGCATAGGGAGCGCCGCATGCGGAGGGCAAGACCGAATTGGCCCCGCCGAGGCGATAGCCTTTTGCCGCATTGGCGTAGATCATGTTCGACTCATCGAATTTGTACTTGGCCGTGAAGCGCGGCGTGGTCGCATTCTCGGCACTGCTGGCCGGACTATACGATGAACAGCCCGCACCTTCGCAGCCGAGGCCGCCGTTGATCCAGCCGGTCGCGATGTAGATGTTGCTGTATTCCAAATGCGATTGCCGGACGCCCGCCGAAAGTTCGATGGCGCTCGTGACGCTGTAGGTGGCGCTCGCGAATGCAGCCGTTTCCTCGTTCATGCGGGGAATGTTTTCCGTGAAGGCCGGGTCGCCGAAGCCATCGTACGGCAGCACTTCTTCGGAAATGATGGATAGCCGGGTCTTGTTGTAATACACGCCCCCGATCAGCTGCACCGGCCCCGGGAAGCTCGATTCGAAGCGCAGTTCATCGGTGAACTGATTGATATTGACCCAGTTCGGCGACGGCGAGGCGCAGTACACGTTCGCAGTGCAGGTCGGAACGGGCGGACCGCCGTAGCCGCCGATCGAGATGAGCTCGCTGCCGTCTTCCGTATCGCGCGAATAGCGATGGAAATACGTGGCCGATTCGATGAACGTGCCGAAGCCGGCGGCGTACTTCACGGTCAGATTCCCGAAGGTCCAGTCATCCTCATCGCTTTCGCGAATGTTCAAGGGCCGCACCTGAATCAAGTTCTGGGTGGTGTAGTCGGCCAACGGAAAACCATTGTTGCTCTGGTCCTGATGCATGATCGTGGGCGTGATCGTCAGGGCGTCGAGGTCCGCCGGACGATAGCTCAGCGAGAGAGTCTCTCCTTCTTCGACGTCGTTGCCGAGATGCGTGACGGTTTGCAACGGTTGGCTCGCCGGCACGGCGAGGCCGGGCGTGGTGGCGATGCCGTACTCGCCGCTGAAGACGCCGGGCGAGTACGTGCTGTAGCCGCTCAACATCACCGCGAGTTGATTCTGGACCAACGGCAGGTTGTAGCTCGCGGAAACCATGTACCCAAGACCGCCCTCGTGGATCACGTACGCCTGCGCATCCGCGGACCCAAAACCGCTCGTGAGATCAGGCGGACGCGTGATCAGGCGAACCGTTCCGCCCATGGCGGACGAACCGAACAATGTGCCCTGCGGACCGCGCAGGACCTCGATGCGCTCCAGGTCGATCGCCCGAGGATCGATTGAAATCGGCAAGGGCGTGTCGTTGATGTAGTAGCTGGTGGTGTTGGAGCCGGCGATGCCGCGAATGGTGATCTCACGGCCATTGGTGATGCCGAAGGTATTGCCAGTGCCGAACGACAAGTTCGGCACCAGGTGCGCGTAGTCATCGAAATTCACCTGGTCGAACGCCGCGAGCGTATTGCCCGATATGGCGGTGACGCTGAGCGGTACGTCTTGAATGCTTTCGCTGCGTCGCTCCGCCGTCACCGTGATTGCCTCCAGCGTCGTGCTGTCGTCCGCCGTTGATTGCGCGCCGACTGCCGTGCCGAGCGGCAGCGGCGTCAGCAGTGCAAGGAGAACGGCCGGCCGTGACGTGCGAGCGCGCGAAGTTCTCACCATCCCCATCTCCTTTGTCATTTGTAAAATCGTCGAAACCCAGTATTGTCCGTGGCACAACTTTGATCAAATTTTTCGTCGCTTATAGAATCTGGTGCTTATGGCAGGGTTCAATGCACTACTTTGGTACAATGTGGGGGCGTACCCCCGATTTATACTTTTCCGAAGTGAGTCGCCGGTGGACGGAGGTAAGGAGATTTTGGAACGCGACCTGAATTCCTGCACGACGACCTCGCCGCGATCCGGCGAGACTCGCGCGACGCGGACCGGCGAGACCGCCAACGCGCGTGCCTACCTGAGGCTCAAGCATGCCGTCTTATCCGGAGCGTTCAGGCCGGGCGAAGTCGTGACGCTGCGCGGCCTGTCGCAGCTGCTCGGTTGCGGCGAGACCCCCGTGCGGGAGGCCGTCAAACGCTTGAGCTCGGAAGGCGCGTTCGAGGGCCTGCCCAACCGCTCCGCCCGAACCCCCCTGCTCGATCGCCGAGAGATCGACCAGATTCTCGACTTACGCATTACGCTGGAAAGTCAGGCCGCGGCCTTGGCAGCGCAGAACATCACTCTGCATCAGATCGAGAAACTACGCGCGCTGCACCTTGCCATGGGCACGGCGGTCGAGGTGGACGACAGCCGCAGGTATGGCGAACTTAACATGGCCTTTCATTTCGACATCTATCGAATTGCTGACAATAAGACCCTGGCCACGCTCATCGAAGCGCTGTGGCTGCGCATGGCGCCCTTCGTATCGCGCAAGCGCTCGCTCATCCCGAGCGATCCGACGCAGGCCTGGCAAGTCGCCTGCGGCCACCATGAAGCGTTGCTCACCGCACTGCAGAGGCGCGACGCCGAAGCGGCCCGCTTGGCGATGCGCGAAGATTTATCCGCACTCGGCAAGATCGATGGCTACTGGGAAGGCATCGAGAACGGCGCCAACTCATGAAGCGCAGCGACAGAGTCATCATCACCTGCGCGATCACGGGCGGAATCCACACACCCTCGATGTCGCCGCATTTGCCGATCACCCCGGCGCAAATTGCCGCCGAGTCCGTCGCCGCTGCCGAGGCCGGTGCGGCCGTCATCCATCTACACGCCCGCGACCCCGACACCGGCAAACCCGACCAGACGCCGGAGCGCTTCCTCGAGTTTCTGCCGCAGATCAAGCGGCGCACGGACGCCATTCTGAACATCACGACGGGCGGCGGCCTTGGCATGACGCTGGACCAGCGCTTGGCCCCCGCGTTGACGGTCCAGCCCGAAATTGCCTCGATGAACATGGGCTCGTTCAACTTCAACATCTCCGCCGCTGCCGAGAAGCGCACCCAGTGGCGCTTCGGCTGGGAGCAACCGTATCTGGAGGCGTCGAAAGATTTCATCCTGTCGAATACCTTCACGCAGATCGAGCGCGGGATGCGCGAGTTGAGCGCTGTGGGAACACGCTTCGAATTCGAATGCTACGATGTCGGCCACCTTTATAATTTGGCGCACTTCGCAGATCGTGGCCTCGCGAAACCGCCGTTTTTCGTGCAATGCATTTTCGGAATACTCGGCGGGATCGGAGCCGACCCTGAGAATTTGCTGCACATGCGGGCGATCGCGGATCGCTTGTTCGGTAACGACTATTATCTTTCGGTGCTGGCCGCGGGCCGGCATCAGCTGCCGTACGTGACGCTGAGCGCGATCTTGGGCGGCAATGTTCGCGTCGGACTGGAAGACAGTCTGTATGCCGGAAAAGGCAAGCTGGCGACCTCGAATGCGGAGCAGGTCGCAAAGATTCGCCGCATCCTGGAAGAGCTGAGTTTCGAGATCGCATCGCCGGCCGAGGCGCGCGCGATGCTGGCCACGAAAGGCAGTGACAATGTCAATTTCTAGCGATCAGAGCTCGCAGCGATCAGGCGCTGCGGTGACGGTCGGCAGCGCCGCCGGTACGCATCGATTTCAACAACTCTGCAATTTTCTCGAGAGCCGACGACAAACCCGCGATCGCGTGCGCGATGGCAGACTCGTCATGCGCGGTCGACACGGTGATGATCCCGCCCGGCCCGATGATGACGCCCTCACTCAAGGCGGCGAGATGAAACAAGGAGGCTAACCCTAGGGCCGACGGATCATCCTCGTGGCGCTTGGTATCGGCTGCGAAGGCAATTCCTGCCACCGAACCGATGCCGCTCACGATGACATCGACGCCCAAGGCGCCCGCACGGCGTGCGAGCGCAGTGCGAATGCTGAGACTGGCCGCGTCCATGGCGGCGATTCGTTCCGCCGTGAGATGCTGCAAGGTCACTTGGCCGGCCGCGCAGCCGATGGGGTTGCCGTTGAATGAGCCGCCGTGAAACACGGGACCGCGTTGGTTGGGATCGAAGATCTGCATGATCTTGCGCGACCCGCCGAAGGCGCCCACCGGCGTGCCGCCGCCGAGAAACTTGCCGAGCACGACGATGTCCGGCTGCAAAGCGAACTTCTCGGCCGAACCGCCGACGGCGAGTCTCAGCATCAAACAATCATCCAGGATGGTGAGTGCCCCATAGCGGCGCGCCAAGGACTCGAGATCGGCGAGAAACCCCGGCTCAGGCGCAACGACACGACCGGTGACCAGCACCGGTTCGATGACGATCGCCGCCACTTGGTTACCGTGCTGCGCCATGACGCGCGCGTAGCTCGCGATATCATTGAACGACGCCACGAAGGCGCGGCCGTCCAAATCACCCATGCCGTACAGGCCGGCTTCCAGATCAGGGTAGCTGCCATGGTAGGCGCCGATGGATTTGACGATATAGGGGCGCCCCGTGACGCGACGAGCAGCTTTCACCGCCAGCATGCCCGCCTCCGAGCCTGAATTGGTGAATCGCAGCAGTTCCATCGCCGCGATGCGATCGCGCAGCAGTTCAGCAAGAGCGATTTGCTCGCGCGAGGCGCCGGTCCATGCCATCCCGCGCTGCATGGCATTCTGGATTGCTTCGCGCGCCGGCGCATAGTTGTTGCCGTGAATGAGGGACAGACCATTGCAAAACAGGTCCACATACCGGCGCTGATCGACGTCCCACAGCCACGGGCCATCACCGCGCTCTAAGACGACCGGATACGGCGGATGAAAGCTGGTCGTCCGGGTATTGCCCCCCGGCATGGCCGCCGCCGCCGCCTTCATCAGTGCGGCCGAGGTCGGAGTTTCTCGCCGATAGCGCTCTTCGATGGAGGTTTGCGGACTCAAGAGCCGGCCGTCACCACGGCGACCGCATCGACTTCAAGCTTCGCGCCGAGCAGCAAATCCGATACGCCGACGCTGGCACTGGCGGGCCAATCCTCGCCGAATATCTCCGTCCGCACTTTCGCATACACCGGATAGTCGGCGAGGTCTTTGACGTAAGCCGTGATCCGCACCACGTCCTTGAAAGTCGCGCCGGTGCGTTTCAACGCGTGCTCGATGTTCGCAAAGCACTGACGCGCCTCGGCTTCGAACCCGCCAGCGACAATGGTGCCTGATGCATCCCGCCCGACTTCGCCGGAAATGAAGACCAACGACTTAGGACCCAACGGGACGATGACGGCGGCACTGAAGCCCCGATCGCGCTCGTTGCGTATTCGTCGAATGGGCGCATCCATACTCATAGAGGTGAAAATTATATAGATTTCACCAATAAAGACCAAGCTTTGCGAATTTGACCAAATCCAAACGAAAATGATTAAATCCCCGCGGCAACTTGCGGGAGCGAATTCGATGCCAATCGTACAGCCCGAGCGTGCCGCATTCCGCGCTCTGTCGGAAGCCACGCCGGCTGATTGGACCATCATCGATCGGGCGGAACGCGCCCATCGACAAATGCACGGCCCCGGTGTGGGGCTGTTGGTCATGATGAAGGCCATCGCGAACGGCGATCCGGTGGGTTCCCCCGTCAATCTTTACACCCATTGTCTACAAACCGCGACCCGCGTGCTCAGGGCCGGTCACGACGACGAGTTGGTGGTGGTCGCGCTGTTCCACGATCTGCCGGAGGCATTCAGCGACAATCACCATGGACTGGTGGCGGCCGAGTTACTGGCGCCTTGGATCTCCGAGCGTCGCAGATGGCTGCTGATTCATCATGTGGAATTTCAAGCCTTGCACTTCGCCAATCATCCGACCCGCGACCGCAACGAACGCGACAAGTACGCGGGCCACCCCTACTTCGAAGACACCGCGCGGTTTTGCGAACTCTACGATCAGACCTCTTTCGATCCCGATTATCCGACGCTCACCCTCGGCGAACTCGAACCCATCGTGCGGCGATTCTTCAGCGGACCCGCCCCGCCTCCCATCCGGCTGCAGGATTGATCGACCTCGCTGCCGTTGCCCGGATCGCGATGTTGCGATTCAATTCCCCGTCCGAAACCGGGTCCACTCTCGAGTAACCAAGCGCGAGTATTCCAGGGGCACGGTTTTCGGACTAATCAATCGCGCGCGGGTCGCCGCGTCGGGGTAGATGGCCTCATCGCTTTTGATGGACGCCTTCACGAACGGCAACGAGCCCGCATAGCCGTTGGGATAATGAATGTAGTTGGTTATCCCGGCCATCACCTCCGGCCGCATCAAATAATTCATCCATATTTCGGCATTGCGCGGATGCGGTGCGTCGGCCGGAATGGCCATCATGTCCACCGTCATGACCGCTCCCTCGCGGGGCACGAAATAGGCGAGATTTGCACCGGTCCGTGCATCGTTCGCTCGGCTGCGCGCCTGCTCGACGTCGCCCGACCAACCCAACGCCAGGCATATGCTTTTATTCGCCATATCCGAAATATATTGCGCCGGGTCGATGTAGCGTACGAACGGGCGTATCTTCAGAAGCGCGTCGGAAGCAGCCGCAACGTCGGCGGGATCCAGACGATTCGGATCGCGCCCCAGATAAATCATGGCGGATTGAAAGACGTCCATCGCCGAATCGATGATTGCGATGCCGCAGTCCTTGAGTTTGGCCGCATTGCCGGGATCGAACAACAGCGCCCAGCTATCATTGCGGGTTGCACCCAGCCGCGCGTGCACTTGATCGACGTTATACCCGAGGCCGGTAGTGGTGAACATGTACGGGATGGCGTACAAATTGCCCGGGTCGTGCACGGCCAGCCGGCGCATGATCTCGGGGTCGGCATTGACGAGATTCGGCAGCGCCGATTTATCGAGCTTGCGATAAATGCCGGCTTGACGCTGGCGCTCGAAGAACGCTCCCGTCGGAAGCACCACATCGTAGTTGGTATGACCGGTCAGCAGCTTGGTCTCGAGAACCTCGTTGTTGTCGTACATGTCGTAGTGAACCTTGATGCCGGTTTCCTTCTCGAAATCGGCAACGGTATCGGGCGCAATGTAGTCGAGCCACGAGTAGACATTCAGAATCTTGGAATCCGCTTCGCCGCCGGTCGCGCCGTTCGATCGGTCGGTTTGCCTGCCGCACGCGACCATGGCGCACAGGAATACGATAATCGTGGCCGCCCGCTGAATTCCCATGCTCAAGTTTGACCCCTCGTCGTACCGGGTGCGTTAGTTTGCATGCAAAAGAACGTCGGTCGTAAACCCGACCCACCGTCCATCATATTGAGACCCGCGAGGACGAGGCAGATCATCTTCACCCGAAACGGGATATCACCGCTTTTGACGCACATGAACGGTCTGGACGGTGGGTACGAACCAGCGCAGATCCTGAAAGCAATCGCTTTGGAAAGCAACTGTGAGGCGGAATCGGTAGAATTGCTTATGCTCGATAGAATCTTGGGTTTAAGCGCGATGCTCTCGCTGTCCTGGGCGGCGCATGCGGAGGACTGCGGTCAATTGCCCCGGCTGAAGCTTGACCATGTGGTCATCACGAGTGCGGAAGCGGTTCCGGCCGGCGCGCCGACCTCGTCGCCCAACGGTGACGCGTTACCCGCCGCCAAGGCGGGTTATTGCCGAATTCGCGGCACGTCCAAACCGTCAACCGACTCCGATATCCGATTCGAGCTGTGGATCCCGTCCGGCAGCGGCTGGAACGGCAAGTTCGAACAGGTGGGCAACGGCGGCTTCGCAGGGTCTATTCCATATCGCATGATGGCTCGTGTGCTGTCGCTCGGCTATGCGGTAGCCGGCACCGACGACGGCCACCAATCGAGCGACTCGATCGATGCGCGTTGGGCATTGAATCATCCCGAAAAGGTCAAGGATTATGGTTGGCGAGCCATCGATGAAACGGCGGTCGCGTCCAAACACATTCTCCGCACGCTCACGTCGAGAGCGCCCGCCAAGTCGTATTTCGTCGGCTGCTCCGACGGCGGCCGCGAAGCTCTGATGATGGCCCAGCGATTCCCGACGTATTTCGATGGAATCATCGCGGGCGCACCTGCGTATGCGATGACCCGGTTGCTGACGGGCGGCGCACTGCGCAGCACCGAATTGGGGGGCACCATCGATCGCTTGTCTGCCGCGGAGCTCGGCTTATTGCAAAGTCGCGCGCTGCAGAGCTGCGGCGACGGCGCGGGGTATCTGAAGGATCCACGTCGGTGTCACATCGATCTCGAGGCGCTCAAATGTACGGGTGGCGAGACCGACCGCTGCCTCTCGGAGGCTCCGATCAACACCGCGCGAGTCATCTATGCCGAGCGCAAGGATCCGGCAAACGGCGCCACGCTCTACGGTGTGCTGCCGGGTGCCGAGGGCCTCATGGGAAGCTGGGATGCCTGGCTCACCGGTAACGATGATAAAACTCCCGCAGCCGGAATCGCGTTCACCTGGAATTACCTGGCGTACATGGTGATGAATGATCCCAAGCTCGACATGTCGAAAGTCACCAATGCCGATCTGGTTCGAGGGGAGCGGACATTCGGACCCCTCATCGATTCCAACGACGCCAATTTATCGGCGTTCAAGTCGCACGGCGGCAAGCTCATCCAATATCACGGGTGGAACGATCCCGCCATTCCCCCGGGATACTCGTTGGAATACCGTGAAAGACTCGCCGCGAAAACCCGCGGCGTGAAGGATTTCTACCGCCTTTACATGGTCCCCGGCATGCTCCACTGCGGCGGCGGCGATGCACCGACGACCGTGAATTGGCAGGCGGCGCTCGAAGCCTGGGTGGAAAAGGCGGTGGCTCCTGCAGATCTGGTCGCAATCGACGGCAAGGGCGCGACGCAAACGCTGCAGCCGTTCGAATGAGCAATCAGGGCACCAAGACGATTTTCCCGGTGTGTCGTTTGGCAAGAAAATCGCGCTGCGCAGTCGTTACGTTGCATCATCCTGGCCGCCGGCATTCGACAACCTTAGGCGATGGAAGTGGACCGATTAAAACGATTTTCCGACCTATTGCATGACCTCGACACCCGCGGGGCGTACCGCCGTCTGCGCATGCCTGCCGGCGCCGATTTCTCCTCGAACGACTATCTGGCCCTTGCCGATTGCGCTCGGATGCGTCGAGCGATCATTGGGGCATTGGAGCGTGGCGTACCCTGCGGATCGGGCGGCTCGCGCCTGCTGCGGGGCAATCACCCCGAGCATGAACAGCTTGAAGAGGAAGCGGCGAGGTTTTTCAACACGGAGCGGGCACTGTTGTTCGGCTCCGGCTACGCCGCCAATACTGCCTTGCTCGGAACGCTGCCGCAGCGCGACGACCTGGTCGTCTACGACGAGTACGTGCATGCGAGCGCGCACGACGGAATGAAGCTCGGCCGCGCAAACGCCGTATCGTTTCCGCACAACGACGTCGGCGGCGCGGCGCATGCCATCAGGGCGTGGCGGCAACGCGGAGGCAACGGCACGCCATGGATCGTGGTCGAGAGCCTGTACTCGATGGAAGGAGATCGGGCGCCGCTTGGCGAGCTCAGCTCACTCGCGGAGCAAAGCGACGGATTTCTGATGATCGATGAAGCTCACGCGACGGGCGTGTTTGGCCCCGACGGACGAGGCCTCGCGGCCGAGCTCGAGGGATGCGACTACGTCGTCGCATTACACACCGGCGGCAAAGCGCTGGGCATGAGCGGCGCGCTGGTCACGGGCTCGGCCGTTCTTTGCGATTTTCTCATCAATCGCGCGCGGCCGTTTATCTTTGCAACCGCGCCGTCACCGTTGGTGGCGGCCGCGATGCGCGAGTCGCTGACGATTCTTCGAGACGAGCCTGAGCGGCGGTCACGATTGAGCGCTCTCTCCCGCTATGCCCGCGCGGGACTGCAGAACCGACTCGGCCTGCGAACGCCCGATTCCCAGATCTTGCCCGTCGTCATCGGTGAAAACGAACTCACTCTGCGGATTGCCGAGAGGGTACAGGCGGCGGGCTTTGACGTACGGGCGATACGTCCGCCGACGGTGCCTCCGGGGACCGCGCGTCTTCGCCTTTCAATCAGTTTGCACGTGGACGAGCGGTTGATCGACTCGGTGGTCGACGCCATCGGCGATGTATTGCCCCGCGGCGCCGGGCATGGCGGCTAAGTCGCCCTAAGGACACCATGTCGAGTGCACGGTCGCCGACGCGAGGTTGTTGAGGATCATTGCTTCTTCTGGTTATTCAAAAATGGCAAAAAAATATTTTTACAATATTTTGGATCGCGATGAGGGGATTTCCCTCTGAACGTCGCTTTATATAAAATGCGGTGAATTTGCGGGGAATCCCACGGCGCATTTCATGCGCTAAAGCAGATGAACGGTCACAGAATCGACATGCTTGAGTAACAACGGAACGCGATTCTTCTCGGGTATTGATTGTGGATCACTGAGCACAACACAGCGATCCACTCTCAGCGGCGCGATTCATTGTGACCGGCACCATCAGCCAATTATTTAAATGGAGTTAAACGTTGAACATGCGTACCAGGAACACACGACCGGAAAATGGACCAAAACCAAGTCAATCATTGCCGCTACGAACAAGATCACAATCTTTGCGGGCACTTTCGCTCGTCACGCTGACATTGGCGTGTGCGACGCTCTTCGCCGGCTCGCACAATGCCTTTTCGCAGACGCAAGTGGTGCCTCTTACGCCTGCAGGCCCGAACCGCCCCGCAGAAGTGCCCGAGAACTACGTGATCACTCCCAACGGTTACTTTCATCCCTCGTGCGTCGTCCAAGTGGACGAAGGGAGTACCGTGATGGCCGGTGGCAGTATCCAACACGCCGATGGCAGCATTCAGAAGGTTCCCGCCTGCGCGTATCCGCACTATTCCGCGCACGGCGAGGCCGTAGTCGTAGGTGGCGGCACGCCGAACGCAGACAAGATCGTCACCGAGGCAGCAACGCCGACGCCGACAATCAATCATTCCTATGTCGGGGATTTGGCCTACGCTGAGCCAAATCTCGTGTTTGGCGCGCTCAGCGCAACGTGGGTCGTGCCGCCAGCGCCAACCTCCTACGATGGTCAACTGATTTATCTATTTCCCGCCCTGGAGGGCAACCTGGCGGGCTCGATTATCCAACCGGTGCTCCAGTGGACTTTGCCGGGCTGGCAGATAGCCAGTTGGAACGTTGACGTCGTGCATGGCGTGCAATACGTGAGCAATTTTGTGAATGTGAATGTGGGCGATGTGCTTCTCGGAACGATCCACTCGACCTGCGGCGCAGGCAATAGCGAATGCACGACTTGGAACATCACCACCACCGATCAGACGACCGGCCAGTCCACCGCTCTGAACGGCACCCCCTACGATGGCGAGTATTATAACTACGCTATCGGCGGCGCGCTGGAGGTCTACAACGTCTCCCAGTGCAGCGATTACCCGCCTAACGGAGAAATAGCCTTTAGCAATATCGCCCTCTACGACGACAACTTCAGCCTAGTCACTCCAGGTTGGGGTTATAGCGGTCCCCCGCCGGGGCTCACGCCGCAATGTAACTACAGCGGAGGGGTTGTCAACACAACAGAAGTCGCGCTCAGCTGGGGCGGCGACTTTTCGGTGATGACGGAAGGGGTTTATTGTTCACTACCGGCGATTTGTTGGCGTGGCTTCGGTGCTGGTAGTTTCGGATCATTGTCGAATGCCAGCCTGTCAGGTGGGGATAAAATTGTCGCTCTATCGGACCACCAAGTGGCCAGCCGCTATCAAGGGGAATTCAGCGTATCCGCGGCATCGAACCCTGGGGCGGCTTGGTTGATCTCCGCAACAGCAGGAAGCGTTACCCTCAACGGATCAGCGGCCACCTATTCTTACTCGAGCGGCACTGCAAGTTGGGTGTGGCCATTAGGATCGTACTTTGGATTTCTAGGTTATGGATCAGTTCCCGTAAGCGTCAAGCACCATTAAGCCGTTTAGAATCCGCCTATCGCGGCTGGCATCCGGGGCAATCCCGGGTGCCGGCGGCTTTCGAGCTTGACGACAAACAACAATCACGGATGTGTATTCATACGACCAAATATTCCCCTGCTACTTGCTACCTTCATGGTGTTAGCACACGGCAACGCCGTCGCCGATAACTTGCTCGGCCTCTACGTCGGCGGCGCGGTCGGGCAGTCGCGCGTCGAGACCGATTTGTTCAACGAGACTCACTTAGGCTTCAAAGTCATGCTCGGGATTCGTCCCATCCCGTTATTCGGCGCTGAGCTTGCCTACATCGACCTTGGGCATCCGAGCGGTCCGGTCTATCCGGAACCTTACGGCGATGTATCCATGAAGGGCGGCAGCGCTTTTGGCGTGCTGCATCTGCCCGTGCCGGTGCTTGATGTATTTTTGAAGGCAGGCGTTTCCGTGCTCGACACCAAGCAACGCGGCGTCCCGCCGAATATCACGTATAGCTGTCCGCCGGCTTATCCGCGGTGCCCGCTGCCCGTCCCGCTGCGGCCCTTCGAGGGCGACAGCACCGATACCGGATTCGCCGCTGGCGCTGGCGCGCAGTACAAAATTGGCGCGTGGGCCGTGCGCGCTGAGTATGAGCGATTCAATGCAGCCGGTGGAAATCCAAGCTTGTTGTCAGCCGGAATCACTTGGAGTTTTTTCTAAGTCCTTGCGTCCTCGACGCTTGGGGGGGCACGGGTGGCTCCGGTTCTTAGGACAGATTTCTTGGCGGTATAAGTGGATCTGCCGGCCTTGTTGTGAATCTCTTCCGTCTGTCTCTTCGTTCATCGTTCCTACGCCACGCAGTCTGACGCGTAGCGGCAGAAGCTCCGTGGATTGTGATGCCGCGACACTGATCATGCCGCGAGCCTGCACTCTTCGCCGCCGTAGTAAACATCGTCCGGGGTCTGGTAGTCCAGCGCCTGGTGGGTGCGCCTGGCGTTGTAAAAGTCGAAGTACTCGGTCAGTCCTCGTCGCAGCTGCGTTCCGGTCTCGTAGGCATGCAGATAAATATTCTCGTACTTGACGCTGCGCCATTTTGTGCCGCGCCACAAAATGGCGCTTATGTGCCCGGGGTCGTTACGTGTCCGACGGTGCCAGACGCAGTAGATTTGCCGTCAATGCTCGAAGGATGAGGGCACATAACGAACCGATCAGGGACAA
>JBKQSA010000094.1:0-13098 GCA_052143815.1 Steroidobacteraceae bacterium | reverse complement strand
CCGATTTTGCTGTCCCAAGCTACGGTGATTCAGCCGGACGATAGGAGTTGGTACCAGGTCGCGGTTGCCTACGAGAAATTGGGCCGCGCGCGGGAATCGACCGATGCCTATCAGAAGGCGATTGCGTTGAACCCCAACTACGCTCTGGCATGGTTCAACATGGGCGGTGTGCATTGGAACGCGGGGGAACGGCAAGAAGCGAGCCGAGTGTGGAAGGCCGCTGTGGAGAGGTTTCCGGATCACGAATTGGCAGCTCTACTCCGCCGCGATCTTCCCTTTGCCCTTCGCTAGAAGGGGATTCATACGTCTGCTTTGGGTCGACACCGGAAGAAAACTTGACGGGCCGCAAGTCGGCAAGAGCGGGCCGGTTGGCCCGATCGTGAGAACACTTCAGCCGCACACAGACTGGCCCGTCTAGGGATGAACAGCCGCCAGAACCGCCTCCCGCAGAATTGTGCATCGCACATATGCCGCAGCTAGACATTGCATCGCCACGTGCGTTGGCTGTCGCGTGCGCTTATAAGCGCAAGGGACGCATTGTCCCTTCTATAGCATCGACTCGGAGGATTACCGTGCAAAACTTTCATTGGAGCGAGGCTCCTGTCGAGCAAGCTGGCCCAGCCTGCGATCAAGCCCTTTGAGATTTATGACAGTCGCCTTGCCGGGTTCACGCTGCGCGTGCAGCCGACGGGCGTACGATCGTACTACGCGCGTTTCGGGCGCAGTCGCCGGATCGCGCTCGGGAAGGTTGGCACGCTGTTGCCGGACGAAGCGCGGGAGAGATGTCAGCAGGTATTGGGCAATGTGGCGCACGGCCGCCACCCAATGCACGGCCTCGCCGGCGATGGCCTGACGCTCGGACAATTCATAGAAGACACCTATACGCCGTGGGTGAAAGCCAATCGGCCCCGTACGGCTGCGAACACACTCGAGAAGCTTAATCGACTCTTTGGGACCTGGCTTGCCGAGCCACTCTCGACCATTACCGTCGAGCGCATCGAGTCCTGGAAAATTCGGCGCGTGAACGCCGGTCGCGTCGCCACCACCGTAATGCGGGACATCTTCACGCTTTCCAGCGTGCTTCGCCGTGCGGTCAGAGTCGGCAAACTGAAAGACAACCCCGTTCGCTGGGTAGACAAGCCGCGCATCGATCGAAGGCCTAAAATACGCTATCTCGACGAGCCGGAAGAAGCACGGCTGCGAGCGGCAATGAATGCGCGCGATACCGAAATGCGCTTGATTCGCGTGTCAGGGAACGCGCGGCGCCAAGATCGTCAGGAGGAATTGCTTCCGCCCCTGCCCCACTTCGGCGACCACCTAACGCCGGCGATACTGATCTCGATGAACACCGGGCTTCGGCGCGGCGAGCTGCTGGCGTTGCGTTGGGAATGCGTTGACCTCAAGCAGCAGATCCTCACCGTCGAAGGTGGAACTGCCAAGAGTCGCCAGACTCGTCACGTTTTCCTCAATGAGGAGGCCACTCGTGTACTGCAATGTTGGCGCGATCAGGCGGAGAGTGGAAAACGCGTCTTTGAAATCAGAACCAGCTGCAAGAAGGCATGGGCGCCGCTCCTTAAACGCGCCCAGATCACGAAGTTCCGATGGCACGACCTTCGCCATCACTTCGCCTCGCGCCTGGTTCAGAAGGGTGTACCGCTCAACACCGTGAGAGACCTGCTCGGTCACAGCTCAGTCGCCATGTCCTTGCGATACGCCCACCTGGCGCCGGACCAGCGACGCGAGGCCGTCGCTAAGCTCAACGAAAAGCCGCTTCCTGCGCTTACCCTGCGCTTACAGCCGAATCAGGGATCGCAGAGCGTCCTTCTATCCCACTGAATTGATTGGTGGTGAGAGAGGGACTCGAACCCTCGACCTCGGCATTATGAGTGCCACGCTCTAACCAGCTGAGCTACCTCACCACGAAGAGCCGCGGATTGTCCGGAGCCGGCGCCCCCCTGTCAAGCCGCCTTTCCGACCTATCGCTGATAAATCAAGGGGTTATGCCAAATCCGGCGCTCCGCCGGAGCACCCTTGGCGCCGCAGCACCTGACGGCCGCGCTCACCTATACATTGAATCTGAAGTGCATCACATCGCCCTCGCGGACGATGTAGTCCTTTCCTTCGAGGCGCAGCTTTCCGGCTTCTTTCGCCCCCGCCTCGCCTTTATTCGCAATGAAATCTTCGTAGGCGATGACTTCAGCGCGAATGAATCCATGCTCGAAATCCGTATGTATCACCCCGGCCGCCTGCGGCGCCGTGGATCCCGCGCGAATGGTCCACGCCCGAACCTCTTTGACTCCCGCCGTGAAGTAGGTCTGCAATCCCAACAAGGCATACGCCCCGCGAATCACGCGGTTGAGTCCCGGCTCATCCAGCTTCAGTTCCTTCAAGAAATCGGCGCGATCCGCCTCCTCGAGCTGCGAGATCTCCGCCTCGATCGCCGCGCACACCGGCACCACTACCGCGCTCTCCGCCTTCGCCAATTCCCGCACGCGATCGAGGCGCGGATTATCGGTGAAGCCGGTCTCATCCACATTGGCAACATACATGACGGGTTTGTCGGTCAATAAATGAAAGTCGCGCAGCAGCGCCTTTTCATTGGCGTCCAAGCCCATGGCGCGGACGGGCTTCGCAAGGTTCAATTGAGCGCGCACCCGCTCCAGCAGGTCGCGCGACTTGATCGCATCTTTGTCCGAGGTCTTCGCGGCCTTCACCGCCTTCTGGTACGCCCGATCGATGCTGTCCAAATCCGCCAGCGCAAGCTCGGTATTGATGACTTCGATGTCGCCGGCCGGATCGATCCGTCCGGCCACGTGGATGATGTCGTCGTTCTCGAAACACCGCACCACATGCGCGATCGCATCGACTTCACGAATGTGCGCCAAAAATTTATTGCCCAGCCCTTCACCTTTCGAAGCGCCGGCCACCAGGCCCGCGATATCAACGAACTCCACGGTCGTGGGGAGAATGCGCTCGGGGTGCACGATTTCCGCGAGTTTTTCCAAGCGAGGATCCGGCACGGGCACCACGCCGACATTCGGATCAATGGTGCAAAACGGATAATTCTCTGCCGCGATCTGCGCGCGCGTGAGCGCATTGAACAAAGTGGACTTTCCGACGTTGGGTAAACCGACGATTCCACAGCGAATTGGCATTATGTCTTTCCCGCGCGGCTATGCAATTTGGTCATCGCGCGTTCCGCGCCCTGCTCGAGTAACAGCGGAATCGAGTCCGCCGCCGTGTTGATGGCTTCCAAGATCAAGTCTTCCTCGACGCGCGGCGCGCGCGTCAACACATAATCGATCACATCGGCTTTATTGCCCGGGTGACCTATCCCCAACCGCAGTCGCCAGAAATTCTCACCGATGTGCGCGATGGTGTCGCGCAAACCATTGTGTCCCCCATGACCACCACCTTGCTTGAGACGCACGCTGCCCACCGGCAAATCCAATTCGTCATGCGCCACTAGAATATCGTCCGGTACAATCTTGAAAAAATCGCTGATCTGCCGAATCGACAGTCCGCTGCGATTCATATAAGTCGTCGGCTTCAACAAAATGAGTTCCTGACCGCTGATGGTCACGCGCGCGGTTTCGCCGGAATACTTGCGGTAGTCACGAAACTCGCCGCCGTGGCGTCGCGCGAGCACGTCCACGAACCAGAACCCGGCGTTATGCCGCGTAACCTGGTGTTCGGGTCCCGGATTGCCGAGACCGGCGATAACGCGCAACGGTAATCCAGCCATCGTGGACTCACCCAACTCTTGAGAGCCTAAAAAAAGTAAGGGCCGCCATTTCGACGGCCCTCCAATCGACGCCTCGATGCAACCTACTTCTTGGCGTCCTTCTTCGCAGGTTCCTTCTTCGCGTCCGTCTTCGCAGGCTCGGCCTTCTTCGCCGCATCCGCACCGGCTGCCGCGGCAGGCGCTGCCACCGCACCTTCCGCCGGCGCTGCTCCGGCCGCTGCCGCGGTCGGCTCGGGCTCTTCTGCACGCGGACTGTGAATGGCGACGACCGCCGCGTCTTCCTTCGCCAGAGCGAGCAATTCCACGCCGTCCGGAATCTTCAGCTGCGATAGATGGATGCTCTCGTTGAGAGACAATCCGGACATATCCACCTCGATGAATTCCGGAAGATCCTTCGGCAGACAGCTCACTTCCACTTCATTGCGCATATGCGACACGAGGCCGCCCTGGGACTTGACGCCCGGCGAAACGGCCGCACCGACGAAGTGCAACGGAATGCTGATGCGGATTTTCTGATTGTCTTCGACGCGCTGAAAATCGATGTGCACGATCGCGTTCTTGTAGGGGTGCCGCTGCACGTCCTTCAAGATCGCGGCCTGCGTCTGATCGCCGACCTTCAAATTCAGAATCGTGGAATAGAAGCGTTCGTTCTCCAGCATGATCAAGAGCTTCTGATGGCTCAAGGTCAACGCGCGGGCTTCCGAATGCCCGCCATAGAGAATTGCCGGCACTTTTCCTTCGTGACGCAGGCGGCGGCTCGCACCTTTGCCTTGCGTCTCGCGGAACTCGGCAACGAGTTCAAAAGAGGTTTTCATAATCATCTCCAGTTACATCACAACCACGATGTCCCCGCACCGCGACCAGTTTGCGGGGGCACCGACCCAAATTCACCATCCCGGCAACTGCCGGGTTCGCACCGATGTCAGTCCACGTACAGAGAACTGACCGACTCTTCGTCGCTGATGCGCCGTATCGTCTCCGCCAGCAGCCCTGCAACACTCAGTTGCCGTATCCGGCTACACGCCTTGCCGGCAGCCGATAAAGGAATCGTGTCGGTCACCACCAGTTCGTCCAGCACCGACTTCGAGATGCGTTCGATCGCGGAGCCCGACAGCACGGCATGCGTGATGTAGGCCACCACCCGGATCGCCCCCTCGTCTTTGAGCGCCCGCGCCGCCTGGCACAGCGTCCCCGCAGTATCGACCATATCATCGACCAGCATGCAGCTCTTGCCTTCGACTTCGCCGATGATGTTCATCACCTTCGACTCGTTCGGCCGCGGCCGGCGCTTGTCGATGATGGCAAGCTCGGCATCGTCCAAGCGCTTCGCCAGCGCTCGAGCCCTCACTACACCGCCGACATCCGGCGACACCACGATCATGTCCTCGTCCTTGTATTTCCAGGCATCGCCCAGTAGCACCGGGGACGCGTAAACGTTGTCCACCGGTATGTCGAAAAATCCCTGGATCTGCTCCGCATGCAGATCGACGGTCAGCAACCGATCCACGCCCGCGCGCGCAATCATGTTGGCCACCAACTTAGCGGCGATGGCAACGCGCGTCGCGCGCGGCCGCCGATCCTGCCGCGCATAACCAAAGTACGGCACCACCGCCGTGATGCGCTTCGCCGATGCCCGCCGGCAGGCGTCCGTCATCATCAACAGTTCCATCAAATGGTCGTTCGCCGGCGGACACGTGGGTTGCACGATGAACACATCGCGGCCGCGAACGTTCTCCATCAATTCGGCGTTGACCTCGCCGTCGCTGAACCGGCCGACGTGCGCGCGCCCCAACGGCACGTGCAAGTGACGGGTGATCTCTTGTGCCAACGACGGGTTCGCGTTACCCGCGAACACCGAGATGGATGACGAATCGAACTCATTACTTCGCGACATAGCAGAACCAACCAAAACCTCAAGCGCAATTGGCTGGGGTGGAAGGATTCGAACCTCCGTATGGCGGGATCAAAACCCGCTGCCTTACCGCTTGGCGACACCCCAACTCGGAAATCAACGTCAGCAACCTCTCGCCGGCCACGCTCAGCCGGCCGATAACCTTTCCAACAAGGGCGAGTCGTTCAATCCGCGAACCAAAAATGCATCGAACGCCGGCGGCAGCTCACGCACAATCTCAGCGTAACGGTCCATGGACGTAAGCTCCAAGAAAACGCACGCTCCTGTGCCCGTCAATCGCGCATGTCCAAAGAGCGACAGCCAATCCAGCGCGCGCGCTACTTCCGGGTATCGCCGCCGCACCACATCAAGGCAATCGTTCCTACCACCGGACGCCAGGAAACCGTGAATTGTGATGGGCGCGGAATTCCTTGTCAATTCAGGGTCCTGGAATACCTCCGCAGTGCTCACAAAAACTTTCGGCTTCAGAATCAGATAGTTAACCTCAGGCGGCGCCTGCGGCGGGAATAGCGGCGTGAGCCGTTCGCCCACGCCCTCGGCCCAAGCCGCTCGACCATGCACGAATACCGGCACATCGGCGCCCAATTTCAGCCCCAGCTCCGCCAGCCTCGCCGTGGGCAGGTTGAGTCCCCACATTCGGTTCAATGCCACCAGACAGGTCGCCGCATCGGAACTACCCCCACCCAGGCCGGCGCCCATGGGAATGCGTTTGACCACATCGATAGTCGCTCCCAACGCGCATCCGGATGCGGCTTGCAAAGTGCGCGCCGCACGCACGCAAAGGTCCTCCTCCGAGGACACGCCGGTGGCGCCCCGCAGGCGCGTGATCGCGCCGTCGCAACGCACGCCGATATGGATGTCATCGCACAAATCGATGAACTGGAAACAGGTCTGCAGCTCGTGATAGCCGTCCGGACGCCGGCCCACGATATGCAGGAACAAATTGAGCTTCGCCGGTGCTGGCCAGGATCGTTCACCGGATATGCCTTTGACGTTCACGCTCACCGCAGCCCCTCCCAATGATCCACCGCGATGCGGACCCTCACTCCCTCGCGGCTCAACACCAAGCGTGCTGGGAGCAAGTCCCCGTTCACGGGCATATAGCGATCGTATTTCAAGGTCCAACCGGCCTGGGTCAGCTGCTGCGCACGGTCCTGGTCATTACGCGTCATATCATAGGCAGCGCCCGGATCAGGGACACCCAGCAGCCAGTATCGCAGGTCATCCAACGGCAATTCGAATCCCAAGCGGTCCTGGAGCTGCGCGATAACCGTATCGCTCGGCGGCGCACCGTTCAACGACAGGCCTGCGGGAGTCTCCCGCAACACCAGCGCGCCCACGCCCAAGGGCCCCGCGAGGTGCACTTCCGCGGCGGCACCGCTTTGGCGCCAATTCAGGCTCGCTTGCCATCCTTGAGTGCCCACCGCCACCGCGGCGCGGCCATCGAGCTGCCATGCGTTCGCATGCTGGAGTAGTGCCAGCCGCTGGTCCCAAGGCGCCGGCGCCAGTGCCGGGCGCGTCGTCATGCAAGCGCTCAAGGCAGCGCAGCAGGTCAATAGCATGAATAGTCTACGCATCGCTCAATTGGAGGCATGCAAACGCAGCTGCGTGGCCTTGAGCAGGTGATTGTCCGAATCCGTCCGGCTCGCTTCGGACCATATGCGTTCCGCATCCGTCCGTCTGCCGAGCCGCCACAATACTTCGCCCAGATGCGCCGCAATGTCGCCATCGCGCTCATCCGCGTAGGCGGCGTTCAAATAGGGCAATGCCTCTTCTCCATGACCCTGCCTGAACAACACCCAGCCCAAGCTATCCAAGATGGCGGCATTCTTGGGAGCCGCCGCGTAGGCCTGTTCGATCAGCTTGCGCGCCTCCCTGAGCTGTCGATTGTTGTCCGCCAACGTGTACCCGTAAGCATTGAGCGCCGCCGGATCGGCCGGCCGCAGCGCGGCGACCTCTTTCAAGACGTGCAACGCGGCGGCGATCTTGCCTTGGCTCTCGGACGTCGACGCCAGGGCATACCGCAATTCCATGCTATCGGGGTACTCCAGCTCGGCTTGCTCCAGAACGGCGATCGCCTGCGGCATGTCGCTGGCGTCCGAATAGATGCGCGCGCGCGCCACCAGAATCTCCGGCGCGCGCTGCGGTTCCTCATTGACGAGTTGGTCGAGCAACTCTTCGGCGGCCGGCGCCGCGCCGTGGGCACGCAAAATGGTCGCCGCGCGCAGCAATGCGGCAACGGCGTTGTCGCCGCTTTGCACTTGCGCGTACAAGCGTAGCGCGCGCTCTAGGTCCTCATGCCGCTCGGCAATCAGCCCCAAGTAGTAAAGCGCATCGTCCAAGAACTTACCGGTCGTCGCCAGTTCCGCGAATCGAGCGCCGGCGTCGGCCATCTTGCCCTCTTGGAATTCGATGAGACCGAGTAGCCGCAACGCGACCGGCTTGGACTCAGGGTCGTGGGTCAGCTCCGTAAGCTGCGCCCGCGCCGCAGAATTTTGCTGGGCGGCCAATAACAGCAGTGCGTAGTTCAGCCGATTTTCCGCCGTGTCGTCTCGATCCATGAGCGCTTTCGCCAGGGCGAGAGGCTCGTCCGCGTCGCCCGCCAGGATGCGGGCTCGCCAGAGCCCCTGAGTCAACTCGCTGCGAGCCTCCTCGACCGTCGGCGGCGCCCCGCCTCGCGTGGCGGGTGCTCCGCCGGAGGGCGCTAGTGCTCCGCTCGGTGAGGCCAGCGCTGCCTGGAATGTGCGCACGGCTGCCGCCGGGTCGTCCGCGCGCAACGCGGCGAATGCCTGCATCCGCAATGCCGGCACGGACGCCGGGTAGTATTCGGCGAGGCGGTCCGCGACTTGGCGCGCACCGTAGATGTTGTCCGCCGTTGCTAGCTCGGTTTCCACGACCGCGAATTCGGCATCGGTGCCGCGCGGTGAGGTGTTCAGGACGACGCGATATTGCGCCGCAGATTGCTCGATCTTGTGTAATTCAAGCGCCGCCCGCGCGGCCGCCCGATGTGCATCCACGGCTGACGGATCGACGTGAATCCATCGGGCCGCCACGCCCACGGTAAGCGACGGCTGCAGGCACTCCGCCGTGACTTCCGTAGCGCGCCGCAGGAACCTTACATCGCTGTTCGTTTCGGCAGCCGCCGCGTATTGGAGGGCTGCTACGCGTGCCTCGTGCCGCGAGAGGGCTATCTCAGCCGTGAGGGTATAAAATAACTTGGGAACTTCGGACGTATCGGGCTTCGGAGCAACGCTGACACAGGCCGAACAGGCAATAATGCCGAGCACTGCGAACGACCTTGCAAAGATTGGAATCGAGACCACTGCCGCACTATAGCTAAATGAGTACATGGATGCCGCGCATTCCGGCTTGATATGGCGGTTAATCTTCACCAAAATCCGATAGTTACGGACAAAATACGCAGCAATGGCATTCAATATCCTCGGTATCAATCATAAGACTGCACCGGTCGCGCTGCGCGAGAAGGTCGCGTTCAACGAGGATAGGTTGGTGGCGGCCCTGCGCGCCCTGCGGCAGGAGCAAGGGGTTGCCGAGGTCGTGATCCTCTCGACCTGCAATCGTACGGAGGTCTATTGGTCGGGATCGGCCAGCGGCTCCGACCTGGCCGATTGGCTCGAGCGGCACCATGCCCCAAGTTTGGACCTGGCAGCGAGCGTGTATGTGCATCGGGAACAGCGCGCCGTCGAACACGCCTTCAGCGTCGCTTCCGGGCTCGACTCCATGGTGCTCGGCGAAGCGCAAATTTTGGGTCAATTGAAGGAAGCCTATCGCATCGCCCATCAGACCGGCAGTACGGGGCCGCACCTCAATAAGCTCTTTCAAGCCGCATTCTCGACTGCTAAACGCGTGCGATCCGAGACTCGAATCGGCGCGAATGCGGTATCTCTCGCATCCGCGACGGTCAGTCTGGCGCGCCGCGTGTACGCGGACCTGAGCGCAAAAAACGCGCTCATGATCGGCGCCGGCGAGATGAACGCGCTCACCGCCCGGCACTTCACCGCCGCCGGGGTCAAGCGCATGGTTATCGCCAATCGCACATTGAGCCGGGCGCAGGAACTGGCAGCGGAGATCAAGGGTTATGCCGTCGATCTCAGCCAGCTCGACAAGGAACTGACCGAAGCCGACATCGTCATCAGTTGTACCGCGAGCCCCATTCCCCTGATCACGAAGGCGGCGGCGGCAGCGGCGGTGCGCGCACGCCGGCGGCGCCCCATTTTCATGGTCGACTTGGCAGTCCCCCGGGACATCGATCCGCGGGTCGCGGATCTCGAGGATATCTACTTATTCTCCATTGACGACCTACAACAGTTGATCGACGAAAATCGCCAGCAACGCGAGGTTGCGGCCGGCGGTGCGCGGGTGTTGATCGTCGAGGAAGTGGCCCGTTTTCTATCGGAATTGCGCGCCAAGGAAGCGGGACCCGCCATACGCGCTCTGCGCCATCAGGCGGATACGATTCGACAACAAACGCTGGAACAAGCGCGCCGCATGCTTTCCTCCGGAAAATCGGCCGACGACGCGCTCGAATTTCTCGCGAATACCCTGATGAACCGGCTGCTCCATGCCCCGACCCAGGCCCTCAGGCAGGCATCCGAACCAGCTGAATCGGCGGTTGCCGAGGCCGTCGCGCGCGCAAGCCAGGACGAACGCGACCGGCAATAACTCCTAGGAGCCTGTCTGAGTAATCTGCGTGAGCCGCGTTGGCAGGGGGAGGGAGCGGATGCAAGGCGCGTGGCGCGGCTCCGCCTCGATTGAGGGGAAATCTGCCGCGCTCGCGGCCACGAAGATTACTCAGACAGGCTCCTTGGGTAGCTATAATTCTGCGCCATGAAAGACTCCATCAGGCGCAAACTCGAGAAACTCGACGAGCGATTCGAAGAAATCAGCCGACTTCTCGCAGACCCCGGCGTCATCTCCCGCCAGACCCAATTCCGTGAATTGTCCATGGAATACGCAAAATTGGGGCCGCTGATCGCACGCTACCGCGGCTTCATCGCCCTCGAAGGCGACATTGCAACCGCCGTCGAACTGGCCATGGATGAGGAACAGGCTGAACTCACGGCGCGGGTGGCGGCCGAGGAAGTCGAGCTGCAGCGGCTTTTGGTCCCCAAGGACCCGCATGACGACAGCAATATCTTCCTCGAGGTTCGCGCCGGCACCGGCGGTGATGAGGCGGCCATTTTCGCCGGCGACTTGTTCCGCATGTACGCTCGCTTTGCCGAGTCAAAGGGCTGGGATGTAGAGACCTTAAGCGAAAGTCCCGGCGAACATGGCGGCTACAAGGAAATCATCAGCCGCATCATCGGACGCGGAGCATTTTCACTGCTCAAATTCGAGTCGGGCACGCATCGCGTGCAGCGAGTCCCGGCGACCGAGGCTCAGGGGCGTATTCATACGTCCGCGTGTACCGTCGCGATACTCCCCGAACTCGAGGAAGTCGAAGAAATCGACTTGAATCCCGCGGACTTGCGGGTGGACACCTATCGTTCGTCCGGCGCCGGCGGCCAACACGTCAATAAAACCGATTCCGCCATTCGCATCACTCACCTGCCGACGGGCATCGTCGTGGAGTGCCAGGATGAACGCTCGCAGCACAAGAATCGCTCGCGCGCCATGTCGCTGTTGAAGGCTCGGCTGTTGGCGAGCGAACGTGAGAAACAACAGAGCCAGCAGGCTCAGTCGCGCAAGCTCCAGGTCGGTTCCGGCGATCGCTCGGAACGAATCCGTACGTATAATTTTCCGCAAGGCCGGGTCACCGATCACCGCATCAATCTCACGCTGTACAAGTTGGACGATGTAATGAACGGCAACCTGGACGAACTCATCGGCGCACTGAACCAAGAGCATCAGGCCGAAGAACTCGCGCAGCAGGTTGAATGACGGTCGTGGACACAGTCGCCGCCTCGTTGCAGATGGGTGTACGAGCTCTCCTGAGCCACAGCGACTCGCCGCGGCTCGATGCCGAGATCTTGCTGTGCAAGGTCCTCGACGTGTCGCGCACCGCGCTGATCATGCGCAGCGACGATCTCGTCCCCGATGACGGTCGGCAGGCTTACGAAAAGCTGATCGCGCGGCGCGTGCGTGGCGCGCCTATTTCCTATTTGACCGGATCGCGTGAGTTTTGGTCTTTGGAATTGACGGTCACGCCGGACGTGCTGGTCCCACGCCCCGAGACCGAGCTCGTGGTGGAGCTGGCGTTGGCGCTGTGCCCTTTGGGCCAGACGCACTCCGTGCTCGACCTCGGCACCGGCAGCGGCGCCATTGCGTTGGCGATCGCCGCTGAGCGGCCCAGCGTACGCATCACGGGCGCCGATATCTCCGCGCCCGCGCTGGCGGTCGCCATGCAGAACTCGCGAAAGCTCGACCTGCCGCACGTTCAATGGCGTGTCGGTTCATGGTTCGATGCGGTGCCCGGCGAGCGCTTCGACATCATCGTCGCCAACCCGCCCTACGTTGCATCCGGCGATCCCGCGCTGACGAAACTCGCAGCGGAACCCCTGCTTGCCCTCGCCTCGGGTCCCACGGGCTTAGAGGCATTGGCTGCGATCATCGATCGCGCCGCCGTGCACTTGAACCCGCGCGGCTGGCTGCTGCTCGAGCACGGCAGCGCTCAAGCCGGCCAGGTTGCCGGCTTGCTCGGCGCCCACGGCTTCGGCTGCATCCGTTCGCATCACGATTATTCCGGCAAACCACGGGTGACTATGGGTACTGTTCACTCGCCACATTGGGTTCACTTGCTTTAGGTGCACTAGTCTTAGGTCTACTCATCACATTAGGAACACTCATGATTCTCTTCGAAACCACGCTGGGCGACTTCAAAATTGAGTTCTTCGAGAAGGAGGCGCCGATATCGGTCGCCAACTTCAAGAAATACGTCGACGATCGTTTTTTCGACGGCACCATCTTTCATCGCATCGTTCCCGGTTTCGTCATTCAAGGCGGCGGCTTCACGGAAGATATGAGTCAAAAGAAAACTCAAGCCCCGATCAAAAACGAGGCCGACAATGGTCTGAAGAACTCACGCGGCACGCTGTCGATGGCGCGAACCAACGACATCAATAGCGCGACGTCGCAATTCTTCGTGAACTTGAAGGACAACGACTTTCTGGATCACAGCCGCGGAAACTTCGGATACGCCGTATTTGCGCGCGTTACCGAAGGTATGGACGTGATCGACAAGATCGCAGCGGTGGAGACCGGCCGCAAGCGCGGCTTCGACGACGTGCCGGTCGAGGCGGTCCTCATGAAGAGTGTGCGCAAGATCGACGCGTAGCTAGGAGCCTGCCTGAATATTCTGCGTGGCCGCGAGCGCGGCAGATTTCCCCTCAATCGAGGCGGAGCCGACGTAGTTGGGTCAAGACCCAATGAGGAGGCGACAACGACGAGTGAGGGGAAATCTGCCCGCTCCCGAAGGGTTGGC
>JBKQSA010000093.1:0-110545 GCA_052143815.1 Steroidobacteraceae bacterium | reverse complement strand
ATGGAGGCGATCTTCAGCGGCAAGTCCGAGCACCCCTGGCCCTCGCCGCAGGATCAAAAGCACAGCATTTAGCTACCCGCTTCCGCGATTTGGCCGAGTGCGGCCATGACCTGAGAGTGGCGGTGCCGAGTTAGCCGTCACTTAGGTGCCATTCCTTCTGCCGGGCCAAGCCTAACGAAAAGGCAACCACCAAGGAACGCAATCACCACGACTGCCAAGACTGCTGCGGCAATTCCACCCCAGAGTTGGCTTCGCTGTGTCATCGCATCATCATAAGGCATGCGTGCCCGATATCGTGCTGCGGCAAAGCAGCCATTCGTGAGAGGCTGCTGAGGTACCCGCCGATAGCGGTGATTTGCCACTGCCCGCGCGAATACGATCGACCGGTCGCCGATGCACCAGCCGGCGTCAAGGGCCGAGAGCGAAAGGCGTGCCGCCCGGGGCTCATTTCACAGTACCATGTAGCCTTTTGGGTCGGGTCAACGACTATTTGGGCCAGGGAGAGGTCCCGGGGGAAGTCAATGTACGGTCTCAGTGTTTCGCGTGCGAGCCGCGCGTTTCTCGCGCTCGTCTCCGCAATGACCTTGGCGGTGCCCGCCTCTGCTGGTTCCGAGCAGACGCCGGCGGCTATTGTTTTTTACGGTGGGCACGTATTCACGGCCGAATTCGCACACCCCTACGCCGAGGCGGTAGCGATCCGCGGCGAGCGCATCATCGCGGTCGGCGCTCGCGGCTCGGTCGAGCGGATCGCAGGGGCATCCGCGCGAAAAATCGATATGCAGGGCAAGTTTCTGATGCCAGGAATGATCGACGCGCACGCGCACCCGATCTATGGCGGCATGACGCTTATCCTGGCGAACTATCCCGACACCAGCGATTCGGTTCCGTCACTTGTGCAATTTGTCACCGACGAGATGAAAAAGAACACGAGCCGCGTCGGTGATGTCCTCACGATCACCGGCATCGATATCGGCTATTGGTCGCACGCCGCCGAAATCGACGCCGCGCTGAGCAATGGCGCGTTTGCACAGCAACCGATCTTCCTCGTGGGATCGGATGGGCACACCGCGTGGGCCAATCGTGTTGTGCGGAGCCGCGCGGGGATTACGCCGGAATTCCTGCGTAGCCTCTCGCCTGACGGGCAGCACGACTATGGCTTTGACGCCGAGTTCAATCCAAACGGCTTCGTGGTCGACGCCGCCAAGAACAAGATCGATCGAAGCCTTCCGCCGCCCTCGGCGGACACCCTGCTTGCAGCCGGCCGCGCCGCGGTTCATTACATGAACTCGCTCGGCATCACCGGCTGGCTCGATGCCGCAGCGAGCGGCGTGGTCGGCGGCACGATTCCGGCGAGCGTCGATGATCCCGGGTATCTGCCGATCTACCAGGAGCTCGCGCGACGGGGGGAATTGACGGCCCACGTGGCGGCGTACCCGGTCGTCAAACCCGATCTTGGCAGCCCGCAGATCGACGTAGTCGAGGCTTTGCGCGCACGCTACAAGAACGTTCCGAACTTGACCATTCCGGGTCTCAAGGTCTTCGCGGACGGTGTCGTAGAGACTCCGTCGCAAACCGCCGCTCTAACCAAGCCCTACGTCAACACCGGGCGTTCAACGCCCCTGCTGTTTACCCCGGCCAAGATGAATGCACTCGTCACCGAAGCGGACAAACGCGGACTGATGGTCCATGTTCATGCGATTGGCGACCTCGCGGTGAAGGCCTCGCTCGATGCGTTCGAGGCGGCGCGCAAGGCTAATCCGCAAAGCACCCTGCCGTTCACGCTGACCCACGCGCAGTTCGTCGATCCCGAGGACATCCCGCGATTTGCAAGGCTCCATGTAATTGCCGCGCTGCAACTGCTCTGGGCGGTGGCCGACCCCAGTACGAACGAGATCGTGAAGCCCTTCATCGATCCCGAGATCTATCGCTGGATGTACCCCGCACGATCCCTGCTCGACACCGGTGCCGAGATCGCCGGAGCGAGCGACTGGTCGGTGAGCAGCGCGAACCCATTTCTCGCGATTTATCAGGCTGAAACGCGCTCGGGTCCGCAGGGCGTTTTGGACCCGTCGCAACGCATGCCCCGGGAGGCCATGTTGTATGCCTACACGCGCGGCTCGGCGCACGTTCTCAATCAACTGCACGAGATCGGCACGATTGCGCCCGGTAAGCGCGCCGACCTCGCGCTGATCGATCGCGACGTCCTCACCATCCCGGCGGAGGAGCTCAAAAAGGCGACCGTGGTCTTCACCATGCTGGGCGGCAAGGTGGTGTACGGCCGGGAGCCCTAAGCGGCCGAGCGGTCGCAAGCGGACCGCGCACGACAAGGGATCAAGCCTTGAAGGCCCGGTCGAGGTCAATGAGCACCTCCATGGAAACGTCTGGAATTTTGACCGTGGTACACAGTTCGTGTATGGTCTGTGTATGGCAACCAAGACTATTTCCATCGAAACCGATGCCTATGATCTCCTTGCCCAAGAGAAGAAGGACCGCACTGAGTCTTTCTCTCGAGTGATTCGGCGCCTATTTGCCGAGCGGCCTGCGCTCACGGCGGGTGAACTGCTCGATGTGATGCAGGAGTTCAAAGGCAAGGGTGCGGGGCCACGGCGCAAACGGCGCTAAAGCATGCTGCTGCTGGATACCAGCTTTCTCATCGAATTCGAGGATGAACTGGCAAGTGAACGTCCAGGCCCAGCCTCCGCGTTGCTTGCGGCCCGCCGCACAATGCCGGCAGCGATCAGCATCGTGACGCTCGGGGAGTTTGCCGAGGGGTTCCTCGATCCGGTGGCGCTCAATGAATTCGTAAGTCCATTTCGCATCGTACAACTGTCTCGAATGATCGCTTGGCGGACGGCGCTCTTGCAGACCTCTCTTTCCCGACGTCTTGGCGAAAACGATGCTTGGATCGCTGGAACGGCGATTGCTTATGGGGCAACGTTGGTCGGTCGCGAGCGCGCGTTCTCGCGCGTACCGCGATTGGATTATCTCTCGTTTTGACGCTCCAGCGGATTTAAAGGCCTCACGGGAACGCCCGCTTTTCCGCCGTGTCTTTGGGGTGTCCAACTGTCCTCGCGAGCAAGGGCGGCGTTGAGTGCGCCGGGCATTCGCGATGCCCGCCACGTCAAACCCAACTGCCACCAGATCGTGCGCCGCCCCGAATCGCGTGGAGTGCGGCACCACGCATAAAAGTCGCATGCATCGGAAGAGAAAACCGCCTCGCGCGTGCGTTGCACCGCTTGCGGATCACGGCATTGCGGCTCCGGCAATCAGCTTAGCAGGGACAGGAAAGCGTGCTACGGTATCGGCCATTGTGGAACGAAGTGCCGGATCCATGGACAAAGTGGTACACGCAAGGCGGTCCAACTGCTCGCGGCCCGGTACGGCACGAGGACAGATATTCGATGGACGCACTGCACGCCGGCCTCACCCTGGTGCTCTGGGGGACTAACGCGTTTATTGTCGCGGTGGCTATCGCGCTCGCGACGGCGCTGATTCGAATACGGCGAGAGGTCACGCTGCTGCGTGAGGGCGAATCGCGATTGCGCCTCGCGCTTCGCGTCTCCGACATCGGTGTATTCGACCATGATCATCGCACGGGCGAGATCTACCGTTCGCCTGAGTTTTGCAGCCTGTACGGCTTGACGGCTGACGGAGCCGCGAGCATCGGGGAGATCCTGCGGGGGGCGCACCCCGAAGATCGCGATGCGGTCGCGCAGGCCATCGAGCGTGCTCATGATCCGCAAGGTGAGGGCTTGTTCGACGTGCAGCACCGCATCGTCCTCCCGGACGGCGCAGTTCGCTGGCTTGCGGTCCGCTCGTTGACGCTGTTCGAGGGAGAGGGCGCGTGCCGGCGCGCCGTGCGCACGGTCGGCACGGCCACGGACTTCACCGCGCGCAGACGCGTCGACGAGTCGTTGCAACAGGTCATCCGCATCTCTCGCATCGGCATCTACGAACATGACCAGGAGAACGACCGGATCTATTGGTCGGTGGAACAACGCCAGAACTTCGGGTTCTCGGCCGATGAACCGGTGACGTTGGAGAAGTTCTTGGAATGCGTGTTTCCGGACGATCGCGCAGCAATTGCCGTCGCCATACAACGTGCCCATGATCCGTCCGGCGACGGTCTTTTCGACGTCGAACACCGCATCATTCGCCGCGACGGCCAGATCCGCTGGCTCATCACACGCTCCCGCACGTTCTTCTCATCCGAAGGCTACGGGCGCCGTCCGATCCGAACCATTGGGGCCGTACTAGACATCACTGATCGCCGGAATTCCGAAGAGCGGTTGCGGCAGCGAGAGCAAATCCTCAGCGCCGTCGTCAGCCAGTCGACGGACGGTATTGCGCTCGTAGATACAGCAACTCTGCAATTCGTCGAGTTCAATAATGCCGCCTGCGAGATGCTGCGGTATCCACGCGACTTGTTCGAGTCATTGACACTTCCGGAACTCGCACCCGACGCCGTCACTGCTGACCGCGTCCGCGCACAGATCACGGCCTCGTTGCACGGCGGTGGTGATCTCGGGCTCACCGAGCTTAGGCGCCGTGACAACTCGCTACTGCCCGTATGGCTTACGACCCGCCGGTGACCCATCACAATCGGGTCGATCTCGCGATCGTGTGGCGCGATACGACGGACCGCGGAAAAATCGACCGCAGCAACCGCCAACTCGCATCCCTGGTACGCCACGCCAAGGAATTTATTGGCGTTGCCGGCCTGGATGGCAGCGCGGAATTCATCAACGATTCCGGACGCCGCTTAATCGGCCTGGGTCCGGTCGAGGGGCTGCAGGGTCGCAAGATCACGGATTTCGTTCACCCCAGGCATGTGGATAGGCTCCTGCGTGAGGTCATGCCAGCGCTCAACTCCACCGGTCGGTGGTCAGGCGAACTCGACTTGCTGCGTTTAACCGACGGTGCGGCGATTTCGACGCTCACCGAGACCTTCAGGATCGACGACATCAACGGCGAACCAATATGTTTTGCCACCGTGAGCCACGATATCACGGACGTCAAACAGGCCGATGCGGAGCTGCGGCGCCTCAATAGCATCCATCGGACTCTCTCTCATACCAACCAGATGATCGTCCGTGCCGGCAACGAGACGGAGTTGCTGGCGCGCATTTGCGGCATCGCAGTAGAGGACGCAGGCTTCGCTCTCGTTTGGATTGGCCTGTTGGATCAGGATGGCTTTCTGCGCACGGGAGCGGTCGCCGGCCCTGCCCGGGCGTACGTCGATGGGCTCAGGCTTGCGGCGGACGAGCGGCTCCCCGAAGGCCGCGGTCCCGCTGGTCTCGCGCTGCGATCCGGTGCGCACGTGATCATCAATAATATTGAAGCCAGCGAGATCATGCGCCCCTGGCTGGACCGGGTTCACCGATTCGGCATCAAATCCTCGGCCGCCTTTCCATTGTTCAGGTCAGGCCGGGTCACCGGGATCTTGAGCGTTCACAGCACGCTCAGAGATCACTTCGGAGAGCGCGAAATCTCGCTTCTCGACGACATGGTGGCCGACATCTCCTTCGGCCTGGAGAGCTTGGACCGGGCGACGGCTCTTAAGAGCAGCCGCGAAATGATCCGCGATATCGAAGCGACCGTCCGCATCGGTGCATTCCGCCTGATGCTCCCGGATTGGTCGCTGTGGTGGACGGATGGCACGCCTGCCGTACTCGGATTGCCGGCCGCAACTTCCGCTGATCGCCAGGCCCTCGAGAACGCCTTTGAACCGGAAATAGCGCTGATGTTGATCATGGCCCTACAGGAAGCGGCACACGCCGGCAACCCTGTCGACATCGATCTGCCGCTCCGGATCAGCTTGCTTACGGGGCGCTGGATCCGCCTGTTCGGCGTTCCCAAGCGCAGAGACGACGGTAAGATCGAAGTCAGCTGCACGCTGCAGGATATCAGCGAGCGCAAGCGATTGGAGGCAGAGGTCATGACGGCCGCCGATACTGAGCGCCGCCGCTTGGCGTCAGAGTTGCACGACAATCTCGGCCAGATCTTGTACGGTACGTCACTGCTGCTCGCCGCGATCGCGAGGGACGCCAAGGTATCGGGGTCCGGTCTGTCCGATAAGATCGACCAGACGACGTCGGCGCTGAACGAAGCGATGCAGGTGTGCCGGACTCTAGCGCATGGGGCGGCGCCGATCGTCGACGGCGGACTCTCGGCGGCGCTGCGCAAACTCGCCGCGCGCACCGCGGCGACGGGGATACAGTGCACCGCCGTCACCTCAGATGCCGTCAACACGGTAATGGCCGGGGCACCCGCACTCGAGTTGTATCGAATCGCGCAGGAGGCGATCACCAACGCGCTCAAACATGCGCACTGCGGGAGTATCGAGATCCAGCTCGCGCTGCGCGCGACGGCCGTAGAGCTGGTGATTCGTGACGATGGCGCAGGTCTCGACCCGTCCAGCGCCGCAGACGGGGTAGGTATCGGACTGCGCACCATGCGCTACCGGGCGGCGCGCGCCGGAGGCACGCTGGAAGTACGCTCGGGACAAGGTCACGGCACGCTCGTGAGGGTTCTCGTCCCGTTGCTCGCCGAGAAGTACCCGCGCCCGGTTGGCAATTCCCCATAGCTGATTCCAATGCGGGTGCGGCCGTGTTCGCATCGCACAGATTCGCCCGTTGACGTTCCGCGTGCCGCGCCCGAGTGGGCGACTCAGAGCCCGGTAGCGCGCTGTGATCCGGCATCGGCCACGGCGACGGCCGCCATGTTGACGATGCGCCGAACCGTGGACGATGGCGTCAGGATGTGCACGGGCTGAGCTAGACCCAGCAGGAAGCCACCCACCGTCACGCCTTCGCCAGCCGCCATCCGCAATGCGTTGTAAGTGATGTTGGCGGCATCGACATTGGGCATGATCAGCAGGTTCGCGTCGCAGGTGAGCCGTGCGTCCGGAAGTTCGTTGCCGCGCACGCCGGCCGACAGCGCCGAATCGGCGCGCATCTCCCCCTCGACGGCCAGATCCGGCGCCCGGGCGATGATCAGCTGCAGGGCATCGCGCATCTTTTGCGCCGACGGGGCATCCGAGCTGCCGAAGCTCGAATGCGAGACCAGGGCGACACTCGGTGTCAGGCCGAGCCGGCGCACCTGCTCGGCGGCGAGCAGCGTCATTTCGGCAATCTGCGCCGCATCCGGATCCTGGTTGACGTGTGTGTCGCAGATAAACAGCTGCCGGTTCGGCAGGATCAGCATCTGCATCGTCGCCAGCGTATGGGCCCCCGCACGCAGGCCGATCACGCGCTTGACGTAGCGCAGATGATCCAAGTAATTGCCCACCGTGCCGCACAGCATCGCGTCCGCATCGCCGCGACGAACCAGGATCGCGCCAATCAGGGTCGTGCGGGTGCGCATCTCCTCCATGGCTTGGCCCCTGGAGACGCCCACCCGCTTGGCGAGCTGGTAGTACTCCTTCCAGACCTCGCCGTACCGTGGATCGCTCAGCACGTTGACCGCATCGGCGTTCTCGCCGAGCTTCAGGCGCAGTCCAAGCTTGGCGATGCGCGCCCCGATCAGCTCGGCGCGTCCGACGAGTACCGGGCGGGCCAAGCCTTCATCGACCACCTCCTGCGCGGCCTGCAGGACTCGATAATCTTCACCCTCGGCGAAGATGACCTTCTTGGGCCGGTGCTTGGCGGCGGCAAAGACCGGCTGCATCGCCGAGGCCGACTGGTAGACATACTGGGTCAGGCGCCGCCGATAGGCCTCGAGGTCGGCAATCGGCCGCGTTGCCACGCCGCTGTCCATTGCGGCCTTGGCGACCGCTGGGGCAATGCGCACGAGCAGTCGCGGATCGAACGCGCGCGGAATGAGAAAATCCGGTCCAAAGCCTTCGCTGGCGGTGCCGTAGGCGGCGGTAGCCACGTCGGATTGCTCGGCCTGCGCGAGGTCGGCGAGCGCATAGACCGTCGCAAGCTTCATCGGCTCGTTGATCGTAGTCGCACCCACGTCGAGCGCGCCGCGGAATATGAACGGGAAGCACAGTGAATTGTTGACCTGATTGACGTAATCCGAGCGCCCGGTGCACACGATGCAGTCGGGCCGCGCGGCCTTGGCCACCTCCGGGCGGATTTCCGGCTCCGGATTGGCCAGCGCCAGGATCAGCGGACGCGCCGCCATCTGCATGAGCATCTCGGGTTTGAGCACGCCGGGACCTGACAGACCGAGAAAGATATCCGCACCGGTCGTGATGTCCCCGAGCGTGCGCGCCGTGGTGCGCTGCGCGTAGCGCAGCTTGTCCGGATCGGTTGTGCCGGCGCGGCCCTGATAGACGACGCCGCTGCGGTCAGCGATCAGCACGTTCTCACGCTTCAGGCCCACGGCGACGAGCAAATCGAGGCAAGCGATCGCCGCCGCTCCTGCGCCCGAGGCTGCAACCTTCACCTGGCTGATGTCCTTGCCAATGACTTTGAGGCCATTGAGCACGGCGGCGGTGACGATGATTGCAGTACCATGCTGATCGTCGTGGAACACCGGGATCTTCATCCGCTCGCGCAGTTGTCGTTCGATGTAGAAGCACTCCGGCGCCTTGATGTCCTCCAGATTGATGCCGCCGAAGGTCGGCTCCAGCGCTGCCACGATGGCCACTAGTTTGTCCGGGTCAGTCTCGCTTACCTCGATGTCAAACACATCGATGCCGGCAAATTTCTTGAACAGGCAGCCCTTGCCTTCCATCACGGGTTTCCCCGCCAGCGGCCCGATGTTGCCGAGCCCTAGGACAGCCGTGCCGTTGGTGATCACGCCAACCAGGTTGGCCCGCGCAGTCATCGTGGCCGCTTGCATCGGATCGTCCTTGATGGCCAGACTCGCGTAGGCCACGCCCGGCGAATAGGCAAGTGACAGGTCGCGCTGGTTGGCCAGCGCCTTGGTGGGGGTCAGGCTAATCTTGCCCGGCGTCGGTAGCCGGTGGTAATCGAGCGCAGCTTGCTTGAGTTCTTCTTCCATGGTGCAGCCTCGCTCACCCTCGCGTAACGCCTCGACCTTACCATTCTTGAGCTGCAGATCCAACCGCCCTACTTCGGCGACGCGGCTCGCGTGGGACGCGTCTACGCCATGCCGCTAAGGTCCACCGTGGTGGTCCTTGGGGGGCATCGGTAACAGGTTGGTCGGCTCATGGGCCACCTCAGGAACCGTCACGGGCACCACGGCGTTGCCGATGCGAGTGCGTTCGTCGCTGGTCAACAAGGCGAGGCGCTCGGCCAACGCGCGGCGAGCTACGCGGAGAGCCGCTGCAAATCCGGGGTCTTTTGATGTCATCGTGATTCCTATGGTGATGATTCCCTTTCATATGTCGGGCGCTCGGGCCACCGTACACTCATTCCGCACCGATTGATGCTCGAGGGGGCCAATTATGTGGGTTTCGGGGCACAGTTCAGAAGCTATGCGGCGCATCGCAGCGCCCATGGTCGGCGGTATGATGACGGCACCGCTCCTGTCGATGTTCGTTGTCCCGGTTGTTTTTATGTTGGTCCGGCGACGATGGGTTACCGGTCGGTTGTCATCTCAAGTCAAGGTTTACCATGGAGTTAAAATCTATGATCACGACGAAGACCCTACGGCGTGCAGCGGCACTGGCCGGCATCACCGCAACATTGTTGGTTGCGGCCTCACAGGCCAGCGCCCAGGCCAAACTCGAAAGCACGACACCCAAGGCCGAGTCGACCGTCAACTCACCGAATATGATCGTGGTGCACTTCAGTGAAAGCATCAAGACCAAGCTTTCCAGCCTGAAGCTGACCATGGGCGATGGTACCGCCGTTTCGGTAATGTCCATGAATGATACGAAGGATCCCGCGACGTTATCGATCATGCCGAATACGACGCTAAAGGCGGGCATATATAAAGTGACTTGGAGTGTGGTGTCGGACGACGGACATAAGACGCAGGGCTCGTTTAGCTTCACGGTCCAATAGCACCGGTCATGGGAGCCGCGACGCTCGGTGCATTGAGCGCGCCGGCGCCACCGAAACGAATCGACCTCGTCGCGATCGAAATATCCCGTGTTGCACCAGAAAACCCTTGACCAGGGCTTATGGCGATTTCTACATATAATCCTTTAGGGATGCATCGTCCTCACCTGGCAATTTCAGGTGTTTCCGAGCATGGCATGGATGTTGCGCCGGTGTGTTATAGCTGAAGTGAGTCGTGGGGCCACCAGGGGTAAATTACGCCACGATTTTAAGTATGGGTTGAACCGATGCGCGTGCCGTCGTACAAGTTGCTGAAGACCTTTCAAGTCGCGGCCAAGTTGCAAAGCTTTAAGGCTGCCGCGGAGGAATTGTTCGTCACGCCGTCCGCGGTCAGTCACCAGATCAAGGCGCTGGAGGAGCAGCTTGGGGTCGCCTTGTTCGAACGCGGTGTCCGCACATTAACCCTAACCGATGCGGGCGCTCACTATCTTGAGCACATCAACGATATTTTCGCCAAGCTCGAGTCGGTCACTGAACAGCTGCAGGTACGCTATGGACGCTCGATTATTCGGCTGAATGTTCCGCCGTTTTTTGCGAATGAGCTTCTGCTTCCACGGTTGGCGTCCTTTTCACAGACCCGCGAAGAGACTGATATTCGCATCGAGACGACCTTTTCGGCGCCGAAGGCGCATCCGTCGGAAGCCGACCTATCCATCGTCTGGGGAACCGGCCCCTGGGAAGGGCTCACCGTGCACGAATTGTTCACGCTGAGCTACATCGCGGCTTGCTCCCCGGATTTTCTCCTCGAGAATCCCATTGATACCTATGAGCACTTGAATGGTAAGACTCTGTTGCAGCACGAGGAACGGCGCGACGCCTGGGAGCGTTGGGCGCTGCATTTAGGAATCAGTCCCATCAAACCCAATCGTTTGATCCGTCTCGATACCATGTCTGCCGTCGTGCGGGCCGCAGAACAAGGCGTTGGAGTAGCACTCGTGCCGGCGCGGCTGAGCGCCAATCGCTTCGTTACCGGCGGTTTAGTGAAGGTATTTGACGCTGAATGGACGACCAACGAGAGCTATGTCTTGCTGCACCGGCCGGAGGACTACGCACGCCAGGACTTGCAGGAATTCACGCAATGGATCTTGAGCGAGTTTCGCGTTGCTTAACGTGCAATCAGGGCGGCCTGGAACGGCCGTACTCCGGCTCAGTGGTCGTGCTCGACGCCACGAGGGGGCCTAAAAACGCCACTTCAAGCTGGTGCCTAAGGACTGGCACGACTGGGATGTCTCCAACACGCCCGCCCTCATCCAGACGAGGAGCGGTAGACGGCTGCTGGCGGTTACGCCGAAGGACGGGCACCTCTACGGCTTCGATCTCGACTCCAATGCGCTGCTCTACCGCATGCCGGTCACGAGGATCGAGAACGCCGAGGCGACCTTTGCGACCGATAAGGCGGTTCACTTCTGTGGCCGACAAAAGTGGTGACCGGGAAAATCGTGATTCTCGCCCTCCCCGGCGCCTGAGGTTGCGCTGCAATGATGCGCCACGGACGCGCCCGGCGTCTGATTCATACGGCCCTCGTCGGCCGTGGCACCAGCGCCAGCAGGAACAGCAGCGCGCCGACTAGAATGATGGACGGACCCGCCGGAAACCGGGTCATGCGCGACACGACGATGCCCGCGACGCTGCTGATGACACCGATGGCCATACTGGAAGAGCCATAGCGCTGCATATGCGGCTGATCATTCGCGCGGTCGCCGGCGGGATGATCACCAGCGCCCCGACCAGCAGTGAGCCCGTGACCTTCACGCCAATCGAAACTATCAATGCGATCGCAGCAAGATAGATCAGATTGTAGCGCGTCGCGGCGATGCCTTCGACCGAGGCCAGATCTACCGAAATGGACATCAGCATCATTCCCGGATAGATGCGATTGACCAGAATCGCCACTCCGATCGAGACACCTACGGAAACCAGCGCCCAGGGAAAGGACACTTTGCCGATGTCTCCAATCAAGCTTTCAAGCAGCTCTGGCTCGGGAACAATCAAAAAACCCATCGCCAAGCTCGAGACGAAGACGATGCCGACCACGGTCTCCGAGGAGAGGGATGTCTTCTCGCCCAGTCTCCAGATCAGCAGAATCCCCAGCGCCAGGAACACGAATGCGCCTAGGGTGACATCGACTTTCAGCAGCAGCGCCAAGCCCATGCCGGGCAAAGCAACGTGCCCCAGAGCGTCGCCGACCAGCGCCATTTTCCTGGTGACCATCAGCGAGCCCAGGTAGCCGGCGGCTCCGCCGACAAAAGCACCAACCATGAGGCTCAGGAAAAACGGGTTAGTCATGCGTGTGCTCGTAGAATTTGACTCCGCTGCCATAGATGCCCTGCAAGACGTTTGGGTCGAGAATCTGTTTCGGCGGCCCGTAGCAGAAAGTCCGGTTATTGAGGCACAGGACATTGGTCGCACAGCCATACACGATGCTGAGGTCATGGGTGACGAGGATCAGAGCAAGGCGCCTCTCGCGCTGAGTTCGCTGCAGCAGCGTGTGGATCGTCTCCTCGCCGCCGACGTCTATTCCGGCCGTCGGCTCATCAAACAACAGGACGTCAGGGTCATTCACCAGTGCCCAGGCGATTAGCACCCGTTGGAATTGCCCCGAGGACAGAATACCCATCTGCCTTTGAGGAAAGTCGCCATCCGTGATTCCCACCTGCGAAAGCAGCCCAGCAACGTCCTTCAGTGATGTCCGCTTCATTCCAAAAAAATCCGCCACCGTAATCGGCAATTCCTTGTTCAGGGGAACGCGTTGCGGGACGTAACCGATGCGTACGCCGGCTCGGCAGGAAACCTGTCCGTGGCAAGGCACCAACCCCAGCAGAGCCCGCAGCAGCACGGTTTTACCTGCTCCATTTGGACCCAGAATCGACAAGGTTTCTCTATCCCTGAGCTCGAAGTTCAGATCCTGGAAGATCACCTTGCCGTCAAATTCGACCCCAAGGTGCGAGACTTGCAGCACCACTTCTGCGGCCGCAGCTGAAGTCGCGGGAGGCGGCGCTTGAGCATTCATCATGACTTCCGCGCCGGGGTATCGAGCGCGCCCCTCCCCACCAGCATGCCGCACTTCCCAGGATGAGCAAATAACGAAGCAAGTTTTTGGCATGTTTGCCTGGTATGGCCTGATCGGCAATGCGCAAATCTCGCGCAGCTCTACGCACAAGCCACGATCCAGCAGCTCGATCGTGCCCGGCTGTAACCGGTGCCGGCGCTTTGCACATTCTTTACATCGCATCCAAGTAATTGTTGCGGAGATTTTATGCGTGCCGCTCTATCGTTCCAAGCAAGGGGTTCCGCGCGAGCTGCGTGTCTTCTCAGTATTTCTTCGTATAGAACTTCGACACTGATGGGCGGACAGTTCTGACGTATGAAGTAAAAAAACTAGTGATGCAAGGGCAAGCCTGCATGAAGAGGCCGCGTGAGCTTGATTAGCGTATCGGAATATCTCGCGTTCATCGCGGCTCTTACTGCCATGGTCCAGCCGCTCGGGTCCTATCTCGCCAAAGTCTTCGCCTACGAATCAACCTTCTTAGATAGGCTGGTTGCTCCGGTCGAACGAGTAATCGTTCGGCTTGTCGGACCGGCCGCTCAGCGGCCGATGAAATGGCACGAGTATTTTCTCGCATTCGTTTGGTTTGGGATTGCCGGAGCGGCCCTTGTCTTCTTGATCCTGAAACTGCAGGACTTACTCCCTTTCTATGGCCTCCTCGGCAAGGATGTGCTTTCGACTCCAATGACCGATGATCTTGCAGCCAATACGGCAATCAGTTTCGCGACGACGACCACCTGGCAAGCCTACGGCGGCGAAACGACGATGAGTTATTTCAGCCAGATTGTCGCGCTGGCGTCGCAGAATTTTCTCGCGGGAGCTGCCGGACTCGCCGTCGGGATTGCCTTCATTCGTGGCATTGCCACCGACGGCGGCGGCGTGCTCGGCAATTTTTGGCGTGACGTCACCCGTGCCATGTTGTGGGTGCTTTTGCCGCTGAGCATCCCGGGGGCATTGATCCTCGTATGGCAAGGTGTCCCGATGAACCTCCATGCCTATACAACGGCCACGAGTTTGCAAGGCGCGCCGCAACTCATTGCGCAAGGCCCCGTGGCGGCGCTCGAGTTCATCAAGAATTTGGGCACAAATGGCGGCGGTTTTTTCAACGCCAACGGCGCCCATCCCTATGAAAACCCGACAGCGCTCAGCAATTTCGTCGAAATGCTGACGATCGTACTGCTCCCAGCCGCTCTCTGCTACACGTTCGGCGCGATGACCGGACAGCGGCGTCACGGCTGGCTCCTCTATGGGGTGATGACTCTGCTTTTTGCCTTTGGACTCGTCGGCGTGCACTGGGCAGAGAGTGCCGGCAACCCCGCCCTCATGCGTGCCGCCGCGCCTCGCACCTTCGCCGTCGGCGACGCCGCTTGGACGGGCAACACGGAGGGCAAGGAAGTACGATTCGGTACTGTGGGAACCACGCTCGCGGTGGTTGCCACTTCGAACGGCGCCACCGGCTCCACCGCCGCAATGCCCGACAGCCTCTCGCCGCTCGGCGGCGGCATTGCATTCTTTAATATGCTGCTCGGGGAAGTGACCTACGGTGGCCTAGGTACGGGTCTCATTAGCATGATCCTTGCCGCACTGCTCGCCGTCTTCATCGGCGCGCTGATGATCGGTCGAGCGCCGGCATATCTCGGTAACCAGATTGGCGTTGCCGAGATGAAGCTCATCGCAGTCTATATGCTCATCGCCGGCATGGTGATTTTGCCGCTCACGGCTTTGGCCGTGATGACCGCGGCTGGTCGTGCGGGATTGACGACGAACGGGGGACCCCATGGACTGACCTCGATCGCGTTTGCGTACACTTCGAGTTTTGCCAACAATGGCCAGAGCTTTGGGGGCCTCAGCGCCAATTCGGCTTTCTATAACTACACAACCTCGGTGGCGATGCTGGCGGGGCGCTTCCTTCTAACCCTACCGGCATTGGCTTTGGCCGGCACATTCGCCGAGCAGCGACGGCGCGGAATCACGTCGGGCTCGCTTCCGACCGATACGGGGCTGTTTGCGGTGCTGCTCATTGCAATGGTCTTGCTGGTCGCCGGTCTTAACTTCTTGCCCCTGCTGTGCCTCGGGCCGGTGGCTGAACACATGATGCTTTGGTTTTAAAGGATAACGCCGGTGCGCTCGTCAGTTCGCGCGGTACTTGTCAGCCTGGGGCTACTCACGGTTTTGGCGGGGCTTGTCTACCCACTGCTCATTCTCGGCCTCGCTCAGGCGTTCTTTCCGGAGCAAGCGGATGGCAGTCTCGTGCGGCGCGATGGCCGGATCATCGGCTCGACGCTGATCGGACAGCAATTTGATGATGCTCGGTATTTTTGGGGACGGCCGTCCGCGACGGTGCCGACTCCCTACAATGCGGCCGCCTCCTCGGGAACGAACCTTGCTCCCTCGAATCCGCAGCTTGCCAAGGACGTAGCAGCGCGCTGCACTGCTCTCGCTAAAGCGCACGGCAACTCCGCTGCCCCAATTCCGCTGGATCTCGTGACCGCGTCGGGAAGTGGGCTGGATCCACACGTGACCGTGGCCGCGATGCTATACCAAGTGGACCGTGTCGCCGCTGCACGGGGCATTGATCCATCAGCCGTGCGTGCGCTCGTCGAGCGGCACATAGAGTCACCGGCTTTGGGCTTTCTCGGACAACGCCGCGTCAATGTTCTCGCCGTGAATCTCGCACTCGATGCCTACTGATTCAAGAGCGGCACGGCACGCGGGACGCGTTTTCATGAAATGCGGCCTTCTCGCGCTGATGCTGTCGGCGTTTGCAGCACCGGCATTGGCCGACGACGCGGCACCGGACAAGAGCGACTACACCCTGCTCAATCCGACGCCCGACGCTGCCTTGCGCAGCTTCAACACCGATCGACCGCCGAAGGCCAACAGCCCCTATACGGTCGACGCCGGCCATTTTCAGTACGAGACCGACATCGCCGTGTTCGGCTACGGCGACACCGACGGTGTCCGGACCCAAGCCTGGACTGTAGTCGACCCGACCGTGAAGTTGGGGCTGACCAATACGATCGATGCCGAGCTGCAGATCACGCCGTATGAGTCCGTCGTAGCCAAAAGCGCCGCGAACACGACGAGTGTCTCCGGAGTTGGCGACACCGTCGCGCGCCTGAAGATCAATATGCTGGGCGATGATCACGGCGTCATCGCAGTGGCGCTCTTGCCCTATGTCAAGCTGCCGACGGCGCAGTCCGGGCTCGGCAATGGCCGGGTCGAGGGCGGCCTGATTCTGCCCATCAGCTTCAGCGCGCCGGGAGGCTTCACCGTGATCGTGATGCCGGAAGGCGACTATCTGAAAGACACCGCCGTCAGCGGCTACCACCTTGCCTTCGACTTTCTGATCAATGTTAGCCATCCGCTCGATCAGCGTTGGACCGTCTATACCGAGGCCTTTACCACCCAGTCATTTCGCGCGCAGGACAAGCCGATCTACACCCTGGATGAAGCGCTGACCTGCGCCCTGACGCCGAACTTGCAGCTCGATTTCGGCGGCAATTTCAGTCTGAACGGCGTCGCGCCGCGAGCCCAGTTCTACATGGGCCTGTCTCAACGGTTTTGATCGACGTATAACAACGCATATCAACGCATCTTAGGGATTTCCCTGCACTCGCACTTTGACGCTGCCGCGCGGCTGCCGAAGTGGCTGATTATCGAGCGAACGAGCCGCTAGGAATTTCAATTACAAATTTAATGTTATTTCGAAATTATATCGTTAAACATATGTTTTTTATCGATCTTCGACGTGAAAGCGGGTCAAGCCAGACATTCATCCAGCCGAACCAATCGTCGACTGCTTCTTCATAAAGTGAGAAGTACGTTGCCGCTCGAGTAGGAATTTCAGCCTCGGACTCGCCGGCCCGGGAGCGAAATCGCGCGCCGAATTTCCTTGCGATGTGCTGAATCGGGTAGTTGTCGGCGAAGCAGTTGATTAGCACGCCTCGAGCGGACCGATTGCGCGCAATCACGAGTATACGGCGCAGCAACTCGGTTCCCACTCCCTGATTTTGCCACGCCGCTTCAACAGTGACGGCGGCCTCACACAGGTCTGGGCGAAGTTTGTCAGCTACGTGCAACTCAGCCGCACCGCGTAGCATACCCTCGTCAAAATACCCCATAACTACGGTTCGAAACCAGTTGAGGCGCGCGCAATGCTCGCGCACGGCCACGTCGTGCATCCCTCCCATGAAACGTAGCGAGCGCGCGTCGGGCGTAAGCCGAATCAGATGATCGCTTAAGGCGGTGGCTTCACTTGGAAAGAGTTTGCGAATGTTCATGGGGGTATTCCTGGTCAAAATACCGACGCCCCACGTAAACGGTAAACAATGCTCGGGTAGAGAACAAGCGACAAACATCTTGCGATTGCCGTATTTTTTTCATGTGTAGGCGATTCCCTACAGCGGCGACGCCTCTGAAAAAATGGGCCGCCGACCTGCCCATTCGAACTTGTCAGCGGCCAACCTCCATCACGCGCGCCTTAGGCATGTTGTTGGCGCTGATACTCATCGCGAAGGCGGGTGATCCGCGCCTCAATGGCCGCTTTGGCATCACCCTGCTCTTGGTCCGCTTTCTTCTGCAGTGCCTGGACCCTCGCCTGCAACGCCGCTTCGGACTGCTTGGACTGGGCCTGGTCTTGCTCCAGCTTCTTCTCCATGCGTGCGCGAAGGTGATCGATCTGCGCCTGCAATTTTGCCTTACGGTCGGTGCGTGCCTTGGCATGCTCCGCTTTGAGCTGGTCGAGTTCGGCGCGCCGGGCGGCCGCCTCGCGCGCGCGACGTTCTTTCTCCGCGGCACTCTTGACCACGCGGAACACCACCCCGCCCACCGCTTCCATCCTCGTGTCCACGGGCGTGACCCAGTCCTCGTCCACATCGGCGATCACGGCATACTTGCCCGGAGTCAAAGCCGTCGAGACGTTGGTCAAGAAATCCGTATCCACTTCGGAGTTGTAGAGATCACCGACGAGACCGGCCAACGCACCGGCGCCAATCCCGATAGCAACGCCGACGGGTCCGCCCAGGATCCCAATCACGCTCCCGAGGGCCGTCCCCCCAAGGGTCCAAACCGGGAACTCGTCGTCCACGCGCTCCCGCGACACCGTGCCGTCGGCGTTCTTCTTGATCACGGCCAGCTGATTCACGTCGATGCTGCCTTCTTGATCCAGTGCAGACAGCGCCCGTACGCCCTCGTACGCCGATTTTTCATCGCCAAATACGACTGCTAACATCTTGTTCATATCAATTCTCCTCGGAGGTGTGAGTGTGGTTCGCCATTCATACTCTCGCGAAAGTTCGACCGCTCGGAACACCGCGCAGAGCCGCGCCGAGGGCAATGAACGATGCGCCGTCGAAAATGAAATCGATTCCGATGGCCAGACCAATGAACCAGAGGCTTGACGTCGGCAATTGCATGAGCAGCATCACGCCGAGGGCCACGGAGACGAGCCCGGAGAACGCCGCCCAGCCCCACTGCGGGAGCTGCAACGTGCCGGCGCCAACCGCCCGGAATACGCCGCCGACGACGAAGAATGAAGCGAGCACCAGCGTCAAGCTCGTTTCCCCGGCGAGCGGATAGCGGATCAGTAGGTATCCCGTAAAGCCGCGCAGCAACCCACTCAATAGAAAGAGGAAGAAGCCACTCCAGGTGCGCGTACGAAACGCCTGGATCAGCGAGAAAACGCCGCCCACGAGCAGCAGCCAGCCGAAGGCCAGCACCGTCGCCTCCGTCGCCGTTGCGTTATAGACGATGCAGACGCCGCCGAGGGCAATGAGCGCGACGCCGAGGGCCACGAACCAGCCCCACGAGTTGTGGATCTCATCCAGGCCCGCCTCGATCGGCCCGGCAACCGAATTACGTTCTGGCATGGTCGTTACCTCTCTGACGTTCTTGCACTGCGGTCATGATCGAACATTGGTTCACTTGCTCGGCGGCGCATACTCGAACTTCGGCGTGGCTTCCAAGGCCTGTTTGCTTGCGCCGGGCAGGACGAATTTTCTGCCCTCTAGCTTGATCTGGGATACGGGGATGGCGACATCGTGACGGTCAACGCCGAGAAAGCCTCCCGCGCCGATGATGGCGTAGGAGACCGCCTTGTCCGGGGCGATGATGATGTCGTCGATGACTCCGATGCGTTCGTTCTTGTCGTTGTACACGGCCTTCCCAAGCACCTGGCGCTTGGCGCTCCAACCGAACGTCACATCACGCATTTCGGCCGATGAAACGCCGAGCAGCGTGGATCCGGCGACCTGCGCGGGCACCGCGGCCGGCAGCAGCAGAAAAATCCCCATCAGCATGGCAAGGTTCAAGCGAATCATTGTTCTCTCCTGAAAATGTTTGACAATTCGGCATTCCAATCGCCACATTGGCAGGCTAGGCGGTTCACACGCTCATCGATATCCGGAGATTCGCCTAGCTGAAGATCATTTGTACTTATTCCATCCGCGGCCCTGGCGTGGCGCCTATGCACCTCAAGAATTCACCGGTACCCTAAACGTGAGCTAATGTAGACAGGAGTGATCAAGGCCATGAGTTCTGCGGGCATGTTGGCGTGGCTGTAATGAAGTCTTTGCCACTCTCGAAGGTGTATCAACTGCTCGAGCCGGGTCCGGTGGTCCTGCTGACGACAGCCCAAGGTGGACGCGCCAATGTCATGACAATGTCGTGGCACATGATGGTCGACTTTGAACCGCCGCTTGTTGCCTGTATCGTCAGCAACGCTGATTACAGCTTTACTGCGCTGAACCTCACGAAAGAATGCGTGATCGCGATTCCAGCGGTTGAACTGGCGGCCACAGTCGTCAAGATCGGCAATTGCTCGGGCCGCGACTTCGCGAAGTTCGAGAGGTTTCAGTTAACGCCGCTTCCGGCTGAACGCATCGCGCCACCCCTGATAGCCGAGTGTTTCGCCAATCTGGAATGCAAAGTGACCGATACGCGTCTCGTACGCAAATACAATCTCTTTATTTTAGAAGTGCTCAAAGCGTGGATTATTCCGGCGCAACGCCATTCCAAGACCATCCACCATCGCGGCTTCGGACGCTTTGTCGTGGATGGCGAGTCAATCACATTGAAATCAAGAATGCGGTGATCGGCGCGCACAGCGGCTGTGCTTGGCCGGCAACCGTGCCGACCAAGGCGAAATGGCATGGTCATCAAGTTGGCGTACGATCTCGCCACGGAATTATCGAACGCGGGGGACAGAGCGTCGTGCGTAATGTGCGGAGCGGAACTGGAAGGCTTGCCGCGGAATGACTATCTCGACATACCTGTACGTTTCTCCGCACCTCGACGATGCGGTGTTGTCTGCTGGCGGTCTCATCAGCGCTCAGCTCAAGGCAGGAGACCGTGTCGTCATCGGAACGGTCTGCACAGCCGATGCTCCAACCGATGAGCCGCTATCGCCACTGGCTATCGACGTCCATCAACGGTGGGGCAACCCTCGCGCGCCGTACGAACGGCGCCGCCAGGAGGACATCGCGGCGTGCCTTGCATTAGGGGGCGCCGAATATCGCCACCTGGGGCTCCCGGATGCCATCTATCGACGCAAACCCGACAGCCCGGCGTGTCGCTATGAGACCTTTCAGGATCTGTTTGGGCCGATCCCGACTTGGGATCAAGCATTTTCAGTGAGTATCGCCGCTGCCATCAATCGGCTCGCCACGGAGTTGCGGCCGCGGATGGTATTCGGTCCGCTCGGTGTCGGCCGCAATGTGGACCATCTGCACGTTAGGAACGCCGTTTTGCGCATACCGAAGTTGCCGTCCGTTGGCTTCTATGAAGAGCAACCCTACAGTACTGGACGCTATCCGTACGTCGCGCCCGACCCCGTCAACGTGGCGGTGCGAACCTGCCCAGTGCTGCTCCGACCGAATACCCATGTAGTGGATTGGGCGGTCAAGATCGATGCGATCCAGTGCTACGCAAGTCAATTGACGGAGCTCTTCGGACCCGCTCGGGTGGGTCTTGCAGCGATGGCAGACTACAGCCGGGCGCTTGGCGCGTGTCAAGGCTCTGTGGAACGCTTGTGGTATGCGGAGTGAGAGCACAAAGCGCGTATCATATGTTTCGTGATCGTTCACTTATGAGGACCCCCATGGACGACAAGCAAATGCGAGAGGAATTTGACACCGGACTGAGCAAAATCAGGCATGAAATAAAGAGCCAATTGGTGCCACATGGCTTTTTTGGCAGCGTTACGGATGTTGACATCGGCCCGGCGGATCAAGTCCCTGCTGGCTCAAAGATCGAGATCGTCGTGAAAGGCAGAACTGCCGGGAGGTTGTTTGACCGCCAGCAAATCGAAGCCTGTCGACTCAGGGTGGGCGGCACGGTTCTGTCAGAAATCATCTCAATGGTTGATGAACTGTCGGCTTGATCTCATGAGCGTTTAGTCCATCCGTTGCGGAATCGTGTGCATGGCGTCGGCCCCGTAGGACGGATCGAATTCGGTCAGCGAGGAGAGCACGATCTTCTTGAATGGCCGGAGGCGGTTTGCCAGGTGCAAGCCGGCCATCCGCAATACCTGCGCGGCCGGGCGGGTGTCGGTATACAGGCGAACGACGGCGTTCGTCGCTAGGTACATGGGCCTCGCGGTTCTTCCGTGAATCGCTTCATAGCGCGACAACCGCGGCGATGCGCATTGCAACTCCCGCAGTAGACTGCTCCCACTCTGCAGCCCCAGGTTGAATCCATGGGCGGTTACGGGATGCATGCCGACGGCCGAATCACCGATCAGGGCGCAGCGCCGGTCGGCAAAACGCCTCGAATAGGTCGCGACCAAGGGGTATACGTGACGCGTGCTCGATAACTCCATGGAGCCAAGAACCCCCTCCCATCGACCCTCCAGTTCTCGGTTGAATCCCGCGGGATCCATCGATTGCAATCGCTGCGTTTGCGCGGCGGACGCCGTGATTACCGCCGACGATTCAGTGCCGTTTAGGGGCAACAGGGCCAGAGTGCTTTGATCCTTAAACCACTCCCGCGCGGTTTCGGCATGCGAGGCACGATGGCGCATGCGGCACACCAGCATACTCTTGCCGAAATCGAGCATGTCGGCGGCTATCCCTAGGGCCCGCCGGGTCTCGGAGAAGCGGCCATCGGCCACGATCAACCACCGGCCGCGCAGCGTCTCGCCCTGCGCGGTACGCACGATTACGGCATCCGCGCCGACCTCGAGGCCGATCAGTTGACGGTCCGGCAAGAAGCTGACCCCCGTTTGCGCTGCAAGAGCTTCGAAAGCGGCCTTACGGATCAGATGGTTCGGCACGAGATAACCCAGCGCCGCGCACTTCGTATCACGCTGATCGAAAAGCAAATGATGGGCGGATCGGCCGGTCATCACGGCGGCGCGCTTCAGCGGCGCAATCTCATGAGGCGCGATTCGCGGCCAAACGCCGAGTCCCTGCAAAATGTGAATCGAACGATGCGTCAACGCAATTTCCCGGCCATCGAAGCCGGGCTCCGCGATGGCCCGCTCGGACTGCCGCTCGATCAGCCCGATCCGGTAACCGTATCGAACCAGCCCGATTGCCAGGCAAAGACCCGCGGGTCCGGCGCCGATGATGATGGCGTCGAAGTTGGATGCATCAGTCACTGTAGAATACGCTCCTCAATTCGGCGGCTTGCAGTATTTGCACGCGCTTGGCGCGTACCTTGATCAGCCCGCGCCGCGCCAGCTCAGTGAAACAGCGGCTGATGGTCTCGCTTCGCAGGCCGAGATAATCGGCGATGTCGTCGCGATTCATGCCCAGCCGGAATTCGCGCTCGCGCACGCCCCGAATCTGCAGACGCGCCGACAGATTCAATAAGAAACCCGACACTCGCGCGAGCGCCTCTTTGTCGCGAATCAGGGTCAACAAATCGCGCGCCGCGGTGCCGGCTTTCGCGATCAGCCGTATGAATTCCGCAGCGACGCTCGGCGACTCCGCACATAAGCTATTGAATGCGGCCCACGGGACGACGCAAACGAATGACGCCTCCACAGCCACACTGGTCGTATTGCTGCAGACGCTGCCGAGGCTCTGCAGACTCAGCATTTCTCCGGGCAGGCAAAAATTGATCACCGACCCGCGCTTCCCGGTGGAATAGTCGAGCTCTTTGATGCAGCCGCTGCGAATCATGTAAAACGACTCCACCTTATCGCCCGATCTGAACAGCGAATTACCGCGGGTGACGCGCATCCGCCGTATTCGCAGTCCGTGCAGGCGCCGCCCGGCGGCACTCGCCACTCGGCCCGGAAAGCATATCCGCCATAGACCGCACAATTCGCATCCGACGGTTTTCCTGCTATGCATTTACGCACCACTCGATCGGAAGCGCGGCCATTGTGCGTGGATGGGTGGACAAGCTACCGCATAAAAACTGACTTGAATCAGTTATCAGGCGCGAACCGGGACGTACCCTTTTAAAAATGAACCAGACCAGACCCATCATGATATCGACCTCAAATGGCTCGGATGACGTGGTGCGCACCATAGCGCCATTGCGACGAAGCGGTGCGCATATCGATATCGACCAACTGATCTCCCGTCTCGGGCGGGTCGTTCCCGAAGCCGAGATCGCGGTCCACCTCCCGCTCATACGGTCCATCGAAGCGCTCAAAGCCGAAAACGACGCGGTGATTGTGGCGCACAACTACCAAACGCCACTGATCGCAGCCGGCGTTGCCGATTTTGTCGGCGACTCCCTCGCCATGGCCCGCTACGCGGCGCAATGCACGGCGCGCGTCATCGTGGTTTGTGGCGTTCACTTCATGGCCGAAACAGTCAAACTACTGTGCCCGAACAAGCGTGTTTTGCTGCCTAATTTGCGCGCACGCTGTTCGCTTGCCGACTCGATCGACGCAGACTATGTGCGCGCGCTGCGCCAGTTCCATCCGGATTTACCGCTGGTCGCCTACGTAAATACCCCGGCGGCGGTGAAGGCCGAGGCCGATGTCTGCTGCACGTCCGCAAACGCCGCGGCAGTGGCGCGCTCCTTGGGCGTGCCACGCCTGATTATGTTGCCCGACCGGCATTTGGCGCGGTATGTCGCCCGGGAGACCGGACTCGACATCATCACTTGCCATGGCCAGTGTGAAGTGCACGTGAAGTATTCGGGGACCGACATCGATGCCTACCGCCGCGAGTCGGCCGCCGTCGTGCTCGCTCACCCCGAATGCACTGCAGACGTCCAGGATAGCGCGGATTTCGTCGGATCCACGTCCGCGATGGGGCGCTACCTGAGCGAAATGAGACCGCGGCGCGTGCTTCTGCTGACGGAATGTTCGATGGCCGACAACCTGTCGCTGCAGCATCCGGAGATCGAGTTTCTCAAGCCCTGTAATCTGTGCAGTTACATGAAGTGCATAACGCTTTTCGGCGTTGCACTAGTACTCGAGGACCTATCCAACGAGATCGACATCGATGTGGCGGTGGCGATTCGGGCAAGACGTGCGGTCGAACGCATGCTTTCGCTCTGATCGGCGCGTCGAAGGAGATCATGGATTCTTGCGATTCAGACGTCCTGATCGTCGGTGGCGGCGCCGCCGGTTTGTGCGCAGCCCTCAATGCCGCGCCAAGACGGGTCCTGCTGATTGCCCCGGAAGGGCCCGATACCAGCTGTACCCAGCTCGCCCAGGGCGGGATTGCGGCATCCATCGGCGCCCAGGACTCCGTCGCCCTGCACGTGGCCGACACGCTGCGGGCCGCTGATCATTCCGGCTGCGATCGGGTCGCCGGTTTGATCATCGGCTCGGCTGCTGACGCCGTCGCGTTTCTTGAACGCTGCGGCGTGCAATTCGACTCGTCGAACGAAGGAAGGCACCTGCAGTTGGAGGCGGGCCATTGCCTGCCGCGAATTTTGCATGCGCACGGCGACCGTACCGGGGCCGCCATTCACCGTGCGCTGCTCGCGCGCGTACGTTGCAGCCCGCACATCGTGTCGCGCTCGGATGTGGCCGCTGTATCGCTCATCTTCGGATCATCCGGCGTGGCGGGTATATTGGCCCGCTGCGCCGACGATTCGTCCCTGATGATCCGTGCAGCCGAAACGGTACTTGCCACCGGTGGGTTGGGCCAAATGTTTGCCGCAACCACCAACGCGCCCTGCGCCACCGGCGACGGGCTTGCGATGGCGCTTTGCCGCGGCGCCGGCACGGCCGGTCTGGAATTCGTGCAGTTCCATCCGACCGCGTTGCAGTGCGCTGCCGATCCTTTGCCGTTGCTCACCGAAGCGCTGCGCGGTGTGGGAGCGGCGTTGATGGTCGACGGGCGGCGATTCATGCCGGGGATTGACCTACGAGCCGAACTTGCGCCGCGTGACATCGTAGCGCGCGCCGTTTGGCAGCAGCAGGTCGATGGCAGCCAGGTTCTCATGGATACCCGGGTAGTCTTCAATTCCGCCCGAGGCGAGCATTTTCCGGCGGCGCTGGCGGCCTGTCTTGCGCATGGCATCGACCCCGCGCGGATGCCGGTGCCCGTCACGTGTGCGGCCCACTTTCATATGGGCGGCATCGTCATCGATACACGCGGCCAAACCGATCTCCCGGGCCTTTGGGCGGTCGGTGAGGTGGCATTTACGGGCGTGCACGGAGCAAATCGCCTAGCAAGCAATTCCTTGCTGGAGGCTGTCGTGATCGGTAGCGCGGCCGGTCGAGCGATCAGCGAACGGCGATATTGCCGCCGCCCCGCTCCAGCCGGCCCGATGGCGGCGCCGGCTCCTTTCGATCCATCGCATCACGAGTGGCGGAAGCTGCGTGCTCTGATGTGGGAAGCGATGGGTCCAGTGCGCGATGCGGCGCAGTTGGAGGCGGCCCTGCTGCGCGTGCGGCAAATGCTGCAGTCTCTCGCGCCGGATCAGCAGACGATGACTCAACGGCTGGCGCTCGCCGAAGCGATGATCGTTGCGGCGCTGCGGCGCCGGGAAAGTCGCGGAGCCCATTGGCGCCGCGATTTTCCGCAGCGCGACCGGTCCTTTGATGGACCACGGGCGTTATTCCTGTCCGACGGGCGCAACCAGGAAGATCGCCCCGCCAGAGTTTCCAGATTTCGGTAATCCTGACGCATTGTCGTCAAATATTGACTTATCGCAGTTTTTGGCCATTAAGCTTTTGACATCTCAAGCCAAAAGAGAAAACTGAGCGCGGTAAGGCGATACGAGAATTCGCCGCGGGTGTGCGGGCGCGGCTTGCAGGGGAAACTCGCCGTCGCCGCGAAACAGAAGATTGGTTTCACAATCGACCAAAGGAGCCGAAGCGTGCGTGAGTTTCTGAACAAAGTCGAGATGTTGCGTTGGGATGACCATCGCTACTACCACCAATGCCGCATCAACCAGACGCTGCACTTGATCAGCGCGATCAGCTTCCTGGTGGCCTACGCTTTACTGCTCGTCGAACCCGCGGTGGCCGGCCTGATGGGCTGGCTCGTGGGCATGGTGACGCGCCAATCGGGCCATATTTTCTTCGAACCGCGCGGCTATGACCACGTCAATAAGGCCACCGACGAGCACAAGGAATCGATCAAGGTCGGCTACAACATGCGCCGCAAGGCTATCCTGATCGGTGTGTGGTTGTCCGTTCCGGTGCTGCTATGCCTCAGTCCGAGCCTGTTCAATCTGATGGAACCGAGTACCAGCTTCGAGGGCTTCGCGCACGTTGTCGGGCTGATCTGGCTGGCGCTCGGCATCGGCGCCGTGATCGCACGCACCGTGCACCTGTTCTTCCTGCGCGGCCCGACGTGGGGCCTGGCCTGGGCCGCCAAGATATTGACCGACCCGTTCCATAACGTCGCAATCTATTGGAAGTCCCCACTGGCGCTGTTGCGTGGCGAGCGACTCGACCCCATCCAGCCCGAGCATCGACACGCTGAGGTTTGAGCGCGCCTGTCCGGCGCAACGGTGCGGTTGCCTGTTGCGACCAGTCAGAAGGGGATCGGCAATGAAAATTCTTCTTATTTATCCGCGCAATCCCGACACATTCTGGAGCTTCAAGCACGTACTGAAATTCGTATCCAAGAAGGCCGCCTTCCCGCCGCTTGGACTGCTGACCGTCGCGGCGATGCTGCCGCCTGCGTGGAATCTGAAGCTCATCGATCTGAACGTCTCGGATTTGCACGACGACGATCTACGGCAGGTCGATTACGTCTTTCTGAGCGGGATGATCGTGCATAAACAGTCCGTGCATGAGGTCGCGGCGCGCTGCGCCAGACTTGGCAAGACGATCATTGCGGGCGGCCCGCTGTTCACCACCGGACATCAGAATTTCCCCGAGATTGGTCATTTCGTGCTGGGCGAGGCCGAGGACATCGTCGGACAACTGGTGGCGGATATGGAACGCGGTGCAGTGCAACCCGCTTACCGCGCCCTAGGCTGGCCCGACGTGCGCAAAACGCCCGTGCCGCGCTGGGATCTGATCCGAATGAGCAACTACGTCACGATGCCGGTGCAGTTTTCCCGTGGCTGCCCGTTCACCTGCGAGTTCTGCGATATCGTCATCATGAACGGACATGTGCCCCGAACCAAGGACCCGGCGCAGGTTGTGCGCGAACTCGAGGCATTGCGTGTCGCCGGCTGGAAGGACATGGTCTTCATCGTCGACGATAATTTTATCGGCAACCGCAAGCGCACCCGGGAAATGCTTGGCGCTTTAATCGAGTGGCGCCGTCGTGCCGCCTCAACAATGGGTTTTCTGACCGAAGCTTCTGTCAATCTCGCCGATCATGAGGATCTGTGCGAATTAATGGTCGAAGCCGGATTCAAGAAGGTGTTCCTTGGCATCGAGACGCCCTCCAACAGCGGACTGCTCGAATGCGGCAAAACGCAAAACAGCAAACGCGATCTGGCGGAAGCCGTGCAAACGCTGCAGCGCAGCGGACTGGAAGTGATGGGTGGATTCATCGTCGGCTTCGACTCAGATCCGCCCGATATCTTCGCGCGGCAATTCGAATTCATTCAGCGGACCGGAGTAGTCACCGCGATGGTAGGCATGCTCACCGCCCTGCCGCAGACGGTGTTGTATAAACGGCTCGCCAGCGAGGGGCGCCTTCTCGCCGAAACGTGCGGCAACAACACCGACGCGGCCATCAATTTCGTGACGCACCTTGACCGAGAATTCATCATCTCCGAATACAAGGAACTGATGCGCAAGCTCTATGCGCCGCGTCACTATTACCGGCGCATCCGCACGTTCCTACGAACCTTGGAGACACGCGGCCCGACAATGCGCATGTCCTTTTCGGACTTGCGAGCGTTCTTGAAGTCGCTCTGGTTACTGGGAGTGTGGCACAGAGGCAGGCGTGCATACTGGGGCATGTTCTGGTGGACGCTGCTTTCGCGTCCGCGGAAATTCCAGGCTGCCATGGAGCTTTCCATTCTCGGCCATCACTATCGCCGAATCGCCAACGCGCTCTGACCCCTGTTGGCAGAGCCTGTCAGTCAAAGATTCGGCGCGGGCTGGCGCTTGGTTCGCGGGGCGTCGGCTTTATTGGCCGCCTCCCCGGCCGTTTGCATCAGCTGCGCTGCCGTCGTGGCGCCCTCGAAAGCGATCGACGGGCTGTAGGCAGTTACCGTAAATTGCGTGATGATTCGCTCCTCAGGCGGTGCACCGCCGTTCGCCGTGGAATGATCTTCGGTCACGATCGCAACTCCGCAGCGGTCGATCTGGAATCGGAACTCGTCGGGCGCCGTCTTCAGAGCAAGATTTGGCCGGGTCTCGCTCCCGAAGTTCAATCCGCCCAGCCCGCCGAATATTCCACGACGATTACAAGGATCACCGACCTGCACGTTGCCGCTGCCCTGAATTCGCCAAGTGGGGGAGTCCGGCAAGTCACTAGATCCGGCGAAGCCGCCGTATTTCTTCACGAGCGCATTTTCAAGAGCCATCTCGCGAACCGCATTCGCGGGCGAGTATGCTGCCGAGTGGACGATGGCCATCGCCCGCTCCCTGCCCGGGACCGGCGTGAACATGACCTCATAAGACTCCCCGTCTTCTGCGAAGGGGTCGCCGACAGAAGAAGACGGCGGTGGCGTCCAGGCTGCAATGACGTTCACAAAACGCCCGCTGGCTATCGGCTGCATGGCGCGCTTGGTCGAGTCAAAATGGCCCAGTGTTTCCATCGACTCATAGTAGTCAAGCAGCTTCTTGGATTTGAGGACCGCGCGCACGTCATCAAGCGACATTCCCAGTTTCACGCCGGCGACATCTATCTTGTCCGGCGATACGTCGGGGAGCGCGGGGGCTCCCGCCGGTCTCTGCGGCGGCGGCGCCGGGACAATCATGCCGCCGCCGCCCCCGCTCAATGCGTATCCGGTCGTGACCAGGATTCCTTGCTGTTCTGCGCTGACACAGCTGTAGAGCGAGACGGCACTCGCCTTGATGCCGGTCATCCCGTCAGCCCGCAGGACCGGTTGACCTGCCACGCCGTTAGGTTGCCTCTTACCCGTCTTGGCGTCGACCAAGCAATAGTATCGATGCGCGTCCGGCGCTGAACCCACATCGAAATGGCCACGCACGACTTCGTGATCGAAGTCCTGTTTGAAAGCTTGTTTCAGTGACGAAAAAAAGCTCTCCTGGGGAACAGACGGCTGCGCATCGCTCGAAGAGGAACTCGCCGAGGCTCCGGTTTCTGTGCCGGCCGGCGGGTCGGCCAGGGCGCCGCTCCTGCCGCCCAAGCACAGTACGAGGCCCACCGCAAAGGCTTGCGAACAGTGCGGAATTCGCAGCGAGGCGCCCAAGTATCCCCCTAGGAAGATCTGTTTGATTTCTTGTGCATTAAGATTCTAGCTGCTCGTGAGCAATTCCGCACTACAAGCGAGGGCATGGATCGAAGAATGATTGAAGGCCTTCCGATAATCTCAATCCTGGGCTGGCGATCAAAAGGGCTCGCTATGGCTGCGCAACTCCATCTCCCAACTCCACGCGCCGGGCGGTTGCGCGAGCGCCGCCATGTAGGAACACGCGATTGCTTGCGGAGTGAACGCGCCTGGCGCGGCGCTCCCTTGCACCACTGCCCCGTCGATGACGAAGTGCACGACATGAATTCCCGCGGGACTGAGTTCCCGCGCAAGACTCTGCGCGAGTCCACGCAGAGCGAACTTGCCCATGGCAAACACCGACGAGCGGGCGAATCCTTTTACTCCGGCGGTCGCACCGGTAAAGAAGATGCTGCCGCTGGCACGGGGCAGCATACGACGCGCCGCCTCCTGAGCCGTGACCAGCGCGCCGATCGCAGTAGTCTGAATAGCGACTGACGCCGCGGCAATATCCACGCTCAGTAGGTCGCCACGGATGCGGGCGCTGGGGTTATAGAGCACAACATCCGGCTGTCCCAAAGCACGGTCGACGTCCCTGAACAATTGCTCGAGACTCTGTGCAGACGAAGCGTCGGCCTCGAACGGCATTGCGCCCATCGCCTCGGCCAACGGACGCAATCTGCCTAGATTGCGGGCGGCCAGCGCCACTCGATAGCCGTCGCCCACCAGCGCCTCACCGAACGCCGAGCTGATTCCAGGTCCCGCTCCGACAATCAAGCCGACTCGTTTATCCATGGAAATATCCTCGCAATCGAAAAACTCGCGTGCTTCTCGCCCGAGCCTACCGGATTGGCAGCGGCGAATCTATTTCGGCAACGCCGAATATCCCCGCGGCTTGCGCGGCGAAGACGCCGGCAACGAAGCATCAAGGAGACGCGACCCAGCGGCGGCGGTTGCGCAATGATGGTATAAGGCACGGCGGTGACAAACGCTCCCGCCGCAGGACAAATGAATCATCACTGAGGTGCCGAAAGACATGCATAACAAGATCAGCCGCCGCGACTTCCTCAGCGGTACCGCACTCCTCATTGCCAGCGGCCTCACTCCGCGCGCCCAGCTGCGCGCCGAACCTAATCGGTATTATCCGCCATCGCTGACCGGCCTGCGGGGCAGCCATGCCGGTTCGTTCGAGGTTGCCCATCGGGTTGGTCGCGAGGGCGGAGCGGTCGACATCTCTGGCCTCGCGGTCGAAGAGAGTTTCGATCTGGTCGTGGTCGGCGGCGGCATCAGCGGATTAGCGGCGGCGTGGTTTTATCGCGAGGCGTATGGCTCCGCTTCGCGTATCCTGATTCTCGACAACCACGACGATTTCGGCGGCCACGCCAAGCGCAACGAAGTCCGTGTCGGTAACCGGCTTTTGATCGGTTACGGCGGGACCGAGTCGTTGCAATCGCCCAAGGCGCTATTCAGCCATACTGTGAACAGGCTGTTCCAGGCGCTCGGAGTCGATATCAAGCGCTGGGATACGGCGTTCGACCGTAAGCTCTACCGGTCGCTTGGCCTGACCGAGGGTGTGTATTTCAATCGCGAGACGTTCGGCGTGGATAGGTTGTTGCCCGGCGCGCCGATCGTGACCGGCGCCGACGCGGATAAGAGCGATGCCAAACCCTTTCCAATCGAGGCGGTCATCGCCGAGTTCCCGATCTCCGCCGATGCCAGAGCGCGGCTCATCGAGTTTTTCAAGCATCCGCAAGATTATCTTGCGGGAAAATCGAAGGCCGAGAAGATCGCCTATTTGAAGAGGGTCAGCTACCGCGACTACCTGCGCAACGATGCCGGGCTCGGCGACGAGGCGGTGAAGTACTTCGATGGCGCACCTAAGGACCTCATGGCCATGGGCCCCGATATAACCCCGGCGCTGGAAGCGTTGAGCAGCGGGTACCCCGGTTTCAGCCGCCTTGGTCTGAAGGACCAGGAAGAGGCCGCCTTCGACGAGCCCTACATTTACCACTTCCCCGACGGCAACGCCTCGATCGCCCGACTGTTGGTCCGAAGCTTGATCCCCGCGGTGGCGCCCGGCCATACCATGGACGATGTGGTGCTCGCCGATTTCGACTACTCCAAGCTCGATATCGATGCTCCCATCCGCTTGCGCCTCAACAGCACGGCGGTGGCTGTCGCCAATAATCGCGCCAAGGGCGGCTCGGTCGACATCGGTTACATGCGCGCGGGCGCGTTGCACCGTGTCCAAGCAAGGCAATGCGTGCTCGCCTGCTACAACATGATCATTCCGCACATCATGCCCGAGCTCCCTGATGCACAGAAAAAGGCGCTCGCCCTCGGCGTCAAGCTCCCGCTGGTTTACACCAATGTCGCCATCCGCAATTGGCATGCCTTCGTCAAGCTGGGCGTCGATAAGATCTACAGCCCCTATGGATTCTTTTCTAACATCAAACTCGATTATCCGGTATCGCTCGGCGGCTATCGCCATCCGCGCGACCCGAGCGAGCCAATGCTGCTCCACATGGTGCATGTCCCCCTGACGCCAAACCAAGGCCTCTCGAACGTCGAACAGTTTCGCCTGGGACGGCAACGGCTGTTGGATACGCCGTTCGAGGAGTTCGAAAAGCAGATCGCCAACCAACTCGACCGCATGCTGGGTCCTGGCGGATTCCAGTCGGCGCGCGACATCGCCGCGATCACCGTGAATCGCTGGCCGCACGGCTATTCTTACGATGCGAACACGCTGTTCGATCCGGAAACAGCAGGACCGCCGCCCTACGAAATAGGCCGCAAGCGCAGCGGCCGGGTCACAATCGCCAATTCTGATGCGGGCTGGAACGCCTACACCCATGAAGCAATTGACCAGGCATGGCGCGCAGTGGAAGAACTAAAGTCGGCCTGAGCGGCTCGCCGGCAAGCGGGCGGAAACCAAGTGCCGCCAGAAAACAAGCCGCTGTTACCGTGCTCCGCGAGCACCGGCTGTATTGCGCCGGTCGTTAGAAAAGTTCGACCTTGCCCGGGCCGCTTTCCTGATGCTCCTCAATCGCCGCCTGTTTCTCGTCCGGCGATGCGCCGCGGCTGAGCAGATCGTGTAAGACGCGTTCTCGCTCCATGCTTAGAATTCCACGGACGCGTTCATGCAGCTGGTCCCACTCGGTTTGCGACTTCGGAACAGTGCTGGATGAAATAAATTCTGCGAGATAAGAAAGACTGCAGCAAACATGCGTCAAGGATTGCACGAGACGGTCGTGGAATTGTGCGGCCGTGACCGCCTTGCTTGCCTGAGTGTGAAATTCATCATGCAATACCATCAGATCCTGAAATACGCGGGCCGGCGAACCGGAGAAGTCAAATAGGCAACGCGTTAGAGTCTGCGTGGCGTTGCGCATCGAGTGCGCCGTCTCGGCCAGCGTCGCCGCAGGCGCATTTGTCTCGATCAGCGCGGCCTCGATTCGCGAGCTTATCGCGCCGAGCATGGAGACTATCTTCTCTGTCTGTGGATCGATTCTTTCTTGCACGATCTGCTCCGATTACAGGACCCGAGATACCGTCGCAAGCAGTTGTTCGGCATTGAACGGTTTCACCAGCCAGCCGGTGGCGCCGGCCTCTTTTCCGAGCAGCTTCCTCTCCAGCGCCGACTCGGTCGTCAGGATCAGTATTGGAACGCCTTTGTATGCAGGCAGCAACCGCAGCTCTCGAACCAGCGCGATTCCGTCCATACGAGGCATGTTGATATCCGTCAAAATGAGATCTGCTTTATGATCGCGTGCATATTCCAATGCTTCGATGCCGTCGCTTGCTTGCACTACCTCGTAGCCCTCACTGGTGAGAGTCAATTGCATCATGAGACGCATTGACGGGGAATCGTCGACAGTGAGTATCAATCTAGCCATCTTGCATTCTCCATGCGTGTGCTGCGGCCGACGCTGACCGACGTGTCACACATAACTGCATTGTCCTAACATTCCGGCGCGCGTGTTGGGGTGTGTTTCACGCAATTGGCGCGCGCCTCCGCATACGCCATGACTCGATTTACCCCCACAAGGACACAAACCTGCGCCAAGAATGAGCGGTGTGACGCATTTCGATTCTTTAGCTTTCGGCAGCAGGCTTTAGATCTTGAGAGCAACCCTGCAGTGCGACCTCCTTTATTTTGCAACACGCGCGGGATTTCCGCGCGCGGTGACACCTGCGGGCACATTGTGGGTGACCACACTTCCCGCACCGATCACGGAATCATCTCCAATCGTAATGCCCGGGAGAATAATGGCACCGCCACCAATCCAGACGTTGCGTCCGATTGTGACGGGACGTCCGAGTTCAGCACCAGTGCCGCGCAAGATCGCGTCTCGCGGATGATCCGCCGAGTATATCTGCACAGCCGGCCCAATCTGCGTTCCGGCACCGATGGTAACCGTGGCAACATCAAGAATCACGCAATTGAAATTGAGGAATACTCCGCCGCCGAGCCGAATGTTGTAACCATAGTCGCAGTGAAACGGCGGCCGCACGACCACACGATCACCGACTTCTCCCAGCCCTTCCAGAAGAAGCCGGTGTCGGTCCGCAACGGATGCGCCAAGCGCCGCGTTGTATCGTACCATCCACGCTTTTGCCGCTGCCTGATCCGCTTGGAGTTCCGGATCGCTTGCGTGATAAAGCTCGCCCGCCAACATTTTTTGTTTTTCGGATCTTTCCATTCTCGCTCTCCATTGAACGCTGAATTGAGCAAATCCCGGCGACTCTACCAATTTCGAGGCGCCTACCCTCATCTTTGGTAAGGCATCACCGCCGCGCCGCGCCCGGAAGGGAGAATGTCGACAACGTAGTACAATCCGTTGCCGCCAGTTAGAACCACGGAAGTAGATCTCATGACCGAGCCGATACTGCTGACCCCCGGCCCTCTCGCGACCTCGGCCGCCACCAAGACCGCGATGCTCTCGGATTGGGGATCGTGGGACAGCGCTTTCAACGAGCTGACTGCATCGGTATGCCGCGACCTCATTGCGATCGTCAACGCACAACGCGACCACGTCTGTGTGCCGCTGCAGGGCAGCGGGACGTTCGCCGTCGAAGCAGCGCTCGGCACGCTCGTTCCAAAGGGCGGCAAAGTGCTCGTGCCGGACAATGGCGCCTACTGCAAACGCATCGTGCGGATCTTGAGCTATCTGGGTCGCGAGGCTGTCGTCCTGTCGCATGGCGAGCAAGAAGCGGCGGACCCTGCGCGGATCGACGCCGCGTTGGCCGCTGATCCGTCGATCACGCACGTCGCCCAGGTACACTGCGAGACTGGTACGGGGATCCTAAATCCGCTGCCGGAGATAGCGACGACGGTGGCCAATCACGGCCGCGGCCTAATCATCGACGCGATGAGTTCTTACGGCGCCATCCCAATCGATGCCCGGACCCTCTGCTTCGACGCTCTGATCGCCGCGTCCGGGAAATGCCTCGAGGGCGTGCCGGGGATGGGCTTCGTGATCGCGCGTCGAACAACGCTGGAGCGCTCCGGCGGCAACAGTTGTTCGCTCGCCATGGACTTGGTTGACCAGTGGCAGTACATGCAGAATACAGGTCAGTGGCGATTCACACCGCCAACTCACGTCGTGGCCGCTCTGCGCGCGGCTATCGACCAGTACCAGGTGCAGGGTGGACTGCCGGGTCGGCTCGCACGTTACACGGAGAATTGCGCCGCGCTGGTATCGGGCATGCGGGAGTTGGGCTTCAAGACATTCTTGCCGGACGCGCTGCAGGCACCGATCATCGTCACGTTTCACTCCCCGCCCAATGCGGCGTACAACTTCAGCGAGTTCTATCGTCGGGTGCGCGACCGCGGATTCATCTTATACCCAGGCAAATTGACAGCCGTCGATACATTCAGGGTCGGCTGTATCGGCGCGATCGGCGCCGATAGCTTGCGGCAGGCGGTAACCGCCATTGCCGGCGCGCTGCGTGAGATGGGCGTGGAGTTATCGCGGCAAACGCAAGTGGACCCCTTTCAAGGCACCTCCGCGAGGCTCACCAGGTAGCGCAACAGCGCCTCACGCTGCGCCGGCGCCAAATTGGCGTCCCGCGGCATGCGGGCGGCGCCGGCCTCGGGTGAGAGCCGAAACAAAATTTCGCCCAGCAAGTCGCCGTGTGCGGAGGGGCGAAGGTGCAGCAACGGGGCTAGCACCTGCGGTCGATCGAATGGCAGAGGGGGCGCCGCGCCCTCCCCATGACAAGCGGCGCAATGCTGCAACACGAATTCGGGCGCCACTGCGGAGTTGTCGACGGGTTCGCGGTCGGCGGCGAAACGCTGCAGGTCGCCCTCAGGAAGTACCCCTAGGGCACTGCGGCTGCGCTCGCGCAGGTAGACGCAGTAGCGATCGTCGGCCGAATACTCACGCGTTGACGCCAACTCCCCGATCCGCGCGTCGTCTTGCGCGACCGCCGCGCGCAGCGCGTTGGCCAGCGCCGCGTTGCCGCCCTCCGGGGCGGCAAAATCATAGGTGCCCTTTTCCAGGGCGAGGGTCCAATCTCGAGTCGTAATACCCAGCGCGGCCTCGGCTAAAAAGCGCACAGCGCCCAGCGTGGCGGAAGGTGTCCTATCCGCACCGAACAATCGGACGCCGGGCGTGCCGGGCACCGCGCGCAGGCGTTTTGACTCCTCTTGAAGCACGTCGGCCGATTCGGTGGCCTTCAGAAACCGCTGCAGCGCGGGCTGCGCCCAGGAGCGCTGTGAGGCCGGCAGAAACTCCATCAGCGCGCCGCAGTTGCCGTCCGCCGCGCCGAGCAGGGCGTACTGGTAGGTGGCAAACTTCGGATGATCGCGCAGCTGGCGCGCGATCATCTGCATGTTCATTCGCCCCAGCAGATTGGCAAATTCGGCATTCGGCGGTTCACGCTGTTCGCCCGCATACTCACCTTTGGCGTCGGGAGCAAAAGTGCCGCGATAGGCAAAGCGTTCTGCGGCTACGAGCTCCCGGTAGCGCGGATGTGTCGGTTGTTGATTCAAGAATTGCTGCAGTCCCGCGCGCTCTATGCCCGTCAGGTTCGAGCGGTAGCGCTCGCCGTACGCACCGGGCCAGAGTGGACTGGTATCCCAAACCGGCCGGGTCGGCGCGCCGTGACATCGCTGACAGCGCACCGGATCAACTTCCGAGAATTTCACTTCCACAGTACTTGTTGGTGAATTGGCAAAGCGAATCTCGCGGAAGCGGAAGCGAGCCTGCTGGGCATCGTATTCTGCCGTCTCAAGCGTCTGATAGCCGTGCTCGGCCGGATCCCCATTGAAGCTCAGCATGAGGTGTGCGTCGGATCCGTACAGGATCGCGCGCGGATTGCGAAAACTGGCCTGTTGCGAACTTCGGCTTGAAAAAACCAGGACGTAGTGCGAACGCAAGTCTGTGGGCAAGGCCGTGAGAACCGCCTCGATCGAGCCGATCCGGTCGCGCTCGATGAGCAACTGCAGCGCCTGAAAGTCGAACTCTGGTGAGCCTGCGATGCCGATCGAGGGCGTCAGCCCTAGGAACCAAAGGAGTGCGAGGGCGACACGCAGAGCGCCGGTGCTATGCCGTTCGCGACCTGGCAATGGTGATTGGAAATCCATCAGTTCAGCGACAAGATGGCCTCTACCGAGGCGCCACCTAGAATTTCTTCAGGACTACGACGCCCGCAGGCGGCGCACTCATAACATAGCCAACGGCGCCTGGCGTCGACTGCACGTAGGCGATGACCTCATCGTCGGTCGCCTTGACCGCCGGCGGGGTCCGACCGTCGCGATAGCTCTTCATGGTCCACAGCGATTTGTAGCGGCCGGCATTGAGCTGCAGCACCTTGCTGAGAAACTCGCTTGCCGCGGCGTGGTTATCCAATGGTTTGATCTTGGTCGCGCCGACGAGTTCCTTATCACCGGTATAGATGAGCTTGATGTCGTCGGCGGTGACGGCCAAGGTGGAGTTAATGATCACATAGACGTCGGCGAGCGCTGGCGAGGGCCGCGCGCTAAACAGTGCGGCGGCGGCGAGTGCCATACATCGGGCTTTATTGCCTGACTGGCTCATGGTGTACCGTCCTCTTAGAATCGAACGGCAACTTGGAAGTGCATTTCGTTGTATGCCTGGCCGCCATTGCGGGTCGCGTCGGTGTGATTGGCATCGAACTTGAGCGCAGTCTGCGGCGTCAAATCGTAGCGCACACCGATGAGGTTGCGTGTGTAGGACTGCCCGCCCAGAAGGTACTGAAAATAGCCGTCGTGTTGCGACAGCGAGTCGCGCTCGACGCGCGCCAACGGCGTGATGCGGCCATAAAACGTGTAGTCGGCCTCGGCATACCAGGCTGTGCTGGAGTGGCTTGGACTCAGGGCATCGTGCGCGCGGTTGTCGAAGTCGTAGTACTCGCCCATCAGTTCCCAATCACCCGGAGTCCAGTGAAGGAAGCCGCCGAACAGCTTGACGTCCGTCCGCGCCGTGATCACACCGCTGACGAAATTGTCGACCTGTTCTTCCAAGGCGTGGACACCGAGCCACAGGCTATCAAGCGCGCCGCCACGGAATTCGTAACCCAGGCGCGTCCCGAGAGCGGTATGCGCATCGGCGTTGCCCTCGTTTTGCATGTCGAGCGCACCGTCCAGAATACGTTGGCCGTTGCCGAGGTACGCATCGTACGTAATTCGTCCGGGGCCGACATCGTCGTGCCCGGTGGCCCATAGCCCGTCCATATGCGCCGGCAGGACGCCGCCATGATCTTCGAACGCCACGAACTGCGGCCGCATCACCGTAGGCTGCAATTCCGCGCCGTGGTGATAGGCCGTGTTCCAATAGCCGTACGGCGTATGAAAGCGGCCCATCCAGACGGTCAGCTCGTCGCTCACGATATAACCAATCTGGAGGCGCTCGATATCGATGGACGGCTGACCATTATAGGTTCCGGGAGCGGTCCAATCGTCGAACTCAACCACGTCTTCCATCAGTGCGCGGATATGATCGGTTAGACTCGGCGCCAGGTAGAGGTCCAGGTTGCCGAGCTTGAAGCCGCTATTGCCGGACGGCGAATTCTGCTGGCCGGTCGAGGTGTAGTAGACGTCCGCGAAGCCGTGCACGGTCAACCCCTCGATGTCCGCCGTGGCCGGTGTTTGGATCCCCAGGGAACCGAACAATGATAGGACGGCGGCCCGACGAATTTTGATATTCCAATCCGCCAGCATGCGCACTCTCATAATTTGCAACCCCGCGCGTCTGAAGAAGGGCAGCTCACGGCTGCTGCGGCAAAGAGATCGTTATTCCGGGTGGCCCAAGTCAGAGTCTCTGCAATCTGTCCGTCGGGTCCGATCAGTAGGATCTTGAAGTCATGCACGAGGTGTTCGTCGTAGCGCCAATAAGGGAATTGCAACGCCTTCGCGAACTGCTGGGTACTCGCAGCGCTGCCGGTCAGAAAATGCCAGTTGGTGCGATCAAGATGGTGGTGGCGCCGATAGATGGACCAGGTGCCGGAACGGATCTTAGGGTCATAACTGATCACGACTACTTCGATGGGCGTGCCTGCGCGATCAGCGCTCTGCTGCAGTTCTTCCAGCCGATGCAACGCGTAGCTGCAGGTCTCGCGGCAAGTGGGATACGCCATCGTCAATAGGACCGTCTTGCCGCGCCATTGGGAGAGCTGGGTGACCGCTCCGTGTTCGTCCTGCCAGTCGTACGGCCATTCATTGAGCACGTCGGCCGGGACCGGCGCTGCTGCATACACCGCCGGCTGGCACAGTGCTGAACATAGCCCGAGGCACAGCAAGACCAGCATCAGGCGCACCCCAGCGGCGGTGGCGCTGCGCACCATCGCGGCTCTCATGGCAGCACGCGGCGTGCGCGTGGACACGAAGGCGGCGGGCGGCCGCTTCGTGTCGAGTGCAATGATGTCCTGATTAACGGTATTCACGTGTTTTACTAGCCTAAACGACCTTTTTGGCAGAATCTGCCATCGTGTTCACATAATCAAAGGGTCAAGATGGTCAAAAATCAATCAAGGAGAGGATCGGATAGTGGGAGGGGATATGCCTTTAAGCGCCTACGCGACAACCGGACTGGACCCAACGTCGGCGCTCAAACTGGACTTCGCCCGCGTCCAAAATACCGACCACGTTTTCGAGCAGTGGACTGACACGACGCTGGACTGTGCCATTCGGTTTTAGCGAAACGAGCAACGCGTCATGCGGCCGACATTCACGATTTGGATATGCTCGCTCCTGATCTTAGGCATCTGCTCCGGCGCCGTGGCCGATGATTTGTATGTTGCCTGCCATGCAGATGTGCCGCTCGCCGCAGCGGATGTACGGGACGTTTTTTTGGGGGAAAAGCAGATTTTGAATTCGATACGGCTCGTGCCGGTCGACAACTTGGCGGCGCAGCCCGCCTTCCTCGAAAAAGTGCTGAAGATGGACGGAATCAAATATGACACGATCTGGGCCAAAAAATCGTTTCGTGACGGCGTCAATGCGCCGGCCACGATGGCGAACGATGCTGCGGTACTCGCGTTCATCAAGCGCACCCCCGGGGGCTGCGGCTACTTTACCGTTGAACCGCCGGTGGGTGTCACCGTGATCGGCAAGTATTGAGACCGCGACACCATGAAACGCGCCACGGATAAACTCATTGCCCTGCAGTTTCTCGCCGTCGTGCTGCCGATCGCCGTGGTATTGCTCGTGCAAATGGCTGTCGACGCGCGCCGAGCCGCCGGCCTAGAACATTCCCGACCGCTCAGAATATTGGCCGAAGAGGCTCGCGCGAACTACAAGATCTTCACGAACGGCGCGGCGGACGCCGTCGATACGGGCACCCTCGGCGCACAATCGGTCGAGGCCTTGCACACTTCCGCAGCGCAGCTGGCGGAGCTTGCAAATCGTGGCGAGACCGTCCGTGTCGGCGATGCAGCCGCGGTCGTGGCGGGCCTCGCGTCCATCATCCCAAAAGGCACGACCCTCGGCACCTTGATGCCTCTGCGAGCGCGCGTCATCCGGGGCGATGTGCTCACCAAGGCAATCGACGATGAATTCGAGAGACGGGACGAGTTAGTGGTGAGGGATGCCATCGCTTCCGCGGTTCGCCAAAAATACGCGGTCGCCGGGGCACTGATCATCACGACGATGCTCACGGTGGTGTTCGTTTTGGCGACGCGGCGGCGGCTGAAGGCAAGCTTGGAGGCCGAAATTTCCGCAGAGCGGCAGCGGCGCGCCGAGCTCGAGACCATGTCAGTTCGTTTTGGCGTCGCGACTCGCGCGGCGCGCGCCGGCGTCTACGAGCTGAAGAGAGATGGCTTGGATTTGTGGTGGAGCGATAGCATGTATGAGCTGTACGCTCAGTCATCGCAGGTGTTCCGGCCGACGATCCCATCATGGCTTGGGTTGATCCACCCGGATGATCGGGAGTCGGCGCAAACCGCAATCACCAGCGCAATGCGCGAGCATAGCCAGCTGCGGTCTCAATATCGCGTCGTGCGCCCGGACGGCTCGGTGTGTCATATCGCGTCGCTGGCAGCGGTGGTGACTGATTCGATCGACGCCAGTCCTCGTTTGGTCGGTATCGATCTCGACATCACCGAACGCGTCGAGGCGGACGACCGCGAACGCAAACTGCAGCAGCAATTACGCGATGCATCAAGACATGCGGGGATGGCGGAAATTGCCACCAACGTGCTGCACAACATCGGCAACGTATTGAACAGTGTGAATATCTCGGCGACCCTCGTATCGGATAGGGTCAAAAACCCCAAGACCGCCGGGCTCGGCAAGGTCGCGGCGCTGCTGCAACAGCAAGGGGCGGACTTGGGAGCGTTCATCTCGACCGACGAACGCGGCAAACACCTCCCTGTGTATCTCGCTCAGTTGTCCGAACAGCTAATACTCGATCAACGCGCCACCCTTCAGGAAATCGACTTATTGCGTAAGAACGTCGATCACATCAAGGAAATCGTAGTAATGCAACAAAGTTATTCAAAGCTGGTCGGCGTGCCGGAGAAGCTCGCTGTCGCAAGCCTTGTCGACGACGCATTGCGCATGAATTCTGGCGCGTTTACCCGTCATGGCGTGAGCGTGAAGTGCGAATTCGAGGATGCGCCGGAAATCGTCGTTGAAAAACACAAGGTCTTGCAGATCTTGATCAATCTCTTGCGCAACGCGAAGTATGCGTGCGAAGCATCGGCGAGAACGGACAAGCAGGTGGTGATAGGCATTGCGAATCAAGCGGGCGGTGTGCGGATCGCGGTCACGGACAACGGGATCGGGATACAGCCGGAACATATGACGCGAATTTTCAGTCACGGCTTCACCACGAAGAAAGACGGTCACGGCTTCGGATTGCACAGCGGCGCCTTGGCGGCAAGAGATATGGGAGGGGTTTTACGCGTCGACAGTGCCGGCCTCGGTCATGGTGCGACGTTCACGCTCGATCTACCGCTTAAGTCTCCGGAGATTATTTGTGGCTAAAAACACGACACCAGTCAATCGACGCATCCTCATCATCGATGACAACCCGGACATCCACGGCGATTTTCGCAAAGTCATTGGCGGCGGGCTCGACGACGCGGGTACCCTGGCGGCGGCTGAACTCGCGCTCCTGGGCGAAAGTTCGCCTTCAGGCATGAATCTGGGCTTTGAGGTCGATTCCGCATTTCAGGGTCAGGAAGGCGTCGCACGAGTGCAGCAAGCATTTGATGAGGGCAGGCCCTACGCCATGGCCTTCGTCGACATGCGCATGCCGCCCGGTTGGGACGGTCTGGAGACGATCGAGCACCTATGGGCTATCGACCCGGACGTGCAAATCGTCATATGTTCGGCGCACTCCGATTATGATTGGACCGACGTCGTGGCGCGCCTGAATAACTCGGACAAGCTGTTGGTGGTAAAGAAGCCGTTCGAGGCCATCGAGGTCATGCAATGCGCGAACGCGCTGACTCGCAAGTGGCAGAACGAGCGCATCGTGCGGCTCCATGTCGAGACTCTCGAGCAGGTGGTCACCGCGCGCACGCAGGGTCTCGAGACCGCCAACAAGCAATTGCGTCATTTGGCGACTCACGATGCTCTCACAGGCCTGCCAAACCGGGTATTGATGGACGATCGCATCAGCCAGTGCATCGCCCTTGCGGACCGCCAGGGCCAGACGTTCGCCGTAATTTTGTTGGATCTCGATCGCTTCAAAATGGTGAACGATTCCCTTGGACATCGGGTCGGCGATGAACTCCTGAAGGAAGTAGCACGGCGTCTCAAAGGCGTCGTGCGCGATATCGATACGGTCGCTCGCCTGGGGGGAGATGAGTTCGTGCTGATTATCACGCAAAGCCCCGAACGCGATGCGGCCCAAGCAGTGGCGCGCCGGATCATCGAGGTGATGCAGGCGTCGGTGCGCATTGCGGGCGTGGAGATTCGTACCTCACCGAGCATCGGCATCGCGTTTTATCCGCACGACGCCGCGACTGTCGAGACTCTGCTGGCCCACGCGGATGCGGCCATGTATTACGCCAAGCAGCAAGGCCGTAACAATTTCCAATGTTTTATGCCGCGTATGAATACGGCCACCCAAGAGAAGGTTAGGCTGGAAAGCGATATGCATGTTGCACTCGAACAAAAGCAGTTTGAGCTGCACTATCAGCCCAAGGTCAACACCGCGACAGGCGTGATGCACGGCGCCGAAGCCTTGCTGCGCTGGACGCACCCTGTGCATGGAGCGATTCCGCCTGCTAAGTTCATCCCCATTGCCGAAGAATGCGGGTTGATTGGCGCGATCGGCGCCTGGGTCGTGCGTGAGGCCTGTCGGCAAGCGCGCGCTTGGCAACTCGCGGGCCTGCCGTCATTGCGGGTTGCCGTGAATCTATCCGCCTCGCAGTTCCGACAAGGCAATATAGTCACGATGATTCGCGATGCACTGGATGCCGCCGGCCTCGAAGCACGCTTCCTAGAAGTCGAGCTGACTGAAAGTGCGGTGATGAGCGATCCGGAGGAGTCGATCGCCATTCTTGAAAAATTGAGCACAATGGGCGTGCTCGTGTCGGTCGACGACTTCGGTACGGGTTATTCCAGTATGAGCTACTTGCGGCGCTTTCCCATCGACAAACTGAAGATCGATCGAGGGTTCATCAGTGAGGTCATATCGAGACCCGAAGATGCTTCCATCGTTCGCGCGATTGTCTCGCTTGCTCATAGCTTGAGATTGAAAGTAGTGGCGGAAGGTGTCGAATCGACCGAGCAGCTCGAGTTCCTGAAGACGCTCGGCTGCGATCAATATCAGGGCTTTCACTTTAGCCCCGCCCTGCCTGCGTCGCAGTTCGAGGCACTGGTCCGTTCCAAGCGGCAGGCCGGGCTGGAGCTTTCCGAGTTCGATACGGGGTGCACGCAAAGCAAGCTAGCAGTGTACAGGCCGAGGTAGCGTCGCCCGAAGCCGCATTCATCTTGGATGCGGGCTGCTACGGCCGGCAAGCCACGCGTCGAAGACCAGATACGAAACCAACATAACCGTCAATTCCGGTGTGATTCAAATCACTTACGGCGGTCCGCAAGCCAATCAGGCGATCAAGGCGCGGTGCTGACTCTGGTCCCCTACACGAACGACAACGACGACGTCCTGTGGCAATGCGGATTGGCGGCGCCCCCCGCGGGCACGATCGCGTCAGGCGCAACCCCAGGCGGCACGACGTTGGCTTCGCAGCAGCTGCCAACGGCCTGCAATACCTGATTCGCGCGGCGGGCGATCGCCGCCCGCCGCGCTCCGACCCCCGCCGATACCGCCGTCACGATCTGCAGGGTCAACGCGTCAGCGGAGAATCAAGATCCTAGCGAGCTTTCCGTCTATTCGAACGAAAGCTAATTCCCAATTTCATTGCCTTCTGCGCTATCGCGCCGGGCGTACGCCCAAGCTCCTTCGCCGCCTGAATTCCCGAGAGCCGTCCTTTTGCAAAACTACGAAGATTCTTCACATCCACTTTGGACCACGCCCGAACTACCCGCCGATTTCGCTTCGCCATCGATGATTCCCTTTGAAAAAACGCACATCATATCAACATGCACCACTGACCGCGCGCCGCAAAACGCATTACCTACGGGCCGATCTTCTTCGCTATGCTGTCCGGCTAGGCGCTCACCTATACCGTGCGTTAAATTCCGTTCCCGCCGACCGAGCACTGCGCTCCGTGGGCCGCTGAGGGGTCCCCGCAAATGCGAGTGGGCATCCATGGACAGAAGGACGCCGCGATGGCACCACCCACTCGTGCGTTAAGCATTTTCCATCTCGATACGCACTGCCGCTTTTTCGTCCGAATCTTCTAACGGGTCGTGATACCAATCCTCGTGCGGCGAAAACTGCTTGCACGAAAGACAGCACGTAATGATCCACTTCCAACTGCATGTCGGACAAATGCCCCGAGTAGAAAACGTGTCCCACACCGTTCCGCACCCGCCAATCTCAGTGGAGCATATCCACCGATCCGACGGCTTTGGCCTCCACCGGCACTTAGGACAAAAGATTTCCTGTTTGCTCACGGAGCCTTGTCAAATGTTCCAATCGGAGTCACCCCAACGTCCCGCCGGCGGCTCGCCTTGACTGGAAGACCAATATTGCCCGTCACTCGACATTTGCCCTTAACCCTTAAAACCGGCTTTCACATGACTCCCATCGCAAAATGGCTTGTTTTCGGACGCGCCACATCGGCAAAGATATGTTTTTTCGATTCTGGCAACGGTTCGACCCGTCCCAGACACAATTTCTGCAGATCCGACTACCATCAGCGGACCGTTCGGCGTCGGTGTCACCTCCAGTAAGCCGTTCCGCTTAACGGCCGGAGGCGACTCCTTGGACGTCGGTTCGCCGGACGCGTGAAAACCCGCCTGCGTGTGGCTACCGTCGCAATAGGGCTTCCTGCTCGAAGCACCGCAGCGGCAAAGCGTTGCACGATACTACGATCTGTCCCCGGCAACACTCAACTCGGCGTGAAGCGCAAGTGGACCATTCTCTCGAATGCGTATCGTATTTACCTCCGGCGCCTTTTCCTGAACCCCGCCATCATTGCGACGATACCGAATCGCCCCGGAGGGACAATTCAATGCGACAGCCATAACGGTTTCTGGCGGCGCGCTGCCTGGGTGCACCCAGGCTCCGGGCGCATTGGGCACGAAAACGGAAGGCGCGTCCAACACGCAATTTCTCGAGTGAATACATCGGCTCTGACGAATAATGATCGATATCCGGGCCCCGTCATAAGTTTCGAGTTCGTCTGTCATGCATGTGCTCCGAATTGCTTTCTATTTCCAGTGCCAGCTCAGAGGCAATGATCCAAGCTTTGACTGCACTCACGTTGCCGTCCGACCTTGCGTCGCCAATTGATCAATCATCGGCTGCGTGATGAGGCAGATTCCCTTGTCGGTGCGCCTAAACCGTTTCGCGTCCAAGCCCGGGTCCTCGCCCACGACGAGGCCTTCTGGAATGCGCACTCCGCGGTCGACAATGACGTTGGTTAGGCGGCAGCTTCTACCTACATCGACATAGGGAAGTACCACTGCGCCTTCCAGCGAAGCGTAAGAATGCACACGCACTCCTGTAAAGAGCAGCGAGTGAATAACGGCCGCCCCCGAGACAACGCAGCCCCCTGACACAAGAGAACTTTCGGCCGTTCCGCGCCTGCCGGCTTCGCGGTGTACGAATTTTGCTGGTGCGGTGATCTCGCCGTAGGTCCAAATGGGCCAGTTCGTGTCGTAAAGATCGAGCGCCGGAATCACATCGGTGAGTTCGATATTGGCCTCCCAGAAGGAGTCGACGGTCCCGACGTCGCGCCAGTACGCTTCCGCCTCGGCAACACTCTTCACACACGACTTGGCAAAGGGATGCGCAATCGCCTTACCATGCTTAACGATGTATGGGATGACGTCCTTGCCAAAATCGCGGCTGGAATGCGGATCGGCCGCATCGCGCACCAGGATGTCGATCAAAAACGATGTCTTGAAAACGTAGATCCCCATACTCGCCAGCGCCGTGTCGGGCTTACCAGGCATGGCGGGTGGGTCTGCAGGCTTTTCCAGGAAGCTCATGATTCGGTCATGCGCATTCACGTGCATCACGCCCAGCGCGGTTGCTTCCAAGCGCGGCACCTCGATGCAACCGACGGTCACATCCGCTCCCGTCTTGGCATGCTGCTGCAGCATGATTTCGTAGTCCATCTTGTAGACGTGATCACCGGCAAGAACCATCAAATATTCGGGTGCGTAGGAGGCAATAATGTCGATATTCTGGAACACGGCGTCCGCGGTGCCGACGTACCACTGGGTCTCCGAGAGACGCTGACTGGCCGGCAGAATATCGAAACTCTCATTGCGCTCGGCCCGAAAAAAATTCCAGCCCCGCTGCAAATGCCTGATGAGGGAATGGGCCTTGTATTGGGTAGCGACACCAATGTGACGAATGCCGGAGTTGAGAGCGTTCGATAGTGCGAAATCAATGACGCGGCTTTTACCGGCAAAGTAGACGGCCGGCTTGGCGCGTTTGGCCGTCAATTCCATGAGTCGCGAGCCGCGTCCCCCAGCGAGCACGTAGGCCATCGTGCGTCGCGCCATCGAACCAACGCGTTCTTTTGTTTGCATCGATTCTCTCCCAAACGTTACTCTTTCTAGGTGACAGGTGCAGATCCGGGCTATAAGGGGAAACCACATCCGTCACGGAGAGGAAAACGAAAACCGAGAAACTCCACCACCCTACCAGACTACCCCCATTTCCCCCAAGGTGGCACAAATAGCAGCGGAAGCTCCGCTTCCCTCCGAAATAGAGGTCGAGCCAGATGCAAACAATGAAGGGCGGTGGACCTGCCCATGGCAGAGTCCGAAAATGACGGCTGGACCGCAAGAATTCACGCGCAGGCCGCATACGGCGCTCCGCGGCGGCCAGCGAAATTCGTGTTACCGGGTCAATTCGCCGCGGATTGCCGGAACAGGCAATCCTAACTCGATGTCAGAATTTCAATTGCGCGATTCTCTGGTCCTCAAAACTCCAGTAGCGATCGCCAATTCGAAGACGCTATCAAGTTCCCATTGTGAATAGCCGTCATTGTGGCTACACGACCCGTGCCTCACGAGCAATGTCAGCAGCCGTTCGCGGGGCCGCGCCCTCGCCGGTGACATCAATATCCATAACGACGCTTGTAACCCCGTCAACGCGTCGGGCAGCGAGTTCGGAATTTCGCCTAATCGCATAGTCACTAACGCGGCCCGCGAGTTTAACGACCCCGTGATGTACCTCGACGCCAATTGTACCGGCAACAACATTCGGTTCACGATCAAGCTCAGCAAGGACGTCTTGCTGCATTTGCATATCGTTTTGCATTAGGCTATTCCTTTCTTGGCTGAAGAATACGACGCCTGCGCTCCATCACACTCCGAGCGGGCCCGTATCGACGTATCCTGCCAACATTGGGGAATCTTCCGGATTCCCGCTATCGGAAGATTGCGCAACCTGGCGTCAGCGTTTGCCCACTCGATGCGCGCCGATCGAACCGGGCCTGCGATTCTGTCCCTCTCCCCTTGCAACGTAGGGGTCCATATATTGATTTTGGTGCAATAACGGTAGGATTTCTCGGTAATTGTAGTAGCTGGCGCCCGATTTCCCTTTCCGAACAGCTACTTGCTGTTCGTGATTTGAACGATGCTATCGCACCCTGGATTTTGGAGGGTGCACCAGAACCACCGATACACGGGCGCGCACGCGTTGGTTCAATGTGCCATATCGTTACAATTGTCGTACTCGATTTGAATGGTCGCGTGGCTGACGTTGAAAGACCGCTCGAGCTCCCGGGTAATGTCTTTGATGCACTGATCGGAGTCGGTTCCCTGTTTAATGGTGGCGTGCAGTGTCACGATGGGCCGTTCGTCGGTTAGCGACCACGAATGCATATGATGGATCCCGTCGAGCTGCGGAATCGCAGCGCGCAGCGCCTGCTCGACTTGCTTCGGATCGACTCCATCGGGGGTACCTTCTAACAGAATATGCGCCGATTCGCGCGAGATACCCCAGCCGCTACGGATCATTAAGACGGCAACCACAGCGGACAACAAGGGATCGATCGGCATCCAGCCCGTCGCCATGATGACCAGTCCGGCGATCAAGGCAGCACCGCTTCCTAACATGTCGCCGATAACGTGTGCGAGCGCACCCCTTACGTTGAGATTTGATTCCCCCGTGGATAAAACGGCAAAAGCGCCGAGATTGGCAGCCAAACCGAGCACCGCAATCCCGGCGACTACGACGCCATTGACGTGAGCGCCGGAGAAAAGCCTGATCGCTGCCTCGATCAGAATCCAGACCGCGAGCGCGATCAATGCCATGCCGTTGACGAATGCGGCCAGCACTTGCCAGCGATGGTGCCCGTAGCTGAGCTGGGTCGTTGCCGGTCTTAGTGCCACGCGCATCGCAGCGTAGCTCAGTCCCAGCGATGCGGTATCCGTCAACATATGCGCTGCATCCGCCATGAGCGCCAAGGAGCCCGCAATGATTCCTCCCGCCGCCTCGATGACCATGCAGCCACCCGTGAAGAGGAGCGCCCAAAAGAGCTTCGATTGACTGGCCGGCGGCCCGTGCGTATGTCCGTGATGTCCTTTTTGATATGCGTGATCATGCCCCTGCATCGATTGGTGCTCGTGTCCATGATCGCTGGGGTGGCCATGTTCGTGATCATGGTCGTGGTGGTGGCCATGGTCGTCGATATTCGCATGGGCATGCTGGTCCGTTGTCTTGTGATCATGCGCCATTACAATCTCCCGACAAGTTCGTGCCCCAGTGGATTGACCCGTGCCCTCATCAGCGCGGTCTACTTCTTCAGGTACTGATGAACGATCTCAATGAGTTCTTCGGCCGCGAGGAACTGCGGAGCCTCACGCCCTGCTTGCGGATCGACCATATGTTCGCGGATGTGGTCTTCGATGACCTCGGCAATGAATCCGTCCATAGCGCCCCGACATGCGGTGGCCTGTTGAAGGACGTCGGCACACTCATCGTCCGCCTCAACCGCGCGTTCGATCGCCTCGATCTGGCCGCGCAGACGTTTGAGGCGATTGAGCAGTTTGGCTTTTTCTTTCGCAACGTGACCCATAACGTAAACTCCTATTGCGTTACTATACCAGGGTAGGGTATATTTTGTCTGCAGCGTACGAGGTCACTTAGTTGGCAAAGTACGGTGATGTCTCACATTGACGGAGTACTTACAGACACTATGGACCCCCAACCTAGCACCCCGACCATCGACGCAGCCAGCCGCCTCGTGACGCGACTGTGTTGCCAATCGTTGGGCGGACTCAAGGCCCGGAAGAGAGTCAGTGGGGGGAACTCAGCGCTAATCTGCTGAATCCCCGCAGCCACCCCTCCCGGGCTCGAGCAACAACGCTTGAGCATGTCGAGGAGTAGTGATCATGGCTGCATTTTCCAGTTTTCATGGCTTTGTACGGTGCGCCCCATCCCAGCGCGCATCGGGGGCCTTTGTGCGTCAGACCGTGAACTTGAGCGATGCCACGGAGGCGGTCGAGGCCGCGGCGAATCAACTCGGCGGTTCTCGCAGTTCCGATCGCTGGGTGTTTACGGTCGGTAAGTTCAGCGTCACCGACGTGTTCGACACCAACCAATATGCCCACGACCCCAGAGGCGATTTCCTCAATTGGGCGGCAGTCGATGCGGGCTCGTTCGATTACGCCGCGGACGCGTGGGGCTTTACGGTGGGCGCGGCCGCCGAGCGGTATCTCGGATCCTGGACTCTGCGTCTCGGGGTGTTTGATCTCTCCAACATCCCGAACAGCGCACATCTGGATCCCGGATTTCACGAATTCCAAATCGATGCCGAGATCGAGAAGCGGTACGAGTTGTTTGGGCAAACCGGCCGTGTGCTCGTCACCGGGTTTGACAGCCGTGGCCGGATGGCCCTCCTCGATCAGGCAATCGAACTCGCGGCATTGACCGGCACGACGCCGAACCCCGCAGACGTTCGTCAGTACCGGAGTCGTTTGGGCGCGAGTCTCGATCTCGAGCAACCCATCACCTCGGACTTGGGCGTGTTCGCACGGGTCGGCAAGGCGGCGGGCAACGTCGAGGCCTACGATTTCACGGACATCGATCGCACCGTCGCAATGGGTGTCGCGATCAAGGGACTTCGCTGGCATCGTCCCGAAGACACCATCGGCGTCGCGGCCATCGACAATGGGATTTCGGCAGAACGCGAACAGTATTTGAATGCGGGCGGTCTCGGCATCCTCGTCGGCGATGGGCGGCTACCTCATCCGGGAGCGGAGCAAATCGTCGAGACGTATTACAGCCTCGCCGTTCTGACGCAGGTTTACATCAGTCTCGATTATCAATGGGTCAAAAACCCCGCTTACAACACCGACCGTGGCCCCGTGTCGATCATTGCCGTACGTCTGCATGCGCAGTTTTAATGATCATTAGCCAGAGGATTTTGTATGACCATTGGAATTGCACAGGCGGCCCTCGATCTTAGCGTAGCCGTGGCGCTCGGGGCCGTCATCGGGTTTGAACGCCAATGGCGCCAGCGCCTGGCGGGGCTGCGCACGAATACTCTGGTGGCGCTCGGCGCGGCTTCCTTTGAGGTCTTTGAAAATCTGTTTCCGAGTGTCGGCGGCTCCACCCGCGTGGCGGCCCAGGTCGTCTCCGGCATCGGATTTTTGGGCGCCGGCATTATCTTCCGCGAAGGCGTGAATGTGCGGGGACTGAATACGGCCGCGACGCTCTGGTGCTCGGCGGCCGTGGGTCTCCTCGCGGGCGCGGGCGCCCTTGCGTACGCCGCGCTGGCCGCCTCGATGGTCATCGCAATTAACCTCCTGCTGCGGCCCCTGGTCGAACGAATCAATCGGCGGCCTATGGCGTCGGCAGAACTGCACAGCGGCTATGTTGTGACCGTCGTTTGCAAGGGAGAGGGTGAAGCTCACGTGCGTGCTCTGTTATTGAATGGTCTGAACGCCGGGAGCTTGCGCCTGCACCGTCTGGAGAGTTCGAATATTGAGGATTCCGACCGCGTTGAGGTGTTGGCGGCTTTGTCGGCCGAGCGCCGATCGGATGGCACCTTGGAGCAGATTGTGGGCCGGCTGAGTCTGGAACCGTCGGTCACGGCGGCGCGCTGGCGGGTTGAGGCTATCACCGAATAGTTGACGAATGGAATGTAACGTAAGGGCGAAGCAGTGAATTTTTTTGCGAAACTCTATTATCCGCTGCGCAAGGCGTGGAAGGCGGTGGGACTTTACCTGGTCATCGCCGGGCCGGGCATGGTCGTCATGGTGGCGGACAACGATGCGGGGGGGATTACCACCTACGCGGCCACGGGCGCGAAGTACGGCTACCACCTGATCTGGTTCCTGCTGCTCCTGATCCCCGTCGCCTACTACGTTCAGGAGATGACCGTGCGCCTCGGTGCCGTCACCAAGCGGGGACACGCCGAAGCGATCTTTGACGGCTTCGGGGCATTTTGGGGCTGGTTTTCGCTGCTTGACCTGATGATCGTCGACTGGCTGACGCTGGTCACGGAGTTCGTCGGCATGACCGCGGCCCTTGCCCTATTCGGCGTGCCCCCGTGGATCACCGTCGTTGCGGTCATCGTGCTGATGGCCGTCATTGTCGTGAATGGCAGATATTGGACGTTTGAAAAGCTCGCGCTGCTGTTTTGCGCATTGAATCTGATCTACATCCCCGGCGCCTTTCTGGTGCATCCGTCGGTGCGCGACGTACTGCACCAAGGATTGATCCCGAATTTTGCCGGCGGATTCAACGGCGAGCTGTTCTTTTTCCTAATGGCCAACATCGGGACAACGATCGCTCCTTGGATGCTGTTCTTCCAGCAAAGCGCCGTCGTCGATAAGGGGATGCTCGAAAAGGACATTCCGTGGGGCCGATTCGACACCTTACTCGGCTCGATTGTTACCGTGGTGGTCGCCGTCTTCATCGTCATCGTGACCGGCACCGTGCTTCCGGGCATCGACATCGACAGTGCGGCCCAGGCGGCTCAGGAACTGATGAAGACCGACCGCTATGTGGGGACTTTCCTCGCCATAGGCCTGTTCGATGCCGGCCTGCTGGGCGCCATCTGCATTTCGCTGGCGAGCTCCTGGGCATTCGGCGAGATCTTCGGCTGGGCCCACTCCCTCAATACCAAGATTCGCCAGGCACCGTGGTTTTACGCGACGTACTTTTTCATGCTGGTAACCGCCGGCGTCATCGTGCTGATTCCGAGTGCGCCGCTGGTCCTCATCACATTGTTCGTGCAGGTGATCGCCGTGACGCTGCTGCCGGCGGCGCTGGTGTTCCTGATTTTGCTGCTCAACGACCGGGCAACGATGGGCGAACGTCGTAACACGCTCGGTCAAAATCTCATCGGCGGCTTTATCGTCGTGTCGATCATCGTCCTGTCGACCCTGTACGGCTTCTCCGTGTTGTTTCCCAATCTGTTCAAATAGATGAGTATGGCGACATGAGCGCATTGCGCAATCTCTTCGAGAAGATCACCGCGATCAACGCCCGCTATCGCGAGCCGCGCATCGAGATGTCCGGCGCCGTGCGGATCTCGCTGATGGTGCTTCGGGTGTACCTGCTCGCTCTGGTGGCGTTGATGATTTACAAGTTCGTTCTGATTGTGCGGCAGGGATAGGGTCGTGGTTACCGTACTCGAGCATGAGTTTTACTTGAGCGAGATCCTCGACCGGCGCGTCTTCGTCAAGAAACACGGGATCGGCCGTCTGAGTGATCTTGCGATTGTGGAAACCGATAAACTCCCCGAAGTCACGCAGGTCATCGTTTCGCGGCCGTTTGGCCGCCCGCCGCTGACGGTTCCCTGGGATAAAGTGCTGCTCATCTCGAATAACGAGGTCGTGCTCGACATCAACGAAGCGGCCATGACTCAATTCGAGCGCGCGCCGCAGGAGAATCTGATCCTGCTTCAGGACCACATACTCGACAAGAAGATTCTCGACATGGACGATCATGAGGTCGAGATCGTTTACGATGTAAAACTCGCTTTTCAGAACGGTAAGCTGTATGCGGCCGAAGTCGACTTCAGCCACTATCGAGCCCTGCGTCGTCTGGGTCTTCGAAAGCTCGCCAAACTTCTCACGAATCGCAACAAAGAGGACCGAGTTTCCTGGCTTTATGTGCAGCCGCTCCCGGAGCAGCTGGGGAGCTTTGCCGGGAACATCAAGCTCAAGGTCCCTAAGGCGGGCCTCAGCGATATTCATCCGGTGGATCTTGCCGACATCCTGGAGGAACTCGAGGGCGGCCAGCGCGTCGCGTTGTTCAATGCTCTGGATGCCGAACAGGCGTCCGACACGCTCGAGGAAGTCGAGCCGCGGGTGCAAAGAGAGTTAATCCGCGCCATTGAAAAAGAGCGCGCGGCGCTGCTTATCAATGAGATGAGCCCCGGCCAAGCCGCCGACATCCTCGCGATTCTCCCGCGCGATGAGGCCGGTGCGATCCTCAAGCTGATCGACCGGGACAAGTCGTCCAAAGTCGAACACCTCATCGGGGAGCACGATGAGCAAATCCTGCTCTACGCGTCGCCCGATGTCATCAGGCTGCCGCCGACCACGGCGGCTGCAGAGGTACTCGATCGCTATCGCGAGTTCGCGACGGGCAAGGGCGTCGTGATGTACGTCTACGTCACCGATGCGGCTGGCGCGCTGAAGGGCGTCGTGGACATCCGGGAAATCGTTGCGGCGGAACGCGGACAGACGCTCGGCGATATCATGACGGCGAATGTGATCGCGCTGCCGAGGGATGCTACTCTGCGGGAGGCCGCGATGCTGTTCGAGCGCTACGATTTCCGGGCGCTGCCCATCACGGACGAAAACGACCATCTGCTCGGTGCGGTGTCGTCTCGAGACGTGCGCAGTCTCCGGCCGAGACTGGCGTGATGGCGCCTGAGGATAACGGACTCGTGACGACCCAGGTGGGATGAGGCTTCGATGCACGATTGAAATCTCGCGCCGGCGCCACCCGCTGAAATACCCGTCTCGACATGGAGAATACCTTATGGCTATTGGAATCATGCAAGCCGCCGCCAATCTGGGCACCGCCGTTACGCTTGGCGCCGTCATCGGCTTTGAACGTCAGTGGCGCCAGCGTTTCGCGGGCCTGCGAACCAACACCCTGGTGGCGGGTCGAGCCATCAACCGAGTAGATGAAATTCGGTATATGTCACGACCTCAGCGGTGCAAATCCGCAAGGAGTCAATGCAGCGCGGTGGCATTCCGGCCAAACCGACAAGAGAAGAATAGGTGGTCGCGCGTCGGGATTGCCTCAGCAATCGCGCGCCTGAATATGCATCGCACCGGCGATGCCTATGAGACCCCTACTTCAGGAGCGATGCCAGCGTCTTGCCGCCTATGTGTTCGTCGACGAAATCTGCAAGGCCATTGAACGTGTCGTCCAAGGTCGGCACATTCTGGCCAAACAGTGCATGCAGAACATCAGCGCTTTCGAATAGCCCGTGTGTGTATAAGGCAAGCGTCGATCCGCATTGCCAACCGCAGTCATCGAGCAGGGCAGCGCGCAGACGGGAGACGTTTAGATCAGCCTCAATCGGACGCGTTCGTCCGTGGCGAATCTCATAGGCCTCGAATCTCACATCGCTGAGTGGAGCCCAAAATCCAGTAAGTTTCGCGAGCGTGTAGGTTCCCCGCTGGTATCGCTTCGCCGTCTGAAACTCCGTCGACAGGGGAAGCAATTGCAGGCCCGCGGCGGCGCCTTCCACTCCATAGGGATCGGTAAGATGGTACCCCAACATTTGCAGCCCGCCGCAAATTGCGAGCGTCGGCTTATTGGCCTTAGTGTGAGTCGCAATCGCCGCATCGAGTCCGGTCTGTCGCAGCCACCGAAGATCCTCGGCCACGTGCTTAGAGCCTGGAAGAATCAATAAATCCGCGCCGCTGATCGTTCGCGCTTGTCGCGCCCAGCTCAGCGAAACGCCTGGCACGCGTCGTAAGGACGCGAATTCATCGAGGTTGCTGATCCGAGGGTAGGCGACGATCACGACTGAAAAGCCGGATCCCGATGGATCTGCGTCGAACACGCCATCCTCTTCGGGGAGCCCGTGATCACGCCACATCGGCAACACGCCAAGTGTGGGAACACCGGTGAGCGAGTGGAGCATTTCAGAGCCCGGTGCAAGCAAGCGCTGGTCACCTCGAAACTTGTTGAGAACGAACCCTCGAATCAACGAGCGCTGCGATTCAGGAAGCAGCTGATGTGTTCCATAAAGATGCGCAAAGGCGCCGCCGCGGTCGATATCGCAGATCAGCAACGTGGTGGCTCGTGCGGACTCGGCGACACGCATGTTGACGATGTCCGTCGCCTGCAAATTGATTTCCGCAGGAGATCCTGCGCCCTCGATCACGACCACGTCTTGACTCGCCATGAGCGCGTCAAGACAGCCGCGAATCGTCGGCCACAGATGTTCCGAGCGCTGGCGCCAATCCATGGCGGACAACCCGTCATCGCGTTGCCCAAGCAAAATCACCTGACTGTGGGTGTCCCTTTCTGGTTTGAGAAGCACCGGATTCATGCGCACGTCGGGCACACATCGGGCAGCGAGCGCTTGGAAATACTGGGCGCTGCCCATTTCGCCTTCGGCGACCACCCGAGCGTTGTTGCTCATGTTCTGCGCTTTGAAAGGCGCCACCTTAAATCCTGCGCGCGCGTACCAACGGGCCAACGCGGTTGCGAAAAAGCTCTTGCCTGCGCCGCTCGTGGTACCGCAGACCATGATGGCGGCGGCTCCGCGGTTCACGCCCGCGCCGTTTGGGCGCTCAACAACGCCGCGATCGTTTGAGGACAGGGGAAGCATGCATGAAAATAGGATGCTGTTACGGACCCAGTGGCGGCCAATACGCAGTCGATGTCGCGTACGCGAGCCAGCGCTATTGCGGTATTTCTATAAGGGAAAATACTGTCGCGGAAACAGAAGGCATGTGCGAATGTAATGGGGGTCACGTTTGGCGGACGTCTGTTTTTCCGGAAGCAAAATTAAATAGCGATCGCGAGAGGAGAGAAATTTATGTCGAAGAAAGCAACCGAGCATCATCGCAAAGCAGCAGAACATCATGAACACGCGGCACGGCACCACAAGGAAGCCGCAAAACACCACGAGGCAGGAAAGCATGAGACAGCAGCACATCATGCGCACCTCGCGCGGGGTCACCAGGAACGCGCGGCGCAGCAAGCTGCGGAAGCTGCGGTCGAGTATATCGTCATCTACCCGATATAGTGGAATTCTCGATGTGCTCCTAAAAAGACCAGCGGCACAGTTTGCAGAAAAAAATGACCCCGGAATGATAGCCGCCAGCGACGTGCTTTTGCCTGCAGAAATTTGCACGATTTCTGCAGGCAATGTCGTATTTTGAAGTGAACAGGAAGCGTGATCCGGGATTTTTAGCGTTCTGGAATACACCATCCCTACTCCTCCTTTCGCAATGCCGCCGTCGCGATCTGCGCCGTCATTGCATCATGGAGCGCATTCGAAGCAATTGGCAATTTTGAGGCCGCCCCGATAGCCAAAATACTCCAAGCCGCTGAGACGTTTCGCTCATGGCTTGCGCATTACTCCTTGAGAAAGCAAAAATCAGCGGATTTTGGTTTTGCGAGCGTGAAGCAACGACTCGGGGTAGGGATCAGGAGATTGCAGCCATGAAAAGACTCTCATTCCGTATGATTCTGTCCATCGTTGTGCTGTCGGCACTACATATGGTGGGTATGGCGGCTAACCCTAGTGCGCTTGCCCACGCGACGCAGGGTGCCGTTCATCCGAAATCAGCCGGACCGATTGCTGGCAGGGGAGCCGCTGGCGGTGCGTGCGGCCCGACCGCCTCAGGGAGCAACGTCACAGCCTTTGATCCGGTCGCCGGTCACCCTCTCTTGGCGCCAGCCCAGTTGAACGCGGCAGGCCAATTAGTCGGGGGCTACCATGTTTCCAAGTTATGGTTGAGCGAGTAGCACGAGCGCCGATCCTCTGCGAATCCACAGCCGGGCTACTCTTTCAGCCTGACGATATTGTCATCTCGGTCCGCAATCCATTTCGTTATGCGTGAGTCAGACCACTGGCCGGAATCTTCCTCTACAACAATTTCGCCCGCCTGACGTTGCGTAAGGATCCAGGAAATCAGCGCTTCGCGCGCCGTATCGAGTGTCGAGTACCCTTCGGCACTACCTGTCTTTGAATCTCGTAGGTAGTACGGATGTACGCCTTTAGATCCCACTGCTATCTCCTATAAGACCTAAATGCTCCTGAACTTGGTCACCGGCACCTAATCACACCATTTGAGCCTACTCTAATCTAAGGCCAGTTCTAACACCTGTCGCAGCGCACCAGAGAGCCTTTGTGCCTCCGGCGGAACGAAGAAAGGCGCGCATGTGAAATTGGGCCTGATCCTCCACGTAGTGAAACTCGGTGCCCACCGGGCACGCCCGGCGGGCGCGACAGCCGCGTTCGAGACAGTCCGCTCCTGCCGCACTCAGCACGTGATCGACGCAGGCCTGCGGGTGAAATGAGCCCGCGCGAAACGCGTGAACCGGGCAGGACGACAAGCAAGGCTTGGCCGCGCAGCCGACGCAGGGGTGGACGGATGGCGCGACAAGTGGCAGCTCAATACGAAGCGGTAGCACGAGCGCGCCGCGGTACGCGTGCCACAGTCCCCACTGGGCATGGATCAACAAACCAATCGGACTTTGATGCACGGGCTCGCTGCGGACAGCGAGCCGCTGGAATGGTAGCTGGGGCAGTGTCCCATTGGGATAGACGTCCACCGCACCCGATTCGAGAGCAAGCAGACCGATAACCCGGCGGGACCAGCGATCGAGAGGATGCGGCATGCCGTCGCTCGCCTCGGCGGAACGCTTGTACAGATCCCATTGCAGACTGCCTGTGAAGCCCAACAGGATGATGGTGCCGACCGGCGTCTCCGGTAACAGCTGTTCGAACTCTCTCGGTGCGGGATGAAATGCTCCGCGCACAGCGAGACCTAGCGACAACGCGCGCCGACAAAGCGCATCGTAGCTGCTCATTCGATCGCCATTATTAGGATTAGGGACTCACATTCGATGATCCGCGAGTTGCCGATGCCCCGGTCGATCACGCCATCAGGCATCATAGCGCCAATCACCCGCGGCGACGGAGAGACCGGTATCGTGCAGAAGGTCTTCATCAATGGCGCCTGGGTCCATGCCCTCCACAGGGGGCAGACCCACGACATTAGGAATCCAGCGACGCTGGAGATTCTCGGCACAGTACCCGACTGCGGGTCCGACGACGTTGCACGCGCCGTCGCCGCCGCTCGTGCCGCCCAACCCGAATGGCGGAATGTTCCCGCCGCAACCCGGACGGCGCTGCTGCGGGAAATAGGCGGAAGGATTGGCGCCCGGGAACGCGAGCTTGCGACTCTCCTGACGCGAGAATCTGGGAAGCCCATGTGCGAGTCTGTCGATTGCATTCGCGCGGTCGTGGCCTTGCACGAAAGGGACTTCGCGCCGCAGCAACCGGCTGGCGTCATCGCGGTGATATTGCCATTTAATTTCCCGTTGCTGCTCATGGCATGTACGGTAACGCGCGCAATCGCGGCGGGCAATTCGGTCGTTTGTAAGCCGGCGCATCAGAATCCGCTCACGAATCTGACACTTGCCGAGATCTACGACGTGCTGCCCGCGGGCGTTGTCAACCTCATCACGGGCGGCCCCAATACCGGCCGCGCACTCGCAGGTCACCCGGACGTGGATCGGGTGACATTCACCGGCTCCGCCCTCGTCGGCCTCCAAATCGCGGCCGCTGCACAGCGCAAGGAACTCGACCTCGAACTCGGCGGCGTCGATGCGTTCATCGTCTGTAGGGACGCCGATCTTGATCTGACCGTACCAAGCATCGCCTGGGCTCGGCTCCAGAACTGCGGTCAAGCCTGCACAACGGGCACCCATATCTATGTCGAGCGCTCGGTCGCCGCAGAATTCGTGGAGCGTATGCATCAGTGCGTCGGCTTCCTCGACGTCGATGATCCGATGAGACGGCCGACGGATCTCGGACCGCTGATCTGCCTCGAGGCCGCACGCCGGGTCGAGGATCAGGTGGGACGATCGCTGCGCGATGGCGCCAAGCTGGTTCTCGGTGGACGGCGGTTTCGGCCATCGGGCCTGCCGGGCTATTTTTTCCAGCCGACCATCCTCTCGGACGTTCGACCCGGCAGCGTCCCCACGCGGGAAGAGATTTTGGGTCCCGTAATCACGATCACGCCGGTCGCCGACGCGATCGAAGCGATCCGCTTTGCCGGCGATTCCGGCATAGCTTTTGGCGCGTCAATTTACACCCGCGATCCCGAGGCCGCGAAGCAAGCGCTGGGGTCCGTCAAGTGTGGCGCATTGCGGATCAACGATCCGCCGACCAATGACTTCCCCGGACCATTCGGCAGCATGCGTCATGGCGGCTTAGTCCGGGCGCGGCGCACCGCGCGCGCCGGCGCAATCCAGATGCCCGAAGAGCTACGGGTCGCCGCGACACCGGGACCGAAATCATGGTGGTTTCCGTATGGTGCTCGCCTGTTGCCCGAGGGTTGGGGTGCCCGCTGACTACTGATGGTATATGGAACGCCGGGATGCAGTGTGGGCTATATCCGATACCGAGTGTGCGGCCTTCGGGCGCGCGACTGGGGAGCCAATCGACTGAAGACCGATGCACGTTCACCTGCACTCAATCCTTCCACAACTTCGAATACGAGCTTGTGACATTCACCGTCCCAATCCGTCCACTCCGAAGCGATTTCGCTTCCTCGCAACTCCGAGCGGCACCATGTGCCATCTGAACATCTAATCTCGCTAAACAGATTCCCTTTAAGGGTCATGCCGGTCCGCTCGAAATCGTTTCCAACCCAGTTCGCAATATGCCCACTGAGGGCAAAAGCCGTTTCCTTGACGATCGTGCCAACACCGAGGGCGACTAGGAACGCGAAGATCAGTAGCACGATAGACCAGATGGCATTCGGAGGCGGAGGGCCGCTTAAGCTGATCCGGATCACGCCCGCCAAGGTTGCGCTTCCGCTGAGACGGCATAATTCGACGACTGCAGTTCGACGGCTCGGTGTTAAGGGTACAGGAAGAAACTCGTATACAAGCGATACCAGGGCTCGGCGAGTTACCCAAGCAGCCCGTATCAACGCATAAAGAACAATACGCACAATGATTACACCAAAGACGCCTTTGCCTTAACTCATTTCGGCCATAAGCACTCGCTTCCGGAATGGACTAGCTCGGCTGCTGTCTGCGGTAAACCTTGCAAGCGGACATTTGGCCTTAATGGGTTCCAGCATCGCAAAAATGACATAAAAAATCCGTTAAAAATCTTCCAATGAATCACGCGATGGCCGCTTGTATTTTTGTGATCCCCGTCGCTGCTTTGGTGAAAGCGTCGCGGAACACTATCGGATGTGGCCAACGACAGCAACCTTTTTCCCTGGATATTGAGCGGCCTCATCGTTGCCATCGCAGCGGTAGCCGTCGTTCTCGGTTCAGCCGACGGCGCCCAGCCTGCTCCCACGCATCCGGCGCCCAGCCGCGTCACTTTGCCCCAAATGTCTCAATCACTTCAATCAGAGGGACAATATGGGCATTGAATTCGGGCAGATCCTCGGCCGGAATCCTTCTTCGACGGGCCGGGCTGTCCGGCCTCCTTGGATCCAGGCCCACCCGTATTTCCGCTCCGTGCACAGAATCGGTCAAACAAAAAGGATCTAAAGCCCGGCCGCGCGCTGCCGATATACCTCCGATGAGCCCTATTAGCAGTGCCTTCCCATCCGTCCGCTTCCCGAATGCGCAGGACAGCGGCCGTGCCGCGCTCGCAACCAGCAGCCAGCAGTTGAGTCAGGACGCACAACAGATCGCAAATCCTGCCACTGAAAACCTCACCAATCCGCTGCTTGATACAAGCCAGTCCCTTTTGCTGACCCAAGCCGGCGCCGATGTTATTCGCACATCGAACGAGATGCTTGGCACCCTGCTTAACGTCCATGCTTGAACGCTTCGATCCCGTTCTGCGCATATCCGCATCGAAACTCTTACGGGAGCGGCCGGCGCATTTTTTGTGTATTCAATAATCAACATTGAGTACAATAACTTCTGTAGTCGCTGCGGCCTTTTTGCATGTATACGGGCTGCACGCTACAAGTGGCGATGCTGATATCCACTACTCGTGAGATCCGGCGGCGCCGGCCAACACGAGCAACGTAACAAATTGAAATAGGTGCCCAACAACTGCATGAACAATTCGAACTCGTCTTCTAACCCCACCTCATCACGGGTCACGCTCAAGCTAAAGGTTGCCGGGCGAAAGTCGGCAAGAGAAAGCAAGACACCACCTCTTGCGAAGCCGCAAAGCAAAGCTAACCTAAAGCCCGGCGCTCACTGGTCAGACGAATACAGGGAACGCATGCAGGCGGACATGGACGCACTGACGTCCAAATGACGCTATAGTTCGCGCTGTTTTTCGTCAGGCCGTGCTCTTCGGTCCGCCGGTCGACTTCGGAGGCCGCCACTTCCTTGTGGCGGCGCAGGCAGAACAAGGGGCCCGCGCGATGCGCGCACCATGGTCACGGCGCATTGATTGAGATGGATGATGGCACGGTCGAAACTCTCCGCATGCGGCGTGCAGGTGGGGCATCCTGCGGTCCATGTCGGGCCGAACAGGAAGTGGTAGACGAGAAGCTGCGAGCGACCGTCAAATAATTCCGCTGGCGTCTGCTCTCCTTGCGGAGTGCCGAACACGTGCGCCTTTTCAATCCGCACCCAGGGAATGGGGTCGGCAAGTGCCCTGAAAAGCAGGTCGGCGTCGTCACGCAATCGAGATTGCGTCGAAGCTCCGCGGGCTCACGGTCCCGCCGTTCCAGCAGGCTCCGCGACCATAACGAGTGCAATAGCTAATCCGCCGATATACAGTCTTGACGCGGCATCAAGAAACCCGCTAGGTCAGGAATAGATTCATGCGTCGCTTTCGATCCTTCCTCGGGTTACTACTATTTGCAGCCTGCCTTTCGATCGGCTGCAGCAAGCAAAGCCCCAGAACGTCGACGGCAACGGATGTCACAAAGGACGATAACGGCAAGGTCGTCAATCTTTACATCTGGGCAGACGACATCGCTCCCGACACTCTGTCGTCATTTGAACAGCTCACCGGCGTCAAGGTCCAGGTCTCCTATTTCGACAGCCCAGAGACTCTCGAATCACGCATGTTGACGGGAAATAGCGGATTTGATGTCGTCATGCCGACTGCGGCCTTCATTCAGCGACATATTTACAGCGGGGCCTATTTGACCCTCGACAAGAATAGGCTCCCTAATTTAGCCAATCTGGACCCAGCAATCATGTCCCGGGTAGCTCGGAACGATCCAGGCAGCGCCCACGGTATTGTCTACACCTGGGGAACGTTTGGCATTGGCTACAACAAGGCAATGGTTTCGAAGGCGCTCCCTGACCCTCCTCTTGATAGTTGGCGGCTGATCTTCGACCCCGCAGTGGCCTCCAAGCTCGCAAGGTGCGGGATCAATCTGATGGACGATCCCGTTGGAGTGGTGCGAGTGGTGCTCATATTGTTAGGGCGCGATTCCAACGCACCGACCTCACAAGACTTAACCGACGTCGAACAGGCATTAGCCAAAATCCGTCCCTTCATACGCAATATCGACACGTCGAGCCAAATCCAAGCGCTGGCAAACGGCGATCTATGTGTCGCACTGGCCTATAACGGCAATGTGGTCCAGGCGCAAAAGCGTGCGAAGGAGGCGGAGAACGGCACAGAAATTGATTATGCGATTCCAAAGGAAGGGTCGTTGCTTTGGTTTGATTTGTTAGCGATACCCCGCGACGCACCACACCTCGCAAACGCGCATCTGTTCATCAATTACCTGATGGACCCGCACGTCATTGCAAACATTTCCAATGCCATTGGATACGCGAATGCCAATCTGGCCGCGACAGCGCTGCTTGACCCGTCAATAGCCGCTGATCCCGCCATTTACCCAACGACTGACCAGATGCGCCGATTGGTGGTGCAAGTGCAGCTATCGCCTGAACAGGTGCGGGCCATTACGCGCATATGGCAGAAGTTCAAAACCGGCCAGTAGCCTCCGGCAAAACGGCGAAGGGGATTCGGACCTGTATGTCCGAGCGGAGATCGCCACGGCCGAATTTGCCGCGAAATGCAAACCGACATCAAGTTCAATGATTTTCACCACGCTACCTGCCTTGACCGCTTCGAGCACAAGCGTCTCTCGACAGTTCGTCGGCAATGGCACGAATTGCGACCTGCTTCTCTGTAACGATTCGGCTCCTGCTGTCACCATTGTGTCCGGGACGATATGTAAAGCCATTGAAGGGGGATGATGACAGTCATGCAACGGTTGATGCGAATAACCCGCGTATTCTGGGGCCAATTGTCCAGCGAGGAACTCTCCCGTGCCGTGGACGATTTGATCCACCGCCACGGGGCCGTCAATGGCGTCGTGAACCGCATGGAACAAATGGGACTGGGAAATGTGGCAAATGCTTGGATCAGCAGCGATGTCCAACAGCCCATCTTCAGTGAGCAGCTGCACGCGCTCTTCGGCACGGGTGTCCTACGTGCAATGGCGGCGAAATTAGATCTACAACCGCGAGAATTGGTCCGTCACCTCTCGCAAGCGCTACCGCGCGCGATCCATCAACTGGCGTCCTCAACTGGACCAACTGGCCGAGTCTCAGTATGGGCGAACTCGCCGCGATAGCAATTCGCGCGAGAGCACGACTCGCCTCTCGGCCTCCCGCCGTCCCCCGTGCCAGGGATTCACCCGGGCGGACCCAGGAATCCACAATCCGGGCATACTGGCGAGTCGAGAGGCGCGGAAACTGCGGCGCGCGGCCGAATTGACCGTATCGAGCTTGGACCGATTCCGTCCTGCGATGGCCCATCGCAATCCTGACGGAGCGAACCGCCGGCAGTACTCGGCCGTCTGTTTGCCGGTGAATCCCGAGGCTCCATAGAGGACGATGTCGTATTTTCGGTCGGCGAGAGGCATGTGTTCGGTATATTCCTCGTCTGGCCGGGACGTTCGGGCGCCGTGCCCTTGACGGTCCGGTCCGATGACCCCTTAAAGTGCTAAGCCCATCGCCGGAAAAAAGCGGGCCTCTTCACTCGCCATTTCGGCACGTAAATCAAGAAGAGCCCGAATTCAGCTCCGTGAATTCAGACGCCTGCGGCAGCTGCACTCAATCCCATAAAAGCGCGATACCTCACAGGGAGGGTGGCGGAGACGCCGTCGGCCCGTGCTCCTCGTGGTATTGACAGGTAACACAACGTTTGGCGGTCGGGTACGCGTCAAGCCGCTCCCGGTCGATAGCCTGCCGGCATCGCACGCACACACCGTATGTGCCCATAACGATGCGTCTAAGCGCCGCATCGATATCGCGAAGTTCTTGAATCTCGCGCGTGATCTCGGCGAGATTCACGTCGACAAGAAGATCGGCGAGTGCTTCGTCCTCCGCGTCGTGGACCTGACCGGCGATCTGGAGGTACTGCTCTTGATCGCTGCGCAGTAGCGCCTCGTGAATTGTCACGCGCAACGCACTCTGGCGCGCTCGTAGTGTGCGCTTGAAATGTGGTAAGTCTGCAGTGGAGACCAATGGGGACATGTTACGTTCCTCGGTCAATCTTTCTTTCGCTTATGTCGACCGATGTCGTGTTCAGTACAGAGCCCTGGCTGCCTATGCCTTCTGCGCCGCTTGGGCCGGCCGACCGTGAGGCCTGAGCCTCGCTGATCACGTGTGCGAATGCAATACGTGGGTTCCGCACAAGCCTCACGGGTATCCATGCCGCTTGCCGCAGGGAGACGGCCATTTCTTACGCGTCCCACTTCTTGCGCCACAGTCCACCACAAGCGGCTCTACGCTGCATTGCCTGATTTTTTCCTATCCAGCGTCAATGCGTCGCCTGATAGCCCTGCCCTCGCAGAACCCGGCCGGGCAGCGCATTGGTCGCCACGCCGTCGGCGATGACCGGCACCCCATTGATAAGCACCCATTGCATCCCGACCGACAATTGCTTTGGCGCGCTGAAGGTCGCCTTGTCGGTGATCTGTTCCGGATCGAACACGACGATATCGGCCCATACTCCGACCTTCAGGACCCCGCGATCATTGAGACGGACACGAGAGGCCGGCAGGCTGGTGAATTTCCGGATAGCCTCCTCAAGGGACATCCGGCGCTCCTCACGCACGTATTTCCGCAGCACGCGTGGGAAGGTTCCATAGGCGCGCGGATGTGGAAATTCGGAGCCAAGTAGACCGTCAGGCGCCGTGCCCTCGCTATCGTTGCAAAATGACACCCACGGCTGAACTGCCGCGAGCGCCACGTCGGACTCGCTCATCGCGAAGACCGCCACGGATTGCGCTCCGTCCTCGACGAGAATATCGAAAAGCGTGTCCTTGGGGTCAGTGCCGCGCTCCTTCGCGCTTCCCGGTCGTGGTGTGACTCAGGCGCTCGGTTCCGTACCCACAAACGGCGTCTTTTGATCCCGCGGTACCGGGCGGCGCCGCGTCTTGCGCCAAAGGTCAAATAGGAGCAGGGCCCCGGTCAGCGTTCCCAAGGTTGCGAAGTACGCTCTCGGCCCAAACAAGGACATCAGACTGCCCGATAACACGGGACCGAGCGCCGCACCGGTGCCGTTCATGAGTAGCAGTGCGCTGCTGGCGGCAACCATCTGCGCGGGTTCGAGTTTGTCGTTGACATGCGACGTCGACAGCGAATAGAGAGTCAACACCAACCCGCTGAACAGGCCCGCAAGGGTAAGGAACGCACCGTTTGGGATACTCGGGAAGGCGACGATGCTGCCAGCGACCACGGTCGCCAGCGAGCAAATGCCAGCAATTACCGTGCGGCGATCGACTCGATCCGAGAGCCGGCCCACGGGATACTGGGTGACCACCGCCGCCAGAATGCTCACCCCCATGAAGGTGGCCACAGCGTCGGTTTCCAGGCCCTTGAGGCGCGCGTACACCGGTCCCATCGAAAAGACGATGGCGGACGTCAGGCCCGAAACAGTGACCCCCACTACGCCGAGCGGAGAATTCCGATACAACTCCAGGAGCCGCACTTTGCCCGGCGCCGCACGCTCGGGTATTTGTTGGGCTGACAGCACGATGGGCACCAGCGCCAGCGAGATCAGCACCGACACCAGCATGAACGGCGTCGCCGTGCGGGGGTTCCATGCGATGAGAAGAAACTGTGCGGCGCCGAGACCGACATACAGGATCAGCATGTAGACGGCAAACAGTCGGCCCCGGTTGGTGCGACTCGCGCGATCGTTGAGCCAGCTCTCGGCCACGACGTAGATGCCGGCGAGACACAGCCCCGACACCAGACGCATCACGCCCCAAACCACCGGCTGGACGAAGCTGCCTTGCAGTAGAATCGCCGCCGACGCGATTGCGGCGAGCGCCGCGAACACGCGCACATGCCCGACATGCCGAAGGAGCGGCGGAGCGATGCGAGTACCGAGCAAGTACCCCACGTAGTAACTGGACATGATGATGCCGGTCACCGGTGGTGGATATCCCTCCAGCGTCGCGCGCAGCGCCAGCAGCGTGCTTTGCAGGCCGGCGCCCAGCATGAGCACGCCCATGCCGAGCAGTAGCGGCCACGTGGCGGAAATGACTTTAAGCGGCACGAGGTATCTGGTCAGGTGCTAGTTTGTAGCCTACATTTCAGCGCTTCATGTCACGGGTCAAAGATAGGTTACCTCAACACGGAGATCATTTACGCGCCCCGAGCCTCGCAAGCATCAATGAAAGCTCCTCCGGACTGATATAGAAATGTTCGCACACCCGCCCCCACAACATCGCAGTCGGTACGTTCCGGCCCCCACGCTCCTTCTGCGTCTCATGCAATACGTATAAGACGAGGCGCTCTTCGCGGGTCAACCCGTCCCGGATATCAGGGATCCTGTTGTATTTGGTATCTTGGTCATCGTCCGCCATGATCAAAAATATCTCTCTAAAACCGAACGTGGCACATCAGGGCTGACTGAGAGAACTCGGTGAGTTGATTATGAGAGTCACGCTGCGCTCCGCGCCGTTGTGCAAAAGGCGCATCTCCACGCTTTGACCGACGCGCAGCAGCCCGAGCGCGTTGCGCAATTGCGCGGCGCTCTCGATCGACACCCCGTTCATGGAGACCGCCACGTCGCCGACTTTGATGCCGGCGTGATCCGCCGCGGAGCCCGGGGCGACCTCAGAGATCTCGACTCCGCGTGCATTCACGAGCTGCAGGGACTCGGCGGCCTCCGGCGTCAGATCGCGCAGCTTGATGCCGACAACTCCGCGTTTGACTTCGCCGTAAGTGATGATCTGGTCCATGACAGCCTTGACCATGTTGACCGGGATGGCGAAGCCGATGCCGATATTCCCGCCGTCCTTGGATAATATCGCTGAGTTGATCCCGATCAGTTCGCCATTCAAATTCACCAGTGCTCCGCCGGAATTGCCTGGGTTGATTGAGGCATCTGTTTGGATGAAGTCCTCATAGCCGTGCGGATGTATTCCGGTACGGCCGAGCGCGCTGACGATTCCCGCCGTCACGGTGTGCTTCAGACCGAAAGGATTGCCGATCGCTACCACCCAGTCACCGACCTCCAAGTGCGATGAATCGCCGAGCGGCATCTCCGATAAATGCGGTTCAGCGACCTTGAGTACCGCAATGTCGGTGCCCTCATCGCTACCGACCACCTGCGCTTGAAAGTGCCGGTTATCAAGCAGAGTCACCGTGATTTCACTCGCGTTTTCGATGACGTGGCGGTTGGTGACGATGTAGCCGTGCTTGGCGTCCACGATCACGCCCGAGCCGGCGCTTTGGAACTGGCGGCGCCGCACCGCTCCACCCTCCGGCACATTGAAGAATCGGCGAAAGTAGGGGTCATCGCGCAGCGGATTGCCCGGCACCCTCTCGGTCAACGTACCGCGGGTCGCGATGTTGACCACGGCGGGTGACGTCGCCTTGATGATCGGTGCGAGCGACGGTAGTGCAACGCCAACAGAGGTCCCCGCTCCCGCTCCCATTTGCGGCATGAGGGCCGACAACAATAACACCATGAAGGACGCTCTCACCAGCGGATAGCTTTTCACGAATTGGGTTCTCCGACCGGACGGCGACATTTTAATAGTACTGTGGTCTCCAAGTCAGGCGAGCCTGGCCATCGGCCAAAGGTCCTGCGGCCATCAAGAGCCAGCGAAAGCTTTCGTGATGGTTTGACCTCTCGTCAATTCATCGATCATGCGCTTGAAACTGTGCTGCGCGAAAAATAGGTAGCTGCCGAGCGCTGCAGCGACCGTCATGGGAAGCAGCACGACGAAGAAGGCCGTCTCGAAGCCGCCGCGGAGCCACAGCACGGCGATCAGGCCGCCGTGGGCGAGTATCGCGAGCGCCGAATCCCAGTGCCGCTTCGGATCGCGTAGCAGCGGCAATAGGCAGATGCTGAATGCGAACACGGTCAGGTAGCCGAACAGTACGATCAGGGGATGACGCATGGCGCGATAACGGGCGCGCTCGGCCGGCGAAGCCGCGCGCCACATGCGCGTCGTGATGATCGGAAACGAGCCGATCGGCGCCGCCGCGATCTGTCCCACGTGCCTGTGGTGATAGTTGTGGCTCTCTTTCCACGAACGCGGCGGCGTGAGCGCGAAGCATCCGTAAACATGGAACAGTATCGATGCGGCGCGCGACTCGCGCAGGATCGCGCCGTGCATGAAATCGTGATACGTGATGAACGCCCGGACCAGGAACAAGGCGCCTAGCAAGGAAAACGCCATGCGGATCGGCCAATGGCTCGAAAGTCCGGCAACGGTCAACGCGCCGATCATCAGCGTAAACGTCGAAATCACATACCACCAGCTCTTCGCCACCGACTCGTGCGCGAAAGGCCGCGTCGCCCGCAAGAGCTCGCGCCCCCACCGCAGGTCCTCGCTGTGCTCCGACAAATCGGCACCCAGTCCGGGACCCGCGCCGGCGGCAGCCCCGGCCGCCGCCCGCGTCGTCGCACTAGTGGCAATTTGTTCCAAAACAGCCATCTTCAACACCATATCGCCTGGCAGGACCGCGGCTGCTAGTAAAGCGTCCCGGGCGGATGTTTGTCACTCGGCTTTTACCGGAATCAGTTGCGTAGTTGCCGCAATCCGGAAGACTTGCAAGCTTCGGCCAAGTCCGGTCTCCGTGACGATGGGTTAATGCTAGCGCCTTATTTCGCGGAATCCTTCAAGTCCTGCTTGAGATCACCAACCTTCGCTTGAACCTTGCCGAGGTTCTTTTGAATGTTGCCCTTTGCTTCCAGCGTCGCATCGCCGATGACCTTGCCGGTAGCTTCTTTGATGCTTCCTTTTGCCTCTTCGACACGGCCTTTAACTTGGTCTTTGTTGATACTCATGACATGCTCCTAGAAAACATAAACCGGCGAGCGGCCGGCGCGCTAGTAAAAAAATTGGGAAGCAACGATGCCGCTAAGTAAGAATCCACTGAGTGTTTATCGTGTGCATATGTTTCCCCCGTGTGTTGAACCGTTAACGCATGCCTCACTTCAGCGCTGCCGTGCATAGTGGGAGGTTACGTTCACTTCGCCGCAATGTCTGTACGCAGACGCACACAACCCCGCAGTGGCAAAAAAGGCGCGCAGAATGCGATGAAGCCGTTTCAATAGTCCGCGTTACGTTGGGTAGCGCACGGTCGACCGGAGGCCATTGACGCTAAGATTGAAGAAACACGGGAGTTCGCGCATGAACATGACATTCAGCATCGCACCGCTCGTCGCACTCATTGCCGGCATATTGATTCTCGTCGTACCGCGCCTATTGAATTACATCGTCGCGATTTACTTGATCGTCACCGGGTTGCTCGGGCTGTTCGGCAACGGGAATCTCCATTTACATTAATTTACGCACGCAATTGCTCGTTCGTGAAAATACTGCATCGCGGCGGAGGTCGGACATGCCTGCCACGACGCGAAAGAGCGCCAATGCGCGTCCGGAACGGCACCTTGCCGCATAGAGCGGTATTATGCGTCCAGTATTGGGGTGGTAACACTGTGCGTCCAACGAATTGGTGGGCTTCCCTTTTTTTCGCAACGCTGTTGCTGGCCGCCTGCGGCGGCGGCACGTCGGACTCAGGCTCCCCCGCGAATCCGCCGCGCGGAACGTTGCTGCAGAGCCCACCCGAGCTTCTCACCACGCTTACAGCGCCGAGTCTGCTGCTCGAACTCAACACGGCGGCCAATCAACAGCTGCTGTCTCTCAGCGGCACGCCAATCTGCGACATTCTCCTCTATCACATCGAGTACACGACGGTCGGCGGCGCGAATGAGGCCACCACCGCATCCGGCGCACTCATGGTGCCGACCGGCTTAGGCGCGAGCTGCACCGGTGCGCGCCCGATCCTTTTGTATGCGCATGGCACGACGACAGACCGCGCGTTCAATATGGCGAATTTTCAGAATACAGAGACCTTATTCCTGGCCGCACTCTTTGCATCGCAGGGCTACATCGTCGTGGCTCCCAACTACGCGGGCTATGACACGTCAACGCTCAATTACCATCCTTACTTGATCGCCGATCAGGAATCGAAGGACATGATAGATGCGTTGACGGCGGCGCGCACGGCGCTGCCGTTCGCTTCTGCAACGGCGACTCAGGATAATGGTCAGCTGTTCATTACCGGCTACTCGCAGGGTGGATACGTCGCGATGGCGACCCATCGCGCCATGCAGGCTAGCGCGATGAAGGTCACTGCATCAGCGCCGATGTCAGGGCCCTATGCGCTTGCGGCCCTTGTCGATGCGGTGTTTTTCGGTGACGTCAATGGCGACGCTACCGTGTCCTCAACCCTTCTCCTCACCGCGTATCAGAAGGCGTACGGCAATATCTACGCCAACGCAGTCGACGTCTTCGAGGCGCAGTATGCAAACGGCATTGACTCCTTGCTACCGAGTACGACCCCGAGGAGCCAGCTATATGCGCAAGGCGACCTTCCCGAATATGCGCTATTTAGCTCGACGCCGCCCGATCCGGCACTGGCTGACGTTACGCCACCGACGACGCCGACGAACCTGGCTGCAGTGTTCGCGCTCGGCTTCGGTGCCGGCAATTTGATCCAGAACAGCTATCGCCTCAGCTATGTGCTGGACGCCCAGGCAAATCCGGATGGCGGCTGGCCGACGACAACGACTGGCGTTGCGGCCGCGACCCCTGGCCTTCCTTGGCGGCAGGCGCTACAGAAGAATGATTTACGTAACTGGGTCCCGACGGCCCCAATCCTGCTATGCGGCGGCGATGTCGACCCGATCGTGTTCTGGTTCAACACGCAGCTGATGCAGGGCTATTGGGCGTCACACGCACCGGCGTCTGCTTCAATCAGCGTCCTTGACCTCGAGTCCACCGCATCGGGTAGTGACCCTTATGCCAATCTGCAGCAAGATTTTGCATTGGCGAAAGCGCTCGTCGCTGCAACCGCCGTCGCACAAGGGGCCACCGATGGTGGAGCGTTTGCCGTCGCTGAAGCCTATCATGCGACGCTGGTGGCACCGTTCTGCTTCGCTGCAGTCAAGTCCTTTTTCGCGACTCCATAGTTCGAGTCTCGATGCCCTCAATTCGCTCCCAAACTTTCCTGCGGACGGTCTCCTTGCCATGAGTTCTGTTGCGCACAGTGAACGTCAGGCGTCCGCTCTCTAGGGTGGCATTTTGCGCGTAACTTAGCCCTGTCTCAGCGGGAATGAGAGACGACTTGACATAATGCGTAACCACTCCGGTCATCTCGTCGAGCTCCCACGTGCCAAAGTACGAGTAATAAGTATCGTAGGCCGCCGCCTTCCGTCGTGACTGCTCTCCGGTCGCCGAGGAAGGTGATCGCGATGCCGGCACATCGAATGCCTGCCGATGCGGCGCCGCGATCTGAACGCTCATCCATCCAGAAGAATCGTAGACGATGATGCCCTCCGAATCGGCTTGATAGAATGGATCAACGATAGGACCACTCGGACCCGACAATTCGATGGTCACAAGTCGCCAAGCGCCGATGAGTTGTTGTCTCATCAGGACTGGCCCGTCAGCGCGGTCACGCGCCCCCGCCTCGCACACCGCCGCGCAGACGCAAATCAACCATACCACCAATAATCGTCGGTAGCCCGCCGCTTTATGCAGGCATCCGAATGATGCCCCTTCCAACCGACACTTCATGCAGAAGATCTCTGTTCTGCTCATGTAAACATCCCTGACTTGATACCTTCCGGCTCCGCCATGAATTCCGGGTACCGAACAACCAGGGCGCGCAGCCTCATGAGTCCAATCTTCTCGGCGAAACCGGCCGCGTTACCATACGGCGTAACTGTAAGATCGTCGACCGCACTCAGCCCAGACAAAACCCCCGCAACCCGTGAGTGGAACGCAATGCGCCTACGGAAAAGTCGCAGGACATCGCGCACCGCCGCATCGGCACTCTTGCTGTCCAGCGCATAATTCCCCGGAAAATTCCCGTACGCGGCCAAGAACTCAGCAAAAGACAGGCTCTCATCGACGCACGCCCTCACCAGAGCATCGTGCGCGTCCAGTAGCGCACAGACTTCGGATTCCGTCATGGAGGTGGCCTCCTCAACGGCACTTGCCACCGCCCAATCACTCCCCCCACCACCCCCAACGCAAACGCATACCCCTCCGGCCATCCGTTTGCTCGAGGCCCGGCCACGTTCAGCACCTGAATCTCATTCTCTTCGACAAACCGCACAATCGCCGCAGCTGCGGCCGCTTCCGAAATCTGCGTCGCGTCCAGCACGACAAACGGCTTCTTTTCTCGAATGCATAAATCGCGCGTGAACTTCGTCCCACCCGAGAGCGTCCGGCTGAACAGGATCGCAGTGCCGTTGCTATCCTGCACATTCTGAAGCGTCCGCTGCCGGTATTGTCCTCCGACCGGCCGGGGCGTTCGTGCATCCATGTACTCGCCCGGCAGCGGCGACATCGGATACCGCTCTGGAATCGGCCCATCCTCTGCAGATCTGTCCCCCGGACACCAGCCACCGCAAGGAAATCCAGCGGCAAGCGCCGCATCAAGCGCCCCGCGATCCACGCCGGTCTGACCACCCGACACGATTTTGATTAATGACATCTCGAACGATCCGCCATTAATTTCGGCTCTCTTCCCAGACTTCCGCGCATTGACAGAATGCCGGCGACGACCGCCACCAGCGCAAGGTCAACGCGCTTGAGATTGCCCCAGGCTTGCCTTTCCATGTCTCCATTTACTCCTGTTAAAGGCTGCAAGGCTCACATAATTCGATCCCCTCGTTATGGAGAGGCAATTTCCCGCATGCGTGGAGCGCTTTTCCAAGCTAAATTGACTCAATTCGGATCAGCAACCAAACTACGCAATCATGGACGCTGACAATACCAAAGACTCCTTTCCGCAGTCCGGTTATCGCCGATTGATTCTTCCCGCACCGATAGCGACAAATGGAATCGCCGGTGCTGATGTCGAATCAGAAGCGTTCGCGCAATTGAAGCCGGGCGCCGTGTTTATGATGGGCGACAATCCGGCGCTGCCGCGCATGCCGCCGAGGCCTCGTTTACTAGACTTTTTCAAGTGCCGCATCACTGATCTGACCTATCGACATCTACTGACAAGCGCGAGGCGCGCAATGGAAGCGGGCCAAGACGAAAAAATTGTGATCGCTTGCTTGCTTCATGATATTTCAAATGGCTGCTTGATTCGCACCGATCATGGCTACTGGGGCGCGCAAATGATTGCCCCATATGTAGACGAAGAAATAGCCTGGGCGGTGCAGAATCATCAGGCGTTGCGGTACTTCGCCGATGACTCTGTCGGCTACAAATATCCCGAGTCCTATGTCCGTTTTTTCGGAGAGCATTACGTACCGCCCGAATATATTCGGGTAGCCGCCGAGCGCGCAAGGCAGCACCAGTGGTACATGAGCGCGCGCCTCGTGACGCTCTACGATATTTACTTCTTTGACACTTCAGATAACTTGGAACCTGACGTCTTCGAAGACATTATCGGACGGCATTTCCGTGAACCCGTGGAGGGACTTGGCTTCGACGGCTCGAGTGTTGCCCACATGTGGCGCACAGCGATATGGCCGAACAATGCTCTGTAGCTGAGAGGGTGCGGCGCGTAAACGAGCGGTTCGCCGTGCCGGGACGCTTCGCTATCCTGCTTCGCTCCGGTCCGGCCCTCTAGTCAGCGACAACCCGCCGCTCTTTGTTGGGAGATTCACATGTTCGCGATCACGAGGATTTCGGGCGATGAAATCGGTTGATATCCATGGTCAATAAGGATTGAGTGGGTTGCGTCTGACCTTGCGCCAATTGCAGATCTTCCGAATCGTTGCGCAATCCGGAACGACCGCCGCGGCGGCAGCCGCGATCTCGCTGTCGCAGTCTGCGACCAGCGCGGCGATCAATGAGCTCGAACGCCTGCTTGGTCTGCAGCTCTTTGACCGGGTCGGCAAGCGACTCAAGCTCAATGACAACGGCCGAGCCCTCATCTCACCAGCGCTGGCTCTTCTAGATGGTGCTGAGTCGATCGAGCGCTGGGCGCTCGATCGCGAATCCCAGGTGGGGACGTTACGCATCGGGGCGAGCACGACCATCGGCAATTATCTGTTGCCGGATGTGCTGGCCGGGTTCCGGGACAGCCTCCCCGAGCCGACTCGCCGCGGCTGGCATATCCAGGTCACGATCGCCAATACGGCGGCGATCGCCGCTCAGGTGGCGGCGTTTGATCTCGACCTCGGTCTGATCGAAGGACCGTGCCACGAGCCAGACCTGACCGTCCTGCCGTGGCGCGACGATGAGCTTGTGGTCGTTGTCGCGGCGACCGACCCAATCCTGACGCGTCCGCGAAACAGAAAGGTCTCCATCAAGGCGCTGCGCGCAGCGACGTGGCTGCTTCGCGAATCCGGCTCCGGCACGCGTGAGATCATCGACCAGTTGCTGATTCCTCACCTGCATCACCTGCGTTCGGGGATCGAGTTCGGCAATTCCGAGGCGATCAAGCGCGCTGCGGCCAGCGGGCTCGGCATTACCTGCCTCTCGCGCTGTGTCGTGGACGACCTGCTCCACACGGGCGTGCTAGTCGCCCCATCGACGGAGCTGCCGCGCCTGACGCGCCGATTCCATGTCGTCACCCACGAGCGAAAGCGGCATACACGGGGTATGGACCTGCTGCTGCACTATCTCGGAAAATCAATGCACGCGACGACTCGCTAGAGAAAGAGCCACTAGCGCGCCGGGGTCGAGCTCAATCCGCGAGCGCCCGCGCGATGTCCGCGAAGGTGACTGCCACGTCGAACGGCTGCACCGCAACGCCCAGCTGGCGGCCGATTTGGGTTGCGGAAAAAATGCCGCGGATGCGGGTGACACCACTGGCCGCATCCTGCTCGGCCACCAGGGCGTGCTGGCGGCCCCATGCCTTCAGCGACGCGACGATATGGCCGACCTCGGCATGCAGAACGTCCTTGATGTCGAGCAGGTCGATTTCCTCCGTGCGGATCATCAGATCGCTCACACGCAGATCGGCATGCTTGCCGCCACGATCGTGCAGCCACTGGATCGGTCGCTCGCCCTGCGTATCGCGCGCTGTGACCAGCCCGACGACGGACTGGTCCGCGGCGACGACGAGCAAGAGGCGGACGTTGCGAGCCATCATCGTGCGCGTCGCATCGCTCAGTGTCGCCTCAGCACCGATGGTCGCCGCGGTGACCTGGCGCAGGTCCGTCATCACGGCAATCGCCGGCGAACTGGCGGTGACGCTAGCGAACGTGCTGGGCTGCTGGTAGCCAAGCACCTTCGGGGCCTTGCGCGAGGCCAGCGGCTTGTAGTCCGTTCGTTCCATTCCCGGGCTCCTTCCCTTCCTGGCTGTTTCGATCGCCGCTGCGAGGTCTATTCGAATCTGCTGGCAATCCGAGCGTATGATACAGCGTTCGTCTTCGCAAGTTCCGGCGCCCGGTTCGCAGCCGACTTCGAAATCGGGGAATCTTCCCGGCTCTGCTGGACCGCGGCCGGCATGCGTGTCTGGCGGTTACGGTTGAGTTGATCTGGCAATTGCAATGCTGAGGCTGGGTGGATGGCGAAGCGTCGCGAGGATGACGCAATAACGTTCTGTCAGTTGCAAAAGACGCTGTCGGATCGCCTCATCGAGATCACCTTCGAGTTCAAAGGTAAGCGTAATGTTTTGGATCCCGACTGGCGTTATCTTGTCGACGCCGAGCGTACCGCGCGCATCCCATAGGCCTTCGGCGACGATCCTCCCGCCGGTCAATTTACAAGCCATCGCGGTCGCGACGGCCATAAGCGTAACGCCGGCGCACGCTGCGAGAGCTTCGAGCAGCATATCCGCGGAACAGGCATGGATCCCCGTACCGCCGGTCGCCTGGTGAAGTCCGGCGATACGTAGTGTATCACCGGGCAACAATACCGCGAGCTGCGAAGGATCAAGAGCCACTTCCGCGCGCGCGACGATGCGCGCAGTATCCGGGTTATCACGGTATTGCTGCTTCAAGGGCGCTTGTACTGCCCGCAGGGTGGTAGCGTCCATTTTTCATGTCCTCCTCTCCGGCGGCGTCCCGCTCAGGCCAACAGGCGTACCGGTGCGCGATGCGGTCCCCAGTCACCGGGCTTGGCCGCGAAGACGCCGGCGCAGGTGGTGCCGCATTCTTTGCATCGCCCCTCCGGCGACAGAGTCCATTGGCCGATCGCATAGCCGTCGCGTCTGATCAGCGGGGCGCCACACGCGTGGCACCAGGTGCTGGCGCCTTCGGGGTCGCGCACGTTGCCCGTGTAAACGTAACGCACGCCATGCCGTAGTGCAATCCGCCGCGCACGTCTGAGGGTGGCTAGCGGGGTCACTGGCACGTCACGCATCTTCCAGTCCGGATGGAACGCTGAGAAGTGCAGCGGCACGTCCCGGCCAAGGTGTTCGACGAACCAGGCACACATCGCTTCCAATTCGGCATCGGAGTCGTTGAGTCCTGGAATCAGCAGCGTCGTGACCTCGAGCCAGACGCGGGTCTCATGATGCACGTACTCAAGTGTCTCGAGAACGGCCGCCAGCTCGGCCCCGCAGACCTTGTGGTAGAAGTCCGCGGTAAAGCCTTTGAGGTCGATGTTGGCCGCGTCCATGTGCTTGAAGAACTCCGCACGCGGTTTCGGGCACATGTAGCCGGCGGTGACCGCGACGCTACGTACGCCGCGGGTGCGGGCTGCCTTGGCAACATCGATCGCGTACTCCATGAAAACGGTTGGATCGTTGTAGGTATAGGCGATGCTGGCGCATCCGAGCCGTTCGGCCGCGGCTGCGAGCTCGCCGGGACTGGCGCGGTCGGCGAGCGTGTCCATCTCGCGCGACTTGCTCATGTCCCAGTTCTGGCAGAATTTGCAGGCCAAGTTACAGCCCGCCGTCCCGAACGACAGGACCGCGCTGCCCGGCAGAAAATGGTTGAGTGGCTTCTTCTCGATCGGATCGACGCAGAAGCCGCTGGAACGCCCGTACGTGAAGAGCTTGACGCGCCCGTCCTCGACCCCGCGCACGAAGCACAGCCCGCGCTGCCCTTCATGCATCCGGCAGGCGCGTGGGCACACGTCGCACTGCACCCGGCCATCGGGCCGCGCGTGCCAATAGTGGGTGTCAATCACCGTCTGCTGTCTATCGGGCTGGCTCACCATTGCCTCAAGCTCCAATCATCAATCAAGAACATTGAATAACTCCCTGCACAGCGCGATATTGGGCTAATGGGACAGGAATTCAATGAAGGGGCGGCCTTAAGAACCTCTCGGCCCGGAGCAGCGGTCCGGCCGGCGGCGGTGGCAGGTTCATTTTACCCGCGAGATCCGGAGGAGCTCAGCGCCGCCGTGGCGGCTCTGCTCGCCGGGCAGCATGGGTCGGCGCGGCCGCCAAAGGCGCTCATCGTGCCGCACGCGGGGTATGTCTACTCCGGGAACGTCGCAGCGCAAGCCTATGGCTCGCTCGGTTCCGCCGCGCGTGCGCTGCGGCGGGTTCTGCTGCTGGGCCCGAGCCATCGGGAGTGGTTTCGCGGCCTCGCAGTTCCGACCGCGCAGGCGTTCGCGACGCCGCTCGGCATGGTGCGCGTCGATACGGCTGCGGTGAGCAGGCTGTGTGCACTGCCCGCGGTGGTGAGGTCGGATGCGGCGCACGCGCTTGAGCACAGCCTTGAGGTGCAGCTGCCCTTCCTGCAGCACCTTGCGCCGGCGGCCGAGATCGTGCCGGTTGTCGCCGGCGATGCGTCTCCCGCTGAAGTCGCCGCGGTCATCGAGGAGCTCTGGGATGGAGCAGAAACGCTGATCGTCGTCAGCTCGGACCTGAGCCACTATCATTCCTATCGTACGGCCCGGGCACTCGATGGCGCGACCGCGCAGGCGATCGTTGGGGGCCGCACGGATCTCTTGGGCGAGCAGGCCTGCGGCTGTGTGCTTGTCAATGGACTTACGCTGGCAGCACGCGGCCACGGGCTGCACGCTGCAGTACTCGACCTTCGCAATTCGGGTGACACGGCGGGCGATAAAGAGCGGGTTGTGGGCTATGGTGCATTTGGGTTCTTCGAAGCTTGATGGGAGCAAGCGCTTCGATATGATTGGGAGGATCGCCGCACGAATTCTGCCCACCTGATTTGATCTTTACGAGTGCCGTAATCCGCTACAGTGATAACCCTAGTTCTCGCGAGGTTACTGCTGTGGCCATCCGAATCGTCCGTCTCGGAAGCGATCGCCTCACCGGAGAAGGCCTCCGGATCGGTACCGTCCGACGTCCACCTCGAGGGGTCCTCAAAAGTGAGTATGCATCCAAGAACTTTTACGACGTCTGGCTCCCGACCCTCGCACCATCACCGATACTGGTTAAATTGGCCTTGGCCGCGGAATCCCCGCAAGACTGGAAGCGCTTCGTGACCAAGTACCGCCGCGAAATGGCCGCCACCAATGAAAGCACCACCTTGGACATGCTCGCCGCCCTGTCCCACCAAACCGACTTCTCCGTCGGTTGCTACTGCGCTGACGAATCCCGTTGCCATCGAACCGTACTGCGCGAGCTGTTCATCGAGCGCGGCGCCGAGATGAAATCACCGGGCTCTTAGGGGGGTCCCCTGATTTTGGTGCAATAATATACGGTATAAACACCCATTCCCCGGTGATTTTCGAGCTATTGCGCGGTACGAGAGACCAGCTGATTCCCGCAGTGACGAAGATTTTTCCGCTTGATGAGAAGGCGAAGGCACGGGATTGGATCGTAGCTGCCATGACCCCGTGAGGACGCTCGGCAATTGCCATCCGTGTTGACATCGTACATTGAATGGGTGAGTTTACGGAAACGTGCAAATTAGTGCGGTTTGGCTTCCACGCAGACGCAGACGCCGGATGCGGTGACAGAGTTCAGAGACCGAACGGATAGGTATCGGGGAGACCCTTGAGCTCCTCGCTGCGCAGTGGGGTCACCGCCTTCGTCTCGTCGAACCAAATGTACTCATCGAATTGACGCGGCAGCACCGCTTCAAAATAATGACTTTGAAGTTCGGTTTCCGGCCGGTAGATGACGCCGATCGCTCGTTCGAGCCGGGGCTGCAACAATCCCGCGGCGAGCGCCCGCGGCGCATCTCGCAGTGGAAGTAGGAAGCACGGTTCGGCAGTTTCGTGGCATAGCCGCTCGTAGCTTCTGGGCAACGCCGGCCGGACTGTTTTGACCTGCATCGGTTCGTCCCAGTTCGAGGCCGCCGCAACCGTACCGCTGTTTGTACCAAAGCCGATCGAATAGCTCGCGTCGCCGAACTCCTGTCGGCAGAGGTGGCCGATGTTGTATTCGTCGCGAGCGGACATTTCCGTCGCCGAGGAATCCCCAACGTGCGAGTTGTGCGCCCAAACGATTCCCTTGCTGTGCGGTCCGTGAAAGCTCAGTAGGTTTTTCAAGGTTTCGAACATGTGGCTATCGCGCAAGTTCCAGGACGCACGTGAGCCGTAGTACATGGTCCGATAATAGCGCTCAGCGTTGGCGACTAGTCGGGCGTTCTGCATCGCGTCCAAGAACCGCGCCCCATCGTGCTCCGCATAGGCCCTGCGCTTTTGCATTAGATCTGACAGCATCGACGTGACTTCCTGCTCACAGGTCCGGTACTGCCCGGTCAACGTCGCGTGGCCATAGACCGTGGGGTCCGACTGCCACGGAGTCAGGCATCCGTAGCGTTGGCGCGCCACTGCCGCGGTCTTGGGGTCAACGCGATCGAGGTAATTTAGGACTGATTGAATCGAGTTGTACAAGCTGTAGAGATCGAGTCCGTAGAAAGCCACCCTGTCGTCCGGGATGGCGCCCGCGTTATGGGACCGAAGCCAATCGACAAACTCCCGCACCTCCCGATTGCGCCACATCCACACCGGAAAACGGGCGAATGCAGTCCACTCCGACGGAGGATATTCGCGATGCCGGATGTAGTGATCGATCCGGGCAGCGTCCGGCCAATCGCCTTCAATGGCGATAAAGGAGAAGCCGTGGTGCTGGATCAGCGCACGCGAGATCCGCTCGCGCATGCGATAAAATTCCGAGGTCCCATGCGTTGCCTCACCCAGAAGCACGACGCGTGCATCCCCGATTCTCTTCAACATCGGCCCGAGCTTCACGGATTCGATCGAAGTGAATTTCTCGCCGGATTTTGCGATCGCCTGCGCCAGAGTGCCATCTAGCGCTTGAGCGGGGCGTTGTTCTTTCGGCGTCCATCCTTCCGCGCCTACCAGCGGAACGAAGCGGACATCTGCGAGTTCCTCCGTGGTGTATTCGTGCTCGCTCAGGCGGATCACACGCACCAATTCCTGCAGTCGCCGATCGGCTCCCACCGGAATCACCAACCGACCCCCGATCTTAAGTTGCGCCTTCAGAGATTCCGGGACTTGCGGTCCACCGGCTGCTACAACGATCGCATCAAAGGGAGCGTGGTCGGGCCAGCCGCGGGTGCCATCGCCGTGCAGTACATGCACATTCCGGTAACCTAGCTCTGCCAGTGTCGCGGCCGATTTTTCCGCGAGCTGACCGATGCGCTCAACCGTGTAAACATCTTTCGCAATTCGCGACAGGACCGCAGCGGCATAGCCTGAGCCGGTGCCGATCTCGAGCACTTTCTCACCGCCTTGCAACTCTAATGCCTCGGTCATCATCGCGACGATATACGGCTGCGAGATCGTCTGCCCCTCGGCTATCGGAAGCGGTGTATCCTCGTAGGCAAATTCAATCATTTCTTCGGGAAGAAAGCTCTCGCGCGGCACCTCCTTCATTGCCGCAAGCACCACCGCTGAGCGTACGCCGCGATGGGCTATATAGCGCTCGACCATCTCCGCACGGCGTTTTGCAAAGTCGATCTTATTCATGTTCGAGGTACCTTCGAGTGGCTATTGAACCCCGGTTGCGCTCGGCCGCCAATACGGCCAAGCCGAAGCGCCGTGAGAACATTCCCTAGGCACTTGCACGGAACTGAAGAGATGGCATTGCTCCCGAAGATATCGCTAGTAGCCGTCTACCGGATTCTCGACGCTCACGCCCGTCCAATCTTTATTCGCCGCACCGCTCGCGCGCACCGGCATGGTCCGTCCGGCTTGGGCAATGACAGGCGCCGACAGTATGACCCGCGTTCCCGTTGCCAAATCGCCGCCGATCGGGAGCGGGCGTTGCGTGCCTTCGAGGTGGCCACCTTGCTGGCGCGGCGTCGAGCGCTGCCGGCACGCGTCGATTGCCAGTTGCCCATTGCACCCTCCAAAATCCAGGGTGCGATAGCATCGCTCAGGAAGGGACGCTAGAAGCACCACAACAGCTTCGCGACTGTTGCACGGGCGGGCATTTCACGGACCCGTAAGAACAAAAGACACAGCAGTCCCCCGGCTTTGGCCCAAGCAGCGTATGGCAGCGAGCGCATTCGTGAAAATAGATGCAGGCATCAGTCGGCATTTTCTCGACCGTCATGGCCCCGCAATGAGGACAGGTCAGGACAGAATCCAGCACGAGCTCAGGATCTAATGGCGTTATGCCCACGTTCTGATCCGTTGACACTGAACCCCCTTTCCGTGACCCCCTGGAATTGTATCCCCATCACCGCGCTGGGCTTCGCTCGTCCCCTCATAGATAATGTCTCTCCACACTCCCACCAAGCGAGCGGTTCACCATCTCCGATCCCGACTCTATACCCGGTACTTGCGGTCATCACGCGTCGAAACGCGATTGGGCGTTGCCATGACAATCGATCACTTGGAGATTCGTGGCTTGTCTCGCCGGCGATTCTTGGCCGGTTGCGTCGCGATCGCAGGAGTCGCCGCGGCGTGCAGTCGCCGTGCAAAGTATGGCTCGCCGAGCATTTCCTCCAGGGCGGCCGACGGTGCACTCTTGCTGGTGTTAACGGAAGGTGAGGCGCAGACGCTGACGGCATTTGCAGAATCGGTGCTGCCGACCGGCGCGCCCGCGCCTTCCCTTGCGGACACGCGTCTGATCGAGCGCTTCGATGAGGAGTTCTTCTTTGTCGATGAAGCGGTTCGGGCCGACATGAAGATGGCTCTCGGCGTATTGGAGTGGCTGCCCCCCCTCGGTGGATACTTTCATCGGTTCTCGCACATGAGTCTGTTCGCGCGCACTGCCCTGGTCCAAAGCATGATGGGCAGTCGCCTCGAGACGCCGCGTGCCATCGCCAACAGCCTTAGGTTCGCTGTCCATTTCTTTCACTACGCGCACCCGGCGACCTGGGCTATGAGCGGCTATGACGGGCCATTTGCGCACCTGGCGCCGCAGTTAAGCGAGCAACGAATTCGATACCTCGAACTGACGAAAACAAGAGCATGATCGGCAAGACTGACGAGCTCGGACGGATCGAGCTCAATGCCGACGGTTCCCCGAAAATTGTCTATCCGTACGGACCGACGACGCAGGCAATGCTCCGTGATCTCGTCAAAAAGCAGGCCCAGTTGCACATTGCCTGCAAAGCGCGCGAAATTATCGTTGCCGGCGCCCGGGGCTTACGGGTTCACGGATCGCACGATCTCGAAAGCATTGACACCCTTGAGGTACGTGCGGGTGGCCTGCTCATGGGTTCGCCGCATCCGTCCGGCGGTTGTGCGATGGGGCGAGATTCGCATGACTCGGTGGTCGACTCCAGCCACCGCGTGCATGGGTTACAGAACCTCTTTGTGTCGGATAGCTCGGTGTTCCCAACAAGTGTCTCGGTGGATCCGAGCTTCACCATCATGGGCTTTAGCTACCTCGCCGCAGAGCATGTGCACGCGGCTCTCGCATAGCCCGACGCGATGACGCAAGCTCAAGACTCGACACTTAGCGCGCAAGCTCGCCGATCCGCCCGTATCAGTGTCGCTTACACAAATACGAATCGGCCGTCGCGGCCGCGCTCGGGTGATGCACCATCGACGTAATGACCTGCAGCAGGATGACAGCTGCCAGCCAAATGATGAGGATCTGCAACGACCGCAGGATCGAAGGCGACAGATTGATTGACCCCCGTGCCGGCGAAGCGGCGCGGACCGGCTCGAACTGCTCGAGAAGGCTGCAAACGGCGGACTCCAACGCGTGTTCCGTCACGGTCCTCTCCTTAAAACCATCATAGATGCCAGGGCTAGCTGCTCAAAGAAATCGACGCATCTATTTAAAAACCATCGACCGTACGAGTCAAATCGCCGTGCTTATGTCACCCCAGCACTACAAGGACTGCTCCGCGGACGCCTCCTCGACGTAAGACCCGCTCGCGTCGGTCCCGCTGCCTCGCAGAGCCTTGCCCGGGTTCAGGATTCCTTTTCGTTTACCAACACGGCTTGGCGCGCTCTGGTCTGAGCCGCCGCTCACTTGAGATCTGAGCTTCGCCTGCCGCGATCCTGTCGACGTTCCTCTCCGCTGTAACCGCTGCGCCCGGGACTCCAGAGATCCTGGGTACGTCGCGACAAGCCGCGCCTGTCTTCGTGGTGCTTATACGAACAACGACAATCCGCTCTCATCGAGCATTGTTTGAGCGGCAATCGCGGCGCCTCTATTGATAGAAATCGAGTGCCCAGCAGCCCCATTGCCGCAGGGCAACATGCAGCATCGCTGACAATCGACACCGCATGCCACGGACTGCGCGGCGTAGCGGGTGCGCTCGATTGCTTCATGGACAATGGCGCTTTGGTTGGTCTTTTCCACATAAACCGCTCCTCCACGCTGCAACCACCTCTACCCACGGTCAACAGTCTAATTATTTTCCCGCGCGGCCGATCGACTGGCAATACCTAGGAAACGCTTTTGAATGAGAGGTTTTCCCTACTCCTTAGGCGAATGCCTGTGCGAGGCTTTGAATCTCCTCAGGCCCACCGTGGTTTACGCCTCATTCAAACGGGTTGCGCAGGCGTACGCCTGTTGGTTCAAAATGCGCCGTATTCCGCGTCACCACGGCTAGATCGTGAATAAGGGCCGTCGCCGCAATTTGTTTGTCGAGCGGATTCTCCGGGTTGGGCACTTGGAGTCGGCCCCAGACGTGGGCCATTTCATCATCGAATGGCAAAATCGCTTCTGCGTAGGCGGTTGTGACCTGCCGGAGCCAGCGCTCCAGACGTTTTGCCTGGGTGGTGTCTCCGCGATGGCGGAGTCGTTCAACGCCTGTTCTCAGTTCACCGATGGTGACGACCGACAAATACAGGGGAATCGCCTCTCTACTCGCCGTCGAAAAAAACCCGCGAACACCCGGATTCGCTTTCTCGCCCTTGCGGATCTCACTGATGACGTCCGTATCGACGAGGTACACATCAACCTCGGCGATCGTTCTGCTCGCGAGCGAAGTCGCTGTCCTCGCCCACGTTCGGGATTGCCGCGAGAACATCCGCCACGTGCCGCCTCTTAGGTCCATGGAGGGCCGCCTTGAGGATCTCCCGGTGTTCTTGTTCAGCACTGCGATTACGCTTCGCAGCCCGCTGTTTGAGAGCTTTGACGAGATCTGGTGAGAGATCTCGCACGATGAGTTGCGCCATGGGCAGACTCCGGCAAATGTCGATGAACTCCATTTTACCTCGACCTTCCAGGAATTGCTATCATTGCTAGCACGCGCTGGCGGCCGCGCCGCTTCATCACTTACCGGCTCCCAGATTCATTTGAAATTGCCCGAACTGAAACTTGTCGGACCATGTGCCCGTCACGACACCATTGCTCAGCCGGCCCTGCGACGTCACCTGTGTGCTGGTCGACCCATCCGGATATCTCCTTTGAATTCCTCCCGACACGCCGAGGTGAACGATTGCCGTGCCAACGCAACGGATCCGAATAACATCGCATCGGGTAGTGACCCTTATGCCAATCTGAAGAAAGATTTTGAGTTGGCGGAAGCGCTCGTCGCTGCAACGGCCGTCGCACAAGGGGCCACCGATGGTGGAGCGTTTGCCGTCGCTGAAGCCTATCACGCGAGGCTGGTGCCAGACGAGCGCGTCCAGGAGCTCGTCGACGGGTTCACTCTTTTTCTCCATGCTCGCATCTATCACGCAGCGGGATGTTGTTGAGCGGCGTCCAGGACTGATGGTCAGTACGCAAGACCCGGTCGTCAAGGCGCTCGTCCGCCATCCCCGCGGGTTCGAGATGTCCGATAACTTCTGTCTCTTTGGGAAACAACGCAACGATCGAACGCTCGACCGCATCAACGATGTCGTGTCCCTCATTTACGGAAACATCGCCATCGACCTCCAGGTGGAATTCGACAAAGACGCGATCGCCCGCGTCCCGCGTGCGAAGATCATGTATGCCACGCACGCCGGAACTTGCGAGCGCGACTTGTTTGATGCGCTCGCGCTGCTCCTGTGGTAACTCGTGATCCAGAAGTTGACGAGATGCGGTCTCTGCGACGCGCCAAGCGCCCGCGATCATGAAGCCCGCGATAACCAGCGCAAATGCCGGATCTGCCCGTTCCCATCCGGTCGCGCGTGTCAGCGCCAGTGCAGCGAGGACGGCCCCATTCATTACCGCATCCATGAGATAGTGCGTCCGATCTGCGGCGATGGCGGTCGATCCCGTGCGGCGCGCGACCGAAGATTGCATGGCGGCAATCAGACTCGAAATTGCAAAGCCGCCGGCCGCAATCCATAGACCGAAAGTGATTGCAGTGAGCGGCTGAGGATAAATCAGGCGCCACAGCGATTCGGCCCCGAGCACAACCGCGGTGCTCCCCAGCAGGACCGCTTGGGTAAATGCCGCTAACGCTTCGCCTTTGCCGTGACCGAACCGATGCATGGAGTCGGCCGGGCGCTGCGCAAAGCGGACGCCGAAAAAAGTTGCCGTCGCCGCCAACGCGTCAACCACGGCATCTGCAACCGACGTCAGCAACGCCACGGAACCAGTAGCCATCCAACCCCAAAGCTTTGCCAGAATCAACAGTACCGCCACGCCGAGCACAATGGCGCTCGAAACGCGGCGCAGGGTCGCGTCTGAATCGGCTTGGCTCTTCATATTGATGGCGTGCTGCACCCTCATGGCTGTCATAGCATCGACAATAATACCCCGCATGGTCCGACAATCATTGCAATCCATTGAAAGAGTATAATTCGCAGCACTTCAGAGCGGACAAAGGAACTTCCATTGGATGCGAAGAGAAATGGCCACTCCTTCGCAGGCGGCGCAGCATCGCAACCGTGACCGGAACCTCCGGCTCAATCAGCGAAAGCACGAATATCGCGCTAACGGTGGAGCAAGAGTGACGCCATCAGGGTTGATGTCGAACGCTTAATCCGTCAGCGCCCGTAAAGCGCCACGATCTGCGCCATGCCGAGCGAGTTGGCGTTCACGTTAAAGCCGATGAGCGCCGCGGACGCATCCGCCGGCACGTCGAGCTTCGGCACTTTGAGAGCGTACAGCCGAAAGTGATAATGGTGCGGCTTGCCTGGAGGCGGGCATGGTCCGCCATAGCCGGGTGCTCCAAAGTCGGTACGGCCCTGCACAGCCGCGCCGGGCATCAGGTTCTTCTTTGGGTCACCCGCATTCGCGGGAAGCGATGTCACATCCGCCGGGATGTTGTACGCAATCCAGTGCCACCAGCCGCTGCCGGTGGGCGCATCGGGATCATGCACCATCAGGGCGAAACTCTTTGTGCCGACAGGCGCGTTACTCCAGGAAAGAGCTGGCGAAATGTTTTTACCGCTGCACCCGAACGAATTGAAAACCGCTGTATCGGGAATCTGCTTGTCATTGGCGATATCGGGGCTTGTCAGCGTGAATCTCGCCGTGCCGGCGCCAGCATCGTTTGACGCGGGCTGCGCGTGCGCCGCCGCCGCCATGATCGCCGTCAGCGCGGCGCCTGCAAACAGCGTGCTTCGCCCTCGCTCTAGAAATCCACTATTCATCGTTCGCTCTCCTGGCTGAGGGATCAATCCGCTACAGTGCTCGCATTGCAACGGCTCCGATAAGTGTATGCGGTATTTGGCGTTCGTGATTGCGACTATGATTACCATCGGTGGCCTGGCGCCGGCGGGAAGCGCCGCCGTCCTGCCGACAAAACCAGTCCCGGAGGTGCAGGTCGACAGCGGCGTTCTATCCGGTCTTGGTGAAGGTTCGGTCAACGCCTTTCTTGGCATCCCCTACGCAGCGCCGCCCATGGGTGCGCTGCGCTGGCGCGCGCCGCAGCCGCCAGCGTCATGGACAGGTACGCTGGCTGCCGATCATTTTTCACCGTCCTGCATGCAGCGCCCGCGATCCGGGGGACCCTGGACGCATGAATATCGGATCCCCGGGCCGATCAGCGAAGACTGCCTGACGCTCAATATCTGGACGCCGGCGAAGACTGGTAACGAGCGCCTTGCTGCGATGGTGTGGATACACGGCGGAGCGTTCAAGTCCGGCTCCGGCTCGGTGCCGATCTATGACGGCCGCACGCTCGCCGCGCGTGGGATCATCGTCGTAACGCTGAACTATCGCCTGGGCGTCCTGGGCTTCCTGGCGCACCCGCAGCTGTCGGCCGAGTCGGAGCGGAAGGTCTCGGGTAACTACGGCCTCATGGATATCATCGCAGCGCTGCAGTGGCTGCAGCGAAACATTGCCGCTTTCGGCGGTGATGCGCAGCGCCTGACGATCGCCGGGCAATCGGCTGGCGCCTTCGCGGTGGAGATTCTCGAGACCTCACCCCTGGCGCGCGGATTGTTCCACCAAGTCATCGCCGAGAGCGGCTCCGTCGGCCGCGACATCCACTGGCGCAGTCTGAGCGAAGCAGAGCGTCGCGGAGTGCGCTATCTGCAGGCGCGACTGCAGCCATCGATTGACACGTTGCGGCAGGTGCCGGCGGCGCAACTGTATGCAGCGGACAGCAGCGGCGACGCCGCGCCGGATCAGAATTTCCCGCCCATTGCGGACGGCATCACGCTGCCGAGCACTAACGATGCCGCGTCCGCCGTCGAACTCGACGTCGCCACGCTTACGGGTCTGAATGCCGATGAAAACGGCGCGTTCCACGCGTCGATGAGTGCTGCGGCACGACTGGCGGCGAGCCGAGCGTCTCGCGCCACGCTGCTCGACTGGGCGCGCCGCCGGGCATCGCAATGCCAGACACCCCTATTTCTCTACTTATACGATCATATTGAGCCAGGAGCCGAAGCAGCGCGCTGGGGCGCGTTCCACGCCGCCGAGATACCCTATGTATTCGGCACTTTCAAAGCCGCGCCGCAACGACCTTATCGCGCTGTGGATCGCCAGGTTGCCCGGCGCATGGCCGGCTACTGGATCAATTTTGTGAAGAGCGGAATTCCGAATGGCCCGGGCCTGCCGCATTGGCCCGCCTTTGATGCGGCTGCACCGGCTGTCATGGAGATCGGCGATCGGTATGCGAACCAACGCTAGAAGCATCCAGAGCGAATGCGCATCATCGCGTGAGCGACAGGAACAGTTCCGGTAACCGGCGTGGCAATTGCTCGACGCGGTCGATCACAGTCCAGCGAGTGCCGAAGATGCGCCCGACATAGTCGTCGGCCTTTGCGTCGAGACTGATGCAGTGCGTATGCAGGCCCATGACATCGAGTTCGCGCACGGCGTGTGCGGCGTCGGCATGGAGGTGCTGCGGATCGCTTACGTCCACGTCGGCGGGCTGGCCATCGGTAAGCACGAGCAGCAACTTCTTGTCGGCCTGGCGGCCGCTCATCAGCTGACCCGCATGACGCAGCGCCGCACCCATGCGGGTGGAATAAGCGCCAAGGGTCGCCGCCAGGCGCGCCTTCGGAGTGTCGTCCCAGGACTCGGCAAAGCCCTTGATATGCAGGTAGCGCACGTCGTGCCGCGTATTGGAGTGGAAGCCGGCAATGGCAAGCTGGTCGCCCAACTGGCTGATGGCCCAGGCCAGCAGCGCCACCGCTGCGCGACTGACACTAAGCACGGTCTCGTCCGTGCCGGCCACGGCATCGTTCACCGAGGCCGAGAGATCTACCAGCAGCAGCACGGCGATGTCGCGCCCGTCGGTGCGCGTGCTCATGTGGATGCGCGGGTCGGGCTGTGCGCCGGCACGCCAGTCGGTAATCGCGCGCACGGCCACATCGAGGTCGAGTTCGGTGCCCTCCTCCTGATAGCGCAGCCGCGTGCGCTCCTGCGGCTTGAGCAGGTCGAGCAGGCGCTTCAGATGCTTGGCCACAGGCGCGTGGCGGGTGAGTAGTGTGTCGATGTCGGCCGGATCGCCCGAGGGCTGCAACGTGTCATAGACGCTTACCCAGTCGGGCCGGTAACAGCGCATCGCCTCATCCCATTCGGGGTAGTGGCGCGGCGGCAGCGCCGAATCATCGATGGTGCTGTTCGAGCTTCGATCGTCGAATTGTTGCTCCTCATCGCCGGCCTCGATGAAGATCCAGAGGTGGCGGTTGTCGTCGCGGTAGTGCACCACCGTGTCGTCGAAGCGCATCTTGGCCTGCTGGTCGCTTTGGCGCCGCGTGCGTGCGGCCCATTCGAGGGCCAGTGCTGCCATGTCCCGGGTAGATGACTCGCCCTCGCGCAGAAACTCGTGAAAGCGCCCGCGGAATTCCAGCAACACCGGGTCGCGGTAGGGGTGCGCCGCATCGAGCAAGGCGCGCGACAGGCACACCAGCCGATGCCGAAGGCAGGCCTCGCGCTGCGGGTCGCAGGCGTCCTCGGCAGGCGCCGGGTGTAGCTCGAGCAACGCATGGCGCAGCCCTGGGTAGCAGCGCAGCACCAGGTGGTCGATGCGGCAATCCTCGAAGCATTCCACGGCCAGGCGTTGCAGCGGGCTCAGGTTGTCGGCCACCTGGGGCCGGCTCCAGCGTCGGTGCGCTGCCAGGTGGGCAAGGATGGCGCGATAGCGTTCGAGCCCACTGAGTCGAGCCGCCGGGTGCGAGGCTTCCAGCGCCGCGCGGTCGGATGCCGGCGGCGAACCATGCCAATCATCCAGCACCTCGGGAAGCCGAAACCCGTCCGGCTGCGCGTAGGGCAGCGTGATCATCGCTGCCGCGCCGTTCTCATCCGCACTCACTGGGAACGGGATCAGTGCGACATGCTCGTCCCACAGGCAACGCAGCGTCAGATCCAGCCGCCGCTCGACGTCGACCAGCAGGGTTCCATGGCGCTCGCGTTGCAACAGCGCACGGCTGTCGGGCGTGGCCAGAGCGAAGAAATCGATCTGTCGCTGCGGATGCTGGCCGTGCAGGCGAATCCCTTCGGACACCCAACGCCGCAAGCCATCGAGCGGTACCATGCCGAGCAGCACCGGCGCCTGCCGCAGGAAGGTTGGCAAGCTCGGGCTGGGCTCTGTGGCGTGGCCCCCGTGAATCGAGATGCTGGTGCGCTGCATCAACTGGACCGCCAGCGCAAGGTACTGCTCCATCAGCGCCGGCGAGCGAAGGCGCCGCGCCACGGCCCCCAGGCTTTGCAGGAGGGGCACAATGGCAGGGCCATTGGGCGATTTCTGAAACGCTTGTGTCGCCCGGACCAGCGGCTCGAGCGAGGCCTCGCCGGCCAGACCCGCCACCGTCGGCCAGATTTCAAGGAAGACCAGCAGCGGCTCGACCCCACGACCGAGTTTGCCCAGTCCTTTTGCATGCTCCAGATAGGCATCGAGACCAGGCGCACTCAGCTTGCGCTGTGCGTCGTCGAGACAATCGTCGAAGACGTCGTCAACGGCGTCGAAGCGGCAATCGAGTCGGTCGCGCAGCGCCTGGTGGCGCAGTGGCTGACGTTCAATGCGCGCCAAACCCGGCCTGGTGCCGTAAGTCGCGAAGGGAGTGCCGGGCACACTCACGTCGCGGGCACCCGAAGTCACGCCACCACGGCGTCGATGGCGTGGTCCAGCGTCTCGCGGATATCGGCATCGTCCGTGATCGGGCGCACCATCGCCATGCGGCAGGCGTCACGCAGGGCCACGCCCTGGCGCATGAGGTTGCCGGCGTAGACGAGCAGACGGGTCGAGATGCCCTCCTCGAGGCCATGGCCCTTGAGCCGGCGCGCCGCCGCGGCCACCTGCACCAGCGCGCTGGCTTGAACGCTCGCGATGCCGGTCTCGCGCACGACGATCTCGGCTTCGAGCGCGGCCGGCGGGTAGTCGAAATCGATCGCGGTAAAGCGCTGCCGCGTCGAGGTCTTCAGATCCTTCATCAGGCTCTGGTAGCCGGGGTTGTACGAGATGACAAGCTGGAAATCCGGGTGCGCACGCACCAACTCGCCCTTCTTGTCCAGCGGCAGCGTGCGGCGGTAGTCGGTAAGCGGGTGGATCACGACGGTGGTGTCCTGTCGGGCCTCAACGATCTCATCGAGGTAGCATATCGCACCGTAACGGGCCGCGATCGTGAGCGGCCCGTCCTGCCAGCGTGTGCCGCCGGGCTCGAGCAGGAATCGGCCGACAAGATCGGATGCAGTCATGTCTTCGTTGCAAGCGACGGTGACGAGCGGCCGGCCGAGTTTCCAGGCCACGTACTCGATGAAGCGCGACTTGCCGCAGCCGGTGGGCCCCTTCACCATCACTGGCAGGCGCGCGCCATACGCGGCCTCGAACAGTGTGACTTCATCGCCCTGCGGCGCGTAGTACGGCTCGACCGGGATGCGCCAGTCGTCGAGCGCGCTCACGACAGCCCCTGGTTCGACGGGTACGTCGCGCAATTCCCAACGCCCCTTACAGGTCCACTGTGCGCGTGGTACTGCAACATGGAAGCTGCTTAACGATGCGAACCCGCCAGCTTGTCGCGCCAGCCGGGGAACAGACTGTCGGCGTCCTTGGGGAACGAGTCGAACGCGCGCGCGAATTCGCGATGCCCTTTGGCCCATTCGATGGGATCGGCCTTGGCCTTCCAGCATTCATACGCTTGGCGTAGCGACTTCGCGCCCGCTGCCGGCGAGTCGATGTGGCCGTACGCGCCGCCACCGGCTGTGTTGATGACGTTGCCGTGCCCCAAGTTCTCGAAAAAACCCGGCAACCGCAGCGCATTCATGCCGCCGGAGATGATCGGGGTCGTCGGCTTCATGCCCAGCCATTCCTGATGGTACGCGGGACCGGTGTAGCTGTCGCGCTCGATGATGTACGCGATCGCACGATCGTCCTTCTCGCCTTCCATCTTCCCGTAGCCCATCGTGCCGACGTGGATGCCGGAGGCGCCCTGCAGCCGGCTCATCTTGGCCAGCACGTAGGCCGTGTAGCCGCGTTTCGCACTTGGCGAGGTGACCGCGCCATGGCCGGCTCGGTGATAGTGCAGATACTGGTTGGGGAAGCTGCGACGCGCCGTGGTGACCATGCCGGGACCGCCGACATAGCCATCGACCAAGAACGCCACCTTGTCGGCGTCGGGCCCGAATTCCGAGAGGATGAAGTCGCCGCGCGCCAACATCTCGTAGTGGTCGTCGGCCGTGATGTTGGCCGAGAAGAGCTTGGCCTCGCCGGTCTCGTCCATGGCGCGCTTCATCGCGTCGTACACGAGCGGAATGGTCTTCTTCATTGGCGAGAAGACCTGGTTGCCCTGGGGCTCGTCGTTCTTGATGAAATCGCCGCCCAGCCAGAACTGGTAAGCTGCCGCGGCAAACGGCTCCGGCCTCAGGCCCAGCTTGGGTTTGATGATGGTACCGGCGATATAGCCGCCGTCCTTTACCGGCCGGCCGAGGATGCGCCACAGGTCCGAGATGTCCTTGCTCGGCCCGTCAAACAGTTGGATCGCACGCGGCGGCATGTAGAAGTCGTACATCTTCGCGTGCTGGATGTCGCCCATGCCCTGGTTGTTGCCGATCGCCAGCGTCAGAAACGAGACGATCATCATCCGGCCATCGCTGATGTTGCGATCGAACAGATCGATCGGGTAGGCGATTCGCATCTCTTCGGTGACCTCGTCGATCTGATAGACGAGCGCGTCGACCCCCTTGGTAAACTCGTCCGTGGTCGAGACCTCGACGTTCGTGCCGGTGGAGGACTCGGCCGCAAAGTGAGCGGCGGCCTCCAAGTAGCCGAGGCCCCCCTTGGGCTTCATTTTGTAGGCGACGAGGATGTGGCCACCGCCGCGGATCAGTTCGTCTTCGCGCAGGCTGAGGTCGGCGTAACGGTTGGACTGGTCCATGACTACTCCTTCATCTAGGGATTGTTCTTCCAAGCACTATAGGAGCCCGGGTCGCCAAGCACAACTAAGCAATATTGACCCACGAATTAAGTATTTACCGAAGGTCTTGGCATGGCAGTGCGCAATCGGCCGGGGAGCCGTCTATCGGCTTGACCGGCGACCCATCCCCGATTCTCGCCACGCGCTGGAGCGAACGCGTGCGTGCTGAAACGCACGCCGGAATTTCAAGCTATATATTAATGTAATTGCTAGATAAATAAGGTAAATAATGGATTTTACAATCTATTTATGAGTTTTTGTTCTCCGCCGCTTGCTATCCGTGCGCAGCGGAACTGTGACGCCTTCGAGAACCTATCGCAGCCGTCTAAGCCATCATTAGGCACCCGCGTGTAGGAGAAATGATTCTCACGCTCGGCGGGATGCCTAAATGATAGTCCATGAGGAGTTCGATACGGACATCTTCCTCAACGCGCTGGCGGTTGATCTCGCGAGTGCATACACAATCGTGCATGCGCCGTTCTTATTCGCCGAGCGCGTCAACCCAACGCCGCCCGAAGGCGACGATTCCATTCGACAGCTGATCCAACATTTCCTATGGCCGATGGCGCAGGAAACGATCGGACACAACCTCATGAACCGCGTGCGACGTACTCCGAAATCGCCCGTCATTCCGTTTCGAATCCTGATCTGCCCGCTCATCGATAGCGACCACTCTCTCGGGTTCGTCGCGGCCTTGCGCACGCACGACCAGGAGCCCTTCAGCGCGGCGGATCTTGCGAAATTGCAGGCCGCCGTGGTCGGATTGAACGAATGCCTTGCTGACCGGCTCGACACCACCACTGGATTATTATTGAGACCGGCATTCGAAGCGGAGGTGTTGCAGCGCAGGTGCACAATGGACTCCGTCTGCGTCGTCTACGCCAATCTTGACCAGGTGCACGTCGTCAACGAAGTCGCGGGGTTTGCGGCCGGAGATCAAGCTATTCGCGACGTCGCTCGGTTTTGGCAAGCCCAGCTCAAGCCGACGGGCAGCATCGCCACCCACCTTTCCGGCGACCGATTCGCCGCGGTGCTGTTCAATCACACGCTCAATCAAGCTCGATCTTGGGCGGACAAGACCCGCGAGGGCATCGAACAACTCAATGATGCCAAGGTGACTGCGAGCCTTGGTGTGGCAGCGCTCGGCGATTCGGAAACATTTCAGCATGCGCTCGCCGCGGCGGAAACTGCATGTCGCGTTGCCAAGGAGCGGGGACGCAATCGCGTCGAACTCTACGTAACGGGTGATAATACCGTAATCCGTCGTCACGAACAGGTGCACGAGTCACGGGTCGTGCTTGATGCGCTCGACAATGATCGCTTTACCTTGTACGCGCAGCCAATCGTGAAGTTCGACGACAGTTCACACCCACGGCACTACGAGATACTTTTGCGGGTTCAGCGCTCGGATGGCGAGGTCACTTCCATTGCGGGCTTTCTCGACGCCGCCGAGCGCTACCAACTTCTCGAACGACTCGACAGCTGGGTCCTTGCACAGGTGCTGACGATACTCGCTCCTTCGGTCGAGAAACTACGCGCCGTTGGCGCAAGCTTCGCCGTAAACATCACCGGTCAGTCTCTCAGCCAGCCCGCGTTCGCAGACTTCGTGCGCACCAACATCAAGCTGCACGATATCCCGGCAGGTTTGCTCCACTTTGAATTGACCGAAACCGCCGCAATCCGCAACCTGAACGCGACCCGCCGCTTCATCTCTCGTATGGCGGAAATCGGTGCCCATGTGGCGCTCGACGACTTCGGCACCGGTCTGTCATCGCTAATGCATCTCAAGGATCTCGATGTTCATCGGATCAAGATCGATGGAAAATTTGTTCGCGACGTGCTGAGCAGCGCTCGATCGCGTGCCCTAATCCGAGCTCTCGTGCAGATCGCCGCTGAGATCGGATTGGAGACCGTCGCCGAGTTCGTGGAAACCGCGGAAGTGGCGTCAAGCGTGCGTGAATTGGGCGTCCAGTGCGCGCAGGGGTACTTCTACGGGCGGCCACGTCCTCTAAGCGAAACCTTGCGTGATTTGGTCGCGATCCATCAGGAAGATCCCGGTGAACTACCGGAATACCGTGCGGTTGGTTCATGATTATGCCGGTAATGCGGCGAATTGGGACATCAACGCAATGTCGCTTCCAGATCAGGCTCGATGCTTTCCGGCTTATCCGCCGGCGCATACCGCTTTACCGGCACGCCGTCTCGACCAACTAGAAACTTCGTGAAATTCCACTTGATAGCCTCAATCCCGAGGATCCCGGGGAGGGACTCCTTCAAGTACTCAAACAAGGGTTGCGCATCCGGGCCATTCACCTTGATCTTGGCGAACATCGGGAAACTTACGCCGTAGTTCAAAGAACAGAACTTCTTGATCTCCGCATCGTCGCCGGGCTCCTGATGACCGAACTGATCGCACGGAAATCCCAGGACCTCCAAACCACGTCCATGATATTTCCGATAGAGCGATTCCAGCCCGGCGTACTGTGGAGTAAAGCCACATTTGCTCGCGACATTGACTATCAGCGACGCGTGGCCACGGTACTGTGACAACGGCAGATCGACCCCATCGATGGTTAGCGCCGAAAAATCGTAGGCGTTCATTGTCGCTCCTTCGTAAAGTCACGAGAGATGCAGCGATGGTACACCTCACCATGTCCTTTGCGCATCGGCATGACCCGACACGAGGTGGCCGGTACGCCTCCCTGAGCGCCACGCAGATTGGTCTAAGGTCGAGGAACCGGAAAGGCGAGAACATCGGCCGTATACGTCTCCACCACTTCACTGAACGGCGCGCCGTCAGGCAGGGTCAGCACCGCCCGATGCTCCAACAGCTTGGACGGCATGTTGAGGACCGCGGCTCCGTCGGTCGCGGCGATCGCGTTCATCTCCCATCCCTCGGGCAGCGGAAGCCACAACAGTTTCGACGACACGGTGTGGCGCTGGAAATGCAGCGCCTGAACGACCCGGCCGAACGGCACGTCGGTAGTGTCCAGCAGCCGGTTCATTTCCGGCGTCAAACGACCAGGTACGTACCAATTATCGGCCTCCGAAAGTACAGCCGCGCCGCAGAGCAGTTTCACCCTTCTATAGCGAATCGGTTCCGAGGGAGTAACACCCAACTCTCGACGCTGCTCGAGCGATGGCCGCTTGTCCACGTCAGGGACTCGTGCGGCAACGATTCGTGCCGGCGATGCCAGTCGGTGAACGTCGCACCAGTGCTCGAGGGTAAAGGTCGCGCTGTCATGACTCAGCAGGTCAGCATTCAGGGTCTGCAGCAGCGCTAGCGCCTCGAGCCGTGCAATGAAGGTGTCGGGCCATGCTGGCGCGCGCGCTCGCGCGGAATCGTCCGCCCGAACTGGCAACGACCATAGCAGCATCGCACCACACGTGAGAATGGCTTTGCAAGCATCCGCGGTCATTCGTCGAGCCCCCGTTCAGCCTCATTCCAACAGCGCATGCCCCTTGGGCAATTGATGCGCATACCAAGTCGCGAGCCGATGTCGAACCGTCTTTTCGCCGACCTGGTCTTCAGGCATCGGCACAATCAACTTGTCGTGCACGAGCAAGCGATACACGTAAAGCGCCTTGTCGCTCGCTGAATCCGTCGCCTCGAACTCCACCGCACCACGACCTTCTGCATATTGAACGCCTGCAAGCAACGCCGCTTTGAATAATTCGGCTTCGTGTTTGAACCTTTTCATCTGCGCACCTCGGATTCACCATGACTGCTCGCGCCGCCGCTGTCGCCCCCGCACCCGGCAAGCCTTGGCTCGCGCATCCTCGGCGCCCTTCTCGAGCAGCGCAGAGAGCGTCGTGAGCATGGGTGCGAACGTTTCAATCGCGAGTACGTGTATGGAAATGATCACTGTGTGCGACTCCTGGCGCAGGAATGTGAAGTCATCGGACGGCGATTTCATCCATGAGCGTCACCAAAGCAGAACGAATGCCGGGCTCCGTCGCCGAGTGACCGGCGTCGTCGACGATGATGAGCCGCGACCCCGGCCAAGCACGGTGCAACTGAGTGGCTGTTATAGGGGGGCATAGCAGATCGTATCGACCCTGCACGATGGTTGCCGGAAGGTGGCGAATGCGGTCTACGCGCCTAAGCAACTGATCGTCGGGCTCGTAGCGATTGTTCCGAAAGTAATGCACTTCGATACGCGCCATGGCATACGCGACCGGCGCTTCATTCGCTTCGGCAATCCTCGTTGAGTTCGGAATCAAATTGGCCAAGGTCGCCTCGAAAGTACTCCAGCGGCGGGCGGCTGCAAGCCTGACGGCATGATCCGGATGTTCGAGCAGCTTCGCGTAGCCCTCCAAGGCATCGCCTTCTTGCAACTCGGGCGGTAAGCCACCAAGCAGCGTTTCCCAAGCTTGCGGGCGGAATAATCGCCCCGCCTCGAACAACCAACGGATTTCCCATTCCCGCATCAAAAAGATGCCACGCAGCGTGAGACTCAAGCATGCTTCGGCAAATTCCTGTGCGTAGGCCACGGCCAGCGTCGAACCCCAAGAGCCGCCAAAAACATGCCACGCGTCGATCCCGCGAAACTTGCGTAGTCTTTCCAAGTCGGCGATGAGGTGTGCCGTCGTGTTGTTGCGCAGCTCGCCGTTGGGAGTCGATCGGCCGGCGCCCCGCTGATCGAAAAGGACAATTCGATAACGCGCCGGATCGAAAAACAGCCGGCTCGATGCGGAACAGCCACCGCCCGGTCCGCCATGAAGGAAAACTACCGGAACGCCATCGGGGTTGCCGCATTCCTCCCAGTACAGTGAGTGAATCTCATCGACCCATAGGTGCCCCGACACATAGGGTTCGATGGCGGGGTATAAATCGCGGAGAACGGACATGGCTTGACGATGATTCCTTCGCGAACAACTGGTTCGGACGCGTTGCAGTTGAGAGGGATGCGTTAGCGTTGCAAGATGAGCTGAAAATTGACGATAAGAACTCCCATGAGTACCAAGAGAGCGCCCAGCGCGAAACGCAGGTCGATGGGATCGCCAAGCAGGGCGGCCCCGAACAACACGCCGAATAGCGGCGTCAGCAGCGACAGCAGCATCAGACGTGAGGTCAGGTAACGGCGCAACAACCAAAACCACACGAGGTAACTCGAAATGGCGATGATCAGCGTTTGGAAGACCAACGACAAGATCGTCATCGTGGAGAACTCGACTTGGGTCTGCCCGGTCGCCGCGGCAAAGGCGCCCAGCAGGAGTGTTGCCGTCGCGACTTGATAAAGGACGGTCTTCGCCGTCGCCGCGCCGCCCACGCGACCGCGTCGTAACACGACGTTGCTGAGGCCCCAGCTCACGCCCCCGAGGAGAGCGAGCAGATCTCCCGTGACGAGTTCCACGGCGGGTCGAACGCTGAACCCGAGAAACGCGACGATGATTCCAAAAAATGCGACACCGATGCCGGTCCACTGCAGCCGGCTCAGGCGTTCTTCGGGGAGAAACTGCAATCCGAGTGCCGTGAAAATCGGCGCCGTGTACAGAAAGACGACTGAATGTGCGGCAGTCGTATGGACTAGCGCCTGGCCGGCGAAGATGAATTCCAGCGAAAACATCAGGCCCAGGAGTAGGCCGCTCGGCAAGCTCCCGTCCGTGAACGCGCGGCGGCCTTCGCGGATGAGTACCCACATGCCGAAGAAGATCGATGCGCCGCCGAAACGGATCGCGAGCTGCATGACGGGTGCTGCGTTGGTCGCGACCCCCTTCACCGCGACTTGCTGAAACCCCCAGACGAGGCAAAGTATGAGCACCAGGGTTGCCGCTCGCAGGTCGAGTGGGCGACGCAGGGACAGGGCGCTTGTTGATTCGCTCACGAAGTCACCGGGGTTGTAGCTAGCCCGGCAGTTTAACCTTACTCGAGCGCCCAATGCCGTACGTCTCGTCCCCCGCGGCAGCTTCGAGCTTGCGCGCCGTGCGCGGAACCCCGGCCATGTATTGGCCGAATTACCGGCCTCAACGACGGCGTCCACGACGGACCGTCACCAGATCAAGTCGTCAGGGACTGAAAAGCCCGGATAAGCCTCGTCGCACTGAGGGCTTTCCTTGCCGGCATTGGAAATAATGACGGCATGCTCGTCGCGCTCGCGAATGCGAGTGGCGGTCGCCGCAGGAACCAAATCGTAACGTCCGGCGTGGCGTACGATCGCAATCTCACCGCGACAGAGCCGATCACGAATCGAGGCATTAACCGCAATTCGCCGAATCTTGGAGCCGTCGACAAAATTGTAGGACTCTTCCCCCTCGATTGTCGGAAGACGGTTCTGTTCGATCAATTGCTTGATCTGAGCCAGCCGTGCCTTTTTTTCCGACTTCTCGTGTTGTTGGCGGTTCAACGCCTGGTCCCGAGCGGTTTTTGCGCCCTGGGCGCCCTGAGGGGCCGGTGCGCGTTCGGCGGCTATCGCATGTCGGTGCTTGGGCGGCGACTGCCGCTGCTGCCGCTGCTGTTGCCGTTCAGCTTCATTGGCTTGTTTTTTATTGATCAGGCCAGCCTTAAGTAGCTGGTCACGTAGTGACATGCTCATGATTCGCCATTGCCCCTCGCGACGGAAGTTATAGAGTCATGTTACCGCGGTCCCGTTGCCGCGGCATAGCGTCTACCCAAACCGACGGATCAATCACCACGGTGCGCTAGGTCAACGCGTGCGGCGCCACGACGATGCCATTTCGATCCGCGTACAGAAACTGACCCGGCACAAAGCTTATGCCGGCAAATCGCACGATGACGTCCTGTTCGCCTATTCCATTTTTCGCAGATCTTATGGGACTGTGACCGATTGCTTGAATACCAATGGGCAGCGTCGCGAGTACCTCAACGTCGCGCACTGCGCCGTAGACCACGATGCCTTGCCATCCGTGAGAAATGGCTTTGGCTGCCAGCTGATCGCCCACCAATGCACGTCGCACCGAACCGCCGCCGTCAATGACAAGCACCTTACGCTGGCCATCCTGCGCCACCAGTTCTCGGACACGGGAGTTGTCTTCGTGGCATTTAATCGTGGTGATACAACCACTGAAGTTCGAAATGCCTCCATAGGTATGAAGCAAGGGATCGGCGACTTGAACAACGGCCTCGTATTCGTCGCACAGATCGCACGTGGTCTTTTCCATTGGCCCCAAGGAACGGTTGTTACAAAGCATTATTCTATCAGTGATCTGCCGTTTGAATTTAGGAGGCATGCCCGCGAACTGGCAATATAATGCGGTCGCTACCGCCATTTGGCGTTCGAGTCGTAATCAACAAGACGGGGCGACGATGAATGATTCGGCATCAAGGGGTTCGTCATTGCGGCAGCGCGACGCGCGCGTCATCGCACTGTTTCGAATATGGAGGTTTGGAGCCTGACCTCGTGGTATTCGGTAAGGCGCTGGGTGGGTGTTTGCCGCTATCGGCGGTGATTGGGCCGAAGCACATCATGGACCATGCCACGGCGTTCGCCATTCTTTCGAGAACGGGCTGCGCGCCTTGAGTGGCGCGGCATTCCATGATTGGCGAGGTGCGCGGGCGCGGGCTCGCGCTGGGCATCGACCTAGTAACCGACCGAGTGACGCGCGCACCCGTACCCATCAAAACGACGGCGAAGGTGATTTACCGTGCTTACCAACTGGGCGCCGTATTTTTTTTTATGTTGGGCTACGTGGCAACGTGCTGGAATTTACTCCCCCGCCGACATTGAGCGAGCGCGAAGTCGCGGAAGGCCTCGCAATAATTGACCAGGCTCTGACCGATGTGAGCAAAGGCCTGGTGTCTGATGCGGAGGTGGCACCCTTCATAATGTGGTGAAATCCGGACACACCAATCTAAGCGACCTGCAACTGCTGGAGTCGCGAGTCGACCACCATTTCGGCAGCTACCCAATCTTCGAGTTCCCGGCCCGCCGTAAATCCGCGCCGCTCAGCGAGGAAATACGCCTCCGCCGCCACCAGCTGTCGTCGAACATCCGGATCAATACTCGTGGAAACGGCCGTCACGGATTGCTCCGATTCCAGGACCACCGTGACCGCGCTGTCCGTCAGCTCGGGTGTCGCGGTCGCCGTCGTCTTCCGCTTCGCTGTCTTTGTACCAGGGGATGCGCGTTTCGTCGCCATTACTCTGCCTCCGTGTCTGCGTACTGCTGAAGTCGCCGGGCGGGATGTGTCGCTCGCTCGCCCCACCTCAACTCGACTATATAACGATCTCGAGCCCATTTCTGCAAATGAATTTGACACAGCGCTCTACCTGTCGACAGACGAGATTGATGACGCGATGCATGAGTTAATCGCGCCACCATCACGCACCCGTCACTCGCGCGTCGCTCGGCCGTCGCCACTGCTGTCAATGACCGAGGGCACGATTATGTCAAATAGAACACGAGGTTAACTGCAACGACGAAGCGAATTCAATCCCCGCCTCCAGAGCGCGACAACAGTACAGAGACCACAAGCCGGCCAAGGTCATTACCACGGCGAACCGTCCTGTTCCTGGCACCGCTTCGGGTACGTTCCTCCGCCACGGAGCCGACGCTTTGGAAGAGGCCATCTGGTCGGCACGCCGCGATACCGATACGGGATACAGCATCGCGGTCTTCGATCTCGATCCTGGCGTTCCCCGCGGCAAAACGTCGATCACTATCCGCTACTACACGCTCCCGGCGCCGACCAGATGCCTACGTCCCATTACGAACTGTTCGCCGTGGTACTTGCAAGAGACCGGCGCGACACCGCAACTTCGCCGTCATGAAATTTCCGTGTCTTCATCGGAGGGCATCGTCGTCAGTGCGAGTTCGATGTTGGAGGCGAGATGGCTGGCATACTTTTCGGCCTCGAAAAGATGCAGTGATCGATAGTAGATCGCCTTCCGTCGATAATTGTCGATATCGTCCGACAGGATCTTTCTGGTTTCGTCTTTGGTCATTGCACCGCTCCTAGGAACGCGTTCACGCTTGTGTGGGCCGAGACGCTCAATGAATTGCGCGAGTTGGTGTGTTGGGCGAGGACGTCTATTAGTTGCTGCTGCGCGGCCGCGGAATCCCCTTGCGCGAAGCTGAACGCAAACGCGAAGTTCAACCGTACCATGGCCGCCGAGAGTTCTCAAGGCAGCCACTTTCAATCGATTAGTGATTGCGCGGCTATGTCTTTCAGCAGAAATGCTTCAGCGTGCCGCCAGGCATCTTCGTCATCACCTCTGAATGTCATCAATCGGTCAAATACAAGCTTTTCTGTCTGGACATCGACCACTTGGGCCTTTGCCCACTGCACGAGTGTGCTCATTTTGTGGATGCCTCCAAATAACAGGAGCCGAGCGCCTGCGCGGCGCGCGGCTCCCACCAGTTCCGCTGGATCAGACGCGGTAATCGAGCAGGGATCGGGCTGGCAGATGATTGGAACAATCCGAAAGCGTCCGCTTTGCTCAAGATCCCTTCGGACCGCATCTACAAATTGTTGCAAGCGTGCACTGTGGATGGTGCTTTGGTCACGCATTTCGCCCGAGGTATCGACGTAGTCGAAGTCCAACACCGCTATCGGTATCCGGGTCGGTTCTGTTCGTACACTGCATAGTGCTGTCGTGCCGAACAGCAGAACCGCGACCCAACCGACGGTCCGACATCGCACCCACGGGCAACGCATCGAAGTGTCATCGCGCGGACTAGCCGGACTTGGATGACGCGCGTCTAAAGTGCGATCGAACATGCGGCAAAGCCTACCGGCCCTTCTTGAATCACGCTTGCCATTTGGCGCCAAGAGCCCCATGTTTCGCAAGGGAGAATCCTATGCACGATTCCGGTTTGACGAAGGCACGATCGATGGGCCCCGTAGTAGCTGCGGTGCAGCGGGCCGGCGGCTCGGTGCCGCGACTGTTCCGGCGCGCCGAACTGCCAATGAGACTCGTCGACCACCCCGACTGCCTCATCCCGCTTCGCGACCAGCTCAAACTCGTCGAATTCGCGGTTACTGTGCCGCGTGCTGAGCCGCCGTGCGGCTGAGCTTGTGAGTCGCCACGGCAATTCCATCACGCAGATCGCATTCGATCTCGGATACTCGGACCCGGCGCACTTCACGCGCGCCTTCATCCGCTGGTTTGGCGAATCTCCGCAGTCCTTGCGGCGAAGCAAGTCGAATCGAGCTGCGCAATCTTCGCCGTTTGAGCCTCAATCAATTCGCGCGCGAAGATAAGCTCCGCGCAGGCAGACCGCGCATCTGCCAGACTACCCGGACTGGAAAAAAAGCCCTGTTCAACGATGTGGCGAAGGGTCCGATCGCTGACAGCGACAGCCTTACGCACAGTGTTCGGATCGTTCAAGTTCATAACGCTACTCCTCTGCTAGCGTCCGAGGCCTCGTTAGGTTTAGCCCCGGCGCGTCTGCCAAGAGGGTGCCTCATCGCGTGGCGTCGCAATGTCGACTGCTAAGCTGATTGTGCTTCCGTCCCTGTGGAACGGCTCAAGGAACACGAAGAAGCCGAGTTCCCCTTAAGGCGCCGAGCGATATCCCCATCAGCCGGGGAAGCTACCGCAGACTGTGATCCGGCGTACCCGGCGTCACTGTCCTGGCCGTCCGGCCGTGAATGGCGCGCTGCCGAATATCCTCGAAAGTCTTCTCCACAACTTCACGGCCGCCACGGCCGGCGTGATACACGTTGGACAGAAAATACAGCGTGCAGATCGCCGAATCGGTGAACACGAAAACCGAGTCGATGAGGTTATTATCCTGAAAATTTGGCGACGGCTCACCTCGATACACGAGTTCGCAATTTTTGAACGTGCAGCCATGAAATCCGCTGCCGCTCAGCTCGACGCGTTCGCCGGTGAAGGTCTTGTCCTGGTAGAACATGGCTGTGCTCCTGATGGCTGATTAATCGACATATGGACCTCGCAGCGGACGCTGTCAAGGGGCGACCAAGACGGCAAGTCCATAGTCGCATCTAGCGCCTACAGCGCATGGAACAGGCAACTCGCTCATTCGGCTCGGGAACCAATCGCATGTCGATCTTCGCCACCGCCTTGTGTGGAAGTACTGTCTTGCCGCCCGGCCCGGTATATCCCGCCACGAGTCCTTCGATGTTTCCGTTACCCATATGCTCTCCCTGTTGGACCCATGGAAATTTGCGGGTATATTCCTACGGCGACCAAGAGGGAGAGTCGTCGGGTGGAACAGGAAAAGAAAATCCATGAATTGGTATCTTCAAGTATTACAAAAATACGGTGTATTCGACGGGCGATCGCGAAGAAAGGAATATTGGTTTTTTGTTTTATTCAGCACGCTCATTAGCCTACTGCTGATCACTATCGATTCGGCCACCGGCACTCTCCGATCACCTGCAGGCCCCGGGCTCTTAAGCGGAATCTATTCGTTGGCGGTACTGGTACCGAGCTTGGCCGTTTCAGTCAGACGTCTCCACGACACTAACCGGACCGGTTGGTGGCTCCTGCTAGGAATTGTTCCGTTCATTGGGCCCATAGTACTCTTAGTATTTTTCGCCTCTGACGGCGATCCAGACGGCAACAAATACGGCCCAAACCCAAAGTTGCAACAGTAAGCTGCGCATGGATTCTTGGCGAGGTGCTTGCATGCAAGCCATTGAATGTGTTCTGACATATAGCCAAGCAAAAGGAGTTGCGACCGTGATCGTTGTGTTCGTGCCAGCCCGGAATCCACCGCGCGTCTTCGAAAGTACCTTAGCCGAGTTGGTTTTGATGGCGAATTCGAGCGACGAAAGTACACACACCCAATCGATACCCCCCGGCACACCCGACGGCGCCTTCGAGACGGCGTGGGCAGTTCTGACGAAGGATTTGCATAGCGCAAAGTTGTTCAAAGACATCGATGAGGCGCGGTCCCACTACGGAGATATCCCGGACGGCTTAACCGTCCAGCAGCACGCTGCAATCCTTACGGGCTTGGCGCGACTAGAGCGGGTGATCGGAACAAGGGAAGAATAAACGCAAAAAAGCTGTTGCTGCCTCTGTCCTCAGTTCGTTGATCTACCCGCACGCCGCGGAAGACTCGACGTCGACCGCAAATCCTATTTCTGATCCGCAGGCGCACGGCCTGACCTGCGACGCTAGTCCGGCAGCCGAGAGCTCTTTCAGTCCTTGCAAATTGAAATTCGAAGGCGTCAGATGCGCCGGAACCCGCCAGAGCTTCACACGGAATTCTGTGCGTGCTGGTACTGATGATCCAACACAGGAAGAAGTTCCCATCAACAGGATCGACCGCCCTGGCCTCACCCCGGAGGAAGCTAAATTTCGCCTTGCTCGTGTCGGACCGAATCGCCTGTTCGCACCGGCTCCTGTGCGTTTCTGGGCAATTGCCGCTGAGGAAATCACGGAGCCCATGATTCTGCTGTTGCTGATCGTGGGCGTTCTCTACAGCCTGTGGGGCGAGCTTGGCGACGCCATCACCATCTTCGTCGTGATCTTGGTACTAGTGGCGGCCGAGGTCGTTAATGAGTTCCGTGCCAAGCGTGCCATCGCCGCACTCGAACGGCTCTCTGCGCCGAAGGCGCGGGTACGCCGCGGAGGTGAGGTCATCACGACGGATACCGAAACGGTAGTCCCGGGCGATCTGCTGATCCTGGTGGTCGGCACGCGCCTCGCGGCCGATGCGACGCTCACCGGTGTCGTCAATCTCAGCGTGGACGAGTCGGCGCTCACCGGCGAATCGTTGCCGGTGGAAAAGTCTGCGGGCGACGGCGTCTATGCGGGCACGGTGGTGATGGCCGGCGAAGGCGAAGCCGAGGTTACCGTCACCGGTAGCGCGACCCGCCTGGGACAGGTGGCGGCGCAGCTTGGTACGGTGAAGCCGCCCAAGACGCCGCTGCAGCTGGCGATGAAATCGCTGGCCGGCAAGCTCGTGTGGGTGGCGGTGTTCTTCTCCGTCATCATTCCGGTGATCGGCATCGCGCGCGGCGGCGAGTTCCACCAAATGATCCTCACTGGCCTGTCGCTTGCCTTTGCCATCATTCCCGAGGAGCTGCCCATCATCGTCACCATGGTGCTGGGGCTGGGCGCCTATCGGTTGTCGCGACAGAACTTACTGGTCAAGAACCTGCGCGCTGCCGAGACACTGGGCGACATCACGGTCATTCTCACCGACAAGACCGGCACCCTGACCGAGAGCCGCATGCAGGTAGCAGCGGTGTGGCCGCAGGATCAGGAGCGCGCAGTGCTCGAAGCCGCGCTCGGCACGGTCTCCCGCGAAGTGCCCGACGCGCTGGAACAAGCCGTGCTGGAGCGCGCCCAGACTCTCGGCCTGGCGCTGCCGCAAGGCGAGATCCTGCATCTGCGCCATCCCGGCGACGGCCGACGCAGCAAAGCCGTGTTGTGGCGAGACTCGGATGGATCATTGCGCGTTCACCTAACCGGTGCGCCGGAGGAGGTCTTCGCCCGCTGCCGCGAGGTGCCCGCGTCGCTGCGGGCAAAACTTGAATCGCAAACTGCCCAGGGGCGGCGCGTCATCGCCGTGGCCACGCGCGTGATCGGAGCGCAGGCCGCGAACCGGCCGCTCGATGAATTGGAGCAGGACCTCGACCTCGCGGGTCTCCTGAGCCTGGCCGACCCGCCGCGCGCCGGAGTGAAGGCGACGCTCGCGCAAGTGGCGGACGCCGGTATCCGCACGTCGATGGTTACCGGCGATTACCCGGCTACCGCCGTCGCCATCGCTCGCGAGGTCGGCATCGCTGCTGATCGGGTGCTCACCGGCGAGGAGTTGGATCGCCTTGACGACACGATGCTGGCCCAGACGGTGCGCGAGGTGTCAGTGTTCGCCCGCACCACGCCGCAGCAGAAATACCGCCTGGTGCGGGCATTGCAGAAGGATGGCGAAGTGGTGGCGGTGACCGGGGACGGCGTCAACGACGCACTGGCGCTAAAAGCTGCCGACGTCGGCGTCGCCATGGGCATCAAGGGCACCGACGTGGCCAAGGAGGCGGCGCAGGCGGTGCTGGCCGACGACAATTACGCCACGCTGGCCCACGGCGTGTTCGAGGGGCGGCACTTCTTCGACAACCTGCGCAAGGGTATCAGCTACTATCTTGCAGTCAAAGTCGGCCTGATCGCGATTTTCTTGCTGCCGGTGCTGGCCGGACTGCTGCTGCCGTTCTCGCCGATCCAGATCATCGTGCTGGAGATGTTCATGGACCTGGCCGCTTCCGCCGGCTTCGTAGCCGAACCTGCGGAAGCCGATATTGCCCGCCGCCGCCCGCGCCGAACCGCGACCGCACTTATCGATGGCGCCGCCGTGCGCACCATCCTGTTCAAGGGCGGACTGCTGTTCGGCGCGGTGATGGCCGCCTACGCGTGGACATCTTGGCGCGGACTATCGCCGGCGGCCGTGCAAAGCTGCGCGTTCGCCGCCTGGATGGTCGGCCACGTCGCTCTGGCATTCATCTCGCGCAACGATCGTGAGTGGATCGTGAAACACGGGCTGTTCTCCAATCGCGTCATGAACGTGTGGGCGGTGGCGGCGATCAGCTTCCTGCTGATTGCGATCTACGTTCCGCCGTTGCGCGAGGCACTGCGTTTCGCGTGGGTGGCGCCTAGCGACCTGATCGTTTCCGCGGCGCTGGCGTTGTTGTTGGTGGCACCGGCCGAGCTAAAGAAGGCTTTCCTTGCCTGAACTGGCAACGGGGCTTGTATCGGCGGGCGAGTGCACTATAACTATGAACTCGAAACTCAGATTCCGACTTGGGCTGATGATGTTCCTTCAATACTTTGTGTGGGGAGCTTGGTATGTGACCCTCGGGACGTGGCTGGCTACCACGTTGGGATTTTCCGGCCAGCAAGTCGGATGGGCTGCCGGCACTACCGCGATTGGCGCAATCGTCTCTCCGTTTTTTGTCGGCCTCATAGCGGATCGATGGTTAGCGACGCAAAAATTGCTTGGAATATTGCACTTGCTAGGCGCAACCCTTTTAGTGGTGACATCGCAGCAAGTGTCTTTCAGCTGGCTGTACATTGGTGTGCTCGCGTACTCGTTCTGCTATATGCCGACGCTGGCTCTCACCAACTCTCTCGCGTTCCGCCACATGCGGGAGCCTCAACTGGAGTTTGGCCGAGTTCGCGTGCTTGGAACGATCGGCTGGATCGTCGCCGGACTGGTCATTGGCCAACTGGGCATCGAAGCAACCGCTATCCCGATGCGGGTCGCCGCCGGATGCTCACTCATTCTCGCACTGTATTGCTTCACGCTGCCCGACACGCCGCCGCTCGCCGCATCATCAGCGTTCAATCGAAGCCCAATACTCCCCAAGGAGGCGATACAGCTTTTCCATCATCGCTCCATGGCGATTTTCGCGATTTCGTCATTTTTGATCTGCATTCCGTTGCAGTTCTACTACGCTTTTACGAATTTGTTTTTGAATGAAATTGGCATACACAACGCGGCCGGGAAGATGACCGGCGGACAGATGTCCGAGATGCTCTGCATGCTACTCATCCCCTTGTTCTTCCGACACCTCGGAGTCAAATATATGCTTGGCGTCGGGATGTTCGCGTGGACCCTTCGGTACGTCCTGTTCGCCTTCGGCAATAATGATACGTTGATGTGGATGCTGTGGACGGGGATTTTGCTGCATGGAATCTGCTACGATTTCTTTTTTGTCGTCGGCCAAATATATATTGACCGCGAGGCCCCGGCGGCGCTGCGCGCCGCTACTCAAGGAATGATTACCCTCATCACTTATGGCGCGGGCATGCTCGTAGGCTCGTGGCTTTCCGGCCGAGTCGTGGATGCATTCTCGCACCGTAGCCTCTCCGGTGCCGTGACGCATGATTGGCACTCCATCTGGACCGTTTCAGGGTCGGCTGCCGCATTGGTCCTCGTGCTGTTTCTCACCACTTTTTCCGACACGAAGGCGGCGACCGCGTCTTTCGCCGTGCGCCCGGGGAAATCATCGGACGCCTAGCCTGAATAATTCATGAATTGAGAAAGCACAAAGTAAGCGCGTGGGGATGGCCCCCTGCCGTGCAAGTACTTCTACCGGCGCCGCTGGATCCTCGATGCCTCGATGTGCTCCGCTCGGAGATCACGCAGCGTTGGAGGCGGTTGCTGCTGCGAGCATTTGGCGGCGCAGAACGATTTTATACTGCCTTGTCGCAGACCTTAAAGTCCTTCAATTTTAAAACAGAGATTATTGAGATCGCTGCGCCAGAGCATGACTATACATATATTG
>JBKQSA010000092.1:0-38498 GCA_052143815.1 Steroidobacteraceae bacterium | reverse complement strand
CTCCCGGCGGCAATAACGGCTCGCCGGGAAGCTGTGTGGGTGGTGGTCCCAATGCCACCGGTCAGTGCAGCGCGGGTGACTGGTATCCGGATCTGCGCACGCGCGAAGTCATCTGGGGCGCCGGCGTATTGGTCAAGTTCTAGCAATATCCTTCCCTTCGGTCGGCTCAGAGAGCATCTGAGTCCGACCGGTAGGGATCGGCCGTGCCGGCAAATGCACGCGGCAACGCGAGCTCACTCACCACGTGCTTGACACGTTGAACGGGATATTGAATGACTGAAGTGACCCCCAAGCCCGGCCATTCTCCGAGCGGCAAAGAGATTATCAATAAGCGCGCGTGGTCAAGGAAACGCCAATTCCAACTTGCTGGTGCCGCGGCCGTGGTCGTAATCGGGGTTATTGTGGCTTGTTGGCTAGGCGGGAAATTTTTCGCCAAGCCAGAGGCGTCTGGTGACCAAGGTCCGTCTTCGCCTCCCGGTACCTTTCGCGCCACGGCTCAGCAAATCAAAACTTTTACGATCGAGCCGGTGGCGCTGTACAGCTTCGTCAGCGAGGAGTCGACAGAGGGCAAGATCGCAGTCAACGCGAATCGGGCGACCCCGGTCTACTCGCCCTATTCCGGTCGCGTCACACGAGTCATCGCGGGCCTCGGCGACGTCGTAAAATCGGGTACTCCACTGGCCACGCTGGCAGCGTCCGAGTTCGTCCAAGTGCAGAGCGATCTCAGCACAGCCGCTGCTCAAGTCAAGCTTGCCCGAATCAATGAGGCGCGTAAGCGCGCGCTTTACGACGCTAAGGGCGGCAGCTTGCAAGATTGGCAGCAGTCTCAGGCGGATCTGGCGAGTGCGGAAGCTTCTCTACAGTCCGTGCGAAATCGGCTGCGTATATTGGACAAGTCCGACGCCGAGATCGACGGGCTCGAGAAGGCGAAGTCCATCAACGCCATCGCCACAATTACATCGCCGATCGCCGGCGTGGTCGTGGATCGTCAAGTCGGGCCCGGGCAATTTGTGCAATCAGGGAGCGGTACGCCGGTGTTCACGATCGCCGATCCCTCGAGCGTTTGGCTGCTCGCCAATGTTCGCGAAGGTGATTCGCCTTTGGTGCACATCGGTCAACCGGTCGAGGTGCGCGTCCTCGCATATTCGCAGAGGACCTTCGCGGCGCGCGTTACCTATGTGGCCGCGATCGTGGATTCGGTGACTCATCGCGTGCCGGTGCGGGCGGAAATCGACAATCGCGATGGAGCGCTCAAGCCCGAAATGTTCGCCAATTTTCGCATTCTGACGAGCGACGCCACGCAAGCGCCGGCCGTACCAGAAGCGGCCCTCGTCTACGAAGGAGATACCGCCCATGTCTGGGTCGTGCAAGGGGAGGGGTTGATTTCCTATCGCATGGTACGCGCGGGCCGAAGAAATGCCGGGATGGTCGAAGTATTGGAGGGATTGAAGCCCGGCGAACGCATCGTGACCAAGGGCAGTCTCTTCATCGATCAAGTGGCGGCGCCTGCGTCTTCATGAACGCTATCATCAGCTTCGCGCTGCGCCAGCGCGTCTTGATCGTGGTGCTATTGGTGATGATGCTGATGGCCGGTGTCGCCGGATTTCTGTCGTTGAACATCGAGGCATATCCGGATCCGGTGCCGCCGCTGGTTGATGTCGTCACGCAGAGCACCGGCCAGTCGGCCGAGGAAATCGAACGCTACATCACGATTCCGCTCGAAATCCAGATGGCCGGCATTCCGAACCTGCAGGCAATTCGCACCATATCGCTGTTCGGACTCTCGGACGTCAAGGTCCAGTTTACGTACGACTTCACCTATCAGCAGGCCGAGCAATGGGTGATCAATCGGCTGTCGCAACTCGGGCCGCTGCCGAACGGCGCGCAACCGCAGATTTCGCCAACCAGCCCGATCGGCGAAATCTACCGATACCGCGTCGTGGGCCCGGCGAATTATTCGGTCACCGATTTGAAGACGCTCGAGGATTGGGTTTTGGAACGCCGCTTCAAGGCGGTGCCGGGAGTCATCGACGTGACCGGTTGGGGCGGTAAGACCAAGACCTACGACATCGCCATCGATCAACGCAAACTCATCGGATATGGCTTGTCGATCCCGCAGATCTTGGCGGCCCTCGGCAACGCAAACATCAATGTCGGCGGTCAAACCGTGAACTTCGGCGCGCAGTCCGCGGTTGTACGCGGCGTGGGACTGATACATTCCGCCGAGGAAATCCGCCGCACGCTGATCACGAACAACCAGGGAGCTCCGGTAGTACTGGGCGACGTGGCGACTGTGACGATCGGCAACCTTCCGCGGCTTGGCGTCGCCGGGCTCAACGACTCCGGCGAAATCGTCCAGGGCATCGTGCTAATGCGCCGCGGCGCGAAGAGTGTCCCAACGATCAAGCGCGTCGAAGCCGAAGTGGACTTTGTCAACAAGACCGGCATATTGCCGCCCGGAGTGCGCATCGAGCGGATATATGATCGCAGCGATTTGATCCACATTACCACCCACACCGTGTTGCACAACATGGTCGAAGGTGTCGTCCTGATCTTCCTGTTGCAATGGGCTTTTCTCGGCAATCTGCGCAGTGCCGTGATCGTCGCATTGACCATCCCGTTTGCCCTCTCATTCGCGATCGGGTTGATGGTGCTGCGCGGGGAGTCGGCAAATCTGTTGTCGGTGGGCGCCATCGATTTCGGACTCGTCGTCGACGCCACTGTGATCATGGTAGAGAACATTTTTAGGCATCTCACCGAGGCATCGGCGCACCTGGGTACGGGGCCCAGTACGCTGGATCGCATGCGGCCACCAAGCGGGTTCCGCGGAAAAATGGGCACAGTGTCAATTGGCGCCGCCGAAGTGAGTCAGTCGATATTCTTCGCCGCCGCGATCATTATCGCGGGGTTTGTACCGCTCTTCACGCTGTCAGGCATCGAGGGCCATATTTTTGGTCCAATGGCGAAAACTTACGCGTACGCAATCGCGGGCGGCTTGATTGCGACATTCACGGTCGCGCCCGCCTTGAGTTTGATTTTCTTCCCCCATGACGTCAAGGAACGAGAGACTCTCATCGTTCGTGTGTTGCGGCGTGCTTACGAACCTGCCCTCGAGTTCGTACTTGCGAACCGCATCATCACGTTCGCGGGTGTCGGTCTGATCGGCCTTCTGGCGATTTTCGCGATGCGCTCCTTGGGGCTGGAGTTTCTACCCAAACTCGAAGAGGGCAACCTATGGATTCGCGCGACATTTCCGCAATCGATCTCTCTGGAAGCCAGTGATAGCTATGTAGATCGCATGCGGATACTCATCAAGAGTTATCCGGAGGTCGAGAGCATCGTGTCACAACACGGCCGACCCGATGATGGAACCGATGCGACCGGATTCTTCAACGCCGAATTCTTCGTGCCCTTGAAACCCTTCGATACTTGGCCGGCCGGCATCGATAAAGAGAAGCTCACAAAGAGCATGACTGATGACCTGGAACAGAAATTTCCCGGTGTGGATTTCAATTTCTCGCAATATATCGAAGACAACGTCGAGGAGGCGGCGTCCGGGGTCAAAGGCGAGAATTCCGTCAAGGTTTATGGTAACGATCTCGAGACGCTGGAGAAGACAGCCAATAGAATCGCCGCAGTGCTCGGCAGGGTTCCCGGTATAACGGACCTTGCGGTTCTGCGCTCTCTCGGGCAACCCACGATCCGCATTGATGTCGACCGCGTACGCGCCGCGCGCTATGGTCTCGCCCCGGGCGATATCAATGCCGTGGTACAAACCGCGATAGGAGGTCAAAGCGCCGGAGACTTATACGAGGGTACTAGCGATCGTCATTTTCCGATGATGGTGCGCTTAGCCGTGCCGTATCGCCAAAATTTGGATGCGATCAGGCACATTCCCGTCACAGCGCCGGCGAGCGACGGCAATGGCGTGATTCAAGTGCCGCTGGAGGACGTCGCCGACGTGCGGCTCGTTTCCGGCGCTGGCTTCATCTTCCGAGAGCAACAACAGCGTTACGTACCGATCAAGTTCAGCGTGCGGGGCCGTGACCTGGGCGGCGCGGTGCTCGAGGCGCAGCATGCGGTGGAATCCCAAGTGTTGATGCCCGGCGGCTACCGGCTCGAATGGGTCGGCGAATTCGGCAATTTGCAGGACGCCATTTCCCGCCTGAGCGTGGTCGTCCCCCTGGCGATCGCGCTCATCGTGCTGTTGCTATACCTGAAATTTGGCAGTTTGCGGGACGCGCTGCTTGCTGCGAGCGTGATTCCGATGGCTCTTTTGGGCGGAATTTTCGCACTTTGGGTCACCGGTACCGCCTTCAGCGTGTCCTCGGCGATAGGTTTTGTCGCGCTCTTTGGTATCGCGGCGATGGACGGGATTCTCGTCTTGTCCTACTACAATTTGGGTCTGGAATCCGGTCTCGATCGCGCGGATGCGATGCTGCAAACCTGCAGAACGCAACTTCGGCCGGTAGTCATGACGTGTATCGTGGCGTGCGTCGGTCTGGTCCCGGCAGCAGTATCTACCGGTATCGGCTCACAAGTACAACGTCCGCTTGCGCTGGTCGTCGTCGGCGGTATGCTGCTTGCACCGGTGCTGATCTTGCTCGTATTGCCGGTTTTGATCTTGCAATTTTCCAAGACGCTCGAATTACCACCCGAAGAGCTGCGGGACGTCACCGGATGAAGCGCACGGACGGCTTGCCCGTTTTTCTGTTGTCCACGACTTGCCTATACGCATGCGTCGGCCCGAATTTCCATCGTCCCGAGCCGCCGAAAATCCAGCGGTATACGACTCAAGAGTTGCCAGAAAGGACCGCATCGGCGGACACGTCAGGCGGCGCCGCACAGCAATTTCTGCTCGGACAGGACGTGCCTCGAGACTGGTGGAAGCTTTATGGCTCAACGGAGCTCGATGCGCTCGTCGGTGAGGCCTTGCATGCCAATCCGAGCGTCCGAGCCGCGCAAGCGGCGCTGCGACAGGCGCTGGAAAATACGGCCGCTCAGCGCGGAATTTACTTTCCAAATGTGCAGGGCAATTTCGCCGCCAGCCGTGAACGTGATGCGGTGGGCGTACTGTCGCCAAACCTGACTTCGGGAACGGCGCTCTATAATTTATACACTCCGCAAGTCACCGTGACCTATGTACCGGACATTTTTGGGGCAAATAGGCGCGCGGTCGAATCACTGGCTGCACAAGCGGAGGCAAGCCGTTACCAACTCGACGCAACCTATCTGACATTGACGGCGAACGTGGTCACTGCGGCGATTCAAGAGGCGGGCTTACGGGAAGAAATCGCAACCACACTGCAGGTAATCACGCTGGAACGCGATTCGCTCGCGGTGTTGCGGCGCGCCCTGGAGCTTGGGTCAGTGGCCGAGGTGGACGTCTACGCGCAGGAGGTGGCGCTTGCGCAATTGGAAGCGTCGTTGCCTCCGTTGGACCGGCAGCTACGGCAAACGCACGATCTATTGGCGGTATTGAGCGGACAGTTGCCCGCTGATCTGTCGCCCGTGCGCTTCGAGCTGAGCGCGCTTAATCTGCCGACCGAGTTGCCGCTCGGTATCCCATCGCAACTGGTCGAGCGCCGACCTGATGTACGCGCGGCCGAAGCACAGCTGCATGCGGCGACGGCGCAAGTCGGCGTGACCATCGCCAATTTGCTGCCGCAGTTGACCATTACAGGGGACATCGGCAGCACGGCGACGCTATTGTCCAATCTGTTTAAACCGGGTACCGGATTCTGGAGTATCGGCGCGAACGCGACCCAGACGCTATTTGAGGGCGGCACGCTCATCCACCGCAAACGCGCCGCTGATGCCGCACTGGATCAAGCAGGAGCGCTCTACCAATCCGCCGTACTGACGGCGTTTCAGAACGTAGCCGATGCGTTGCATGCTCTGGACACCGACGCTGCGGCGATCGTCGCGGCGTCGCGTGCCGAAACGGCGGCGAAGAAGAGTCTCGATGTCGCAACACACCAACTCGAGCTAGGATCCGTCAGTTATCTCGCCCTCGTCACCGCTGAGCAGAACTATCAGCAGGCGATAATTTCCCTGACTCAAACACGAATCAATCGGTATCTGGATACGGCGGCATTGTTCCAGGCGGTGGGCGGTTCCATCGCGGTGCCTGGGTTGGCTCGTGAGCATTGACATTGTGCGTAATCCAATATCGGCGGGACGGTCGACAGTATCATCGGCAGCTTAATGCGAGTTCAAGTTTAATAGTCGTAGCGTATCGGTAGGTTCAAATCGTCTGCATTGAAGCAAACCAACAATTGTGTCGTAGGGCTAAACTAAGTCTTGGAGAATGGAATGAAATTGATCACTGCGATCATTAAACCCTTCAAGCTGGACGACGTGCGTTCGGCTCTCTCGGAAATCGGGGTATCCGGCATGACGGTCACCGAAGTCAAAGGTTTCGGCCGCCAGCGCGGGCATACCGAGTTGTATCGCGGCGCCGAGTACACTGTCGATTTCGTGCCGAAGGTGCGCATCGAAGTGGCGGTGAGAAACGAACTCGTCGATCAAGCGCTCGACGCCATCAGCGCCGCGGCGAAGACCGGCAAAATTGGCGACGGCAAGATTTTCGTCAGCGATATTCTGCGCGTGTTGCGAATTCGAACCGGCGAGACGGACAGCGCCGCCTTGTGAAGGTGCTGGCCGCTTCCTGCGGGAGTGAAGCAAGGCAAGGCGGGTAGGGCTTAAGCGCAGCGATTGCGCGGGGGAGAATGGAATGAAAATGATCATTGCAATTATCAGACCTTTCAAGCTCGATGACGTGCGCGCCGCCGTCTCGGAAATCGGTGTGTCCGGCATGACGGTGACCGAGGTGAAGGGCTTCGGCCGCCAGCGCGGACATACCGAGTTGTATCGTGAGGCCGAGTACACCGTCGAATTCGTGCCCAAGGTGCGAATCGAGGTCGCCGTCAAAGATGAGTTCGTCGATCAGGTGCTAGAGGCGATAATCGGCGCGGCGAAGACCGGCAAAACAGGCGATGGTAAGATTTTCGTCACGGACATTCTGCGCACGCTGCGCATTCGAACCGGCGAGGCCGATAGCGCGGCGATGTGATGAGAATAGCCGTGATCAAAGCTCGGACGGTTGGAAAAAGCGGTTTAGATCCGCTGGCTTTGGCGATCCACGTGGCCATTGGGTTGGCCTGTGGGCTGGGGATTTCGACGGATGCAGAGGCGCAGAGCTGCGATCCGTCGCTGACGATATCCATCCACGCAACCGAACAGTTGGTTTACTCGCTATCCGCCGGTGACGTGCAGTCGGCCCGCTGGATGCACGGCGAGTTGGGATTGATCCGCGAGGCCTGTTCACGGGGTAACGACGTTGAGGCAGCTTGGCGACTCGAGAAAATTCAACTGGGCGTGGCGAACGCCGGGAAACTCGAACCGGAGCGACAAATTCGTCAGGTGACCCGTCGAGATGGCGGCAAGCGCTCGCCGATTGGTAATTCCCGTAATGCAACGCGAAAAACGCGTATGGAGCAAACGAGACCCGGTGCGCTGAAGGCGCCATGGCCTGATGCGCCTTGACGGTTGCCTGGCGCCCCCGCATCAATCAGGGGAAAATGCCTCAATGATGACCAAACATATGCCCTCATTCGCCGGCCTGCTCGGCCTCTTGCTCGGCTTCGCCGTCTTCATGCCGGCACTTGCTGCCGCCGACGAAGACGATCCGCCGACTCGGGTCGCACGTCTCGCCTATGTCGAGGGCGCGGTCTCCTTCCAGCCAGGGGGCACGGACGACTGGGTCGCGGCGCCGCTCAATCGCCCGCTGACCACCGGCGATAAACTCTGGTCGGATCGGGACGGCCGTCTGGAACTGCAATTGGATGGCTCGCTGCTGCGGCTCGCGAGCAATACCGCGGTGTCCTTCTTGAATCTCGGCGATCACATCACGCAAATCCAGCTTTCGGCCGGCACCTTGCTGGTCCGCGTCCGCCGTCTCGATGACAGCGAGACTTTTGAAATTGATACGCCGAACCTGGCCTTCTCGATCCTGAGGCCCGGCCTCTATCGGCTCACGGTCGATGACTCGGGAAACACGGCGATCGGCGTGCGCAGCGGTCAAGGCGAAGTCACGGGCGGCGGACACGCTTATCCCGTGTATGCGAACGAATATGACGTTTTCTCGGGTACCGACGAGTTGGCGGAGGATGCGCAATCCTATGGCCCTGTGCAAGACCCGTTTGACGCGTGGAGTTCCGGCCGCGACAGCCGCTGGGCGAACTCGGGCTCCGCTCCCTACGTATCTCCCGATATCGTCGGCTACGAGGACCTGGATGACCAGGGGTCGTGGGCTCCGACGCCCGATTACGGCTACGTGTGGTTTCCTCGCCGGGTCGAGGGCGGCTGGGCTCCGTATCACAATGGGCATTGGGCGTACATTGCACCCTGGGGATACACCTGGGTGGATGATCAACCCTGGGGATTTGCGCCGTTTCATTACGGCCGGTGGATTTACGTCGGCGGGGCCTGGGGATGGGTGCCGTCTCCGCCACGCGTGGAAGGAGTGGCGTACGTTCGGCCCATTTACGCACCTGCACTCGTCGCTTGGGTTGGGGTCGGCGCGGGTATCGCCTGGTTTGCACTCGGTCCGCGGGAGGTCTACGTGCCTTCCTATCCCGTGAGCCGCAACTACGTCAATCAGATCAACGTCTCGAACACGACGGTCAATACGACGGTCATCAATAACATTTACAACACGACAATCATCAACAATAAGACGGTGAATGTCCCGAACGTGACCTACGTCAATCGCAGCGTGCCGGGCGCTGTCGCGGCCACCACGTCGCAAGCGTTTACGACGGCGCAGCCGGTGTCGAGAAACCTAATAAAGATCGATGCGCATGCCATCGCCGGCGCAGCGGTGCAGGCCATGGCGCCCGCCAGCGTTCCGGCGAAGCAGGCGGTTCTCGGCGGCACTCGCGTGGCGGCAGCAAGACCGCCGGCGGCAGTGCAGACGCGCGCCGTCGTTGCTCGGACTGCGCCGCCGCCGCCGCCGCCTACCTTCGAGCGGCGCCAGGAAGCGCTTCGCAACAATGGCGGAAAACCGCTGTCGGCCGCCGAGGTCAAAAGTATTCAAGCGGGTGCAGCGCCGCGCATCGCTGCCGTCAAAATCGCGCCTCCCGCCACACCGGTCAAAGCGCGACCGGCTGCGCGGCCCGTGACGTCGGAAAACGAGCCACCGAGAGTGGAACGGCCGCCGCTGGGTCGGCCGCCGGTCGCGACCCCGGAAGTCAATCGCCCGGCGCCCGCCGCAGTGCATGCGAACGAGATTCCCGTGGCGCCGAAGCCCGCTTCACCCAGCGCCGCAAACTCGGCTCTCGAACGTCAACATCTGCAAGAGCAGCAGCAGCAGCGTGCTCAGCAAGATGCGGAGCGACAGAAGGTTCAGCAGCAGCAGGAACTCGAGCATGAGCAATTGGCAAAACAACAAGCAGACGAAGCGAGAAAACAGCAGCTCGAGCAGCAGCACCAGTTGCAAACCCAACAGTTGGCGGAGCGACATGCCCAGGAGCAGCAGCAGCTGCTAGAGAAACAGCAAGAACAACGGCGGCAGCAGGAAAGTCAGACTAAGCCTGATAATCGCAAGGAGCCTCGGCCGCCCAACCAGAAGCCGTAGGCGCGCCGACCCCGCCAACTTCCGCAGCGGACCCGCGGGGCCTAGTCGTTTGGATGGATCGTTTGACCGGCGGCGCCTATCACACGGGCGAATTGTTGTTCGAGGTTCAGTGTCGGGGTGATTTTCCAAGCCGCGGCGACCAGCGGCGAGATCGGATCATGGTCTAATGCGATGAGACCTATCCCGCGATGCAGTTCGGGCGTCAGGGGAATTGCGGTCAAGTCGCCGCGCATTTCGAAAACGCAGAGCATGCTGTGCGGAATGATGCTGAAAAGTTGCGCGCTGCGGACGTGGGAATACAGCGCGAACACTGAATCGGCTTCGACGGCGACCAAGGGATTGGCGTTGGCGCGCTGGAACGCCGCGTCGATGATGAGCCGGTTATGCATGCTCCGATTGAGGAGACACAGAGGGAGTTCAGCGGCGGCCTCCCAACCGATTGCCGCCAATCCGCAGATCGAAGCAGAATCCCTCGCGATGAGCAGGTACCGTTCGCGATAAAGCGGCATGGCCCGAAAGCCCCGCAGCGGTTGATCATCCAGGTATGTCAATCCGAGATCCAATTCGAAGTCATTCAGTCTTCGCAGTATTTCCGTGTGGTTCAATGAGGAGATCGTCTGATGAATCTGCGGATGAGCCGCCCGGTACGGGCCGGTCAGCAGCGACACGATCGGCATCGTCGTCGGAATGGCGCCCAATCTCAACGTGCCGGTCAGGCCTTTGTGCGCCAGGGCGGCTTCTTGGCGCAAGCCTTCACTGGCGGCCAGAGTTTCGCGGGCCCACTGCAAAATACGTTCGCCCTCAGAGGTTAGTCCCTGAAAGCGCTTACCGCGCAGGAACAGCGGAATACCGAGTTCCTTCTCGAGTTGCTGTATGCCCGCAGACAGCGCGGGCTGGGAGACGCAGCATGCGTCGGCAGCCCGCGCGAAGTGCCGTTCGCGCGCAAGCACCACCAGGTATTCGAGCTGACGCAACAACATGGCTTCAAAGCGGTGCGGGATATCCGACCGACTGAGCGAACAGCACCCGCTGTTCCGGCCGCAATTCAAGGCGCTGCCCGAGGCTGGTCTTGTCGCAGTTGTGAAACCATGCCGCCAGTCCCTGTGCCGCGGCGAACAGATACACGTTACCGGCAATAATGCCGGTGTCGACGTAGTAGTACGACTTCTGAACTTCAGGATCCTGCAAGCCCGGTTCCTGAAAGCCTGCCGTGTGGGTGAGTCGGTGAAGGTCAACGACGAAGATCAGTTGCACAGGCGCCCGTGCATCGACACCTCGCTGACCGGGGGTCAGGGCTGCGCCGCGCAGATCGCCTGCGACGATGGGGCTCAAGCGGTTGTTGACCGCGTCGTACAAATAAACGCCTTCCTTGACCGCGACATAGAGGTCGATTTCCTGCGAGTTGCTGGCCGAAGCGGCAGTCCTTCCGGGGACTCCAAATGGGCCTGTCTTTCGATTTACTCCGCAGGCGGCCCACAGGAGGTTCGACAGGAGTTCCATGGGCAGCGGCGTTGCACTGATTTCCCGCGTGGTCTTGCGCCGTTCAAGAGCGGCGAATAAGGAGGTATCGCACCCGTTCGCCGGCAACGGGAGCTCAATGACCGGCAACGTCTGCGTAACGGGAGTCGAGGCATTCATCAGAGTCTCCTGCTCGGTTCGCCGAGCTTATACTTTTTCCGGAATATCATGCTGAAAATAGCCCCTGTTGAAATTAAACTCGCATTACGCCGGTCTTACGTACAGAAGCTCAACCAATCGATGCTGCGCGGGACCCTGATTCAGGTCGCGTAGTCGACGTCGGCGAGTGCGAAGAACGTCTTCCTGGAAGATTTGAAACCATGATTTTAGTACTGTTGGTGTTTCTCGGCGGTGTGTTGACGATCCTCAGCCCTTGTATCTTGCCGGTCTTGCCGTTCGTCTTTGCGCGGTCAGAGCAAAAATTCCTGACGAGCGGACTGCCGCTATTGATCGGAATGGCGGTTACGTTTGCAGGCATCGCCTCACTCGCGGCCGTGGGCGGTGCTTGGGCGGTACGCGTAAACCAGTACGGCCGAGTCTTTGCGTTGGTGCTCCTGACGGGATTCGCCGCGACCTTGCTGTCCAGAGCATTGGCGGATCGATTGGCACGCCCCTTCGTTGCGTTGGGAAATCGATTGATACCGCCGCATGATGCAGGGAACGTCAATGTGGGACTGGTGCCTTCGCTGCTGCTCGGCGTAGCGACGGGCTTGTTATGGGCGCCTTGCGCGGGACCGATTCTGGGCCTGGTGCTGACCGGTGCAGCGATTTCGGGACCCAACGCCCGCACAACGCTGTTGTTATTTGCGTATGCGGCGGGCGCAGCCACTTCGCTGGCCGTGGCGATTCTAGCCGGTGGACGCGTATTTGCCGCGTTGAAGAAATCTCTCGGTGCGGGTGAATGGGTCCGACGGGCTCTCGGCGTCGCCGTATTGTTCGCCGTCGCGGCCATTGTTCTGGGTTGGGACAGCACGGTGCTCACGCGTTTGTCACTCGCGGGCACGAATCGATTGGAGCAATCGCTGATCGATAAAGTCACGCCGGATGCCGCTCCAGAGAACGGTCGCATGGCGGGCGATAACACCATGATGAGAGCTTCCGAACCCGCGGGAGGGCTACCAATCGAGGGCGAGATTCCCTCGCTCAGCGGCGCCACCGCATGGTTGAATTCGCCCGCGCTGACGCGCGGCGCATTGCGCGACAAAGTCGTTTTAATCGATTTCTGGACGTATTCATGTATCAACTGCTTACGCGCATTGCCGTATGTGAAGGGATGGTACGAAAAATATAGGGATTACGGCCTCGTCGTCATCGGCGTACACGCGCCCGAGTTTGCATTCGAGAAGAATCTCGACAACGTACGTCGGGCCGTCAGCGATTTCGGGATCACGTACCCAGTGGCGCTCGATGATCGCTTCGCGATCTGGAAGGGATTCGATAACCAATTCTGGCCGGCCCATTATTTCATTGATTCAACCGGGCGGATCCGCAGCCATCATTTCGGCGAGGGCAATTATGAGGAATCGGAGCAGATCATCCGGCAATTGTTGACTGAAGCCGGATACACGAATCTACCGCCGGCGGGAGTGCAATCCGCTACCGCCGTTGGTGTCGAGGCAGCGGCCGACTTGGCGCATGATCGGTCGCCGGAGACGTACATCGGCTATCGGCGTGCACAAAGCTTCGGTTCACCGGGAGGCTTCCTGCAAGACCACGCGCATGCTTATGTGGTTCCGCCCAGACTGGACGTGAATCAATGGGCTTTGGGAGGGACGTGGACGGTCGATCCCGAGAAGGCCGTGCTGGAAAACGCACCGGGAAGAATCGTGTATGAATTTTCCGCGCGGGATCTTCACCTCGTGCTCGGTCCCGGCTCGGCAGGGAAGCGGGTTCGCTTTCGGGTGCAACTTGATGGGGCCGCGCCGGGTCTCAATCATGGTGCGGATACGGATGCGAACGGCGTCGGCGTCATCAAAGACCAGCGTCTCTACCAGTTGATCCGGCAGTCCGGCGACCTGCGCACGCATGTTTTTTCGATCGAGTTCTTGGACAACGATGTTCAAGCCTATGCATTTACCTTCGGATGAGGGCAGGACCATGGCATCCAAAGAAACGAAGTCGGGTCGACGGCGATTTTTGGCCGCGGGGATAGCAGCGCTGGCAGGCACTGCGGGTGTCGCCAAATTGTTTGCATCTTCGCAGTCGCAGCCAGCTCAGCAATCAGCTCCGGCGCAAATTCAGGACGTGTCGATCGAGAACTTCTCTGCCGCCGGAACGAGTGAGGGAGTCGTGCGCGTGCCTAAAATCGTCAAGAGCGATGCAGAGTGGCGCGTTCAGCTCTCAGCGTTGGCATATCGTGTCGCGCGCCGGGAGGGCACCGAGGCAGCGTTTTCAGGCGAGTACGCCAATAATCACGCCGACGGCATTTATCGCTGCGTCTGTTGCGATACGGCGCTGTACGACTCCAAGACGAAATTCGAGTCGGGCACCGGATGGCCGAGCTTTTGGCAATCGATCTCACCGTACAATATCGTAAAGAGTTCCGATTCCAGTTTTGCGATGCAGCGCGATGCTATTTCCTGCCGGCGTTGTGACGCGCATTTGGGTCATGTGTTCGACGATGGACCGAAGCCGACCGGATTGCGCTATTGCATGAACTCGGTGGCATTGCATTTTGTGCCGCGCGCATAATCGATTGCTTTAGAACTCCGGTACGCAAACCCGCTCAGCTGTTTCAATGGTAAATTGCCAGTCCGTCCAGTGGTTTACCGGACCGACTGAGAGCGAAAATATTTAATTAAATGAATACCTTAGACCGACGTATCAACGTCGCCCCCATGATGGATTGGACGGACCGTCATTGCCGGTACCTGCACCGGCTGTTTGCCCCGCACGCATTGCTCTATACGGAGATGATCGTGGCGGCGGCGATCGTGCGCGGCAACGCCAATCGACTGCTCGAGCACGATCCGGCCGAACATCCGGTGGCATTGCAGTTGGGCGGCTGCGATCCTAAGGAGCTTGCGCAAGCGGCGCGTATTGGCGCCTCCGCCGGCTATGCGGAGATCAATCTCAACGTCGGTTGTCCCAGCGATCGGGTGAAGAGCGGAGCGTTTGGCGCTTGTCTCATGCAGCGGCCCGCCTTGGTCGCTGAATGCGTCGTGCGCATGCGCGATGCCGTGCAAGTGCCGGTGACCGTCAAATGCCGGATCGGGATCGATGAGCGCGACGATTACGAGTTCTTTTCCGGGTTCGTCGATGCGGTAACCGGTGCGGGCGTGGATGCTTTGATCGTGCACGCGCGTGCCGCCATCTTGGGCGGGCTTTCCCCTAAGGAAAACCGGGAAATACCGCCGCTGAAGTACGAGTATGTGCATCGGCTGAAGCGCGAGCGGCCGGCACTTCCGATCGTCATCAACGGGGGCCTCGACGATTTAGCCTCCATTCGAGCCGAATTGGCTAAGGGCCTCGGGGTGATGTTGGGCCGTGCTGCCTATCATCGTCCCGCGTTGCTGGCGGAACTCGAATGCGCGGTCGTGAATTCCGCCTGGCGCATTCCCGAGCCTTGGGAGATCATCGAACAAATGGTTTCCTACGCCCAGAGGGAGGTGCCGTGCGGCGTGCGCCTGCATTCGATCACGCGGCATATGCACGGTCTGATGGCCGGCCGCGAGGGGGCCCGCGCGTGGCGGCGATTCCTTTCGGAGATTGCAGGGCGGCCGGATGCGGCGCCGGAAACCCTGTTTTCAGCCCTTTCTCTCCTCAATCAGGGCTTGGCCGCTTAAACGCGTGAAGCGTCGGGTGCCAGGTTAAGTATAATTTGGCTGCTGTATGGGAAAAGAAATCGAAGTTGCCATCGTGTTTGCCGACGTGGTCGGCAGTACCAAGCTGTATGAGCTGCTTGGGGATCTGCGCGCGCGTGAGATGGTGGGCATTTGCATCGACGTGATGCGCGCCGCGACCGAACAGAATCATGGAACCGTCATCAAGACCATGGGCGACGAAATCATGGCCACCTTTCCAACGGCCGATGACGCCTTGAATGCCGCCGCCCAGATGCAGAAACAGATCGTCCTACATCCCGCGTTGAAGGTTGACGAGCAGACCGTCGCGATACGGATTGGCTGCAATTTCGGCCCTGTGGTGCTCGAGAACCGCGACATTTTCGGCTCCGCCGTGCATACCGCGAACCGCATGACGAGCCAGGCCAAAGCGGGTCAGATCATCACGACTGCGACGATGGTGGAGCACCTCTCGAGCGAATGGCGCGCCTCGGTGCGTCAAATCGACATCGCCACGCTCAAGGGGCGCAGCAGCGAAGTTGCCCTATTCGAGGTGCTTTGGCAGACCGACGACATCACCAGCATGGTACCGGCCATCGCCATCACCTCACGCGAGCGGCCGAACAAAGGCCTGCGCCTCAAGCTGCGGTATCAAGGGCAGGAAGTCGTGGTGGACGATGGCCACGCAAGCATCACCATGGGCCGGGCCGAAGAGAATAACCTCGTGATCAAGGGTAACCTGATTTCGCGATTGCACGCCCGCGTGGAGGTCAATCGCAATAAGTTCATGCTGGTCGATCAAAGTACGAACGGCACGTTCGTGATTGGGAAGGATGGCGAAGAAGCGTTCGTCCGCCGTGACTCCATGCAGATTCGCGGCGAAGGTCTGATTGGTCTCGGTAAAGCGCCGGACAGCAACTCTTCGCAGGTCATTCGGTATACCTGCGAAGAGTAGGTGCTGGCTCAAGCGTCGGGTTCTACGCGCTGCAGCGCGTCGGCGAGTTCGGTGTGCAATGCCAGCGGCACCCGCGCCCCGAACTCATTGATATAGTTGGCGATTCCCTCGAATTCCGTGCGCCACAGGGCAGGGTCGACGGCGAGCAGCTCCTGCAGCGCGCCCGGCGCGATATTCACTCCCTGCGTATCCAAGTCCTCGGTGTGCGGTAGGTATCCGATGGCCGTCTCGCGAGCCTTGGCGGTACCGGTGCAGCGATCGATGATCCACCGCAGCACGCGCAGGTTGTCGCCGAAGCCGGGCCACAGAAACTTGCCTGCGTTGTCCTGACGGAACCAATTGACGTGAAAAATCGCAGGCGGCGACTTCAGCTTTGCTCCGACGTTGATCCAGTGAGCCCAATAATCGGCAAAGTTGTAGCCGGCGAACGGCTTCATCGCCATGGGATCACGGCGCAACACGCCCACGGTGCCGGTAATTGCGGCGGTGGTTTCGGAAGCCACACTGGCGCCCACCAGTACGCCGTGCAGCCAACTGCGCGCTTGATAGACCAGCGGTGCCAGCGTGCGGCGGCGGCCGCCGAACACGAGCGCGGAGATTGGCACCCCGCCCGGGGCATCCGCCAGCGTCGAGTAGCTGGGGTTTTGTTTGGCGGCTACCGTAAAGCGGGAATTCGGATGGGCGGCCGACCCATTCCCCGGATCATAGGGGCGTCCCTGCCAGTCGGTTACCGGCTTACCCTCGGAGAGTCCTTCCCACCAAGGTTCATTGTCCGCAGCCATCGCCGCATTGGTGAAAATCGTATCCTTGCGGATGGTCTCATATGCATTCCGATTGGTGTGTGGGTTGGTGCCCGGCAAGACCCCGAAATACCCCGACTCGGGATTGATGGCATACAGCCGGCCGTCCTTGCCCGGATGCAGCCACGCAATATCGTCGCCCAGGGTCCAAACCTTCCAGCCCGGGTAGCTTTCCGGCGGAATCAGCATCGCGAGGTTGGTCTTGCCGCATGCGGACGGAAACGCGCACGCCAGGTAATGAATTTCGCCTCGAGGATTCTCGATGCCGACGATCAGCATGTGCTCCGCGAGCCAGCCTTCGGTGCGCGCCTGCCAACTGGCGATGCGCAGTGCGTGGCACTTTTTTCCCAGGAGGGCGTTACCGCCGTAACCCGAGCCGAAGCTCTTGATGGAGAGTTCTTCCGGAAAATGCATGATGAAGCGGCGGTCCGGATCCAGATCACCGGTCGAATGCAGTCCCCTCACGAACGTGCCGTCGCGCGTGATGCGCTCCAGGGCGGCCTGACCCATGCGGGTCATCAGCCTCATGTTCAGCACCACATAGGCGCTGTCCGTGATTTCCACGCCGCAGCGGGAGAACGGTGAATCGATCGGGCCCATGCAGTAAGGCACGACGTAAAGCGTGCGCCCCTTCATGCATCCGGCGAACAGCGCATCTATTTTTTGATGCGCTTGTTGCGGAGCCATCCAGTAATTGTTCGGCCCCGCATCTTCTTGGCTCTCGGTGCAAACGAAGGTGAGGTGTTCGACGCGGGCCACATCCGCGGGGTCGGAGCGATACAGGTAACAGCCCGGAAAACTGTCCGGATTCAGGGGCAACAATTCCTTCTTGGCCACCAATTCGCGTTCCAAGACCCGAAATTCCGACTCGCTGCCATCACACCAATAAATCCTATCCGGTTTCGTCAACCGTGCCACTTCGTCGACCCAGTTCGATACTTCACGGCTTAAGGAAGCAAGAGACGTGATGTGTTGCGGTGCGGTAGCCATTAAGAATCCCCGGGGAGCGGTCTGTACTAGAATAATGAGAATGACAGATGGGCAACCGGCTCGCCAACTCCTGCAGAGCAACCAACACGGGGTCGGGAAAGCGCCCGTCCCCGTGTATATCACTCATTATAGAGATTTAGCTTATACATCATTGATTAATATAATTAAAAATTATGAGAACTTATGTATAGGACGGTCATAATGCATGCCCCTGCTCTGGCGCTACTTGCGGTTTGCGCGGCGACTGCGGCGAGTGGTCAAGCCACCTTGAATGGGTTGGTTATAAAAGCGGTTGCTGAGGTCGAAATCAGATCGATTCAGGACGGTCGAGAAACCGTCAAGCTGGCGCCGGCGAACCGCGTCGTTCCCGGCGATCAGGTCATTTACACATTGGAGATTCGAAATACCAGCGCGGCCGCGGTGCATGCACCTACGGTGACTCACCCGATACCCGCCCACATGGCCTACATTGCCGATTCCGCAACGGGTCCCGGCGCCGAGATGAGTTATTCGGTCGACGGCGGCCATACGTTTGACCGTCCGGAAAATCTCCAGGCGGTCGACGCCGAAGGACATCTTGGTGAGGCAAAAGCCCAAGATTACACGCACATACGATGGAAATTAAAAAATACACTGAAGTCAAATTCTGTTGCGTTTGCGCGATTTCGCGCCGTTGTGAAATAGTCAGTGCAAAACATGGCTAGGCATATCGATACCGACTATAAAGATGTCTTCGGCGCGGCGGGTCCGCTCGCGCGTGCGCTTCCCGGATATGCCTATCGACCGGAACAAGCCGCGATGGCGGCAGCCGTGGGCCGTGCACTGGCATGCGCCGAACCGCTGATCGTCGAGGCCGGCACCGGTACCGGCAAGACGTTTGCCTATCTCGTACCGGCCCTCCTTTCGGGTCGGAGTGTGATCATTTCCACCGGCACACGCACGCTGCAAGATCAGTTGTTTCGCCGTGACGTTCCGCTGCTGGCGCAAGCCTTGGGCTTGCCGGTCAAAGTGGCGCTGCTCAAGGGGCGCGCCAATTATCTATGTCGGCACCGCTTGGAGCTGACTCTGCAGCAGCCTTCGCTGCTGGGGGACCAGCGGGGCGGTGCCAAGATTCTCACTCGCGTGTCACGCTGGGCGGCGACCACCTCCAGCGGAGATCTGGCGGAACTCACCGACCTGCCGGAACAGTCGTCCGTGTGGCCGATGATCACGTCGACACGCGAGAACTGTCTCGGACAAGAATGCCCCCAGTTCTCTCGCTGCCACGTGGTCGACGCTCGCCGCACCGCCCAAGCGGCGGAGATCGTCGTGGTGAATCACCACTTGCTGCTGGCGGACCTCGCACTCAAGGATGAGGGGTTCGGCGATCTGTTGCCGGGCGCCGAGGCAGTCATTTTGGACGAAGCTCATCAAGTACCCGACATCGCGGCCCAGTTCTTCGGTCAGAGTTGGTCCGTCAGGCAGGTGCAGATCTTGCTGCGCGACGTGACTGCCGAACTGGCGGCGGCGGCGGTTCGGGAGACGAGGATCACCGGTGAACTCGCGATCGTCGAGGCGCATCTCGACGATTTGCGCGGCAGCGTGCCCGGTGGCGCCGGTCGCTACGAATGGGGGAGTCTGCCCGAAGCGTTTTTGGACGTGCTGCCGGAACTCGAGACCGCTCTCGGCGATCTGGCGGAAGAACTAGAAGGGGTGGGCGCCGGCGCCGGTACCGCCAACTGCGCGCGCAGAGCGGAAAGTTTGGCGGCCAGCCTGCGGGCCTTGGTCTGCGTGCCGGAGGAATCAGGGTTGCGTTGGGCCGAAGCGGCGGCGAGCGGCTTGTCGCTGCAGTTCACCCCGTTCGAAATCGCAGATCGGCTGCGCGGCTACGTCGAAGCGCGGCCGTGCGCTTGGGTGTTCACGTCGGCGACCCTGGCCATCGGCGAGGACTTCTCGCATTTCGCAACCCGCATCGGACTGCCGCAGGCTCGCACGTTGCACATCGACAGTCCCTTCGATTTTCGCGATCAGGCGCGCATCTATCTCCCGCGCAACATGCCGGAACCGCAGCATCCCGAATTTGCGCTCAGATTCATTGCGGCGTGTGCGCCATTGCTCGAGGCGAGCGGCGGCCGCGCGTTCCTGCTCTATACCAGTTATCGCGGCTTGGCCGAGGGCGTCGCGGCGCTAAAGGCACGGTTTCCCGAGCCACCGTTTCCGGTGCTCGTGCAGGGCCAAGCGCCGCGCGAAGCTCTGCTCAATCGGTTCCGCGAACTGGGAAATGCCGTGTTGCTCGCCACCGGCAGCTTTTGGGAAGGCGTCGATGTGAAAGGCGAGGCGCTGTCGATTGTCGCCATCGATAAGCTGCCCTTTGCCGCTCCCGACGATCCGCTCCTGAAAGCCCGTCTCGAGGGCATTCGGCGGCGCGGGGGCAATCCATTTTTCGAGTATCAGTTGCCCCAGGCGGTACTGTCATTGAAGCAGGGCGTGGGCCGCTTGATTCGCGACTTCGAGGATTTTGGAGTGATCGTGCTTGGCGATCCCCGTATCAAGACCAAGGGCTATGGCAAGGTATTCTTGCAGGCATTGCCGCCGAGTCCGGTCATCACCGACGCCGGCGCCGCCGCGCAATTCCTCGCCGAACGGTTGGGTAAGGCGCGGGCAGGGCGGCCTGAAGCCGCGTCGGCAGGCTCCTGATATGCGGGTGCTGGCACTCGACACCGCGACCGAGGCTTGTTCAGCCGCCGTGCTGACGGACACGGATCTGTTCGGAATTTTCGAAGAAGTCGGGCGTGGCCACGCGGAGCGGATTCTGGGTATGGTCGATGCAGTGCTGCGCGAGGCCGGGTTGGTTCTGGGCATGCTCGATGGCATCGCTGCGAGCATCGGACCAGGCGCGTTCACGGGGGTCCGGATCAGCGTATCCGTGGCGCAGGGCCTGGCTTTCGGGGCGCAGTTGCCGGTGGTCGCCGTAACCACCCTGGAGGCACTGGCTTTGCAGGCGATTCGTGGGGGTGCCGATCAGGCGCTGGCCTGTCTCGATGCACGCATGGGAGAGATCTACTGGGGCTGCTTTCAGGCAGATGCCGAGCGCGGTCTGCGTGCCTGCGGTACGCCTGCGGTCGGAGCAGCCGCAGGGGTCAGCGTGCCTTTCACCGGTCCATTCCACGGGATTGGCCGCGGCTTCGGCGCCTATCCCGTGCTCAAGGCGCTCCCTGGGGTCATCGTAACGCCCGGCGCATGCGCTGCGCTGCCCGATGCCCGAGACATGGCGCGATTGGGCGCGATCAGACTCGATGCAGGCGAAGGGCTGGACCCGGCCGAGCTGGCGCCGATGTATCTGCGGGATAAGGTTGCCCTTACCGAAGCCGAACGGATCGCCGCGAAGCAGGCATCGCGGTGACAACTTTCCCGGCTAGTCATGGAACTGTCACGCAGCAACGCTGTAATAGCGTGCTTTAAGAATCAAGGGACTAGCAAAATATGACAGCAAAACGCATCCTCATCGTCGAAGACGAAAAGAGCATCCGTGATATGGTTGCCTTTGGGCTGCGGCGTGCCGGCTATGAAGTGCGCGAGGCTGAGGACTGCCGGGAAGCGCGAGCGCGCATCGTCGATGTGCGGCCGGATCTCATGCTGGTCGATTGGATGCTCCCGGACATGAGCGGCTTGGAGCTGACACGTTCGTTGAAACGCGCCAAGGACACCGAAGAAATCCCGGTGATCATGCTGACCGCACGGGCCGAAGAACAGGATAAGGTGGGCGGACTGGAAGGCGGGGCGGACGACTACATTACCAAGCCGTTTTCACCGCGCGAACTCCTCGCGCGCATCCAAGCCGTGCTGCGCCGAGCGGCGCCGGCCGGCGCCGCAGACACGGTGGAAGTGGAGGGACTCAAGCTCGATGATTCCAGTCACCGCGTGAGCGCGGGCGAGCGCGAGATACCCTTGGGACCCACCGAATACCGCTTGCTGCACTTCTTCATGACCCACCCGGAGCGCGTATTCACGCGGGGTCAGTTGCTCGACCGGGTCTGGGGGGGTAATACTTATGTCGAAGAGCGTACGGTGGACGTGCACATTCGGCGATTGCGTAAGGCGCTCGAGCCTTTTCTTTTGGAGCGGTTGGTGCAAACCGTGCGCGGCTCTGGTTACCGATTCTCTGCGCGGGATACCTAAGAAGATATAATCTTAGGAGCCTGTCTGAGTATTCCCCATGGCCTAACCTAAGGCTGATTTCGCTTCAGCCGAGGCGGAGCCGACGTGGTTGGGTCGAGACCCAATGAGGAGGCGACAACGATGGATCAAGCGAAATCTGCCCGGTCCCTACGGGTTGGCTTGGTGAGGGGCGTCTGCGGCGTTGCGCGGCTTGGTCGTAGCGACCACTACGTCCTGCGCCGCGCGCCTTGCATCCGCTCCCTCACCAAGCCAACGCGGCTCACGGGGAATACTCAGACAGGCTCCTAGCCCATGGCATCGATGTGGACCTTCACGCTCGCGCGGCTCGCGGGCATCTTGATTGCGGGCCTGATACTGGGTCTCTTGATCGGACCCATTTGGCTGTGGCTTCTATGTGCCGCTTGTCTGTATCTGGGTTGGCAGCTGCTCAATCTGTATCGACTGGACCGCTGGCTGCGGCTGCGTTCACAGATCGATCCGCCCAACCTCGGCGGGATCTGGGGCGACGTCATCGGCCAAGTCGTGCGGCTGCACCGGCGCAAACAATTTCACAAGCAACGGCTCGTGCAACTTTACCGCGAGCTGCGGCGCTCGACGGCGGCTCTGCCGGATGGCGTCATTATCTTGAGCAGCCAGCACGACATCGTTTGGTTCAATCGGCAGGCGGCGCGGCTGCTGGGGCTGAAGCGTCCGATGGATGTCGGGCTGCGAATCGATAATCTGATCCGCTCCCCGGAGTTCGTGCACTACCTCCACGGCGATGATTTTGCGCTGCCGTTGGTCATTCGGCCGCCGGTGCACGCCGAGGTATATCTGTCGCTGCAACTCGTGCCCTATGGTGCGGGTCAGTCCTTGTTGCTGGTGCGCGACGTCACCCGGCAAATGCGCCTGGAGGCCACGCGCAAGGATTTCGTGGCGAATGCCTCACATGAGTTGCGCACGCCATTGACGGTGATTTCAGGATATTTGGACACACTTGCGGATGATCCCTCCATCGACCAGGCATGGGCCGGGCCGATTCGGGACATGCGTGCGCAGGCGCAGCGCATGAATGCCATCATCGCGGATTTGCTGGAGCTGTCGCGCCTGGAGTCCACGGACGGCGAGGCGCCGCGCGAGCCCATCGATGTTCCGCGCATGCTCGAGCGACTGCACCGCGACGCCCTGGCGGGCGGCGATCGCCCGCGCCAAGTGTCGTTGGATCTGGAATCGGACGACGGCCTGTACGGTTCCATGCACGAGATCGAGTCTGCGTTCACCAATCTGCTGGTGAACGGAATCAAGTACACGTTGTCCGAAGGAACAGTGCGTATGCGCTGGTGGACGGATGATGACGGCGCGTATTTTTCGGTGATCGACAGCGGCATCGGGATACCCGCCGAACACATTCCGCGTTTGACGGAGCGTTTTTATCGGGTAGATGCCGGGCGTTCCCGGGATCGCGGCGGATCGGGTCTGGGGCTTGCCATTGTGAAGCATGCGTTGCAGCGCCATGGCGGTTGGCTCGACGTGCAGAGTATCGAAGGCAAAGGCAGTACGTTTACATGTCACTTTCCGCCACAACGCATCTGGCACACCGCACTGCACGCTGCAGCTAGCGCATAAGGTCATATTAATCGCGCAAACTATTGACGCGCCGCGTAATCGGTTGTAAACGATCATGGCAATAGTACGCGCTAAGTAGACGCGCGTCGCAGACGCAGGTAACGCGCGTGGTTAGAGTTGTCGATGGACTTTTTGTCAAGGTAAACACCATGGAAACGGCCGATCTCACCCATCACATTTCCCGGCGCTTCAACGAGGACCTGGAAAAAGTGCGCAACCAAGTGTTGCAGATGGGTGGTTTCGTCGAGCAGCAGCTGCACAAAGCCATCACCGCCCTGGTGGAGGGGGACAGCCGGCTCGGCGAATCGGTGGCGACCGACGACTACAAGGTCAACGGCATGGAGGTGTCCATCGACGAAGAGTGCAGCCGAATTCTGGCGCTGCGGGCGCCTGCGGCGGGAGACTTGCGGGTCATCGTCGCCATCATCAAAACCATCACCGACCTCGAGCGAATCGGCGATGAAGGCGAAAAAATCGGCTACATCGCCTCGCAGCTTGCCATCATGGAGCGGCCGGCGGACAAGTATCGCGAGGTCAAGCATCTCGGCCGTCAGGTCGCGCAGATGGTGCATGATTCGCTCGACGCGTTTGCGCGCATGGACTCGCAGGCGGCGCTGCGAACCGCGCAAGAAGACAGAATGGTAGACGAAGAGTACGAGTCCATCCACCGTCAGTGCATCACGTTCATGATGGAGGACCCTCGCACCATTCGCCGGGCGCTCGAAATCATGTGGGTCGTTCGCGCCTTGGAACGTATCGGCGATCACGCGAAGAATATCTGTGAGTACGTGATCTACATGGTGCATGGCAAAGACATACGCCATACCGCGCTCGAGGACGTCGCCAAGCAAATAGACGCTGCACACGCCATCGCCCGCCGCTGATGAGCGCGCGTTCCGCTAATTTACTGGGCGCGCTGGCCTGCGCAGCGCTGTTGGCGTATGCGTACTACGCGCAATCTGTGCTGCACCTCGAGCCCTGCCCGCTGTGCATTTTCCAGCGCGTCGGCATCTTTGCCATCGGCGTCATCTTCGCGCTCGCGGCAGCACACGATCCGGCGGCCTGGGGCCGGCGCGTGTATGCCGTGCTGCTCGGGTCGGCATCGCTCGCCACCATCGGGGTTGCCGTGCGGCATCTGTACATCCAGAGTCTGCCGCCGGGCACCGTGGCGGCGTGCGGCGCCTCGCTGGACTTCATGCTCAAAGTATTCCCGCTCACCGATGTCCTCGTCAAAGTCTTAACCGGCTCAGGGGAATGCGCCAAAATTGAATGGCGCTTCCTGGGACTTGCGATGCCGGCGTGGGTACTGATTGCAGCGATTGCGCTGGGCGCCTATGGTCTGTGGGCGAATTTGCGTCGCCGGCCTCCCGTGCTGCGGTTCTGATGTCGGCAACGCTGGAGCTTACCGAGGAGCTGATCGCGCGCGCGTCCGTCAGTCCCACGGATGGCGGGTGTCAGGCTCTGATGATCGAGCGACTCGAGGCGATCGGCTTCGAGGTCGAAAGGCTGCGGTTCGGGCCGGTCGATAACTTCTGGGCGAAGCGCGGCAGGGGCGCGCCGGTGTTTTGCTTCGCCGGCCATACCGACGTGGTGCCATCCGGCCCAACCGAGGATTGGCGGACCGACCCGTTCTCGCCGGTTATCGAGAACGGAATGCTGTACGGTCGCGGTGCTGCCGACATGAAAAGCGGACTGGCGGCCATGCTGACGGCGAGCGAAGAGTTCGTCCGGCGCTATCCCGATCATCAGGGCACCATCGCTTTCCTCATCACCAGCGACGAAGAAGGGCCGTCGGTCGACGGCACGCGCCGGGTGGTCGAGGTACTGCGGGAGCGGCGGGAGACCATCGACTGGTGCCTGGTCGGGGAGCCCTCGAGCGAGAAATTCCTCGGCGATACCATCAAAATCGGTCGACGCGGCAGCTTGAGCGGACGCCTCACCGTGCATGGCGTCCAAGGCCACATCGCCTATCCGCAGTTTGCGAACAATCCCGTACATGCCCTGGCGCCCGCGCTTGCCGAGCTGACGTCGTGCACTTGGGACCACGGCAATGAGCATTTTCAGCCCACCACCTTTCAGGTCTCCAACCTATCGGCGGGTACCGGCGCGCCGAATGTGATTCCGGGAGAACTCAAGGCGCGCTTCAACCTGCGATTCTCGACGGAACAAACCGTCGAGAAGCTCAAAGCCACGGTTGAAGGCATCTTGGCCAAGCATCACGTGAACTATTCGCTGGAGTGGTTCGTTTCGGGTTACCCGTTCCTGACGGCCCCGGGAACACTCTCCACGGCCGCTTGCCGCGCGGTGCAAGAACAACTGGACGTCGTGCCGAAATTATCTACCGGAGGCGGCACATCGGATGGCCGCTTCATCGCACCGATGGGTGCACAGGTCATCGAGCTTGGCGTGGTGAACGAGACCATTCATAAGGTGAACGAGTGCGTACGGGTCGAGGACATCGAGCGCCTGCGGAACATCTACTTCAGAACGCTCGAGCTGCTCCTCGCCCCGTAACTTGAGCTTACTTGACGCTGTAGCCGCGCCCCTCCAAACAAGCGGCCTGCGCTCGCATGTAATCGGTGCGCTTATTGGCGGTTGCCGCTGCGGTTGCACCCTGGGTGGGATCGAAACCGCTCTGAGTGGTCGCCCAATGATGGCACTCGTATTTATCCTTCGCCTGTTGGTCGGCGCTCTGGCCGTTCTTCGGATAGGCAATCAGATCCGTTCCGACCGGCTCCTGCGGCGCCATCTGGCTTTGGAGTCCCGGAGGCGGGGCGACGGTTTCATATTGACCGACGTTGCCGTCGTATACGTAATAGGTGTTATTCGCGTAGTAGTACGGGATGCCGTCCCACCACAACGTGGAGTAATAGAGCGGCAACGCGGCGAAATATAGCCCAAGCCCCAGACCGCCCCAACCCCAGCCCCAGCCGCCATAATACCCACCCCGCCAACCATAACCGTAGCCGCCTCGATAACCGCCATAACCGTAGCCGCCTCGATAGCCGCCATAACCGTAGCCGCCATGGCCCGCATAGGCGTGCCCGCCGGCGGCGCCCCCGTGTCCGCCACCGCCGCCATGGCTTTGGGCGAGCGCACTGCCGCTGCCGGCCAACGCCAGCGCTCCGAGGGAGATGAATACCAATGCCGACCGGAGCATACTTCGATTTTTCATAATCTCACCAAATCCATAAATCGGCGCCGATGGAGTAGCTGCGGCGCTCGTCACTGTCGATTCAAACACTAATCCCAATGGCACGAAGTGACGCGTTTCGATTTCAACCTATTATGACTCCGAAACACTAAGCCAGTTCAAAAAAACCAACCTTCTCGACCCCTGCGGGGCCGTCCCGCCCGTCATAATGAGTATTCGATGGAGCGCAATTTAGGGTTGCGGCGCCATCGCCGGCGACACTCGCTGCAACAACTGGGTAGCTTCAGCTCCTTGCTGCCGTCCATAGGGTGACACCGCACTGTGAACCAATAGCCGAACCGCCGCTTGCGCATGCGGTTGCGCCTCAGCGTAGCGACGTTGCGCGGCCAGCGCCTCGCCCAGCACCATATGCGCTGCTCCTACATCCCTGGACTCAGGCGAGAGATTGCCGTTGAGCAACTCGAGCAATTCGTTCGCATATTTTTCAGCGTCCTCATTGCGGCCGGTGGCCAGATAGGAGCGAGTCAGGAAATACAACATGTCGGATTGATCCGCGCTACGGCCGGCAACGCGCCGCCAGGTCGGAAGCGCCGATTCGAGCAAGTTCACCGCTTCGGCGGCTCTTCCGGTCTTGATCAGGGCATCCGCCCAATACGGTAATTGGTCGAGGGCGCCGCGGCTATCGGACCCGGCGCACGCCACATAACCGTCATAGGCCTTGCGAAACAAGGGTAGGCTCGCGTCGACACTTCCCGTCGCATCGTCGATCCATGCCAGCCAACCGTACACCTCCGAGCGGTCGCACAGGGACGATGGATCGGCAGTGTAGAGTGCCAACAGCTGTTCGAAAATCGGCTTTGCCTCGAGGTCGCTACCGCGCAGAACCAGATCGCCGGCAAGCAGGGAGAGTGCTAATGCGGTTTCACGCGGGGGTAGCTGCAGCGCGCGGCAGTCGCGAACGGCGGCGCGCAGCAGCTGCAGATTTTCCTCCGTCCGGAAGCCGTTGTTGTCTTCGTTGAACGCGTAATAGATTTCGCTCAAGACGCGAATGCGCGATGCAACCGCCGGCCCGCGTGCCAGCTTCAAGGCATCGGCCGCCAGAATCCGACCCTGCGCAATTTTTCCATCTTGAAATTCGACCGCACCGGCGTAGATTTCCGCCTCGGCTTTCGCGGCCATGTCGCCCGCGGCGTCTGCCTCGGCGGCAATTTTCGCGAAAGCGGCGCGAGCATCGGCATAGCTGCCGCTTTCAAACATGGATTCAGCGAGGCCAAGCTGCGCCGCGCGCAGATCCGACGACTCGTGAATGAAGCCGGGCAACTTGGCCATGCCGACCTTCAGAAACTCCGGCACGGTAGCCACCGGCTTGCCCGTGTAATTCGGATTCGCCATCTTGAACAGACTAAAGAGAAACGTCTGCATGCGCACCGAACGCTCTGCCTCATGCAGCGCGTGCTGTTGCTGCGACCACGCATACACCAGGCTGAACGCAACGGTGAGGATCACGGCGCAACTGACGGCGACCGGTAAACGCTGACGCCGAACGAATTTCATCGCCGCATAGCTCAGGCTTTGTCCGCGAGCAAGAACCGGCCTGCAGCTGAGGTAGCGCTTGATTTCTTCGCTGAGTATGTCGACGGACGGGTACCGATCGCGCGGTTGCGAATGCAAGCAGGCGGCGACAATGGCGGCAAGATCGCCCCGAAGCGCTTGCCGCAAGCGAGCCTCGGTCAAGCCGCGGCGCGCGGCGGCATCGGGTGTCACGGCCCTGAACGTGAGTTCGGGCTCGATCTCCCGGACCGCGGCTTCGGTTCTCGCGGCGGCCGAAGCGTTTTTGAACGGCGGGCGTCCGACGAGAAGCTCGAACAGGACGGTGCCCAATCCATAGACGTCGCTGGCGGTGCTGACGGGCCGATTCAGAAGCTGCTCCGGGCTCGCGTACGTCGGGGTGGCCATCACGGTCGACGTGGAGTTGCCGTCCAAGCGGATGAGCTTCGACGTCCCGAAGTCGAGCAATTTGACCTTCCCCAAGTTCGACACGAGTATGTTCGAGGGCTTCAAGTCCAGGTGGACGATGAGGCTGCGGTGTGCATACCTGACGGCATCGCAGACCTGCAGGAACAAACGCAATCGATCCGCTATGCACAGATGCCGGCGATCGCAGTAGGCATCCAAGTGAGTGCCTTCGACGTATTCCATGACGAGATAGGGCTGTCCGTTCTCTGCCCATCCGGCGTCGAGTAGTCGGGTGATGTTGGGATGATCGAGCGCCGCTAGGTGCTGCTGCTCGCGGTAGAAGCGTTCGACGAAAGACGCGTCGACCGCATGCGGCGCAAGAATTTTGAGGGCGGAACGTAGCGTGACGCCGTCAACCAGTCTTTCCGCAAGGTAGACGGCCCCGATGCCCCCGGCCCCGATCGCGCGGACGAGCCGGTACGGCCCGATAATGGCGTCGGGCCGCCATTTGCCGATGTGCGCAGCGGCGGGTTCCTGGGCCGCAGCATCGGCGGCTTGCAGAAGCGCGAGCACGCGGCGGCGCAACTGCGCGTCCGGACAGCCGGCCTCCAGCGCCTTCTCGCGCTCGGATGGAGATATGTTTTCAAATCGAGCGAATAGGCTTTGCAGCTCTTCCCAGTGCGCTGCGTCGAACGTCGCGGCACCGTCGGCCTGCATCAGACCGGGCTATCCGGTCGTGCGGCATGGAACTGAAGACGCTCGTAAAGCCAGCCGCGCGCGAACTTGATTTCCCGATCGACCGTGGCCTTCGAAATGTTCAGCAGATCCGCGGTCTCCTCCGATGTGGAACCCAAGAAGAATCGCAACTCCACCATGCGTGATTTGCGCGGATCGATGCGCTGCAATTCCTCGAGCGCCCGATCGATGTCGAGCAAATCTGCAGACGGAATCGTCGATACCCACACCAGGGCCTCGTGCATCGGCACCTTCACGCCGCCATCGCGCTTGTCACGATTTTCCGCGCGAGCGTGGTCGATGAGAATTCGCCGCATGAGAGACGCGGCGAGGCTGAAGAAATGTTCGCGATTGTCGAATCGCAGCGAGTGCTGGCGCACCAGCTTGATGAACAGCTCATTGACGACCCCGGTGGGCTGCAGCATGGATTCGGGTGATTCGCCGCGGAACAGCGCGTTCGCAATCTGGCGCAACCGCGGATACACCATATTGAAGAGCGGATCCAACGATTCGTTGTTGCCCTCGCTCCAACGCTTGAGCAATTGGGTGACATCGCCCCCGGCATCGGATTTGGATTCCTCAGTCATTTCTCGACCTAGATTTTGGGCCGGACATCAGAGTTTTCGCGGTGGTCGTTGCGTCACCGTGAGTCGGATCGTCGACTTGGCCGAACCGCTGATTTGCAGAATGAACTGCTTCCCGCCGCTGAGATCGAACTCGACGATCTTATGCGGTCCGTCGCAGTTTTGCTGCCCCTGAAAATCCGTGGCGGTCGCAAGTTTCCCGTTAACCGCAACATCGATCCACATCGGAGCATCCACCGCGATCCGATAGCTGCCGGGCGCATCCAACTTCAGATTGGCAAGGCCGGCGTATGCGCCGTCGGTGGCCGTGCTTCTTGCGGGAGTCACGGCAAATGCCACTTCGGCTTGCGGCAAGAGTTGCAGCTGGTAAAAACGATCCGCGCCAATCGTGGGTGCGGCCGCGGCGTTCTTGGCGGCGGCAAGCGCCACGCTTGGGCCGTTGAACAGCGCGAGTTCCTTGCTGACGTCCCACTTGAATCCGATGCACGGACCTGCGGCGAACGCCGGTGCCGTGCCGAGTGCGATCAACAGGATCGAAAGAGGCAGAATCGGGCGCATGGTCAGGATCTCCGTAGGATCATTGCTGAGCGGTTCAGGTTGCAGGTTGGCAAAATACTGACGCCTCGTCGAGCGCTAGAGCATTTCCGGCACCATTCTCAAAGTCACCGTCAGCACCGTCCCCTGGTTCGGGGCGCTGTTGATGCGCAGTTCTGCATTGATGAGCTGTGCCTGCTCGCGCAGCCCGAGGAGCCCGAAGTGCCCCGGGCGGGAAGCGGTGGGGTCGAAGCCGATACCATCATCCGCAATCCGCAGCCGCACGTGAGTGTCGTCCATCGTCGCCAGCGTGATGTCCACCCGAGTGGCCAGGGCGTGCCGCTCGATATTCCTCAGGGCTTCCTCGGCCATTCGAAACAAGGTTTCGGCACGCTCGTCGCCGAACTGGGCCGCGCCGGCGTCCGCATTGAACTCGCCGGTCAATCCGGTACGGTCCAGAAAGCGGTCGAACGCCTTGGCGAGCGCCGGGCCAAGACCGGTATCGCGAACCGCGTTGACGCGCATTTGCGCAATTGCAATACGGGCTTCATTCAGGCCTTCGTGAGCGACTCGTTCGGCACGCACCAGTTCTTCCGACAGCGCCGCCGGATCGTGCTGCTCGAGTTTGCGCAGCAGCCGCACCTCGCTCAGCATGGCCATCATGGAATGCGCGAGCGTGTCATGCAAATCGCGTGCAATCTTCAGGCGTTCTCGCACGATGGCCGCGTACCGAGATTCCTCCGCCAGACGCTCCACCTCGCGGGTTCTGACCGCGACGCGGCGTTCGAGCTCACTGCTGAGAGTCAGCAGCTCGCTGCGTTCTTGCCGCAAGTCGTCCAGGATCTTTGCGAGGACGCCGGCGAGCTGCGCCACTTCGTCGCGCCCGCTCGGCACTTCGATGCGTGCCATCTCATTGCGGCCAACGGCGCCGGCCGATTGGGTCAAACGCTTCAGCCGATTCGTAAGATGACGCGCCCCCAGCGCGCCAATGAACGCCGTCGCCGCACCCAAGCAAGCCGAAATCCACAGAATACGCGCGGCCAAATCGTTTGCGCGCTGATAAACTTGGCGTTTCGGTTCGCTGAGCTGAACTTGCCAGCCCGCCAACGATGGCTGTCCCGCAATGAACACCGCCGCGCGTGCGACCAACACCGTTTGGCCGTCCGGCAGCCGTTCGAAGCGCGGCGTGCCGGACGGTGCGGAAGCCACCGATTCCAGTGACATGGCTGTGCCCGCCGGTTCGCGTGCCCCCGGGTTGGCGGCCACAGGGTCGGTCGCGATCGCGATCGGTTCGATGGGCGGCGATTGATCGAGTACGACCCCGCTCCACGACCGATTGCGCACGTCATCCCCGCCCACCGTAACGGTACCCGTACTATCCAGCACCAACGTCTGGGCGGAGCCGCTCGGATCCAGTGCCGCACTGAGACGTCGTACATCTTGTGCCGCCCAGTGCCAGGTCAGATGTGCGGCAACGACGCCGATCACATGCCCGCCGGCATCTTTGAGCGGGGCGGCGAGATCGCCGAGAAGGGGAGTGCGGGGGGTCGGTCGGCTCCCGCCGATCAACCCGATCCATGGACCTTTGAGCCCCATTGAAAACCAGGGCGCTTCGCTCACGGAAGAGCCGGAGGCGATGCTGCCGTCACCGGCGACCACGACACCGGCGGCGTTCGCCAAGGTGATCCAGCCAAGGCGCGGATAAGCAGCTTTCAATTGATCGAAGGTTGCGGCGCTTGCCCCGCCGCCGGTGGCCTGAAGCGCCTGCAGTCTCGCATCCACCGCCTGACCCAAGTCCGAACCCAGCTGGTCGGTTTCCAGTGCGAGCCGGCGAACATGCTGCTGAACGACGATTTCGCGGGCGACTCTTCCCACCCATAGCGATGCGACGAGCGCAAAGCTTGCTGCCAGTCCGACCACCAGCCAAATGATGCCGGCGACCAAGCTTTGCCGCGGATCGATGCGCCGAAAGAACGCCTGAGGAAAGCTCGACAGTGGTTGACTAGACATGGGACACGAGCCAAATGATGGAAGCCACCGAAGTGTTCCATGAATCCAGCTTTCGGTGGGATCTGCTCGATGACATTAGAGCAGAGTGTCGCACCGAGAGGTGAGCTCAGCGATTACCTCTGATGCCAAACCCCATGTGCGGCGAGGCCTCAAAGCGCCAGGCAGGTCATGACGGGCGAGCGACCCTGGAGACAATTGGCCGCTGCGCCGAGGTCCGCCCGGTGGTGGGGGTCTCATGGCCGCAAAAGGCCATGAGACCCCTGAACTCGATCGGGTCGATCGATTAGAAGGAGAACCGCGCGCCGATGGTCGGATCGATCATGGTCGTGTTGAGGTAGCCATTGGCGAGGCCGTGCGACACGTTCGACCACATGGCGCCCGCATAGGCATCAAAGCGCTTGGTGAAGTGATAGTCCAGCGATACGGATAGCGCGTTGAAGTTTCCGCTGCAAGAACCGGCGATGACGGTCGAGCAGCCTGCATCGGCGCCGGTCGCGTAGGCAAATTGCTTTTCTCCGTAGTAGGCGATCGCGGCGGTGAATTCCGGTGTCACCGAATACCGGGCGCCCAACCAGTACACGTTCAGTTGCTTGTCGCCTTTCTCATAGGCCGTATTGTTCACGGCGCCCAGCACGTATCCGCCGATATCGTCGAATCCCGCAGACAAGGGGACCGAGGGGTTCATGTAGGTGATGTGCTGGAAGCCGCCATAGACGGTCACCGGGACCACCGGGAGCACCGGGGCGAGGGCGTATGACGCCATGACTCCGTAGGAAGCATTGTCAGAGATCGTGCCGGCGACCGAGTTCTGCGACGAGAGGTTCAACGCCGGCAAGGTCGCCAGCTGCGCGGTGCTCAAGGGGGACACCACGACCGCGTCCCGCATCTTGGTGTAGAACGCATCGACGGACGCACCCGCGTAATCCGCGCCCAACGACACCTCGAATCCGGAGAATGCCTCGCCGCTGCCGGCGGTGGCATAGTTCTGCGCTGATGAGCCCTGGGTCTTGTACTGCGCACCGACGTGCACCATGTTGAAGAAGTTGCCGGCGTACTTGATCGAGGCGTCGAGACGCCGATCCTGCGTGTCGCCACCTCCAGCCGGAGTCCCGGACAAGCCGAGCAGCGAGAACGCATACGAGGTCTGCTGCGGATCGTATTTGGCGATGAGGTCCGCGAGCGTCGTATTCTGACGGCCGAACGTGAAGGTTCCCCAGGTGGGAGAGCTCATACCGACGAAGGCTTGCTCGAACGGCTCCCCGGCGATGCTCGAATCGATGTTGGTGCTCTGCGCGTTGAGCGCGCGGCCGTTGTTCTGAGCGACCGATTTCACGGCGTCGGTGATCTGGCCCGACGCAGGATTGAAATAGCTCTCAAGCTTGAACACGCCCGACCAATCCATGAAGTGCAGCGGCTCTTTGCCTTGCAGACCGACTCGCGACTGGCTCATGCCGTTCGAGGTTAAGCCGGACACGGCATTGTTGCTGTTCTTCTGCACGATGTCCGAGCCGCCCGAGATGAAGTAATTGCTGAAGGGCGCGCCGTGGGTCTCGTACTGAAAATCCATGTCGACGATGCCGTAGAGGGTGATGCCGTGCCAGGTCAGGCTTTCGTCCGCGGGGGCCGGAGGAGCGGTCGGCGTCGTGGTCTGCGCCTGCGCAGCGCTTCCCGCCAGCAGCAGCACACCGGCCAGGAGGCTTCCTCCCAGATGCGAAAGTCCGCGACGGCCGCCGGCTTGATTGAGCTTCATCGCAGGGGCGATGATCGTATTGAAATTCCTCACGTTGTGAACTCCATCGGTTTTAATACGGTTGTTGCATTCGAGCCACAAGTAAACACGGTTGCGGTACTTCGGCCCTCACTTCTCGTCTCATGTTGACTGCATCGGATCTCGCGACGCCTCCGACGTATTTGCAAGAGAGATCAGCCACTTTAGATTCGTGCTGAGCTGATAAAAAAATTTTGCGCCCGTTGCGCTTAGCCCACCCTGCACTTAGAGATTATTCTCTATGATTCGCTTCATATATTACATCTAAATGACATGAGATGACATTCTCGCCACAAAAGGTCGGCCGCAGCGATCAGGATTATCCGGCTGCCGGCACGGGCAGGCGCTGATGACGCCATCTCCCGGAGACGCACAACGCCGAATTGTTGCACCGCAGCCGATCCGTGCTTCGGTAGCGCACATGATTATAGCGTGTTTGCAATTTGCAACACCCGAGCCACGCCGGGTTGATTGGCGCGACCGGGTCAGCGGGAGTTATCGATGGACAGCAGATTCTGTACTTCGGAAACGCCCGGCGTCCCCTCGGCGATGCTCCCGGCCTCCGCGATCTGGTAGGGAGTGGAAACCAGTCCCCTCAGGTAAACCACGCCGTGGAAGGTCTGCACGCTGATGAGGTTTGGAGTTTCGAGTGCGGGGCTCTGCGCGAGGAGAGTGCGCACTTCGGCGCTGATCCTCGCGTCCGCGGGGCATTCGCGCAACCCGCAGTTACCGAACGCGGCACAACCCGTCAGGGCCGTGGCCAGGCAAATGCACAGCGCCGCGGCGCGCATCGATGCGTGCATCCGAAATGCCGCGCGTTGCTGTTGGGCCATGTGATGTCAGTCAAGACTCCTTGGCTGCCCCGCTCCCACTAGTATAGCGCGCTGCACGGGGTACCGCTCCAAAGGAAGCGTGAAGTATACGGTCATCCCGGAACTCGATCTGACCGCCGCCTACTATGGGTACCACCAGAATGCGTACGGCACCGGCGGGTACCACCAGAATGCGTACGGCACCGGCGCCGATGTCGGCTGCTCCACCAACGCATCGGGCACCGGCCTTCGATTCAAGTTCTGATAGGCGGCAAATTCCAGCCTCGTGACCCCTGACCGCGATGTCCGGGGTCGCGAGGGGGCGGGCTGCGAGAATAATCGAGACTTGCACGTCTCGACCCGGGTAGGATTCGCCTCTGCGGACGCTACGCGGTGGGAGGCTTTCCTGATGAACGACATACCCAAGAAGCGCAAGGGTTGGAGCTGGTGGTACCTGCTCTTCGTCATCCAGTTCGCCGTCGCCCTGTGGCCGCCCCTCTATAATAGAGTGGAGCCGACTTTGATGGGTATCCCGTTCTTTTATTGGTTCCAGCTTCTGTGGGTTCTGGTCAGCGCTGTGTTCACCGCGGTGGTTTATTTTGCCACCAGCGATTAGATTGATACCGCACGCCGTATTGAGGCCCAAAATCCAAGCATAAGATTAATAAAGGCACGGGGGACTGTAGTGCGGGATGTCAATTGGATTGCACTGAGCATTTTTGTCGCGTTGTTTGGGTTCATTTCCTGGCTGGGATTTGCGGCCGCCCGCTGGCGCAAAGGCGATCTCGATCAACTGCATGAATGGGGACTGGGCGGGCGGCGGTTCGGCACGCTCATCACCTGGTTTCTGGTGGGCGGTGATGTCTACACCGCCTACACCTTCATCGCCGTTCCCGCGCTGGCCTTCGGCGCCGGGGCCGTCGCGTTCTTCGCGGTTCCGTATACGATCATCATCTACCCCTTGCTATTCCTGGTGTTTCGCCGGCTCTGGCATGTATGCCACAAGCACGGTTACATCACGGCGGGGGATTTCGTGCGCGGCCGTTTCGGCAATCGCTGGCTGGCCCTCGCGGTCACGGTGACGGGGATCGTTGCCACCATGCCATACATCGCCCTGCAACTCGTGGGCATTCAGGTGGTGATCGGTGCGCTCGGCATCCACGGCTCTGGATGGGCTGCAGACTTGCCGTTGCTCATCGCATTTTTCGTACTGGCGGCTTTCACGTATTCGAGCGGACTGCGCGCGCCGGCATCGATTGCGGTAGTAAAAGACATCTTGATATATGCCACCGCGTTGGCCGCGATCATCGTCATTCCGATGGAATTGGGAGGTTTCGAGAAGATCTTCGCGGCAATCCCCGCGAAGAAGCTGTTGCTAGCGGTTCCGGGACCGCATACCACGGGCTCGTACAGCGGCTACGCGACGTTGGCTTTGGGCTCCGCGCTGGCGCTTTTTCTCTATCCGCATTCGCTCACCGGCATTTTGAGCGCCAGCAGCGGGCATGCCATTCGACGTAACGCGGCGATGCTGCCGGGTTATACGTTCATGCTGGGACTGCTCGCGCTCTTGGGCTTTTTCGTCATCGCCGGCGGCGTCGACAAACTTCCTGAGTATGCGGCGGGTTTCAAGCAGTTCGGCAACAATTTTGCGGTACCCGCGCTATTGCTGCATAGCTTTCCTTCGTGGTTCGTGGGCATCGCGTTCGCCGCGATCGGCATCGGCGCTCTGGTGCCAGCGGCAATCATGTCGATCGCTGCCGCAAATCTGTACACGCGCAATATTCACCGCGAGTTCATCAACAAAAATCCGACCGCAAAGCAGGAATCGACCATCGCAAAGCTGGTGTCGCTGATCGTCAAGGCCGGTGCGCTGGTATTCATTCTTTTCGTGCCGACCCAATACGCCATCCAACTGCAGCTGTTGGGCGGCATCTGGATCATTCAAACGCTTCCCGCCGTGATGCTGGGAGCGTATACACGATGGTTCAACTCATGGGCGTTGCTCGTCGGCTGGGCGGTGGGCACATTCGCGGGCACGGAAATGGCCGTCGCTACAAAATTGACGACGACGTTTCCGCTGGTCATCGGCAGTTATACGTTCCCGGGATACACCGCCGTATACACCGTGATTCTCAACCTGGTTGTCGTGATTGTGCTGACACCGGTCTTCAACGGGTTGGGCGCCCGAAGCGGATCGGCCGATGAGACCATCGGGTCCGACTATTACGGCTGACTTGCGCCTCTACCGGCGCGCCCCCGCGTTGCTGAAGGTCTGACGCAGATCCCCATAGGGCGGGGGAGGGCAGGAAGCGAGATGATCTGCTTGCAATTCTCGCCCAGGATCAATCATTGACGGCGATCAGTATGTGCGAGGCCTTGATCAGTGCCGTAAAGGCCGCTCCTCTCACGAGACCCAGTTCCTTAAGTGCATCGCTGGTGACGATGGCCGTCAGCACACGAGCACCGGCCAACTGCATTTTGATTTCGCAGTTGACGGCGCCCGGGATGACCTCAGTCACCGTACCGCGCAGCCGATTGCGTGCGCTGATCCGGATATCCGGGTCCGGCGAGAGCAGGATAAAGCTCGCCTTGATCAGCGCCACCGCTGCGCGCCCGGGCTTCAGGCCCAGATCCTCGACCGCCTCGTTGGTAATGTTGGCGAATATCTCCAGTCCGTCGCCGATGTCCAGAATGACATCGGCATTGACGGCGCCCTTGTGCACGGCTTTGACGGTGCCGCGAAGCTGGTTGCGTGCGCTTGTCTTCATGGTGATGGCCTTTATGAGTTCATTGAGCTTGTCGAAGTCGTGCACCTGCGCCTGCATCTGTGCCAGCAGGCGCTGATAGCCGCGTTGAAGCAGGCGGTAGAGGCGTACGAGTTCCCGTCCGTGCTCGGTAAGTTGACTGCCGCCCCCGTGCTGCCCGCCCGTCGCGCGAATCATCAGGGGTCGATCCGCGAGGTTGCTCATGACATCCACGGCATCCCATGCTGCCTTGTAGCTCAGCCCGACATCCTGCGCTGCGCGCGTTATTGACCCAAGGCGATCAATACTTTCCAACAGCTCGATGCGATTGGCGCTTAAGAATGCCTTGCCTTTGCGGCCCAGCCACAGATCGCCCTGCACGGCGAGGGCCGGTTTCCTTGGCTTTACCATCGATGCGACCCCGCTTGCCCTGATTTTCGCTCCCGCGTGCTGCGACAGTAACGCCTAACCGATGGTGGGTCTAGGTTCCGGGAGCACTGGTTAGCCGGGTGACCGTGAGACGCGCACGCGCACCACGGTTATCGTTGAGTTGCAATACTAGCTCCTGTATCGGATCAGGGTTCGGCCGTTGTAGCCTTCCATACATAACGCTGTGGGGTTTGTAACAATTCTGCGGTCCCCCGAGGGGTTTCCCACCTGCGCGTCCATCGCACCTGATTATTCACTTTCTCTCGAGCGCTAATCGCAGGTGAGCGGTTAATGCTTGAAATGTTTTCGTTGAGGCGCACCAGT
>JBKQSA010000091.1:0-4400 GCA_052143815.1 Steroidobacteraceae bacterium | reverse complement strand
CGCAGCTTCGGCCATTCGATCAGGCGCAGTTGTCCGTTCATGTCCTCGACCAACGAGGTGCAACTCTCGACCCAATCCCCGTCGTTGCAGTACAAAATACCGTTGATCTCGCGGATCTCGGCGTGATGGATGTGACCGCAAACCACCGTGCCGACGCCGCGTTTGCGGGCCGCCTGGGCAACCGCGTCTTCGAAGCTGCCGATGTATTGAACCGCCGTTTTCGCCTTGTGTTTCAAGTAAGACGACAGCGACCAATGCGGCAGATTGAATTTACGCCGCCACCAATTGATATACGGGTTGGCGGCGAGAAGAATGTCGTACAGATTGCTGCCGAGCTTGGCGAGCCAGGGACTGCACTTGACGACGCTGTCGAACTCATCGCCGTGCAGGATCAGCATGCGGCGTCCGTCGGCGCCCTCATGGACGTACTCACGGTGGATTTCCAGATTACCGAAGACCGCGCCGTCGAATTCGCGAAACACCTCGTCGTGATTGCCGGGTACGAAGATGACCTTCGTGCCGCGCTTGGCCTTGCCCAAAATCGTGCGCAGCACGTTGTTGTGCGACTGCGGCCAGAACATGGTTTTCTTCATGCTCCACACGTCGATGATGTCGCCCACCAAGAACAGCGTATCCATCTCCACGTGGTGCAAGAAGTCGAGCAGCAACTCCGCGCTGCAGCCTCTGAAGCCCAGATGGATATCCGAGATAAAGACCGTTCTCAGCCGCAGCGGCAACGGGTTTTTACGCTCCACCATGTCTCATCTCCTAACAGCCTATCCAGACGCCTACCACAATCGCGGCTCAATGTGACGGGCGGATGACCCAGGAAAGAAGATTTGCTTACAATAAAGACACTTAGGCGTGGAACATCGCGTGGAACAGTGAAAATGTGACTTAAGTCACTCCACTTATGGCCTTAAGTCGCCCGGAGCGACCGGCGAGGCGGGCAGGTCGGGGCGTACCGGCGCCGGGGGCGCAAACCGGTAGCCAAATCCGCGCACGGTCTGGACGTAGGCTTCGAATCCCGATTCGCTCAAGATTTTCCGCAGGCGCTGCACGTTGACGTCGACCGTCCGTTCGTCCACTTCGCTGTCATCGCCCCAAACCTGAGCCAACAGCTGCGTCCGGTTGAAGGTTCTACCGAGGTTCGACATCAAGAATTCCAGTAATCGGTATTCGATGCCTCTCAAGTTGACGAGTTGCCCGCGCGCGGTCACGCGATTGGTGGTGGCGTCGAGCACCAATGAATCGCAGGTCAGCGTGGAGGGCTGCGTATCCCGATGCCGCGAGCGCAGCACGGCGCAGACGCGCGCCACCACCTCGCGCAGCGAGAACGGTTTGGCGATGTAGTCGTCGGCTCCGAAGTTCAGCCCGGACACCACATCTTGTTCGCCGGCCAACGCCGACAAAATGATGAGACGAATGACTTGCGGGGCGCGTGCCGCGCGAATTCCCTGGATCAGATCGAGAGCCATGAAGCCCGGGATGTTCCAGTCGATGATCACCAAGTGCGGCGGACGCTCCGCCACCGCCATGGAGGCGGCCGCGCCGTCGGTGATCGCGCGTACCATGAAACCTGCTTCGCAGAGTCTCTGACGCAGCGGTTCGACAGCAGCAACATCCCGGTCGACGATCAATATTTGTTTTGTGGATTGTGTAGCGAGCATAAAAGCCACGCCATTAAAGGCATGAAGCTTTACAGTTCGTTGACCGTTTTGTGACCTTTGAAAAGAAAAATCGGTTTTGATCGCGTGATCGCCCGGCGTCACTCGCTTGTACGACAAACGGCGTCATCGAGCCGGAGCGTGCGCGCGCTGCGCGGCCCGGGCCGACACGTACGGATACGCGCGCAGCGAATCCGGGCGGCGCCGAGCAGTGACGGCATCGTCATTGCCGGCCGCATTCCAGGCGGCAAGCAGCAAGCCGAGTGCCAACCAATTGAGCGAAACCTCGCGATGCTGCGCCCATAATATTCTCGGCTTGCTGAAAATCGATGTGCCGGTCGACGCGTTCATGAGCAACTCTCCGTGAGGGATCCGCACGCACACTATCGACGGGAAATCGGGCGGATCGACGCCACGAACCGACGCACAATCAGGGCGAATCGTGGCAAATCATGGCGCGCGTCATGGCGCGGGCCGGCATCGGGCCCGGGGCTGCGTCGATGAGCTATGATTCCGGTATGAGAAAGCAGATTGCCGTCGTCGAGGACGAACCGGCGTTGCGCGAAAACTACGCTGCTGCGCTGGCGCGCCAGGGCTACCAGGTCAAGACCTACGGCAACCGCAAGAGCGCCATGCAGGCCTTCGACATCCACCTGCCCGACCTGGCGATCATCGACGTGTCGCTGGAAGACGAGGCTGAAGGCGGATTCGATCTATGCCGCGAACTGCGCGCCTTGTCGGCGGAGGTGCCGATCATCTTCCTGACGGCGAGAGACAGTGAACTGGACGCGGTTTCCGGTCTGCGCTTGGGAGCGGACGACTTTTTGACCAAGGACGTGAGCCTGCCGCACTTGGCGGCGCGGGTCGCGGCCTTGTTCCGGCGCATCGATGCGCTACGCCGGCCGGACAACGCCGCGCAGATCGTGCGGCGCGGCGCCTTATCGATCGACGGCGAGAAAATGCAGACGGCGTGGAACGGCGTTCCGGTCACTCTGTCATTGACGGAATTCTGGATCGTGCATGCGCTGGCGCGCAATCCGGGTCACGTCAAAAATCGTCAACAACTCATGGATGCCGCCAGCGTGGTGCTGGACGATAGCACCATCACCTCCCACGTCAAACGCGTACGGCGCAAGTTTCTTGAGGTCGATCCCGCCTTCGATGCCATTCAAACCGTCTACGGAATGGGTTACCGCTGGGTCGAGTGAGCATCCGCTTGCAACTCTTCGGTGTCGCGCTGACCACGCTCGTTTTGCCGTGGGCGGGATGCCAATATGCGCGCGAATTGGAATCGGCCCTGCGCATTTCGCAAGAAAATTCGTTGCAAGCCGCCGCCGGTACGATTGCGAATGCGCTGTCGGCTCAGCCGCAGCGGGTTTTCGGCGACGTCGACGAGGGACCCGCGTTCGATTGGACTCAAGGTGACCTGTATGTCTTCCCGCTGCACAATCAACCGTTGCTCGACGGCTATCGCGAGGACTGGGATCTCGCCGTGGAACCCAAAAGCGTGCCGGCAAACGGACTTGCGGCGCGGCTGCTGGCGGGTTACACGGAGCGTTATCTTTTCATCTATATGGAAGTGGATGACCCGAAGTTCGATCCGGAACCCAGCGATGCGCATCCGGACCGGGATAAATTCGATCGTGTCGACGTCACGCTGCAACGGCCCGACGGTGCCCTGGAGTCGTATTTCTTCGCGACCAGCGCGCCGGGGCTCATCGAAGCGCAAAGTGTGGTCAGAAGCGACGACGGTGTTGACCACGCAGCGCTGGAGCCAAGAATTCAGGCATTTTGGCTGCAGACATCGCGCGGCTATCACGTCGAAGCGCGAATCCCGAGAAGCCTGGTGGGCTCACGGCTCTGGATCGAAGCGATCGACGGCGCAGGCGGCGGCAAAGCCGGTTTCATGGGCGCCGACTCGGTCCGAGGTGGGAGGCTGTTCTCGGTGACCGCCGGATTGAACGGCTTGCTCGAAACCTTCATCGGCCCGGAAACAAGGGTCACTGTCATCGACAGCAATGCCCTGAAACTCGGACTCGCGGGTTCTCTGATATTGAGCAAGGATGAAGACCTGCGCACCGGCGGCAGTTGGTATCGACGCTTCATCGCGGGCGATATGTCGCGCTGGCCTCTGCAAGCCTCGGCGCCGGATCATCTCGAGGGCAAAACCGTGACGGCAGCTCTCGCCGGGCATCCATCGGCCGAATGGCTACGAGCCGATCCAAGTCAAGCAGCGCTCCTTTCCGCGGCCGCACCGATCAAGGTCGGCGATCGGACGCGCGGAGCAGTGGTCCTCGAACAGGCCGGTAATCAATTGCTGGACCTTCGCGACCGGGCACTCACTCACCTGTTCAATCTGACGTTGCTCGGCACCGCGCTCGCCGTGGCCATCGCGTTCGGCGTGGCGACCTTGATCAGCCTGCGCATCGGGCGCTTACGGCTGGCCGCCGATTCCGCGGTGACCAATGACGGGCGAATTCGTCTCGACATGCCCGAATCCAACCGTGGCGACGAGATCGGCGCTCTAGCGCGCGGGTTCGAACGATTATTGGCGCGGCTCAACGAAGATACCCAGTATTTGCGAAGCCTCGGCGGAAAACTATCCCATGAACTGCGCACACCGCTCACCATCGTTCGTTCTTCGCTCGACAATCTCGAGTCCGAGGGCATCAGGGCGGATCAAGCCGGCTACCTGACGCGCGCGCGCGAAGGTACTTTGCGGCTTCAATCCAT
>JBKQSA010000090.1:0-27635 GCA_052143815.1 Steroidobacteraceae bacterium | reverse complement strand
GGCAGCGGCACGGTCTGGCGTCCTTAAGGACGGCCCATGGCGGGGAGAAAGACCTCCTGCATGAGCAACGGTGCGCCGCGCAGCGCAACCCGCGAGCGGCGCGCCCATAATCCCGCGGGCCTGACCTGCGCTTCGCGCAAGGCGCGCGCAGTCAATGTGTCGTCGCTCGGCAACCAGGCATATTCGTAGGCGCTGCGTTCGATGCCGGAAAGCCCATCCAGGGTTTCATCGAGAGCGGTATCGCCCAGTTCCGCAAGCCAGGGATGGAGACATAGCGTCGAGTCCGGCGTCACCGTTTGTGCAAACACCCACACTTGATCGTCGCGATACATCTCAACGTCCCGGAATAATCCTGCATTGTCGTCCGCGCGCAGGCCCAACTTCTGCGAACCCGTCAGCAGACCGCTCCATTGATCGACGAGCCGCAGCGCAAATCGCTCGCCGCAAACCGCTTTTATGCGCCCGGACAGCAAGCCTTTGGCGATGAGCCACGGGCGCAGGTTCGCGTCGACGTGCAATTGGCCGAGCCGTTCCGCGGGGAGCCATTGAATGGACGGGATTGCTGGCACAGGCTTGAATTTCATGCGTGCAGTCTACCCGACGCGGGCGTATTGCTCCGCATGACCCACCCATCGCCGAATCAGCGGTGCGACGTTCGCAGGCCAGTCGCGCAGCAGCGACTCCGCGGCGATCTGCACTTTCGGCAGCAGGTCCGCATCGCGCAGCAAATCGGCCACCCGCATTTGGGCGAGTCCGGTTTGACGAGTTCCCATCAATTCGCCCGGACCACGCAGTTCGAGATCGCGGCGTGCGACGAGGAAGCCGTCGTTGGTGCCGCGCATGACGGCCAATCGTTCGCGCGCCAGCGAGGATAAGGGTGGCCGGTAGAGAAGAAGACATGAACTCGCGTGTTGTCCGCGACCCACCCGCCCGCGCAGTTGGTGTAATTGCGCAAGACCCATACGCTCGGCATTCTCGATGACCATGAGCGTGGCGTTGGGTACGTCGACGCCTACCTCGATCACCGTCGTTGCCACCAACAATTTGATTTCGCCGTCCTTGAAGCGGCGCATGGTGAGTTCTTTGGCGGCCGACGGCATGCGACCGTGTACCAGGCCTACGGCGAGCTCCGGCAGCGCCGCCACCAGCGCCGCGGCAGTTTCTTCCGCCGCTTGGTAGGGCATTTCCTCCGATTCATCGATGAGAGGACACACCCAATAGGCCTGCCGGCCCTCCAGGCAGGCCGTGCGAATACGCATGACGACTTCATCGCGGCGCGCGTCGGCGAGCACCACGGTCTTTACCGGCGTGCGTCCCGGCGGCAGTTCGTCAATCACGGATATGTCGAGGTCTGCGTACGCGGTCATCGCCAACGTGCGCGGGATGGGAGTTGCCGTCATGATCAGTTGATGCGGCTGGTGGCCGTCGCGGCCACCCTTCTCGCGCAGACTCAATCGTTGATGTACGCCGAATCGATGCTGTTCATCGACGATGACCAGCGCCAGCGAATTGAATTCGACACTTTCTTGGAACAGGGCATGGGTGCCGATCACGATGGCAGCGTGTCCCTCGCGAATCGAGGCGAGGGCGGTATCGCGCGCTTTGCCCGTCTGGCGGCCAGTGAGCAGCGCCACGGTGACGCCCAAAGGCTCGAACCAGCGGCGGAAATTCTGCGCATGCTGGTCGGCCAGCAATTCGGTCGGCGCCATCAATGCAACCTGCTGGCGCATCTGGACCGCCCGCGTTGCGGCCAGCGCCGCCACCAGCGTCTTCCCGCAACCAACGTCGCCCTGTACCAGGCGCAACATGGGTTTCGCGATGGCAAGATCCTTTTCTATTTCACCGAGCACTCGCGCCTGTGCCGCCGTCAGTTGAAACGGCAACGACTCCAGCAGCCCGGTCTTCAGCGACCCGTCGCCTACGAGCGGCCAGCCGGGCTCGCTCTGAATCCGCTGCCGCAAGAGCTTGAGGGACAGCTGGTGTGCCAGCAATTCCTCGAATGCCAGCCGCCGCTGCGCAGGATGGCGCCATTCCAGCAGCAGCTCGACCGGCGCGTCCGCGGGCGGCTTATGCACATAGACCAGTGCCTCGCGCAACGACGGAAGACGTGAATCCGCGAGTAGGGCCGCGGGCAGCCAATCGTCTAATTCGCCGGCGGCGGTCCCATCCAATGCCAGGCCCACCAACATACGCAGCCGTCCCTGCGTGACGCCCTCGGTGGCCGGATAAATCGGCGTGAGGTGATCCTCGGCCGATTTCGCGGCCGTCGAGTCAACCCGCCGATACTCCGGATGCACCATCTCCAGACCCTGCGGGCCGCGCCGTGCCTCGCCAAAGCACCGGATGCGTATGCCGCGACTCAAGCCGGCTTGCTGTTGCGCGGTGAAATAAAAAAATCGCAGCGTGAGAAATCCCGAACCGTCGGCGATTCTGCACAGCATCTGCCGTCTGCCGCGAAAGGCGACCTCGGTGAGCAGGACGTCGCCCTCCACGGCGGCACGTTGACCCGGAAGCAACTCGCCCAACGGCACCACGCGCGTGCGGTCCTCGTAACGCAGCGGCAGCAGGAACAGCAAGTCCTGTGTGGTTTCCACACCTAGAGCGTGCAGCTTGCGGGCGAGCGTGTCGCCGACGCCGCGCAGCACCGTAACCGGCTTGAGTAGAGTCACAGGGCGACGATGCACTCCACTTCGACCCGCGCCCCGCGCGGCAGCGCGGCAACGCCGACAGCGGCGCGCGCCGGATACGGCTCGCGAAAGTATTCCGCCATCACCTTATTGACGAGCGCGAAGTGAGAGAGATCCGTCAGATAAATGTTCGCCTTGACGACGTCGTCCAAAGTCGCGCCCGCGGCCACCACGATCGCCTTGAGATTATCGAAAACCTGCCTGACCTGCGCCTCCACGTCGCCCGTCACCAGCTCTTTGGTGCGCGGGTCCAAGGGAATTTGGCCGGATACCCAGACGGTGTTGCCCACCCGCACGGCCTGCGAGTAGGTTCCAATGGCGGCGGGGGCGTCGGTGGTAGAAATGATTTGCTTGTTCATAACCCTTCAGGTGGTGTGGTCTTGACTTCGGTACGAGCGCTCAGGCCAACGTGCGAAATACCCGCTGCACGTCGGGCATTCGTCGGATGGTTTTGATGACTTGAGCCAAATGCTTGCGGTCGCGGACTTGGAGCTGAATTCTGAGCCACGAGTTGCTGACGTCGCGCTCCTCCAACTGAACCTGGTCGATGTTGGTCTCCGTTTCGGCGATGCTCGACGCCACGGCGGCGAGCACCCCCACTCGGTTGTTGATCTCCAACTGAATCTCGGAAGTGAAGAGACGCCCCTGGGTCTCTTCCCAGGCCACCGATAGCCACTTTTCCGGCTGTTTGCGATATTCGGCGAGGTTACCGCAATTTTGCCGGTGGATCATCACGCCGCGGCCCGCGCTGAGATAAGCCATGATCGGATCATTGGGAATGGGGAAGCAGCAACGGGCGTAAGTGACCAGCAGACCCTCGGTGCCGGCAATCATGAGCGGCCCGCCGCTCGAGAGGTCCGCTTCCGGGACATCGCGCGCCGGTTGCAGGCGCCGCGCGACGAGCGGCGCGAGGCGCTCGCCCAAACCGATTTTCTCGAATAGTTCGTCCGCGTCCTTCAAGTTCAACTCTTTGACCACCGCAGCGAGATCGGCGGGCGCAACTTTCTTCAGGCTGGTTGAGAATTCTTCGAGCGCCGATCCGAGCAAGCGGCGACCCAGTTCGAGCGCTTCACCGCGCTTCAGGTTTTTCAAGTACTGCCGGATGGCGGCGCGCGCCTTTGCAGTCACCAGGAAGCTCGACCAGGACGGATTGGGCGTGGCGCCCTTCGCGGTGATGATTTCCACGGTTTGTCCGTTGCGCAGCGGCGTCCGCAACGGCACCAGGCGTCGGTCGACCTTGGCGGCGACGCAGCGATTGCCGATGTCGGTGTGGATGGCGTATGCGAAATCCACGGTGGTCGCTCCGGTCGGCAGGCGCAGGATTTTGCCCTTCGGTGTGAACACGTAGACCTTATCCGGAAACAGGTCCACCTTGACGCTTTCCAGGAACTCCTCCGAGCTTCCGCCCTCCTGAATCTGTACCAAGCCCGCAAGCCATTCGCGCGCGCGGTCGTGTTCGACGCCGCCGAAGGCATCGCCGCCGGATTTGTATTTCCAGTGCGCCGCGATGCCCGATTCCGCCACCCGGTGCATCTGTTCTGAGCGAATCTGAACTTCGATGGGCACGCCATTCGGGCCGAACAGTGTCGTGTGCAGGGACTGATAGCCGTTGACGCGCGGAATGGCGATGTAGTCCTTGAAACGCCCCGGCATCGGTTTGTATACGCTGTGCACCAATCCCAATACGCGATAACAGGTGTCGGGACTGTCGACGATGATGCGAAAGCCGTAGACATCGACCATTTCATTCAGCGAGATGTGCTTGCTCTGCATTTTTCTGTAAATGCTGTACAGATGTTTCTCGCGGCCCTCGACGCCGCCGGCGATCTGCGCTTTTTTCAGTGCGCCTTTGAAGGTCTCGGCGATTTTGCCGACGAACTCCTTTTGATTGCCGCGCGCGCGCTTCAGCTCACGCTCGAGCACCTTGTACCGGTAGGGATACAGGGCGCGGAACCCTAAGTCCTCCAGTTCCAGCTTGACTGCATAGAGGCCGAGCCGCTCGGCGATGGGCGCATAGATCTCCAGCGTCTCGCGCGCACTGCGGCGGCGTTTGATCGGAGGCATGACGCCCAAGGTGCGCATGTTGTGCATGCGGTCCGCGAGCTTGACCATGATGACGCGGATGTCGCGCACCATCGCCAGCAGCATTTTGCGAAAGCTCTCGGCCTGCGCTTCCTGACGATTCTTGAATTGAATCTGGTCGAGTTTGCTAACGCCGTCTACCAATTCGGCCACCACTTGACCGAAGATCGACGCGATCTCGGCCTTCGCCGTGGGCGTGTCTTCGATGACGTCGTGCAGAATTGCCGCGACCAACGTGTCGGCATCCAAGCGCAGGTCGGCGAGGATGTCGGCGACCGCGACCGGATGCGTGATGTACGGCTCGCCCGAGACGCGCTTCTGGCCGTAATGCTTTTCCGCGCCGAATTCGTAGGCTTCGCGCACCCGCTCCACTTGCGCGGGAGACAGATAAGCCTCGAGTTTATCTAAGAGCTGACTGATCCCGGTGGAGCGTCTTCCACCAGGTAGGAAACCGAGTATGGAAGACGCATAGTCCATCGTTAGTCTAGGTGCAGGGTCGATCAGTCCCCTAGCCCGAGCTGCGGCGCGCGGAAATCGGAGGGCATGTCGAGTTCGCTGACCGGCTGCTGTACCGGTTCTTCGGGCTCTTCAAGCATCTCGAGAGTGATGTTTCCGGCAGCAATCTCACGCAGCGCAACCACGGTCGGCTTGTCGTTTTCCCACTCCACGGTGGCTTCCGCGCCGTTCGCCAAGCGGCGGGCACGTTTGGCGGCCAGCAGCACCAGGTTGAACAGATTGGGTTCGTTTTGCAGACAGTCTTCGACAGTAATTCGCGCCATGGCTAAGGTTCCATTGAAAGGATCGCTATAATAGCAGCATTATGATAGCAGAATGAGCGGCACTTTAGGCCACTGACGAGTCCAGCAATCCGGCGGCAAAGCGTGCGACTTCAGGCCGGGTTGCCGTCAAGGCGTCGCCGCGTTCTTGCACGATGGCCAGCAAATCTTTGAGCGCTTGGTCGAATTGATCGTTGATCACCACGTAATCGAACTCCGTCCAATGCGCCAAATCGTGCGCTGCGTCTCTGAGGCGGCGTTGGATCACCGGCTCGGAGTCGGTGCTGCGCGCCCGTAAGCGCTCCTCGAGCGCGCGCCGCGTGGGCGGCAAGATGAAAATGCTGCGCGCCGCCGGCAAGCGGGCGCGCACCTGGCGTGCGCCCTGCCAGTCGATTTCCAGCAACAAGAGCTGGCCTTGGCGCAGCGCGGACTGCACGGCGCGGAAGGCCGTGCCGTAAAAATTATCGAACACCTGGGCATGCTCGAGGAATTCATTGCCAGCGACCATTTCGGCAAACCGCGACTGCGTCACGAAATGATAATCCCGCCCGTCGACCTCATTGGGCCGGGGCGCGCGGGTCGTGTAGGACACGGAAAACCGCAGCCGCGGTTCGCGCTGCATCAGCGCCTTCACCAGGGTGGTCTTGCCGGCACCCGATGGCGCCGCGACGACATATAACCGTCCGGGTGGCATTCAGCACTACTCGATGTTCTGCACTTGCTCGCGCATCTGCTCGATCAGAACCTTCATGTCGACCGCCGCGCGAGTCGTTTCGATGTCCTGCGATTTCGAGGATAGCGTGTTGGCCTCGCGATTCAGCTCTTGCATCAAGAAATCCAGCCGGCGTCCTGCCGGCTCCTGGACGCTGAACGTCTTGCGAACTTCCGTCACATGTCCGCGCAGACGATCGATCTCCTCGTCCACATCCTGCCGCTGTGCGAGCATGGCGAGTTCCTGTTCCAATCTGTCGTGGTCGACGTCGGTCACCAATTGCGCGATGCGTTCGAGCCACTTCGCACGCATGCGGGCACGGACTTCCGGCAGCCTTTCGGCAACCTTCGCGGCTAACTCCACCAGGCCGGTACAACGTTGCTCGAGCGCATCGCGGAGGCGGCCGCCTTCGCTGTCGCGAAAGCGGGTCAGCTCGGCCAACGCGTCGCCAAGCAAGGCATGCGCCGCAGCGATCATGGGCGCCGTGTCGCGCGTGTCGTCCCGCACCACGCCCGGCCAGCGCAGCAAGTCCATGACGTCGATCCGCGCTGTGGCCCCCAATTGCGCAGCAGTTTGTTGTGCGCGCTGAGCGAGGCTCACCAATAGATCGACGTCCACTTCGAGCGAACTCGAGGCGATGGCAGGCCGAAAATGCAGGGTACAGTCGACCTTGCCGCGCCTCACGGCCCCGGCGATGGCTTGGCGGAAGTCCGCTTCGGCGATGCGGAATTCTTCAGGTAAACGGCAACCGATTTCGAGGAAACGGTGATTGACCGTCTTCAATTCCCACCCCAGCAGTCCCCACGGAAACTGCCGCTCGCGTCGCGCAAAGCCGGTCATGCTACGAATCATAGGGGTCTGCGTCAAAATCGGCCATAATATCTGCGATCAGTCTATCGGAAAGCGCAAGGAGCTGTCATTGCAGATCGAGACCGCAGATGTCAGTCTCATTGGCCATCGCGAAGAGAATCAGGACCGAGTGGCCGTGGCGGCTGCAGAACAGGCCGTGCTTCTCGTCGTCATCGATGGGATGGGCGGTCACGCCGAGGGTGCGCGCGCCGCCGAAACCGCCCTGGCAACGCTGTTGGAAGCATTCTGGCAAACGCCGCATCCGATTTTCGATCCGCTCGGATTTCTGCATCTGTCGTTGGGGCGGGCGCATGAGGAAGTGGTCAAGCTGGGCGCGGGATTGGGCGTGGAATCGCGCCCGCGCGCGACTTGCGCGGTGTGCTTGGTGCAGGACGCTGCAGCCTACTGGGCCCATGTGGGCGACAGCCGGGTCTATCAACTGCGGCAGTCCCAAGTGCTGGAGCGTACGCGCGATCACAGCCACGTCGAAGTACTGCTGCGCGAGGGGTTGATCACCGAGGCGGAAGTCCACGGTCATCCGATGCGCAATTATGTCGAGTGCTGCCTGGGCGGCGATGCAGCGCTGCCCGAGATGAGTATTTCTACGCGCCGGCGCCTGAAATCGGGCGACGTGCTGTTATTGTGCACCGACGGCCTGTGGGCCAACCTCAAAGATCAAGATCTCGTGCGCTTCGCGCAATCGGCGGGTAAACCTTTGCGTGATTCGTTGAATGAATTGGGAACACAAGCGGTGGCCGCCTCCGCGCCGTACAGCGACAACACGAGCGCCGCGGTATTGCGTTGGCGGGCAGCGTGAGCGTACGGCCCAGCGGCCGGGCAGCCGACGAATTACGTCCGCTGTCGTTCGTCCGCGGCTACACACAGCACGCGGAGGGCTCGGTATTGGTGGGATTCGGCGGGACCCGGGTGCTTTGCACCGCGAGTATCGAGGAAAGCGTGCCGCCGTTTCTGCGCGGCGCCGGCCAGGGGTGGGTCACGGCTGAATACGGCATGCTGCCACGGGCCACGCACACGCGTTCGCCGCGCGAAGCTGCGCGCGGCAAGCAAACCGGCCGCACGCAGGAAATCCAGCGCCTTATCGGCCGCGCGTTGCGCGCCGTCGTGGACCTGAAAGGATTGGGCGAGCGCACTGTCACGATCGACTGCGATGTGCTGCAAGCCGACGGCGGAACTCGCACCGCTGCGATCACCGGTGGTTTCGTCGCGCTCGCAGATGCCATCGATACCTTGCTGATAAAACGCGCGCTTACCGCGAATCCGTTGCACGGCCAGGTGGCCGCCGTCTCGGTGGGCATCTACCGCGGCGTGCCGGTGCTCGATCTGGACTACTCGGAAGATTCGAACGCGGAAACGGACATGAACGTGGTGATGAACAGCGGCGGCGCGTTCGTAGAGGTGCAGGGTACGGCCGAAGGGCATGCGTTTCGCCGGCACGAACTCGATCAGTTGCTGGACCTCGCCACGCAAGGCATCACCCGCTTGCATGCCGCACAGCTCAGTGCACGCGCGGCGTAGCGACGCCCGGCGCAGGCCGCTGGTCATCGCCAGCAGCAATCCCGGGAAAACGCGCGAATTTCGCGAGCTGCTCGCCGACTTGCCGTTCGATGTCGTTGCGCAAGGCGATGTGGGCGTAACCTCGCCCGAAGAAACGGGCTGCAGTTTTCTGGAGAATGCGTGGCTGAAGGCACGCCATGCGGCGAAAGTGGCCGGGGCGGCGGCTATTGCGGACGATTCGGGTTTGGAGGTGGATGCGCTCGGCGGAGCACCCGGAATCTACTCGGCGCGCTATGCGGGCGTTGGCGCCGATGATGCCGCGAACAACGCCAAATTGCTCGCCGCGCTCGAGGCGACGCCGCTGCACGCGCGTAGCGCCCGCTACCGCTGCGTCTTGGTATTCGTGGCCGGCGATTCGGACCCGGCGCCGCTGACGGCCGAGGGCGTGTGGGAAGGACTCATCGTTGACCAACCGCGCGGTTCGGCCGGTTTCGGCTACGACCCGTACTTCTGGTTGCCGGATCTCCATAGGACGGCCGCCGAGCTGGATCCCGCCGACAAGAACCGTCTCAGTCATCGAGGCACGGCGCTGCGCGCGCTGCACGAGCGACTGATGGCACGGGAGCAACTGGTGACGCGGGCGCAGTTGCCGGCGGCCCCATGATTTGCGCGCCCGCACGGGCCGATGCGTCGGCGCTCGCCCTTTACGTCCACATGCCGTGGTGCGTGCGCAAGTGTCCGTACTGCGACTTTAACTCGCACCAACTGAAATCGGCGCGCCCCGATGGCGCTTACATTGACCTGCTCATCCGTGACTTCGATGCGGAATGGCCGCTGGTCGCGAGCCGCCGCATCGACACCGTATTCTTCGGCGGCGGAACGCCCAGTCTGTTCCCGCCCGAAGATTTCGCGCGACTGCTCCACGCGCTTCGGCAACGTATCGCGTTTGCGAGTGACGCTGAAATCACGCTCGAGGCCAATCCCGGTACCATCGAGCGTGGTCGCTTCGCGGGCTATCGGGAAGCCGGAATCAACCGCATCTCGTTGGGCGCGCAAACATTTGCGCCACATGCGCTCGAGCGATTGGGACGAATCCATACGGCGGACGACACGTATCGTGCGGTGGCAGAGTTGCGCGCCGCGGGCATCCACAATTTCAATCTGGATCTGATGTACGCGCTGCCGGAGCAAACTCTCGACGAGGCGCTCGTCGACGTGCGGACCGCATGCGACCTCGAGCCCACGCATCTATCGTACTATCAGCTCACCCTCGAACCCGGCACGGTGTTCCATGCGCGCCCGCCGGCATTGCCCGATGACGAGGCGGCGTGGCGCATTCAATCCGAGGGCCAATTGCTGCTGGCGGCGGCCGGCTATCGGCAATATGAGGTGTCGGCCTACGCACGCGAGGGCTTCCAGTGCCGTCACAATCTCAATTACTGGCGCTTCGGCGATTACCTGGGTTTGGGCGCCGGGGCGCACGGCAAATTGAGCTTGGAGCTGCCCGCGAAGATCGTGCGCACTGCGAAGCCCAAACAGCCGCGCGACTTTCAGGAACGCGTTGCGCAGGCGAGCGTCGGTATCGGAGAGCGGCATTGCATTGCCATTGCCGATCTCCCCTTCGAATTCATGCTGAACGCCCTGCGGTTGAACGAAGGGTTTACCGGCCAGTGGTTCGAAGCTCGTACGGGCCTCTCCGTGGAGGCGTTCAAAGCACCGATGTGGGAATCCATGCAGCGTGGGCTGATCCACAGAACGGATATCGGGTGGAGGCCGACAGATTTGGGCAGACGGTTCCTAAATGATCTGCAGGCGGCTTTCCTCGCATGACCTTATGCACATCAGAGATGACCTCCCGCACAAAGGGGTACCTACAGCACATTGCGTCTACATTAGGTCAGATGCCGCCTTTAACTCCCTGAAAAATATAGGTAAATACAGCTGTCTATTTTTTGACCAAGTTAACATTTATGGGAATTTCTGCTGATCGAAACAGCCGGCACTCGCGTCGTCCACAGAGTTATCCACAGATATTGTGGACAAGGTTGCAATTATTTGACAACCAAGGACTTGGATTCTCGGCATTGTGGAATCCGTACGCATTCAGTATTATGTTCGGCCCGTTTTTGTGGACTAATAGATATTAGGCCGCGAGCGCGGTCACTACTTCAGGCATGGCGATAAGGACCTTCCAACGAGTTTTGGGTCGTATCGATTCTGCCCTTTGCAAGACATACGAGGCTTCCATGAAAACCGGCATCCATCCTGACTACAAAGAAATCACGGTCACCTGTACCTGCGGCAATACATTCCCGACGCGCTCGACCATCGGGCACGACCTGCAGGTTGAAGTCTGTTCGAATTGCCATCCGTTCTACACCGGCAAGCAGAAGATCGTGGATACCGGCGGTCGAGTCGACAAATTCCGCAAGAAATACGCGGCCGCAGCACCCAAAGCCTAAGTTACCGCTTTTGGCACGCGTGGAGTCAATTCTCCGCGCGTTGCGATGCGCTCGACGTTATCCCCTCGTCGCGCCACTAGCGGGGTACGCTCCTCGCCGTGCGCCACTCGCCGCCCGCAGCTAGCCGCCCGCAGCTAGCCGTGCGCCCTTGATTCCGGTTTACGACCGTGCAAGGCTGCCGAGTTCTATTTGAATTGAAACATACTCCCCTGTCGGAAAAGCGCATGAGCACGAAATACGAACTTAAGAACCTCACTACCGGTAAGTCGATCCGACTCGATTCAATGTCGGGAACCCTCGGACCCGATGTAATCAATATCGCGAATCTGACCAAGGATATGAACGTGTTTACGTTCGATCCCGGATTCATGGCAACGGCCAGTACCGAAAGCAAGATCACTTACATCGACGGCGACGCGGGCGTCCTTTTGTATCGCGGCTATCCGGTAGAGCAACTCGCCGAGAAATCGAGCTTTCTCGAAGTGGCCAACCTGCTCATCAACGGCAGTTTGGCGACCAAGGCGGAGCTCGAAAGGTTTCGCAATTCGATCATGCATCACACCATGGTCAACGAACAATTGTTGCGTTTTTTCCAGGGCTTTCATCACAATGCACACCCGATGGCAATGGTATCGGCGGTGGTCGCGTCCATGGCTGCCTTCTATCACGATACGACCGATATCAATGACTCGCGCCACCGCGAAATCTTCGCACACCGAATCATCGCCAAGCTGCCGACTATCGCCGCGGCAGCATACAAGCACACGCTCGGTCAGCCGTTCATTTATCCGCGCAACGATCTGCGCTATTGCTCGAACATGCTCAACATGTTTTTCGCAGTTCCCTGCGAACCGTATGCGATCGATCCGATCGCTGCCGAGGCGCTGGATCTGTTGTTCATCCTGCACGCCGACCACGAACAGAATGCCAGCACGTCGACCGTTCGCTTGGCGGGAAGCACGGGCGCCAATCCCTATGCCGCTATCTCTGCCGGCGTCTCGGCGCTATGGGGCCCGGCCCACGGCGGCGCGAATGAGGCTGTTCTCGACATGTTGGACGGCATCGGCTCGGTCGACAACATCGACAAATTTCTCGCCCGCGTCAAAGACAAATCCGACAGCGTGCGGCTCATGGGATTCGGTCACCGCGTGTACAAGAATTTCGATCCCCGCGCCAAAATCATTCGGGGAATGTGCTACCGGGTGCTCGAGAAGCTCGGCCGAACCGATAATCCGATATTCGACTTGGCTTTGAAGCTCGAAGAAATCGCGCTCAAGGACGACTACTTCGTATCGCGCAGGCTGTACCCGAACGTCGATTTCTATTCGGGAATCATCTACAGCGCTTTGGGCATTCCTCGTTCCATGTTCACGGTGATGTTCGCAATCGCGCGTACGGCCGGTTGGGTGGCACATTGGCAAGAAATGGTTTCTGATCCGCACATGAGGATTGGCCGCCCGCGCCAGCTGTACACCGGTCCTACCAAACGGGATTATCAACCCATAGATAAGCGCTGAAGCGTGCGAGCGGGGAGCAAAGCTCGATCGGCCGTACTGGCGGCGCTGGTCCTGGCCGCTGCTGCACCGGCCGAGCCTCAACCGCCAATGCCTCAGCCGGCCACGCCTCAGCCGGCCGCGCCTCAGCCGGCCGCGCCCATCCGCCCCGGGCTGGTTCCGGCCATGTCTGAAAGTAATAAGTGTGTCGATTCCGCGAGTCCCTTGGCTTTGGGTTCGGCGCAGTGGAACGGGTGGGGGCGCGATATCGAGAACACGCGGTACCAGCCAGAACCCGCCATTCGCGCCAGCGACGTACCGAAGCTTGCCTTGAAGTGGGCATTTGGGTTTCAAGGCAGTGCGGTGGCGGGTCAACCAACGGTGGTCGACGGCCGGCTGTTCGTGGCGAGCGCGACCGGCCGCGTTTATTCCCTGGACGCCAAGACGGGCTGCACCTACTGGACCTTCGACGCGGCCGCCGGAATCCGAACGGCGATATCGATTGGGGAATTCGCTCCGCCGAAAAGCGCTGTCGCGCCGAGGTCGGCGCCCGCGGCACGGCGAAAGCATGGCCAAGCAGATAAAAAATCGAAGCAACGATTCACGCTGGCACATCTCGATATTTTCAAGGCGCCGAGCGCTGCTCTCTTCGGCGACGATGCCGGCGCGATTTATGCGCTCGATGCGCAGAGAGGCACTCTGCTTTGGAAAACTCAGGTCGAGTCGCATCCGCTGGCGCGCATCGTCGGAGCGCCGACGCTCTATCACGAACGGCTGTTCGTCGCGGTATCGTCCAGCGAGCAGAGTGCTGCCTTGGACGCGGCGTACGCCTGCTGCACGTTTCGCGGCAGCGTCGCGGCGCTCGACATGGCCACCGGACGTGTGTTGTGGAAAACCTTCGTCATTCCCGAGGAGCCGCGGCCGTTTCACAAGAACGCGGCCGGTGGGCAAGAGATCGGACCCGCCGGCGCGGCCGTCTCGGCCGCGCCGACCATCGACGCCAAGCGCAATCTTCTTTATGTGGGTACCGGCGGCTCGTTGACCGAAATCAACCAACCGCTGACCGACGCCGTGGTCGCGCTCGATTTGAACGACGGGCAGGTACGTTGGGCAAAGCAATATTCACGGCACGAAATGACAGGAGCCGCGGACTTTGGCAGTTCGCCGATCTTACGCACGTTGGCGGACGGCAAACAGATCATCCTAGCGGGGCAAAAGTCGGGGATGGTGTACGCCCTCGATCCGGATCACGGGGGTGACGTACTGTGGCAAACCAAGGTCACCGAGGATGTCGCTCCCGGCGGTATCGAATGGGGGCCTGCGGCGGACCACCGCAGACTTTACGTTGCTTTGTCCGGTTTGGTCGCGGAGCCGGATAATACGGGTGGGGGCCTTGCCGCGCTCGATATGAAAACCGGAGCCAAGCGTTGGTACACACCCGCGCCGTCGCCGGCATGTAGCTGGGGGCCGGAAGCCTGCTCGCATGCCGAGGCGCAGGCGGTGACCGTGGTCCCCGGAGTCGCCTTCTCGGGTTCAATGGACGGTCATCTGCGCGCGTACTCCACGATCGACGGCAAAGTCGTGTGGGATTATGAGACTGCGAAGGATTTTCCGACGATCAACGGCATCAAGGCGAGCGGCGGCTCGTTGGACCAAGGCGGTGCTACGATCGTGAACGGCGTCGTGTACATCAATTCGGGTTACGGCCAACGCTACGGTCAGCCCGGCAACGTTCTTCTCGCCTTTTCAGTCGACGGCAAATAGGTCCATTAGAACCACCCATGACACGATCCAAACGGCTTTCTCTCCTTGGTTTTTTCTTGATTGGCGGTGCTCTGACGTCCGCCGTCTGTGGGGCAGCAGCGCGCGATCAACCCGGCGACGCCGCGCCCAACATCGAGAATTCGGTGGTCAAAGTTTTTTCGACCGTGCGCCATCCCGACCCCTTCAAGCCTTGGACCAAGCAGGCGCCCAGCGAGATCAGCGGATCCGGTGTCGTTATCGAAGGTAAACGCATTCTGACGAATGCCCATGTCGTGCTCTACGCGAGTCAGGTGCAAGTTCAAGCCAGCGCGGCGGGAGATAAGGTATCAGCCACGGTGGTGGCGGTGGCGCCGGGAATCGACCTTGCCGTTCTGCAGCTCGACGACGCCACCTTCTTCGATACCCATCCGCCGGTGGCGCGCGCAAGCAAGCTGCCGCACATCAAAGACGCCGTCTTGGCGTACGGATTTCCCACGGGAGGCAACTCGCTGTCCATTACCAAGGGCATCGTATCGCGCATTGAATTCGTCGCTTACAACTACCCCGTCTCCGGGCTGCGCATCCAAGTGGATGCGGCAATCAATCCCGGCAACAGCGGCGGACCGGCGATTGCCGGCGATAAGATGATCGGCCTCGCCTTCAGCAAGTTGAGCGGTGATGCGCAGAACATTGGTTACATCATTCCCAACGAAGAAGTAGAGTTATTCCTGAAGGACATTGCCGACGGCCATTACAAAGGTAAGCCTGCGATGTACGACGATCTGCAGACGCTCGAGAACCCGGCGCTGCGCGACTATCTGAAGCTGGATAAATCAGTCGAGGGCATGGTGGTGCACCGCCCGTCCGTCACCGACGCGTCGTATCCACTGAAGGAATGGGATGTCATCACCCGCATCGGCGACACGCCGATCGATAACCAGGGCATGGTCAAAATCGACAGGGATTTGCGCGTAAGCTTCGGGTACTTGATCCAGCAGGTGGCGAGCAACGGTAAGCTGCCGCTGACCCTGGTTCGCGGCGGCAAGTCCCTGCAAATCCAGCTGCCCGTATCGTCCGAGCATCCCACCCTGGTCACCGATCTGCGCGGCAGCTACCCGACCTATTTCATCTATGGGCCGTTGGTGTTTTCGCCGGCAACCTGGCAGCTGGTATCGAGCCTCGAAAGCAATGCCGGCTTGATGAGAATGTTGGGCTTGGTGAAAAGTCCTTTGGTGACGCATGCTCTCGATGAACCGGATGCCGACCTGCAGGAACTCGTGGTGGTCTCCTCGCCGTTCTTCCCGCACAAGCTTGCCAACGGTTATTCGAATCCCGCGGGCTCGGTGGTGTATTCGGTGAACGGCACTCGCATCAAAAGCCTGCGCCACCTGGTCGCGGTCCTGCGCGATCTCAAGGACCCCTTCGTCACCTTCGAATTCGATCAGAAGGGCGGCGAGGCCCTGGTGTTCTCGCGGCCGGCGATCATGAGCGCGACCGACGACATCCTGATGGACAACGGTGTCCGCGCGCAGGGCTCGCCGGACACGCTGGCCGTGTGGCAGGACAAGAACGCCAAGTGATCGAGTGCTGCGCGGTCGGCTCCCAGACCCGACCCGGCGTAGCCATCAATAGCGATACGTGGCCGTGATGCCGATGGTGCGCGGCCGCGCGCTGCGGCCGAAGTACAAGGTATCGGTCGGCGTGTACGCGATGTCTCGCGACTCGAACATCAAAGGCAGCGAGTTGGTGATGTTGTTGGCGTATGCCGACAGATCGATACCATTGAATCGCAGCCCCGCCCGCCCCGACAGGTTGTTGACGATGGGCAATCCCGGAATGGTCGTGTCGTAGAGCGCATTGTTGGGATCCTGTCCCTGCAACTTCGACTTTTGCGCGGTCGAGTGCTGGTAGTCGAGCCTGAAATACGGTGTGCGGCCTGTCCATTGCGGGAAGTGGTATTCGGCAGAACTGGTGAACGTCCATGGCGCGCCGAGCAATGCATCGCCGTTGCTGGCGATGGGTGCGGCAGTCAACCCACCGGCGCCCGAGCAAACCCCGGCGCCGACGTAGCTCAGCGCGCCCGCGCAGGACGTCTTGGTCAATCGGGCGTCCGTATAGGCCGCCGCCAGATCGAGCGTCAGCGCCTCGAGCGGCTTGTAGAGTACGTCGATGTCTCCGCCTTCGCTCTTGGCCTTGCCGAGATTGGCCGTGAACTGTTCGCCGCAGGCCGGCAGGTACACGTTTTGCTGGATGTTGTTCCAATCGATATAGAACAGGCTGGCATTGATTTGCAGGGTGTGCTCGAGGAAGGTGTTCTTGCTGCCGAGTTCATAGCTCCACAAACTGTCGGAAGAGAACTGACCCGGCACCTGGGACAGCCCCAGCGAGTTGAGGTTGCCCAAACAAATGTTGCCAACGCCGACGTTGGGACCGCCGGGCCGGAAGCCCTTGGAGGCGCTGAAGTAAACCAGGTCGTCATGATCCGGCTGCCACGTCAGTACGGCCTTGGGCGTGACGGGCTTGTCGGTGTCGCTCGATTGGGTGATGATGGTGGTGCCCAGGAACGGACCCGTCGCCCAGACCGACCCGGTGTAGTCGAGTTTGGACGCGCGCAAGCCCACGGTGGCCTTGAACGTCTCGGTGATCTTGAAGTTGACTTCGCCGAACAAGGCAATCTGCTTGTCGACCACCTTGTCGACGGGACCGTTGAAGATCAACCCGCGGGGGCACGGCTGACCCGCGAAACATACCGAGTCGGCGCCCGTATAAGCGATCACTTCGGAATTCAAGTTGTTATCGTAGATGCTTTCCGGCACGTTCTCCTCGAGATGTGAGAAGAACAGGCCCGCGTTCCAGACGATGCGCGCATCCGTGTCGGTGGACGCGAGTCGCAGCTCCTCGTAGAAATTGCGCTGCGAATCCTGAAACAACGCATAGCCCTGATCCCCCGGCGCCGGAAACGTGTTGGCGAGTTGGTAGGGCACCGAGGCGACCCCGGACGGTATGGAGGCCCAGGTGGCGCGCAGGTATTGGGAATAATCGGACTGCGCCTTCTGATTGCGGTCGTAGAACGCGGTGTTCGAGTACAGCGACGCGAACCCCAGGTCCCATTTGAGCTTGATGGCGCTCAGCGTGAACGGGTCGTCGCTCGGATTGCGCAACGCATTGCCGTTGCGAAACACGTCGTTGCTGGGATTCGAGAGAGATACCCAGTACGCCGCGGTGTCGTTGATGTACAGCCGCTGGTAGTAGATCGACGGCGTGATTTCCAGCGCATCGGTCACTTTCCACTTGACGGCGAGGCGTGCCGTTGTGGTTTCCTGCCAGTTCGCATTGGGTTGAGTGGTGATGCCGTCATAGCTGGGAGTCGGGGTTTCGGCTGCGCCCGGCGTGCCGGCGAATCCCGGCGGCGTCAACGCGTAGCCCGTGCGATCCACCCAGCCGCCGTCCTTGCGATACGAAACGCTGGCGCGGAATGCGAGCACGTCGTCGATGATGGGTGCGCTGAACGCCGCCCCGCCCTCATAGCTGGGTGCTCCTCCATCGGTCACGGCGATATCCGCGCGATCGTAGCCGCCCGATTCCTTGAGATTGGGTTCGGGAGTGATGAACCGGACCACGCCGCCCTCGGCGCCGGCACCGAACAGCGTGCCCTGCGGGCCGCGCAGTACTTCGACGCGGTCGAGGTCGAACAGCGCGGGGAACGCGTTGATCGAGCCGAAGCCGATGTGGCGCGTCTGGATCGGCGTGTCGTCGATGTAGATGCCGGTGGTCGAGGTGCCGGCGGTCGAGTCGACGCCGCGGATGTTGATGTCGGAGCCTTCGTCGTTGTAGTTACCGGAGGAACTCATGCCGTTGCGCTGAAAAGCGACGCCCGGCGACAGTCGGGTCAAATCGTCGATGCTGTGCAGCCCTTCCGCATCGAGCTTCTCCTGGCTGAAGGCGGTGACGCTGATGGGCACGTCCTCCAGGCGTTCCGAACGGCGCGTTGCCGTTACGACGACCTCTTCCAAGGCCGCATTGTTCGCGGCGTCGCCCTCGGCGGCGGCCGCTCGAGACAGCGATGGGCAAGCCAGTTGGGCCGCCAGGACGGCAGGCACGAAAAATTGCTTCAAACGATCCGAACCCATCCCGCACCCCTTATAAAATCAGTGCCTTCCCCCAAGCCGTCTCAGACCCGATTGTTTCTAGGCTCTTCCGGCCGTTCGTTATGCGTCATGCGGTCTGCCGACCAGCTTAATACGTCTCTTAATCAGTGTTCAAGAAATTTTACTTGAAGTAAACAGCCGGCCGCTACCGCTCAGCGCGCCGGCAACCCATGCGCAGCAACCGGCAGCGCACCCATACGACCGATCAATTAGCGTCGATCAACTCCGACACTTCGCGCGCATCGGCCCGCTTCATCGGCCGTCCATCCACCGGCGAGTAGGGAGACTGGCGAATACCGTCGATGGGAAACACGGTGGCGTCCACGGTTCGGCCATCGGCGTCAAATCGGAGAGCCGGGTAGTTGACGCTGCGTTCGGCATCCATTTTGACGCGGCGCTCATAGAATTCGTGAGAGATGCCGATTTCGAGAAGTTTGATCGCCACCGACTCGGAGCGATCGGCGAACAAGTGCAGGTTGATGTCGCTGTAGTTGGTCGCCGTCCCGGTGAGCACCGAACCCACCAGCCGCGGCTGAAATTCGCTCAAGCGACGCATGGTGTCGAGCGCGATACGCCGCTGTTCCTTCAACGTGTGATCGTGCGAGTCGCGTCCGAACAGCCGTTGGTGTGCGCGCAAAGCCGCTTCGATCTCGATGTTCTTGGGGAGCACGGCGACATCGTTGACGCCCAACCGGTCGGCGGCCTTGCGCTTGGCCTGAAGGAAATCCTCGATGCCGTGTTCGGCCATGATGCGGGCGGCTTCTTGAGCCAGAGCACGGCGCAGATCTTCGGCACGCTGGGAAAATTTCTTAGGCATGATTCTTCTTAGAATAGCGGTTTGTCGCCGTCCGTCATGGGGTTCTGGTTGTTCGGTCCCTCGTAGAGTTCCGTCTTGGGCAGATTGCCCTCGATGAATTTTTCCATGATTCCGTTGGGATTGTCTGCACTTGCCAGAAACCCCGTTTCGGGCGATATGCGCACCGTCACGATCCCGTCCGGCACCGGAACCCCGTGCCGTGGCGCCCCGGCCAACGCTGCATGCATGAAATACGTCCAGATGGGAACTGAGACCCGGCCGCCTTCTTCACCTTCGCCGAGGCTGCGGTCTTGATCGAACCCGGTCCAGACCGTCGTGACGAGATCACCGTTGAAGCCGTTGAACCACGCATCGTGCCAGTCATTCGTGGTGCCGGTCTTGCCGGCGATATCGTCGCGGTTGAGAACGCGGGCACGTATGCCGGTGCCGCGTTTGATGACATCCGCCATCATGTCCGCGAGCAGATACGCGACCTGCGGCCTGATGATCTGCGGCGCGAGATTCTTCGATGGAATCAGCGTCTTGCCGTCGTGCGCGCCTTCATCGAGATACGCCGCGCGTGAGCCCGCAGCGGGTTTGGAACTCGCCGCCGGCGGATCCGTGACGCGGCCGCACTCGAAACACGCGATCGCTGGATCGGCCTGAACCAGCGTTTTGCCGCTAGCGTCCTCGATACGCTCGATGTAGTACGGCGTCACCTTGAAGCCGCCGTTGGCGAAGGTGGCGTATGCAGTGACTATCTGCATGGGGCTCAGCGAGGCGGTGCCGATCGCCATCGTGAGGTCCCGCGGCAGCTGCGATTTATCGAAGCCGAAACGTTGTACATAGTTCCAGGTGTAATCGCCGCCGATCTCCCGCATGAGGCGCACCGACACCAGATTCATCGAATGGATCAGCGCCTCTCGCAAGCGCACCGGCCCGGCGAAGGAACCGTGGCTGTCTTTGGGACGCCACGCCTGTTCCATGCCGGCTTCGTCGATCACGATGGGCGCGTCCAAGATCACGCTTGCCGGCGTATAGCCCTTGTCGAACGCGGCGGCATAGACGAACGGCTTGAAGCCCGAGCCGGGTTGGCGCCGCGCCTGAGTCACCCGATTGAATTTGCTTTGGAAGAAATCGAAGCCGCCCACCAGTGCGGCCACGGCGCCGTCATGCGGATCCTCCGATACCAGCGCGCTCTGGACCTCGGGAACTTGCACGAATTGCAGGTTTTCACGGGTATTGCCGACGGTGTAGATGACATCGCCGCGGCTGAAGATTTCCGACGCCTGCGTCGGAAAGCGATCCATTTTCTCCTCCGGCAATTCCCGGCGCGCCCAGGACAGCTTTTCCCAAGGCAACGTGACCAACCCTAAGTTCTTCACGTAAACCGTGGCGCTCTTTGCCTCGACGCCTTTTACGATGGCCGGGCGCAGGCCGCCGATGACGGGAAATTCCTCGAGTTCGGCTTCCATATTGGCGCTGGACGACACCTTCGTCAGGTCGACCTTCGCCGTCGCGCCGCGCCACCCGTGGTGCCGGTCGTATTCGAGCAGACCCGTGCGCAGCGCCACGGTCGCGGCACTCTCCAGGCGCGAATCGATGGTCGTGTACACCCGGAAGCCTGCGGTGTAGATGCTGTCGCCGTATTTGGCCTGCATTTCATTGCGGACCATTTCCGCCACGTACGGGGCATCCACTTCGATGGTGGGACCGTGCAGGCGTGACTCCATCGGAATGGAATTCGCTGCGTCGTATTCGGCTTGGCTGATGTAGTTGAGCTCACGCATGCGGCCCAGCACGTGCGTGCGGCGGATCCGGGCCGCTTCGGCGTTGGCCACCGGATTGACCACCGATGGAGCGGTAGGAATACCGGCCAGAGTCGCCATTTCCGCGATATTCAACTGATCCAGAGTCTTGCCGAAGTAGACCTCGGCCGCCGCCCCTACCCCATAGGCGCGTTGTCCCAAGAAGATCTTGTTGACGTACAGCGAAAAGATCTCTTCCTTGGTGAACTCGGTTTCCATGAGCAGCGAGATGTAGATTTCGCTCATTTTCCGCTTCATATCGCGCCGCGGCGTCAGAAACATGTCGCGGGATACCTGCATGGTAATGGTGCTGGCACCCTGCCGGATGCCGCCGGCCTTCAGGTTGGCCACCGCCGCGCGCAAAATTCCTTGCCAATCAACACCATGGTGTTGAAAGAAGCGATCGTCCTCGGTCGCCAGGAACGCCTGAATGAGCTTTTTGGGAAGTTGATCGTAACGCACGGGAATCCGGCGCTGGTCGCCGATCGCGGCGATCAGCCGGCCGTCGCGCGTGTAGACGCGCAGCGGTACCTGCAGCTGCACGTCGCGCAAGCTGCCCACATCGGGCAGAGCGGGCCTCAAATAGACATAAGCACACACATTCGCAAACGCAAACAGCGTGCTTACGGCCACCAAGGCTACACAAATGCGCGAGATGAGAACTAGATAACGTTTGGTCACTGAAAACAGTTCTAACTTATTAACACCGGCGGGAAAGCCTACGCATATTACCGCTGGTTATGGGCATACTCATCGAAAGATGAGGACGCAAAGCCACCGGTCTACGGGTTAAAACCTAGGACAGCGGGGTTGCCAGACCAAGCTTAACCAATCGTCTATGAAGAGCATAGGCGGCCAGAGGTCTGAATGGATGACTTTAAGCGTCCTGGTTTTCGCTGCGGACCGTTCGTAGTTCGCACTTTTCCGTGCAGGGCACCCCTGTCGGTGATTACCGTGAGTAGCTTCACGTTCTATTTAACAGTTTCTTGCTAAGTTGGTTCCGCGTAGCTACTCTCGCACGGCGTTTTCGACCTCCAAGGTACTGAGCAAAAAGGGAAAAATTTGTGTGGTCGTTTGGAAAAAGATATCGTCCCTTATTGGGACTTGACATAACCACCTCATCTGTGAAACTCATTGAGCTCACGATGTCAGGGGGCCAGTACCGGGTTGAGTCGTATGCGGCGGAGCCGACTCCGCACAACGCCATCAACGAAAAAGCCATCGTGGACGCTGAGGCCGTCGGGGAGGCGATCCGCCGGGCGGTCAAGCGCTCGGGCGCCAAGAGCCGGCTCGCCGCGATCGCGATCAGCGGCGATGCCGCCATCACGAAAGTGATCCAGATGCCCAAAAATCTCGGTGAAAACGAGCTCGAGGGCCAGGTGGAGATGCAAGCTGACCAATACATTCCGTTCCCCATGGAAGAAGTGAGCTACGACTACCAAGTCGTGGGTCCCTCGGAGAAAGATCCGGAAATGATGGATGTGCTGTTGGTCGCCACCCGTACCGAAAATGTCGAACAGCGGCAGGCCGCTGTACAGGCCTCCGGCTTGACGGCGCAAATCGTCGATGTCGAGGCCTTCGCGTTGGAGAACGCCTGTGCCTTGATGCGTCATCAGATGCCCGACGGCGGCCTCGACCGAACCGTCGCCGTGGTTGATTTCGGCGCCAGCAGCACGACGTTCAGCGTTCTGCGCGACATGAAAGTCATTTACACGCGGGATTTTGCTTTCGGCGGGCAGCAGCTCACCGAGGAGATCATGCGCACCTACGGATTGAGCATGGAAGAGGCCGGCCGCGCCAAGAAAGAAGGCGGTCTGCCCAGCAACTATCAGCCCGAGGTGCTCGACCCGTTCATCGATGACATGACCCAACAGGTCAGCCGGTCCCTGCAGTTCTATCTCGCGTCCGGCAGCGGGCGGTCGCAACCGGACCAGATCTTGATCTGCGGCGGCTGCGCCAACATACCTGGGGTCGCGGAAGTCATTTCGAGCCGCGTCGGCGTACCTGCGGACAAGGGCGACCCCCTGGGTAACATGAAAGTGTCGTCCAAAGCCAAGGCGCAAGCGGTAGGCCGCGACGCCACGGCATTATTAACCGCCTGCGGCCTCGCGCTGCGAAGCTTTGACTGAGAGCTGACATGCCGCGTATCAACCTACTTCCTTGGCGTGAACTCGAACGTAAAGTACGGCGTCGAGAATTCATGGTCGCCGCCGGCGCTGCGGTATTCGCCGCGGGTGTATTCGTTCTCGGCGGCAAGCTGGTGTATTCGAGCTGGACCGATGCACAGATCGAGAAGAACAATCTTCTGAAGAAGGAGATCGTCAAACTCGACGCGCAGATCGCCGATATTCAAGATCTCGAGAACCGCAAGCAGCGCTTGGTCGCGCGGATGGAGATCATCGAAAGACTGCAGCGCAAGCGGCCGGAAATCGTGCATCTGTTCGATGAGCTCGTAAGAACCGTTCCCGAAGGCGTCTATCTCACGCAGATCAAAGAGAACGGCAACAAGCTGGAGATCCACGGCGTCGCCCAGTCGAGCACCCGTGTGTCGACTTTCATGAGGAATATCGACGGGTCCATGTGGATGGATAACCCCCAGTTGCAAGTCGTCGAGTCCGCGCAGAATTCACCCACCGGCGGCTCGAGTTTCACGTTGACCGCCGATGCGGTGGGCGTGAATCTCGAAGATGGCGGCGAATCAACGGTCAAGAAGGTTGCCGCGAAATGAATTTCATCGAACAACTTCGTACCCTCGATCCGCGCGACGTGGGCCGCTGGCCGCTGGCAGTGCGCGGCTTCTTCGTGGTGCTGATCTTCGTCATTTGCGCCGCCGTCGCCTGGTACCTGTTCGTCTGGAACGACGATCGGCCCATATTGCAAAAGGCGGAGGCCGACGAATTGGATCTGCGCAGCCAGTTCGAGAACAAACAACAGCGTGCGGCCAACCTCGACGCCTACAAGGCGCAACTCGCCGAAATGGAGCGCAGCTTCGGCGCCATGCTGCGGCAACTGCCGGGCAAGACCGAAGTGCCGAATCTGTTGGTGGATATTTCACAAACCGGCCTGGCGGCGGGTCTGCAGGAAAAATTGTTCCAACCCGCAGGCGAGCAGAGCAAGGGCTTCTACGCCGAACTCCCGATCAAAATCAGGCTCGTCGGCACGTACCATGAGTTCGGCACGTTCGTGAGCGGCATCGCCGCGCTGCCGCGCATCGTGACGCTGCACGACATTCAGATCACGCCCGTGAGCGACAAGGCCGCTGGCTTCGACAATCTAACCATGGATGTGACCGCGAAAACCTATCGTTACATCGAAGACGAAGGCGGCGGGCACGCGGCGGCGAAAAAGAAGTCAGGAGGCGCGACGTGAGAAGCACAATGGGTGCTCGTGTTATTTGCACGGCCGTGCTCGCGAGCTTTGTGGCGGCCGGCTGTTCCGGCGGACAGTCCGATCTACAAAAATGGATCGCCGAGACCAAGAAAAAACCGGGCGGGCGCATTCAGGCGCTGCCCGAAGTAAAGCCTTATGAAACCTTTGTTTACAGCGCGGGCGGGATGCGTTCGCCGTTCCAGCCGCAAGGTCCGAGCGCCGGGGGCAGCGCGAGCCTGCGCCCGAGTTCGCGGCGCAACCGCGAATTTCTCGAAGGCTTCTCGCTGGACACGCTCAAGATGGTGGGCACGTTCAAAGTGGGCACCAATTTCTACGGGCTCGTGCAATCCAAGGACGGCTTGGTGCACAAAGTGCAGCCCGGGAACTATCTTGGACAAAACGATGGGAAAGTCACCGAAATCAGCGGCAGTAAAATTAGTCTCGTCGAAATCATACCGGACGGTCTCGGCGGCTACATTGAGCGACCGGCCTCATTGGCGTTGAGTGATTGAGGCCACAGGGAGAATAGAAGCATGATCAGATTCAAGACACGAACGGCGATGATCGGAGCAATGCTGCTCGTCGCGTTATCCGCGATCACCAGCCTCGCGCAGGCGGCCGACCCGGTCAAACTCGAGGCCATCGACGTCCAAACCCTGTCCGGACAGCAGGTGCAGCTCAAGCTGCGCATGAGCGGACCGGCGCCCGAGCCCCTGCCGTTCACCATCGACAAACCTGCGCGCATCGCGTTCGATCTGCCGAACACGGCGCTCGCATTGGCTTCGCGGCGCATCGACGTGCGGTCGGGCGGTGTCGACACCGTGTTGGCCGCGGAGGCCAACGGCCGCACTCGCATCGTGGTGAATGTCGACGCTCTGTTGCCCTATACGACGAAGGTCGACGGCAACAACATCATCATCACCCTCGGCAATCAACCCGGTGCCGCCGTCGCCCAAGCGGCCGGCCCGCGCGCGGGGTCCGGTGCAACCGCCGCCGCTGCGGAAAGAACCATTCGCACCATTGATTTTCGCCGCGGTTCCGACGGCACCGGCCGCGTGATCGTGCAGCTGACCGATCCGCGCACGCCTGTGAACGTACGTCAGGAAGGCAATCAAGTGGTGGTCGACTTCGCCGGTACGCTCATGCCGAAGAACCTGATGCGCCGTTACGACGTGCAGGATTTTGCGACCCCCGTGCAAAGCGTCGACGCGATCCGGGTGGAGGGTAGCTCCCGCCTGGTGATCACCGCGCTGGGCGATTTCGAGCAGCTCGCGTACCAGTCCGATAATCAGTACACGATCGAGATCAAACCCTCGTTGAAGCGCACCAGCGCCGAAGAGAAGAAGGAATACACCGGCGAGCGGCTGACCTTGAATTTCCAGGACATCGACGTGCGCTCGGTGCTGCAATTGCTTGCCGACACCAGCGGCCAGAACATCGTGGTCAGCGACTCGGTCACGGGTAACTTGACGTTGCGACTGCAAAACGTGCCTTGGGATCAGGCGCTCGACATCGTGCTGCGCACCAAGGGACTCGACAAGCGGCGTCAGGACAACGTCATCATCATCGGTCCCACCGAAGAACTGGCGAGTCGTGAAAAAGCCGAGCTCGCCGCGCGCAAGGAAGTGCAAGAGCTGTCGCCGGTGCGCGCGGAATTTCTGCAGGTCAATTACGCCAAGGTTTCGGATCTTGCCAAGCTCATCAAGCCCGGCAGTTCGAAGGACTCCATGCTGTCAACGCGCGGCAGTCTATCGATCGATGACCGCACCAACACCTTGTTGGTGCAGGATACCGCCGATCGCTTGGCGGACATCCGTCGCCTGGTCCAAACCCTGGACGTGCCGGTGCGGCAGGTGCTGATCGAAGCGCGCATCGTGATCGTCAGCGAGACCTTCGAGCGCGATTTGGGCGCCCGCTTCGGCGTCACGTCAGCGACATCCAACGGCAGCAACGGGCTGTTGTCCGTAACCGGTAATGGGGCGGGCGCCGACACGATGACGCAGTCCGCCATTACCAATTTGGCCTCCACCGGCAGGACCACTCCGGTTGCGGTTCCGGCTCTGGACAATCGCTACCAGGTCAATCTGCCCGCGGCCAATACCAACGGCAGCATCGGCCTTTCGTTGTTGGGGGGCAGCTACTTGATCGATCTGGAGCTGTCGGCGGCGCAAAACGAAGGCAGGAGCGAAACCATCTCCTCGCCGCGCGTCATTACCGCCAACCAGAAGCAGGCGACCATCATGCAAGGTGTCGAGATTCCTTACCAGGAATCGGCGTCGAGCGGCGCCACGACCACGCAATTCAAGAACGCGGTTCTGTCGCTCAAGGTGACGCCGCTGATTACGCCGGATAATCGCGTCATCATGGACATCGATGTCAGCGACGACTCCGTGGGTCAGCAAGTCACGAGCGCCACGGGCGGTTCGGTGCCGTCGATCGACACCCGGCAGATCACGACGCAGGTGCTGGTCAGCGACGGCCAAACCGTGGTGCTCGGCGGCATTCTCGAAACCACCAAATCGAAATCCGCCGACAAGGTGCCCTTCCTTGCCGACATTCCGGTGTTGGGGAATCTGTTCAAGAGCACGACGGATATCAACAACAAGTCCGAACTTTTGATTTTCATCACGCCGAAAATCCTGCGTGAAGGATCAAATCTTTATTAATTTCGAACGCCGACTATCGTCGAGCGAGGGATGAAAAGGTATGCGTAGATTACGGATATTTGCGTGGGTGGGTGCAGCGCTGATGCTGACGGCGTGCGGCGGCAGCGACACGCTCGTGGGCTCGACGTCGAGCACCACGGGAACGAGCGCCGCCGTGGCCACCATCACGGTCACGACGAGCACGTCGAGCATTGCGGCTGACGGCAGCACCAGCGCCACCATCACCGCCACGGCGCAGGATGCCAAGAATAATGCCGTGTCCGGTGCCACGGTGGCGTTCACCTCCTCGGCGGGCGCACTCACGGTAACCCAGGCGACCACCAATGCGAGCGGCGTGGCGACCGCGACGCTGACGGCCGGTACGGCCGCAGCGGGTACGATAATCACCGTGACCGCCACGAGCGGCGGAATATCGGGCAAGACCACCGTGACCGTCGCTAATACCCAGCAGACCATCAGCGTGATCACGAGCGCGCCGCAGATTCCGTCGGACAGCAGTAAGTCCGCGACCATCACGGCGCTGGTACGC
>JBKQSA010000089.1:0-201437 GCA_052143815.1 Steroidobacteraceae bacterium | reverse complement strand
AGGTCAGGCCCGCGGGATTATGGGCGCGCCGCTCGCGGGTTGCGCTGCGCGGCGCACCGTTGCTCATGCAGGAGGTCTTTCTCCCCGCCATGGGCCGTCCTTAAGGACGCCAGACCGTGCCGCTGCCGCGCTCTGGCGTTGAACTGGGGGAACGCATCGCCGCACGCTGGCGCTGGTTCGCCTACCGCGTACGCTTTCATCCGTTCACCACGAATGAGCTGCCGCGGATCCTGGCCACGATCCAGGATTACGTATCGCTCACCCGGTTGAACCGGCCCGTCGGCATTTGGCTGCTGCTCTGGCCGACACTGTGGGCACTGTGGCTCGCCAGCCGCGGCAAGCCGGACCCGCGGCTGTTCATCATCTTCGTGTCGGGTACCGTACTCATGCGCTCAGCGGGCTGCGCCATCAACGATTATGCCGATCGCAGTTTCGACCCGCACGTCGAGCGCACCAAGGAGCGGCCCCTGGCCGCAGGTCGGATCTCGACGGTCGAGGCGTTGGTGCTGTTCGCCGCGTTGTCGCTCACCGCGCTAGGGTTGGCGCTGCAATTGAACAAGCTGACGCTGTTGCTCGCGGTGGCCGGCGCGGCGCTTGCCGTCAGCTACCCGTTCATCAAGCGTTTTCTGTCGGTGCCCCAGTTGTATCTGGGAATCACGTTCGGCTGGGGAATACCTATGGCGTTCGCTGCGCAGTTGGAGCGGGTGCCGCGAGTGGCGTGGTTGCTCCTGCTCGCCAATGTGCTGTGGGTGACAGTTTACGACACCATCTACGCCATGGTGGACCGCGATGACGACGTCAAAATCGGCGTGCGCTCCACCGCCATCCTATTCGGCGATTCGGATCGCCACATCATTGCTGCGCTGCAGGCCATGACGCTGCTCGCCTTGTACCTCATCGGCGGCATCATGCGCATGGGCCCGTGGTACTACGGGGGATTGATCGCGGGAGCGCTATTTTTCGTGTATCAGCTCTGGTTGATTCGCGCGCGCGAACGGGACGCGTGTTTACGTGCTTTCCTCAACAACAATTATTTCGGCATGTCGGTTTTTCTCGGCATCGCGCTCAATTACCAATTCGCTCGGTGAGGCGACCGCCTCGTCAACCGGCATCGGCTATCTTGGTTGACTAAGACTGAGCGCGGCTCGATACTTCGCGGTTCCATGAGCTTGGCGCCGCGCTCGCGGCCAAAGGGTATTTGAATGAATGTGCGCAATGACTGGTCGCTGCCCGAGGTTGCGGAACTGTTCGCACTGCCGTTCATGGATCTGTTGTTCATGGCGCAAAAGGTGCATCGGCTCCACCACACACCGAACACGGTGCAGATCAGCACGTTGCTCAGCATCAAGACGGGGGCCTGTCCTGAGGATTGCGCCTATTGCCCGCAAAGCGTGCGTTACGACACCGGGCTCGAGCCGGAAGAATTAATGGAACTCGACGCGGTGGCTGCGCGCGCACGCGCAGCCAAGGAAGCAGGAGCCACCCGCTTTTGCATGGGTGCAGCGTACCGCTCGCCCAAGCCAAAGGATTTGCGCAAGGTGCTCGCCATGATCCGCGAAGTGAAATCCTTGGGACTGGAAACATGCGCCACGCTCGGCATGGTGAGCTTGCCCCAAGCGCATGAACTCAAAGCGGCGGGACTCGACTATTACAATCACAACCTCGACAGCTCGCCCGAGTACTACGAAAGGATCATCACGACGCGTACCTTTCAGGATCGGCTGGATACGCTGCAGGCAGTACGCGACGCGGGTATGAACGTTTGCTGTGGCGGAATCGTCGGGATGGGCGAAGCACCGCAGGATCGCGTCGGGCTGCTGCATACGCTCGCCACACTGTCCAGCCATCCCGACAGCGTGCCCATCAATCAACTGGTGCGCGTCGCCGGCACTCCGCTGTCGGATACCGCGGCTTTGGACCCCTTTGATTTCGTCCGCACCATCGCCGTCGCCCGCATCCTCATGCCGCGCGCTCATGTGCGCTTGTCGGCGGGTCGCAGCGACATGAGCGATGAAATGCAGGCTTTGTGCTTCATGGCCGGGGCTAACTCCATATTTTACGGCGAGAAGCTGCTGACGACGGGCAATCCGGATACGGCCCATGACCAACGTTTGTTCGAGCGGCTAAAAATAGTCGCGGAGCCGCCGCGAGCGCCGGGCGATGCGCAGCCGGCGGAGTTACGCGCCGCAACGGCGTGAAGGGCGCGCGCCTGCGGCACGACCGGGCGCAACATCCAATTATGATGCCTACCGACGAGTCCTCCGCCTATTCGCTCGACAAATCGTGGGTCAGACGTTCGTTCGATCGCGCGAGCACGACCTACGATGCCGCGGCCGTGCTGCAGGCCGAAGTGCGCGATCTGCTGCTGGAACGCCTGGATCTGACGGACTTGTCGCCACGGCTGGTGGTCGATGTGGGCGCCGGCACCGGCCATGCCAGCCGCGCGCTCAAGCGGCGCTATCCGGGCGCGCGGGTCATCGCGTTGGACTCATCATTCGGCATGCTGCGTGCCGCCGGTCGGCAGCAATCGTGGCTGCGGCCTGTCGCGAGATTGTGCGCGGACGCCGAGCGCTTGCCGCTGCCGGACGGCAGCGTCGATCTGATTCTCAGCAACTTCATGTTGCAGTGGAGCGATCCCGATGCCGCGTTCGCGGAGTTCCGCCGCGTCCTGAAGCCCCGGGGGTTCTTGAGCTTCACCACCTTGGGTCCCGATACGCTGCGTGAACTACGCGCAGCGTGGATGCAGGTTTCCTGTCGCTACGGCGATTCGCACACCCGGGTGAGCCAATTCATCGACATGCATGACATCGGGGATGCGCTGGTGCGCGCGGGCTTCGCAGCCCCGGTGCTCGATGTCGAGCGCTATACATTGACCTATACCGATGTGCGCCGGCTGGCGGCGGATCTCAAGGCCATCGGTGCGCGTAACGCTACGATCGGCCGGCCCAAAGGGCTCACCGGCCCGCGCAAATTCGCCGCAATGAGTTCCGCCTATGAGGCCTATCGCGTCGACGGCCGACTTCCTGCAACGTACGAAGTGGTATTCGGTCAGGCGTGGGCGCCGGTGGCCGCGCAGGCCCGACCCGTCGCTGCGTCCGCCCACGTATCGTTGGACGACCTCAAACGCCAGCTGCGAGCGCGGCGCGGGTAAGGTGCCGAGGCTTTTCATCACCGGCACCGATACCGGCGTCGGCAAGACCCGGATCGCCACCGCGTTATGCCTGGCGTTCGCGGCAGCCGGCAAGCGCGTCGCGGCCATGAAACCGGTGGCTTCGGGCTGCACGCCGACGCCCGACGGGTTGCGCAACGATGATGCCATGGCGCTGCAGGGCGCCATGAACGTGCGCGCCAGCTACGCGGAGGTGAACCCTTACGCATTCGAACCTGCCATAGCGCCGCATATCGCGGCGCTCGAAGCCGGGCGCCCGATCGACCTCGCTGTCTTGGATCGATGCTTCGAGCGCTTGTCGCTGCAAAGCGATGCCACCATCATCGAAGGCGCAGGCGGCTGGCTTGCGCCGCTCGACACGGAGCTCACTTTCGCCGATTTAGCCGTGCGTTGGCAGCTGGACGTCATTCTGGTGGTCGGTTTGCGGCTGGGCTGCCTGAATCACGCCTTGCTCACTGCGGAGTCCATCGAGCGGCGTGGTTTGCGGCTCTGCGGTTGGATCGGAAATTCCGTGGATCCGGTATTCGAGCGCCGCGAGGAGAATTTGGCGGCGCTCGGAACGCGCATCGCCGCTCCCTGCATCGCAACCTATCCTTATTCACCGGCATCCGGCGCACGTGATGTTGCGAACTCGCTGGCGGCGACGCTTGCGGATCTGGAGCCGATCAACCCCCGTTGAGCATCCTTGTGAAATCAGGTCTTCGACAGACTCTGTCCCGCAATGGGCAGAGTGCGCAGGCGCTTGCCCGTCGCGGCGAAGATGGCATTGCAGATCGCCGGCGCGACCGGCGCGACGGCCGGCTCGCCGATCCCACCGGGCGCCTCGTCGCTCTCGAGGAGATGAACGTCGAGATCGGGCATTTCATTGCCGCGCAGCACCCGATACGAATTGAAATTCGTCTGTTGCACCCGGCCCGCGACGATGGTTATATCGCCCCACATCGCGGCCGACAGTCCAAAGACGATGCCGCTTTCGATCTGCGACTCCACGATGCGCGGGTTGACCATTTGGCCGCAGTCCACCACGCATGTGATCTTGTGCACTGTGAGCGCTCCGGCATCGACCGAAATCTCGGCGATTTGCGCCATATGCGTGGTGTACCCCTCCATGAACGCAACGCCTTGGACGCGACCCGCGAGGGGTCGGCCCCAATTTGCGCGCTGCGCGGCAATCTGCAGCACGCGTGTGTGCCGCGGCTTCGCCTTGAGCAGGCTCAGACGAAAGTCGACGGGATCTGCGCCCGCGGCATGCGCGAGTTCATCCATGAAGCTTTCGATCACGAAGCAGTTGGGCGCATGGCTCACGGAGCGCATGTAGCCCACATCGATGCCGATTTCCTGCCGCGTGTAGGTTAGTGAAAAATTAGGCACCGCGTAGGGACAGATGAGCGCGTATTCGACCACGGAATCGAACGGGTCCGTGGTCGACGGAGACGCACGCGCCGTGATCGACGGGCTGGTGATGTGCAGTGACCATGCCGTGAGGCGACCCGCGGCGTCGAAACCGCCACGCAGCTCTTCGCGTGCCGGCGGCCGGTACGTGTCGTGGGTCATGTCATCTTCGCGCGTCCAGATCAGTTTGACCGGAGCGCCGACGGCCTTCGATGCGGCCACCGCCGCCGGAATGAAATCCACATCCAAACGCCGTCCGAAACCACCGCCGAGCAACGTGGTAAAGACTCTGACTCTGCGGGGGTCAAGGCCTGCGGCAGCGGCGGCGGCCGCTTGCGCGAGCTGCTGAACCTGGGTTCCCACGAAAAGATCGCAGCCATCCGCCTTGACGTCGGCCGTGCAGTTCATCGGCTCCATCGTTGCATGAGCCAGCAGCGGCAGCTCGTACACCGCGTGCAGCGACTGCTTCGCCGCCTGAAGCGCTGCCGCGGCATCACCGTCCTTCCGCGCACTCAGGCCCGGATCGGACTGCGCGGCCTTTTCGAGCAATGCGCGGATGGCGGCGTTGTCGAGTCCGGCATTGCTGCCGGGATCCCAGGTGATTTTCAACGCGTTGCGCGCTTGCAGGGCCTGCCAGAAATGATCGGCGACGGCGACGACACCGCCGGCGGTGACGAGTACTTTGCGCACACCCGGCATCGCTTCGGCGACGGCCGCGTCGAGCGCCGACACCTTGCCGCCGAGCACCGGGCTTTGGGCCAGCGCACCGTACAACATCCCGGGCAGTTTCACATCGATGCCGAACTGCGCACTGCCGTCGACCTTGCTCGGCGAATCGAGCCGCAGCCGCGACTTGCCGATGATTCGAAACCTCTCCTTGGGTTTCAGTTTGACGTCTTTCGGCACGGGCATTTTCGCAGCCGCAGCGGCCACTTCGCCGTAGGTGAGGGATTTTCCGGCGGGTTCAAAAATCGAACCGTTCTGCGCCTTGCAGGCATTTGGATCCACCCGCCAGCGTTCAGCCGCCGCCGCGATGAGCATCGTGCGCGCCTGTGCACCCGCCGTGCGCAATTTTTCCCACGCGTCTTGGACGCTGTTGCTGGTGCCGGTGACCTGTCCACCATTCCCCGGATTGACGTAGGCATCTCCCACCGGCGCCGGAACGACGAGGATGGTATCCACAGAGATCTCCAGCTCCTCGGCCAATAGCATGGGCAGCGCCGTGTAAACGCCTTGGCCCATTTCCGAGCGGTCCACGATGACGATGATCGAGTTGTCGGCAGCGATGGTCAGCCAGGCATTCATCTGGCCGCCGGCGGCCGAGGTCCCGCGCTTCCCGCCGGCTCCGAAACCCGGCAGCGTCAATGCCAAAACGACGGTGCCACCCACACCCGCCGCTGTGCTCAAGAATCCGCGGCGCGTCAGGTCGCCGGGCGCGGAGCTCATGAGCGTGCGCCTTTGCTCGCAAGCGCGACGACGTTGGATTGCGCGACGCCGCCCGCCGGCGCTGCAGCCCGCTGCAATTCCGCCGCGCGATGGATCGCCCGGCGAATACGCGGATAGGTGCCGCAGCGACAGATGTTCCCGGACATCGCAGCGTCGATGTCGGCGTCGCTGGGATTCGGATTGACGCTGAGCAAGGCAGCGGCGGACATGATCTGTCCGGATTGGCAGTACCCACATTGTGGCACGTCGATTTCGAGCCATGCCTTCTGCACGGCATGGCTACGGCCTGCGGATAATCCTTCGATGGTCGTTATGGCCCTACCATCCACCGCGCTCAAGGGCAGTACGCAGGATCGAACCGCCACGCCGTCGAGATGCACCGTGCAGGCACCGCACAGAGCCACCCCGCAACCAAATTTGGTGCCGGTCATGGCGAGATGATCACGCAGTACCCACAACAACGGGGTGTCCGGCGCGGCGTCGACATCCACGGTCTGATTGTTAACCCTTATCTTCGTCATGCGGCGATCCGGTGGCGACCTGAGACGCCCGCAATGCTAGCATCGCGCCATGCCCGCAATGTCGACCTTTTATCAGCGCGTTTTCGCGCTCGTTGTGGCTGCCGTTCTGGGCTACGCTCTGATCAAGATCTTCACGCCGTTCTTCGGCGCGATGGCTTGGGCCGTGTTCCTGGCATTTCTGCTGTTCCCGTTGAACACTCGTTGGCGCCGGCATTTGCGGGGCAATGGAGTTACCGCCGGAGTGCTCACCATCCTGGCGCCGATCACCATCCTATTGCCGTTGAGCGCTCTGTCCATCGACTTCGTGGCTCAGATTTCCGATCTGGTTCGTAAGGTGCAGAAGGCAGCGGTGCAATGGGACATCAAGACATTCTCGGATTTGCGGCAATTCCCCTGGATTGCGCGCATCAACGACTGGCTGCAAGTGCATACCGGAATCTCGGCCGCCCAGGTGCAGTCCTGGCTGGTCACCGGCGCTCAGCACGTCTTGCAGGGAGCGGCCGGCTTCAGCGGTTCGTTCTTCTTGGGCGCCGTCGATTCGCTTGTCAGCTTCGCGATCATGTTGTTTCTGCTGTTCTTTTTCCTGCGCGACGGCGACGTCATGATCGCCCGAGCCCGCAATCTCATTCCCATGGAGGAATCCCGTAAGGACCGGCTGTTCCAACAGGTGGGCGATGTCACGCGCGCCATCGTGATCGGCACCAGCATGACCGCCTTGATGCAAGGGGTCATGATAGGCATCGGCTTCGCCATCGCTGGCCTGCCCTCGCCGGTGGTCTTCGGCGTGTTGGCGGGGCTTTTGTCGATGCTTCCCATGGGCGGCTCGGCGTTGGTCTGGGTGCCGGCGGTCATTTGGCTGTTCATCGATGGCCGCTGGGGCTTCGCCATCTTCATGTTGGCCTGGGGGCTGATGCTCGGCGGCATCGACAGCGTATTGCGGCCGGTATTGATCTCCGGGCGGGCCAAGATTTCGGCTTTGGCGGTGTTCGTCGGGGTCCTGGGCGGTATTCCCGCGTTCGGCGCCATCGGCATCATCGCGGGCCCGGTGGTCTTGAGCCTGGTGCTCGCGCTGATCGAGTTCGCGGAGGAGACGCGCCAGGGACGCGCGTAGCAGGGTCGTGCAACGGCACCGCGCGGCTGCAGTACAATCCGCGGCCTTATGGACGTATCGCATCTCCTCGATGGTTTGAATGACGCTCAGCGACAGGCGGTGGGCGCGCCGCTCGGCGCGGCGCTGGTGCTGGCCGGCGCCGGCAGCGGCAAGACCCGGGTGCTGGTGCACCGAGTGGCGTGGCTGATCCAAGTCGAGGGCGCCTCCCCGAACAGCATCCTTGCCGTCACGTTTACCAATAAAGCCGCCGCCGAAATGCGCGGGCGCATCGAGACCTTGCTGGGCATCCCCGGTGGCGCCATGTGGATCGGCACGTTCCACGGCCTCACCCACCGCCTGTTGCGCCTGCACTGGCGCGAGGCCGGGCTGCCCCAAACCTTCCAAATCTTGGACTCCGAGGATCAATCGCGGCTGCTGCGCAAGGTGCTGAAAGCCCTGGATCTCGACGAGACGCGCTGGGTGCCTCGAGAAATTCTCTGGTTCATCAATGCGCAGAAAGACGAAGGGCTGCGCCCCAAGCACATCAAGGACGACGGCGATCCGACGCGGCGGCAACTCATCAGGATCTATCAGGCCTACGAAGAGGCGTGCCAGCGCGCCGGGGTCGTCGATTTCGCGGAACTGCTGCTGCGGGCGTACGAATTGTGGCGCGACAACCCGGCGCTCTTGCAGCACTACCGAACGCGATTTCGCCACGTGCTGGTGGACGAATTCCAGGACACCAACGCCATTCAATACAAGTGGCTGATGTTGCTCGCAGGTCCCGCCGGCCTGCCGTTCGCGGTGGGCGATGATGATCAATCCATTTACCGCTGGCGCGGCGCCCGCGTTGAAAACTTGAATCAGTTTCGCCGCGATTATCCGCAGGCCGTGCTGTACAAGCTGGAGCAGAATTACCGTTCCACCGGGACGATTCTCAAAGCCGCCAATGCGCTGATTGCCAACAATGCCGGTCGCCTGGGCAAGAACCTATGGACCAGCGGTGCAGACGGCGACCGCATCAAACTTTACGCCGCGTTCAACGAGCGCGACGAGGCCGACTTCGTCGTGAACCGCATACGCGAGTGGGTCGACCGCGGCGGCGCCCGCCGCGAAGTCGCCGTTCTGTATCGCTCCAACGCGCAGTCTCGCGTCTTCGAAGAAGCCTTCCTGAACGCGCGCATGCCCTATCGCGTGTACGGCGGCTTGCGGTTCTTCGAGCGAGCGGAGATCAAGGATGCACTCGCGTACCTGCGCTTGGTGGCGAGCCGTGCGGACGATACCTCGTTCGAGCGCATCGTCAACCTGCCCACCCGCGGTATCGGCGCGAAGACATTGGATACCTTGCGCGACATGGCGCGCGCGCGCGGCACGTCGCTGTGGCATGCCGCGCAGACGGCGGTGCAAAGCGGCCTCCCGCAGCGCGCAGCGCAGGCCTTGCTGAGCTTCCTGCAACTGATCGACAAGCTTGGGCTTGAAGTCGCCGGATTGGAACTGCACGAACAGGTGGATCACGTCATTCAGATGAGCGGCCTGATCGAGCACTTCAAAAAGGAAAGAGGCGAACGCGGCGAGGGCCGCGTCGAGAACTTGCTCGAGCTCGTGAGCGCCGCCAAGGGCTTTTCGCCCGAAGGTGAAACGGACATGCAGCCGCTCGAATCCTTTCTCGCGCATGCCGTGCTGGAATCGGGCGAAGGACAGGCGGATCCCTATGCCGATTGCGTGCAAATGATGACCCTGCACACCGCCAAGGGCTTGGAGTTTCCCGTGGTATTCCTGGCCGGCATGGAAGACGGACTATTTCCGCATCAGCGCTCGATCGCAGATCTCGCGAGCTTGGAAGAGGAGCGGCGCCTGTGCTATGTCGGCACAACGCGGGCCATGCGACAACTCTACATCACCTATGCCGAACAGCGCCGCCTCTATGGCGTGGATCAATACGGCCAGCCATCCCGCTTCATCGGCGAATTGCCGGCCGACTTGATCGAGGAGATTCGGCCGCGTCTGCAAGTGTCTCGCCCCGCTTTCGCCAAGCGCGGGGGCACTCTCGACGAAGCGCCGACCCACGCCATGCGCATGGGCAGCCGGGTCCGGCACGCCAAGTTCGGCGACGGCGTGGTGCTCAATTTTGAGGGCAACGGCCCTCAGGCGCGCATCCAAGTGAATTTCGAGGGTCAAGGCACGAAGTGGCTGATGCTCTCATACGCCAATCTCGAGGTCGTGTAGAGTAACGCCGCAGTGAAAATCATCATTTTGGGCGCCGGACAAGTGGGCCGCACGGCCGCGTATCACCTCTCTCGCGAAGCGGCAAACGACGTCACCGTCATCGACCTGAACGAAGAGATTCTGCGCGATCTGCAGGATCGACTCGACATACGCACGGTGAACGGCAATGCCTCCAGCCCGCGAATCCTGGAAGCCGCCGGAATTACCAGCGCGGACATTCTGGTTGCGCTCACCAACAGCGACGAAGTCAACATGCTGGCTTGCCAGATTGCTTGGACCCTGTATCGCACCCCGAAGAAGATCGCGCGCGTGCGCTCGGCCGACTACACCGATCGGGAAAAGCTCTTCGGCGAGAACGGCGTGGCGGTGGATGTCTGGATCAGCCCCGAGCAGTTGGTCACCGAGTACGTCGCCCGTTTGATTCGTTACCCAGGCGCGCTGCAGGTGCTGGATTTCGCCGACGGTCGCGTTCGACTGGTCGGCATCCGCGCGCTCCAGGGCGGCCCTTTGGTGGGTCAGGCATTGCGAACGTTGCGCGAGCACATTCCTACGGCCGATGCACGCGTCGCCGCTATTTATCGCGCTAGAAAGAGCATCAAACCCGAAGGGGATACCGTCATCCAGGACGGCGACGAAGTGTTTTTTCTCGCGGCGCGCAAAGACATCCGTATGGTCATGAAGGAGATGCGCCGCGAGGAGGCACCGGCGCGGCGTATCGTCATCGCTGGCGGCGGCAACATCGGCTTCAAGCTTGCAAGCGACTTGGAAGACAAGAATCAGGTGAAGTTGATCGAGCGCGACCACAAGCGCGCTCGCCGGGTCTCCGAACTGTTGAACCGCACCATCGTCCTGCAAGGCGATGCGGCCGACGAGGAATTGCTGCTCGAGGAGAATATCGACAGCGCCGATGTCTTCGCGGCGCTGACCAATTCGGAGGAAGCGAACATTCTTTCCGCCATGTTGGCCAAAAGGCTGGGCGCTCACAAGGTCATGGCGCTGATCAACAAGCCATCATACGCCGAGCTCATCGAAAGCGGATCGATCGACGTGGCCATTTCGCCGCAGACGGTCACGATCGGCTCGTTGCTCGCGCACGTGCGGCGCGGCGACGTGGTGCGGGTGCACTCGCTACGGCGGGGTGCCGCGGAAGCGCTGGAAGTGGTCGTGCACGGCGACGCGGATAGCTCCAAGGTGATCGGCCGACGCATCGAAGACATTGCGCTGCCGGAGGGCACTACGCTCGGCGCAGTGGTGCGGGGCGAGGATGTCATCATCGCGCATCACGACACCACCGTTCAGCCGGACGATCATCTGATCCTATTTTTGACCGACAGGCGCCATATCGACGCCGTTGAAAAGTTGTTCCAGGGCTCCGCTTCTTTTCTGTGAAAGACATTCTCCTGCCGGTCGCCCACGTGTTCGCCATGGTCATGATGGTGTTCGCGGCGACCATGCTCGCGCCGTTGATCATGGCGGTCTGGGAAATGGATCCGGCACTCTGGTCATTCATCTTGTCCGCGGTGGCGACTTTCTTCCTCGGTGCGCTGTTGTGGCTGGCGACGCGCCGCTTCAAGCGTGAGTTGAAAACTCGCGACGGCTTGATGCTGGTCGCTCTCACCTGGGTGGTCCTGCCGGCGGTGGCCGGATTTCCCCTCTGGAAATACCTGCCGATCAACTTCACGGACGCGTATTTCGAAGCGGCGTCCGGGCTGACGACGACGGGGGGCACGGTATTGTCCGGACTCGAATATCTGCCGCGGTCCATCAATCTGTGGCGGCATCTCCTCTCCTGGATCGGCGGCATGGGAATCATCGTGCTCGCGGTGGCCATCCTACCCATGCTCGGAGTCGGCGGAATGCAGATCTATCGCGCCGAAATGCCCGGTCCCATGAAGGACAGCAAGTTGACGCCGCGAATCGGGCAAACCGCCAAATTGTTATGGGCCGTGTACGCTGGGCTCACGGCGGCATGCATCGTATCCTTGAGGTTTGCCGGCATGGCTTGGTTTGATGCCGTGTGTCACGGGTTTTCAGCAGTCTCGCTCGGCGGCTTTTCCACCTACGACGCCAGCATCGGACACTTCAATTCACTGCCCATCGAAATGGTCTTGACTGTGTTCGAGATCCTGGCGGCGCTCAATTTCGCGACCCATTTTTTGGCCTGGAGCCAGCGTGGCGTCATGGCGTATTTGCGCGATGCCGAAGCCAAAGCAATTCTCGGCGTGCTGGCGGCGAGCTGCATCGGCATCTCATTGTTCCTGTTCTTCAAGGGCAGCTATACGGATTACCCGACGGCGCTGCGCGAGGCCACCTTCAACGTGGTCTCCATCGCCACCGACAGTGGCCTGCATACGCAGGATTACTCGCGGTGGCCGATATTCGCGCCGATGTGGATGATGTTCTTGAGCTGCATCGTGGCCAGTTCCGGGTCAACCGGCGGCGGGATCAAAATGATCCGTACACTGGTGCTGGCGAAGCAGGCTCACCGCGAATTGAACCAACTGGTGCATCCGAACATGGTGCGGCCGCTCAAGGTGGGGGGCAGCATCATCGCCAATCGAGTAGTGTTCGCCGTCTTGGCGTTCGTCTTCCTGTATTTCATGAGCATCGTCACGTTGATTTTCGTGCAGCTCGCGAGCGGTCTGGATTTCCTCACCGCGCTGTCCTCGATCATTGCCTGCATCAACAACGCAGGCCCCGGATTGGGTCTGGTGGGACCCGGCAGCAACTATGGTGGGTTGAGCGACTTCCAGACTTGGGTGTGTTCGGCCGCCATGTTGCTCGGTCGGCTCGAGGTATTCACGCTGTTGGTGTTATTCACTCCCACTTTATGGCGGAAATGAGTGCTAGGCGGCCGGTTGACTCCCATCACTGCCGGAATTCATCCATAGTGGGATTCTTTGATCTAATTTCTCGCGAAGCGCGCGAGTCAGTGGGTTCGCTGCGCCCATGATCGCGCTCTTACAGCGAGTGGCGTCGGCGAGTGTCCGCGTAGGCGACCAAACGGTGGGGGAAATCGGTACCGGGCTATTGGTATTCGTGGGCGTCAAACCCGCCGATGCCGACCCTGATGCGCATCGAATTCTCGAAAAATTGCTCAAATATCGCGTTTTCGGCGACGTAGCCGGCAAGATGAATCTTAGTTTGCAGCAGATCGACGGTGGCCTGCTGTTGGTGCCGCAGTTTACGCTCGCGGCCGATACTCGTCATGGGCTGCGGCCGGGCTTTTCCACCGCGGCGCCGCCAGAACTCGGTCGGCGCCTGTTCGACGTGCTGCTGCAGGCAGCGCGAGCGCGGCACCCGAGGGTCGCCAGCGGCCAGTTCGGCGCCAATATGCAGGTTTCGTTGGTCAACGATGGGCCGGTGACGTTTTGGCTGGAGAGCTGACCCGACTCCGAGCACCGCCCTGGTTGAACCGCAAATGCGACCGAACACCACGTGTGCGCGCCTGTCTAACGTCATAATATCTTTGGCGTATCATTGGCGCCTCAAACTTGGTTAACCTGGAATCGGAGAAAGCAGTATGTTCGATTCAAAAATGTTGTTGGTGATTTTGGCGATCGCGCTGGTGATTTTCGGCACCAAGCGTCTGCGCACCATCGGATCCGACCTAGGTGCGGCGGTCAAGGGCTTCAAGCAGGCCATGAATGACGGCGAATCGGAAGATCGAGTCAAGCAGCTCAAGCAAGATGCTGATTTTGATCCGGGGGTCGCCGCGCCGGGGGGGACCACGCCGGCACGCGAAGCGGACGTCAAGGTGCCCCCCAAACCGAATGCCTGATGCTGCATGCTTGATTTCGGCTTCTCGGAAATTCTGCTCACGTCGGCCATTGCACTCGTCGTGCTGGGGCCGGAGCGGCTGCCAAAAGTTGCCCGCCAAGTCGGCAACTGGGTCGGTCGTGCCCGCGCCATGGCCCGGCAACTGAGCGAACAGCTCGAACGCGAAGTCAGCGCGGAGGAGTTGATGAAGGAGCAGAACAATGCGAAGACGTCGCCCGCCAATCCGATAGCGCCGCCACAGGTTGCGCCGCCGACCTACATGCCGCATCCCGGGACGCCCTACAGAGCCACCGACCCGCAGGCCGCGCCGCCGGCCGCCGAAGCCAGTAAACCGCCCAATGAGTGAGCCCGACGGCGAACCGGATGGGCTCGCCGAAGGTACCCTGATCTCGCACCTGCTTGAGTTGCGCGATCGGTTGCTCAAGGCCATGCTCGCGGTCGGAATCTGTTTCATTCCGTGCGCGATCTACATGAATCAGCTGTTCACGTTCGTCGCGGAACCGTTGAAACACAAGCTGCCGCCTGGAGCGACGCTGATCGCGACCAGCGTGGTCGCTCCGTTCACCGTACCCTTCAAGCTGGCGCTCGTTCTCGCCATCGGTATCGCCATACCGTTCGTCCTCTATCAGGCCTGGGCGTTCGTTGCCCCTGGCCTGTATCGCCACGAAAAGAAACTGGCGGTCCCCTTGCTCATTTCAAGCGTGCTCCTGTTCTATCTAGGCGCGGCCTTCGCCTACTACATCGTGTTTCCCGTCATGTTGAGCTTTTTCGTCGCAACCACGCCCAGCGGCGTACAGATGATGACCGACATGGGCAGCTATCTCGATTTCGTGATGGTCCTGCTGCTCGCATTCGGCGCGGCGTTCGAAGTGCCCGTAGCTACGGTACTATTGGTCTGGACCGGGTTTGTAAAAATTGCGACCCTGCGCAAGAATCGCGGCTTCGTGTTACTGGGAATATTCATTTTCGCGGCCTTCGTCACGCCCCCCGATGCGGTCTCGCAAAGCGCGATGGCGCTGCCGATGTACCTCCTGTACGAAATAGGGATCGTGATGGCAGGACTCCTGCTGAAAGACAAAATAGCGGCACGCGCCAAAGAAGAAGCAGAACAAGCCAAGCGCGAGGCCGGCATCTAATTGGCTACAAGCTTTTTCGGACATCCACGCGGCCTGGCAACGTTGTTCCTCACCGAAATGTGGGAACGCTTCACGTTCTACGGCATGCGGGCGTTGCTCGTTCTGTTCCTGGTCGCGGAAGGTTCCTCCGGCGGCTTCGGCCTCGATGACAAAACCGCCGTGGCAATTTATGGGTTATACAACGCAGCGGTCTATCTCGCGGGGCTGCCCGGCGGATGGATTGCGGATCGGTTGATCGGCGCTCAGTACGCGGTGCTGGCGGGCGGCATCGCCATCGCCGCCGGCAATGCAATGCTCGCGCTGTCGACGACGCCGCGCGGTTTCTACGTCGGGCTGGTGGTGATCGTTGTCGGCGTGGGGTTGCTGAAACCCAATGTCAGCGCCATCGTCGCCGGTCTTTATCCGGAAGGCGGCGCGCGTCTCGATTCCGGGTTCACGATCTTCTATATCGGAATCAATGTCGGCGCGTTCTTGGGGCCGCTCGTCACCGGCGAAGCGCAGGTCCTATACGGTGCGCGCGCGGGCTTCGGTGTGGCCGCTCTTTTCATGGGCTTTGGGGTGCTACAGTTTCTGCTGACTCGGCGTCATTTGGGCAGCGCCGGCGCATATAGCCCACCCGATACCGCCGTGGCAAACGCCGTGACAACCCGCAGCCGGCATTGGACTCGGTTTTGGGTGGGAGCCGCCGCGTCGGCGCTGGTACTGGGCGCCGTGAGCTTTGGATTGATTCCCGTCGATGCGGTCCGCCTGGCGCGCGTCATGACCTACGTGATCGTCAGCATGGCGGTTCTGTATTTTTTCCATTACCTGGTGCTTGCGGATCTTACGACGGAGGAACGCAAGCGTGGCGTCGTGTTGCTGGTGTTGTTCCTCGGCACTGCCTTGTTCTTCTCGGGGTTTGAACAAGCCGGTTCCTCGCTGAACCTGTTTGCCGAGCGGTATACCGAGCGGACGTTGGGGTGGTTGCACTTCGTCATACCGGCCAGTTGGTTTCAATCGCTCAACTCCCTGTTCATTTTCATGTTCGCGCCATTCTTCGCGTGGTTGTGGATCGCGTTGGCCGCTCGCAATCTCAACCCGTCGGCACCGGCGAAGTTCGCCGTTGGCGTCATGTTGATGGGCTCGGGATTTCTCATCATGGCGGCGGCGGCGAGCATCGTCGCCGACGGCCCGAAAGTGCTCCCCTATTGGCTGATGCTGACTTACTTGTTGCACACTTTCGGTGAGCTGTGCTTGAGCCCGGTGGGATTGAGCTATTTCACCAAGTTGGCGCCCAAGCGTTTCGTCGGACAGATGTTGGGGATATTTTTCTTGGCCATTTCGCTCGGAAATCTCGTGGCGAGTTTGATTGCCGGCGAATTCGACGCCAACAATGTGGCCGCCATGCCGGGCCAATACATGCACATCGTCTATTTTTCCGTCGGGTTGGGCGCCGTGTTGCTGGTGCTGAGCCGCCCGGTGAAGAAACTCATGGGGGGCGTGAAGTGACCGCTGGGATCCTGCGTCGACCCATCTGACGCTCTGCCGGTCACCCGCGTTTCGACATCTCATGCGCACCGATCCCCGCTATTCAGCGAAGCTCACTGCGTGCCTTGCCGCCGTTTACCTCATATGGGGTTCGACGTTCTTGTTCACGAAAATTGCAGTCACTCATCTCCCTATCGCCTTGTACTCGGCCGTCCGCTTTCTCACCGCCGGAAGCACGCTCGCATTGGTGGCACGCTTCGGACGAGGCGATACATGGCCCAGCCGCCTGATCGATTGGCGCCACGTCATCGTCACGGGATTCTTCATGGTGTTTGCCAGCAACGGCCTGAACGCTTGGGCGATGCAGTACATCCCGACCAACGAGTCGGCGCTGCTCAACGGCACCGCGGCATTCTGGATCGCGGGTTTGGGAGTTTTCGGCCCCCGAGGCCACCCGCTGACCCGCTGGGCGATAGTGGGTTTGAGCATTGGATTCGCCGGCACGGCGCTGATGTTGATTCCCAATGGCGAATTGCGGGCGTCGAGTTTGCTGGCCGAACTCGGCGTGCTCGGCGCCTGTCTCGCGTTTTCACTGGGGACGTTGTACTACCGCAGCGTCGACACACCGGTGAGCTCGCTCATGTTCATGGCCATGCAACTATGGTTTGGCGGCCTGATGCTGCTCTGCATTGCGATGATCCACGGCGATGCTGCGCGTTGGACATTCAACGCGCCCGGTTTGATCGCGCTGATCTATCTGACGTTCGTCAGCTCCTGTTTGGCGTTCAGCGCTTACGGGTGGCTGACGCGTAACGCCACGCCGGCCGTCATCGGTACCTACAGCTACGTGAATCCCGCGATCGCGGCATTCCTGGGCTGGCAGTTCTTGCACGAGCACTTGTCGGGCATCCAGCTCATCGGCATGGTCGTCATCATCGTCGGAGTGTGCATTCTGACCCTGCCCGGCGGCAGCTTCACCGATCCGAAGGCGTTGGCTGAACCGGAGACGCTGTGACTTCAGCGGCGGCGCACGGCTATTTCGAATTTGCCCGTTGGGCCGATGAACCATGAGCCCACCACGCTCACCAGACTGACGACGACCGCGGTGCAAAAGGCCGACCAAAAGCCAGCGATATGCATGCCGGGCAGCATCCATGCGACCAAGGCCACCATACCGGCGTTAATCACCAACAGAAACAAACCAAGAGTGGCGATGGTCATCGGCAGCGTGAGCACGATGGCGATGGGCCTTACGATGGAATTGACGATGCCGAGCAACACACCGCCGAGGATCAGCGTGGATGGGCGGTCGATGGCAACTCCCGGCACCCACAGGGTTGCGATCCATAGCCCTATTGCTACGATGGCTGCGCGAATCAGGAACCCAAGCATGCTGCCTCCATGACTGCGTTATGCCGCCGCACCCGCACATTTCAAGGAGCGTGATCCGTTAATAATCCAAGCCCGCCAGCGGCGGATCCTTGGGCGGCGGCGGCGGCTTCTTGGGCGGCGGCGGCGCCTCGAGGGTTGCCTTGATGCGCGACAGAAAGCGCTCCCAGGTCATGCGCATGCGCACATAGGGTTTGTCCCAGGTTGCCGCTTCAGGCACCCCGGAGCCCAGCACCCGCAACGAGGTCGTTCGCTCGCCTTTACGCATATCCAGCAGAAAATCGTCCACGACGGCGCTTTCGCTCGGCGGCTCATCAGGGCGGCTCAAATAAATCAGTCGAAGTCGCCGGTCGATGTCGAAGATGTCGATATGAGCCTCACGGCCCCCGGCTTGGCGTCTGCCAATGCGATAGAGCCCCCCTTGGCGTGCGTCGATCTCCGCCTCCTGACCCGACCACATGCGGATCAAGGCCGGGTCGGTCAGGGCACGCCAAACGCGACTGACGGGCACGTTGATCTCGACCAAGTGGGCGTAGCCGCGGGTGCCGGAGCGGGTCGATCTGCTGGGTAAGTTCATGACCGATATTCTGACGGAAAGCGAAGCGGGGTAGAGTGTTAGAATTCAATAACGAACAAGGAACATTCATGACTTATGTCGATATCGTGACTGCGCTCGCACTTTTACAGTTCATCGTTTTCGGCTTCAAAGTGGGCAGCGCTCGCGGGAAGTACGGCGTGAAGGCGCCGGCCATCACCGGTAACGAAATTTTCGAGCGGTGTTTCCGCGTTCAACAGAATACCTTGGAACTGCTCGTCGTTTTCATTCCCGGACTTTACATTTTTGGCCGATATGCAAATCCGCTGTGGGCAGCGGCACTGGGCATCGTGTATCTCATCGGCCGGGAAATTTATGCCGCGACCTACGTCAAGGATCCGGCGAAGCGCAGTCTGGGTTTCGCACTGTCGCTTCTACCCTCGATGATACTGGTCGCCGGCGGTTTAATAGGGGCCGTTCGCCAACTGTTTCTTGCTTAGCGGCAGCGCGCTATTTCGCTGGCGTTTCGGCGCAGTTCATAATTGAACGTAATGCCTATTTGACGTCGATCGCCCAGATCCAGGAACGATTGATTTGGAAAATTCGGCGGAATCAGCCCGAAATAGAATCCGTTCTGCGCGTAACGCGCATCAAACAGGTTGTGTACCCATAGGCTCGCGGTCCATGAGCCGTGCCTGTAGCCAAGCCTGAGATTCTCCAAGTTGTAGGCGCTCGAGGTCTGCGCGTCGCTGGTGTAGTAGTAAAAGCTGTCCATGGCGGAAGCATCCAACCGTGCGAACCAACCCGCCGGGTGGTGGTATTCCACGGCGGCCGAGAGCTTATAGCCCGGGGCAAACGGCTGCGCACGACCGTCCAGATCGAGGCTGCTGAAGATACCGGTGACGTTCAGATAGCGCGTGCGCAGCAGCGAGGCGCTGCCCGAAATCTGCCAGCGGCTGCCCAAGCGGTAACTGGCCTCGCCCTCCAAGCCGTAGTTTTCGCCGTTGCTGGCGTTCTGCGTGAAGAACACGTAATCGAGGGGATTGTTCTGCTGCAGCTGCTCCGACAGGTACACCTGCATGTTCTGACGCCGCATGTAGAACACATCGGCCTGCAGCTGCAACGGATTGTCGGAACGCGCGAATTTCACGCCGGTCTCGATGCTCCATAGCGACTCAGGGTAGAACTCGCGCTGCTCGGACAGGATTCCCGAGCCGATGTTGAAGCCGCCGCCCTTGTAGCCGCGCGCCAGCGTGACGTAGACGTTCTCGCCGTCGCCGGCTTTTCGTTCCCAGGAGAGATTGCCGCCGACCATGTGATTCGTCTCTTCAGGAAACGGAGTTGGGACATCGGCACTGTCGGAGTAATCGGCAAGGCGCTGCTCCAGGCGGAGGCCGCCCGATAGGGTCGTGCGTGCGCCCACGTCCGCTTCCAACGATCCGTAAAGCGCCACGTTGGTCGCCCCGTATTGGCTATTCAGCCCACTGCTGCCGGCTCCAGGGATGCCTCCGGGGCCGGCATCGTAAGCGTCCCAGGTAAATACCTGCTTGTCCGACTCGGTCAAGCGCAGCGCATAAACGCCGGCCACCCAGCGCAACCGGCCGAACAGCGCGTTCGACGGGTCACCGATCAGCCGCAAGTCCTCGGCGAGCGTGCGACGTTTTCGGTTGTCGCTCTGAAAGTAGTCGTAAGGCGCATAGCCGGTGGCGGCGGCCCAGAGCGCGTCGTTGCCCCAATCGCCATCGAACGAATAAATGATTGACGAAGTCGCGGCGCTCGTGACACTGCGCAGCTCTGCACCCTCGAGCGAGGCGGCGAGCCGCAGGGCCGCGCCGTTGGACAGCTGCGCATCGCGGCCCGGCTGGTTCGAGTAAGTCGTGTAGGTGTTATAGATCGACCAGGCATCGTAGCCGTTGTTGATATTCACGTGCATCAACGTCAGGTCGGCCTGCAGAGAATCCGTCGCTTGCCAGTGCACCTTGCCGCGCAGCGTGCCTTCATCGAATCCGTTGGTGGAGTTTTCATCCAAGTAGGCGTTGTGCCGGAACCCGTCGCTCAAGAACTGTTGCGCAACGAAGCGCCAGCCGGCCGTACCCGAGGCGAAGCCATCGCCGACCGCCAAGCCCGCGGATCGCGTATCGTAAGTCGCCCCGGTAATTTCGCTGTTCAGTTCGAATTCCTTGCCCGGATCCGCCGTCCGCACGCTAATGAGTCCGGCGAGCGCATTGGCCCCGTAAGTGGTCCCCTGCGGGCCACGCAGCACTTCGACCTGCTGCGTGTCGAACAGCGTTGCAGGCATGCCGACGCCCGAGAAGTCGATATCATCGATTAGAAAGCCCACCGACGGATTCGGTGCGCCCTGGTACTGCTCCACTTCCCCGATGCCGCGAAGCTGAAAAAATCGGGGACGCGAGGTCCCGGAGGCATAGTTCAAATCCGGGATGAGCGAGAGCACGTCCTCGAAATGCTGCACGCCCGCCGCCTGCAACGTACCACCCATGAGGACGGTGACGCTCTGCGGTAGATCGGCAACCGGCGTCGACCGCAGACTTGCGGTGACGACGATTTCCTCGAGCGTATCGTCTCCTGCGCACGCGAACCGCGCCAACGACAAGCACACCACGGGAGCCAAGACAAGCCAACGACGATGCATACACCTGCTCCCTACGCCGGTACTAACCGGATCAGGTTCAACGGGTTCGTCGGTTCGCCGACGTCTCAGGTCTCGTAAGACCACCCCAAGGTAAGATTTGCGAACTTTGACGCAACGGCGCCGGCTTTGCAAGCCGGCTCGGGAGTGCAAAACGGAGCAGGCGTCGTTACGCGGATGGAGAATCCGCAGGTTTCAACGCATCGAGACTTGCACGGGATGAGGCGCCGTTGCTTCCATCCAGGTCTTGACGCGCATGGCATCGGCGACACGGGTGAGGCGGCCCGCCGAATCCAGCAACACGATCACCACGTTCCGGCCTTGGATGACGGCTTCCATGACCAGGCACTTACCGGCTTCGGTAATGTACCCCGTCTTCTGCACGATGATGTTCCAGGCGGGATTCTTCACCAGAGTGTCCGTGTTGTGAAACTCGACCAGATGCCTGTGAACACGTACCGTGTAGCTCGGGTCGGTGGAATATTCTCGAATATGCGGATTGCGCGAGGCGGCCAGCACCAATTTGGAAAGATCTTCGGGACTGGCTACGTTATCGCTGGACAAACCGGTGGGATCCACGAAGTGGGCCGTCGTCATGCCCAACGCGGCAGCCTTCGCGTTCATGGCCTTCACCAATGCCGGCACGCCCCCGGGGTAGTTGACTCCGAGCGCATGGGCCGCATGATTTTCGGACGACATCAGCGCCAGATGCATGAGATCGCCGCGGGTCAATACCGTCCCTACGCTCAAGCGGGAAAACCCGCCTCTCGGTAGATCGGTTTCCGCCTCGGTAATCGTAATCGGCTCATCGAGCGGCTGCTTGGCATCGAGCACGACCAATGAGGTCATCAGCTTGGTGATGGATGCGATCGGCGCCGCGACATCCGCGCGCCGCGAATACAGAACGGAGGAATCGCTTTGATCGACGACCAGCACCGAACTTGACTTGAGTTTCGGGAAGAGCGTGGGATTCGCGGCCGCAGTCATCGCGCCAAACGCCAGGAGCAAACCGGTTACTGCCGTCATCGGCGACCGCCGCGCTCGATTGATTGATCCCATCGATGTGTCTCTAGTGGCTCAAGTCGGACAAGGTAAGCATATGTCATTCACGCTGCGGCGTGACGCGGCCCTAACTTTGCCATCTTTTTCCCCAAAGTCCAATGAGTTAACAGTTAATTAAGCTTTCGCCTGAGCGCCGGGGGCACGCCGCAACTCTTTATCGCGGTACATGTTTCGCTCGGCGGCGCTAAAAAGATCACGCATGACGGCCCCGTCCTTCGGGTAGTTCACCACGCCGATGCTGACGCTACAGCGAATCATCCGCGAACGCAGATCGAGCGTGGTCTTGTAAACATTATGTCGTACTCGCTTGACCACCGCTTCGGCAACGTCCGGCGATGCGCCCGGAAGCAACACGGCGAATTCGTCGCCGCCCACCCGGCCGGCGGTATCGGTGCCCCGTATGCTTCGTTGCAGACATTGAGCAACCAGCAAGATGGCGCTATTGCCGCCGTCATGACCGAAGCTATCGTTGATGTCCTTGAGTCTGTCCATATCGATCATCAGCAACGCATAGATGCCGTGACTTTTTTCGCAAGAGGCGTGCTCTCCCTGCCAAACCTCATTGAACATGCGCAAGTTGAAGAGCCCGGTCAGCGAGTCGGTCTGCGCCAGGTTCTCGATGTGCTCCCGCGCCTCCGTGATGTCGGCCGACAAGGTGGTCGTCAGATAGGCGACCAGGAGAAAAGGCGCCAATTCGCCGGTGGCCCGGCTGGCATAGGCCAATGAAACCACTTCCAGCCCCGGCGTTGCGGCGGCCAGGGCGAGGTGGCAGATCACTATCACTCCGACCTGTGCCAGAGTCACGAGACGCCCGAGCGTGAGTGCGGAGAGGATGATGGGAAGCAGGTAAAGATTCAGCAGCGGGCTCCCGCTCTTCCCGGTGAACCACAGCACTCCGGTGATGAAAATCACCATGGACCACGATTCGATTTGCAGCTTGGCGTGCGGCCGGCTCGGCAGGAAGCGGCGGTCATGGAACACGATGATCGCAACGGCGAATAAGCCCAAAAGGCCTAAAATCAGCGCTGGCTGGTTGCTCAATGTCTTGGACCAGACGAGCACCAACGCCGCCAGGGCCAGGCAAAGGATTTCAATGGAGCGTGAGCTCTTCATACGCTAGCGTGATCGGAGCGCGGCGGTCACCGAACCGCTGCCGCCCACCGTGGGTACCTTCAGTTCTTGGATGGCACGTTTCACGTCGGGATCGCGCTGCTCGAGGGGAGCATCGGGCGGAGGCGTGGCCGGCGGAGGCGCCGGATCGCGTTCGAGCTCGATGTCGGGGGCGATGCCCCGATGGTTGATGGATACTCCGGAAGGCGTGTAATACAGGGACGTCGTAAGCTTGATGGCTCGATCGCCCGATAGCGGCATCACGGTTTGTACCGAGCCTTTGCCAAACGTAGTGCGACCCATGAGCTTCGCCCGGTGATGATCCTTGAGCGCGCCGGCTACGATCTCGGCCGCCGACGCCGAGCCTCCGTTGATCAGCACCACGATGGGCGCACCGTTCAGTTCGTCGCCCGGCGTGGCGTTCATCTCAAATTTCGACTCCGGCGTGCGGCCCTTGGCGCTGACGATCAGGCCCCCGTCCAGGAAGGCGTCGGCGACGGCTACCGCGGCCTCCAGTACGCCCCCGGGGTTATTGCGCAAATCGAGCACCAAGCCCTTGAGCGCAGCGCCATTGCGCTTGCGCAATTCGCGCAGGGCGGCCACCGTGTCATCGCCCGTCGTTTCGCTGAACTCAGCAATTCGCACGTAGCCGAACCCGGGCTCCGGCAACTCGAATCGTACGCTGTGCAACTCGACTCGCGCCCGCTTCAGCGTGAACTCCAGGGGTTCGGTTCTGCCCGAACGCAGAATCCCGATCTTGATCGAGGTTCCCTCTTTACCGCGCATGCGGCCGATGGTGTCCGCCAACGTGGTGGTGTTCACCGGCACGCCGTCGATGGTCGCAATGACGTCCCCGCTGCGAATTCCCGCAACCGCCGCGGGTGATCCATCGAACGGCGACACCACCACGACCTGCTCGTCTTCCATCGACACTTCGATGCCGACGCCGGAATACTGCCCTGAGCTCGAGATCTTGATCTCGTCGTATTCATCGCTGTCCAGATAGGCTGAGTAGGGATCCAGAGAGGACACCATGCCGCGTATGGCCGCCTGCAATAATTGATGATCGTCAACGGGATCCACATATTCATGCTCGACACGGTCCAGGACTTCCGCCAGCATGTGAGCGTCCTGCCACGGGATATCCTTGCCGAGAGCGGCAGCCTCATCGGCGCGAACGATGCCCGACGACCCGAGAGACAAGCCGATCCAAGCACCCATCGCCAGCCACACAACGTTGCGGGTTTTCTTGAACATCAGGCACGGCAGCATACGTGCGACGGCGTTTTGCCGCCAGTTTCGCCGGGATACATAACGCCCAGCCCGCGGATCGGCCGGCTTTTTCTTCAGGGCGTCGCTTTCAGCCAAGCCCTGGGGTCCAGAGCGCGACTACGCTCGCGAATTGCAAAATATAGCTGCGGCGCAGCGCCGCTCGAATCGCTCAAGCCGGCGATCACGTCACCCGGCGCCACCCAATCGCCGACCGACTTGTAGAGAACTTCGGCATGCCCGTACAGGGTCATGTAGTTGCCGGTGTGCCCGATGATGAGCAGCAAACCTAGACCTTGAAGCCAATCGGCATAGATCACGCGTCCGAAGTAGGGGGCATGCACCTTGGCGCCGCGGGCGGCTTCGATGAGCACGCCATTCCGTCGCAGGCCCGATGCGGGGTTGGCGCCGGCATTCTGGTAGCGCGCCGTGATCCTGCCCTGTACCGGCCACGCGAGTTTGCCGCGCAGCGACTCGAAACTCTGCTGCGTGTCCAAGGGAAAATCCTGCAACACCCGGGCAAGATCGGCTACCAAGGCTTCCTCGGCCTGCTCCTCGCGCTTGAGTTGCGCGAGTTCCTGGTTACCGCTGCTCACCTGCTGCGCCACCGCGGCCAGGGCTTGGACACGCTCTTCTCGCGCATGGGTCAAGTCCATCACTTCGTGAGCCGTGTCGCTTTGCAGCGCCTGCAGCCTTGCCGTGGCCTGGTCTATTTCAGTGAGCAATTCCTGCACTTTGCGCATGCGCTCATCGATGTCGACGATTTGCCGGGCCCGCTCGCGTGCGAAATATCCGTAATAAGCGGACATGCGCCCCGCACTCGCAGGGTCGCTTTGGTTCAGCAACAGCTTGATTCGTTCCTGTTGCCCGATCATGTAGGCCGCACGCACTTGCGCTGCCAAAGCGGCTCGCTCCGCCGCGAGCTCATGTTGCACGCGCGCCTCGTCAGCACGCAGTTCCCTGCGGCGATGCTCGACTGCGAGCTGCGCGCCATGCAAGGTATCGAGGCGCCGGCGCATGGCCGTGATGCTGAGGTCGGCCTCGCGCAGGCGCGCATTGAGTGCATCGCGATGCTTCAGCTCGCCCCCCAATCGGTTCGTCAATGAAGCGATTCGCGCGCGCACCTCGGCAAGGTTGGCTTTCGCCGCCGCCGGATCCGCGGTTTCGGCGGCGGCCCTCGCGGGGACGGCACAAAGCGCCAGGCTCATCGCCGCGAACAAGCCGAAGTGTCGGATAGGGAGCTTCATCTCATAGTCGTTTACAGCCCGGACGGCAAGCATACAAGCCTCTGCTATACTTGCGCGCCCGAAAAACCCAAAGGCCTTTAGCCGCATGCAGCGATTATTCGAGTACATTGGCCATCATCCTTACCTCGCGAGCGGCGCCGTGCTGGCAGCGGTGGCGCTTGCCGTGTACGAGGTTCAAGCGCGCATCCAAGCGTTCGCTGCACTCTCCGCGATGCAAGCCGTGCGCCTCATGAATCAGGGCGCCCTCGTTCTCGATCTGCGCGGCAAAGAAGCGTTCGATGCCGGTCATATCGGCGATGCGCGCAACGTGCCGGCCGCGGATCTCGCGGCACAAGCCGACAGCTTGAAGAAATGGCGCGACAAGACCGTGATCACGTATGACGACAGCGGCAATGGCGGCGCGAGCGCCGCACGCACGCTCACCAAGCTCGGCTTCACCAAGGTATTCAATCTGGAAGGCGGCTTGCATGGGTGGGTCAAGGATAAAATGCCGCTGACGAAGACCGCTTCAGGCGGTAAAGCGACGAGCCCGAAGTGACGCAGGCAGCGATCACGTTATATGTTGCCGAATGGTGTCCGTACTGCCAGCGGGCCAAACAGCTCTTGACGCAGAAGAGTCTTGTGTTCAATGAGATCAACGTGGATGACGACGCAGAATTTCGCCAAGAAATGATGGCACGCAGCGGTCGGCGTACGGTCCCGCAAATTTTTATCGGCGACAAGCATGTCGGCGGGTGCGATGACTTGTTCGCGCTCGACGGCAGCGGCGAGCTGGATCGATTAATTCAGGGGGCTTGATGAACGAGGTTAGAATGGAAGGGGCGGAAGCCAATGTCGGCGGCGTGCAAGTGAGCTTGCAAAGCGTCTATCTGAAGGATTGCTCGTACGAATCGCCGAACGGTCCGCGCCTGCCGACCAATCAAGGCTGGGAGCCGAAGTTTCAGCTCAACATGAACACGTCGGCCGAGGAAATCGCGGCCGATGTTCGGGAAGTCTTGTTGACGATCACGCTCGAAGCGAAGCATGGCGAGGCCACGCTCTACTTGGTGGAAGTGAAGCAGGCGGGCGTTTTCGCCATTGCCGGCGCCTCCGTGGAAGATCTCAAGCGTCTGATCGGCAGTTTTTGCCCCAGCGTGCTGTTCCCGTACGCACGAGAGGTGATCTCTGACCTCATCGTCAAAGGCGGCTTTCCCAATTTCCTACTGCCGTTGGTCAACTTCGACGCTTTGTTTGCCCAGGCATCGGAAGCGCCGCAGTCGGTCAACTAGGCCGAGCCTGCGATGCCGAGCACGCGCCCGCAACCGATGGCGGTTATCGGCGCCGGCTCATGGGGAACGGCACTCGCCATTCAGCTGGCGCGCGCCGGACACCAGACGCACTTGTGGGGTCGAGATACCGCGCAGCTCGATGCCATGAAGCGTGTGCGGTGCAACGAGCGGTATCTCCCCGACGCCGCGTTTCCGCCGGCGCTTAAGCTTACCCCTGACCTCCGTCAGGCCCTGGACGGCGTGCGCGACGCGCTGATCGCGGTGCCCTCACACGCGTTCCGTGCCACGTTGCAGCTGATCGACCCGTATCTGAACGAAGACACGCGCGTCGCCTGGGCGACCAAGGGCTTCGAGATCTCCTCGGGATTGCTGCCGCATCAAGTCGCGAGTGAAATCCTGGGCGCGCGGCCCGGCGCCGTACTGTCGGGTCCAACCTTCGCCAGGGAAGTGGGAGCGGGTTTGCCCACTGCCATGACGGTTGCCTCGCGCGACCCGGCGTTCGCTAAAGCGCTGGCTTCGCGACTATCGGGGCCCAGCTTCCGCGCATATATGCAAACCGACATCGTGGGTGTCGAAGTCGGCGGCGCCGTCAAGAACGTCATAGCCATCGGCTCGGGTATCGCCGACGGTATGGGCTTCGGCGCCAATACTCGGGTCGCATTGATTACGCGTGGGCTCGCCGAGATGATGCGTCTCGGCGTGAAGCTCGGCGCTGCACGTGAGACCTTCATGGGCCTGGCCGGACTCGGTGACCTGGTGCTCACGTGTACCGACGACCAATCCCGCAATCGCCGGCTGGGGTTGGCGCTGGGCCGCGGCCGCTCCATGCAGGATGCGCAGCGCGGCATTCATCAAGTGGTCGAAGGAGTCCTCGCATCGCAGGCGGTTTTCGTTGTCGCGGAGCGGCTCTCAGTGGAAATGCCCATCTGCCGGGAGGTGTTCCGCGTCATGCATCAGCAGAAGCCGGTGCGCGAAGCGGTGCAAGAGCTGATGGGACGCGAGATGCGCTTTGAAACCGAGTGAGCGGTGGATGATACCTAACTGCGTTGCAGCAAGTCCGTAATACACTTACCCCATCGACCTGTGCACAATAGCGGCCAGGAGTGCGCCAACCTTTGATCGGTTGACGCGTACTAGCGTATGCCATGATTCATCTAACGGCCCGCTAATGGACAAGAAGTCATCGAACATTCAGCTCAAGGGTAACCTGTCGGCGTCCCGCCAAAGTACACCGTGGCACGCCGTCTCGGTGGTGACCGGACGTTGGTGCTGCGATGCTGCACGCGGCGTTATCGGCACCCGTTTCCTGTCGCGAGAGGCGCCGCGTCTGCCGCTGGCCCAGTGCAGTTCAATGGAAGCCTGCTCCTGCTCGTATCGACACCACGCCGATCGGCGAGGCATGCCGCGTCGCAAGGATGAAGCCATGGGAATGCGACGGATGGCGCCCGTGCCGAACGAGCGCCGCTCAGATCGCGGACGGCGGGCGGACGACTAGTCCGGATCCAACGAGTGCGCGAGCGCTTGGCTTACATCCACCTCTTGCACAACCCGACCAAGGACCTATTCGGATCGGATCTGCCGGGCCGCCGGAAGGCGCTTCTGGCGCCTGGGGCATGGCTGCTGCCGGGTTTCGCGCTGACGGCAGCCACCTCGTTATTGACGGCAGTGGAGGCCATATCAATTGCCGCACCGTTCCGCCATCTGCAGACTCCCGGCGGCCTTCCCATGTCGGTGGCAATGACCAACTGCGGCGTCCTCGGTTGGGTCAGCGATCGCCGCGGCTATCGCTATGAACGCTGCGACCCGTCGAGCGGCAACTCTTGGCCCCCGATGCCCCAGGCATTCATCGAGCTGGCTCACGCGGCAGCCGAGGAAGGCGGGTTTCCCGGCTTTGTGCCGGACGCCTGCCTCATCAATCGCTACGAGCCTGGCGCGCGTATGACGCTGCATCAGGATAAGGACGAGCGCGATTTCAACTCGCCCATCGTCTCCGTATCGTTGGGGCTGTCGGCCCGGTTCCTATTGGGTGGCGATACCCGGTCGGAGACGCAGCTTCGAGTACCGGTTCATCATGGCGATGTCGTGGTGTGGGGCGGTGCCGCGCGCCTGCGCTATCATGGTGTATTGCCGGTCAGAGCGGGCCACCATGACCTGGTGGGTCCCCAGCGCATCAATCTTACGTTCCGTCGCGCGGCTTGAGCGCCGCGGCGCTCCAGGAGCCTAGATCTCGATGTTGTCGATGAGTCGGGTTTGCCCAAGTTTCGCGGCAGCCACGACGACCAAAGCGGCGTTTTCGCTGGGCGTACCGAGGTCCGTCCTGCGGCGAATCGCGACGTACTCCGGAGCCCAACCGCGAGCTTCCAGTGCTTTTAGCGCGTTCGATTCCAGAGCCGAATAATCCCGATATCCGGTGCGCACCGCAGCCGCGATGCGCTGCAGTTCATGGTGCAAATGCGCAGCCTCGATGCGCCCGGCATCGCTCAAATAGCCATTACGCGATGATAACGCGAGGCCGCTGGTCTCGCGCACCGTATCCGCGCCGACAATCTCCATGGGTAAGGCACATTGCCGCACCATGCCGCGGATCACGAGTAATTGTTGGTAGTCCTTCTTACCGAAGACCGCTAATCGCGGTTGAACCACGTTGAATAGCTTGAGTACGACAGTGCATACCCCGATGAAGAAGCCAGGACGAAAATGACCTTCCAGAATGTCGGCCAAGGCCGAAGGCGGGTGCACCCGATAGCCCTGAGGCTCGGGATACAGCTCTTGTTCGCTGGGCGCGAATACGATGCTGCAACCGGCGCTTTCCAGCAATTCACAGTCGCGGGTCAGCGTACGCGGATATTGATCAAAATCTTCTTGCGGCGCGAACTGTAATCGGTTGACGAATATGCTCGCAACCACGGGGCTGCCGTGCGTTGCCGCCCGATGCACCAGCGATAAGTGCCCCGCATGTAGATTGCCCATGGTGGGCACAAAGGAAACGTTCTGACAGCCGTGCAATACGCCGCGAAGTTCGGCAACGGTATGAATGATTTGCATAACGACGATTTCAATAGCCGTGCCTGGCGTCATCCGGAAAAGCGCCGCTTTTTACGTCCGTCACGAAAAGCTTTATAGCATCCTGCACATTGGCGCTTCCTTGCATGAAATTGCGGACAAAGCGCGGCAGCTTGCCGTGCGTGACATTGATCATGTCGTGCAATACCAATACCTGACCGCTGCAACCGGAGCCGGCGCCGATTCCAATGACGGGAATGGACAAACTGGCGGTCAACTTGCGAGCCAGTTCCGAGGGCACCAGTTCCAGAATCAGCATCTGAGCGCCGGCGGCTTCCAACTCCTGCGCGTGTTTATGCAGGATCGCTGCAGCCGATTCATCGCGCCCTTGGATGCGGTACCCGCCGAAGGCATGGACGGATTGCGGCGTGAAGCCGAGGTGGGCACAGACGGGAATACCGCGCTCCACCATCAGCCGCACGATGGGCGCCGTCCATCCTCCACCTTCGAGCTTGACCATGTGCGCGCCGGCTTGCATCAACGCAACGGCGTTTTGCACCGCTTGCGCCGGCGATTCTTGATAACTGCCGAACGGCATATCCGCGATTACCCACGCGGTGCGGTTACCACTCACCACGCAGCGCGTGTGATACATCATCTCCGCCATCGAGACGGGCAATGTGCTGCTGTTGCCCTGGATGACCATCCCCAGGGAATCGCCCACCAGCAGCACATCGACGCCGGCATCATCGAGCAAGCGAGCGAATGCCGCGTCATAGCAGGTCAGCATCGCGATCTTCTCGCCCGCCGCGCGCATCTGATTGAGGCGGTGCAAAGTCAGTTGTGCTCGTTCAGGCATGATCTATTCGGTTTGGCGCTGGGGATTGGTCCATGGGCCATTTTCGCATAGTTGGCATTGGTTACCGAATCGAGCAAACTCATGCTGCGCTCAAGTATCATCCCAGCCTCAATTTAACTGGAGCGGAAGCAAGTCAGGATGCCGAAACTTGATGAACAGATCTCGACGCTTCAGGAGCGCCTCAAGCAGCTGAAGCTGCGGCAGCAGCGCAGCGAGGCACGCCAGCGCGCAATCGATGCGCAACGGGAACGCAAGGCGGAGACGCGGCGTAGATTCGTGGTCGGCACCGTCATCCTGGAGAAGGTGGGGAACGGCGAGATGGACCGGAGCCAGCTGCTTGTGTGGCTGGATTCGTCGCTCACGCGCAAAGAGGATCGAGCCCTATTCGACTTGCCGCCGAAGGCGTAATGATCCCGCGGCGCGGGTCGACACGGGCCCTCCCCGCGGCACCGCGGGGTGCGCTACGCCCGGCCTGCGAATCGCAGTTGCCGCCATGCGTCGAAGGCGATGATGGCCACTGCATTCGATAGGTTGACGCTACGGCTTTTGGGCGTCATGGGAATGAATAAGGAGTTCTCGAGCCCGATGCGGTCTTGGACCGCCGCCGGCAGGCCGCGCGTCTCAGGTCCGAACACGAAGGCGTCCCCGGCTCGAACCGTGAGGTCGCTGTAACAGCGGCGCCCGGTGGTCTCCACCGCGAACACGCGAGCCTCCTTCAGGTCGGCGAGGCAATCATCCAAGTTGGCATGAACCTTCACCTCGGCTAGGTCGTGGTAGTCGAGGCCGGAGCGCTGCAGGCTCTTATCGTCCATCCGGAAGCCCAGCGGCTTCACCAAATGCAGGGTGGCGCCCGTGTTGGCACACAACCGGATGGTGTTGCCGGTATTCGGTGGGATTTCCGGTTCGTAGAGCACGATGTGAAACATCGATGTTAGTGTTCGACGACGACGCGTTGCGTAGGGTACCCGAACTCGACGCCGAGGCGGCGGAACTCGCCGATGATACGAAGATTGACGGTGTGTTGCAGGTCCAGCATGGAATTGAGCTTGGGCTGCTGTGCAAAATAGGATAATTCGAATTGCAGCGCCGATTCGCCGAGCATCTTCAGATGACACGCCGTCCGCGTCCGTTGCACGGCGTCCGCTTAGGCGACATCCTCCATGCCAAGCTCCTTCATCTTCCGGGTGAGCGTGTTGCGGCCCCAGCCCAAGAGCTTCGCGGCATCCTGTTTCATGCCATCGGCTTTGCGCAACGCCACGCGAATCAAAATACGTTCGACTTCCGGGACGGCTTGATCGAGCAGTCGCTGTGTGCCTGCGTCCAATTCCTGCTCCGCCCAATGCGACAGCTTCGCGGTCCAGTCATGGTTCGTCGCCTGTCCGACCGGGACGCCGCCGAGATCGGGGGGAATGTCTTCCGCGCGAATTTCGCGGCCCGGCGCAGTGACGGTGAGACGACGGCACGCATTGACGAGCTGCCGCACGTTTCCTGGCCAATCAAAAGTGACCAAGGCGGTTTCGGCGGTCGACATGAGCAACTTCGGCTCCACGCCTAATTCTTGACCGGCCACGCTCAAATAATGGCGCAGGAGTTCGGGGATGTCTTCGCGGCGCTCGCGCAGCGGTGGAATCTCGATGCGGATCACATTGAGCCGATGCAACAGATCTTCGCGAAAGTGCCCGGATTTTACGCGTGTCTCGAGGTCTTGATGGGTTGCGGCGATGACACGTACGTCAACCTTTACCGGGGTTTGACCGCCCACTCGATAGAACTCGCCCTCGGCCAGCACCCGCAACAGGCGCGTCTGCAGCGCCGGCGACATGTCGCCGATCTCGTCGAGGAAGAGCGTGCCGCCGTCGGCTTGTTCGAAGCGGCCGCGGCGCAGAGCATCGGCGCCCGTGAACGCGCCCTTTTCGTGGCCGAACAGCTCTGACTCCAGCAGATCCGCGGTGAACGCCGCCGTGTTGAGAGCCACGAAGGCTTTATTGGACCGCGGACTGTGGCGATGTAGCGCATGTGCCACCAGCTCTTTGCCCGTTCCGGACTCACCGGTGATGAGCACGGTCATGCTGGATCGGGATAGTCGGCCCACGGCGCGAAACACTTGCTGCATGGCGGCGGCCTGGCCCAAGAGTTCCGGGATGCTGCGGCGCGCGGCCTCGACGTCGGTGGAGACCGTCGCTTGCTGCGCGGCGCGGCGTACCAGATCCACGGCTTTGTCGATGTCGAAGGGCTTGGGCAGGTACTCGAACGCGCCCCCTTGGTAGGCTGCGACGGCGGCGTCCAAGTCCGAGTGCGCCGTCATCACGATGACCGGCAAGCCGGGCCGCGACACTTGGATTTCCTTCAGCAGATCGAGTCCGCTGCGGCCGGGCATGCGGATGTCGGTCATCAACACATCCGGTGCGTCGGCACGCAGCGCGGTGAGCGCATTGTCCGCGCCGTCGAAACACTTGGCGAGCATGCCGCTGCCCTTCAGCGCCTTCTCGAGCACCCAGCGAATGGACGCATCGTCATCGACCAACCAAACGCTCAGAGGCTTTGCATTCATACTGCATCCATAGGGAGAAAAATCACGAAAATGGTTCTTCCCGGCGCACTGTCGAACTCGATGAGGCCGCCGTGGCGGCTCACCAGGTCTTGAGCGATTCCTAAGCCGAGGCCTGTTCCGTCCGAGCGACCGGAGACGAGCGGATAGAAGATGGTGTCGCGAATCTCCGGGAGCACTCCGGGTCCGTTATCTTCGAATTGAATCGAGGCAACCAGGCGATGGCGCCTGGCTCCAATGCTGACGCTGGTGGCGGCGCGGGTTCGCAGCACCAAGCGGGGCGACTGCACGCCGCCCGACAGTGCTTGAATGGCGTTGCGGCCGAGGTTCAGCATCGCTTGGATGATGTGGTTCGGATCGACCGCGATCGCGGGCAGGCTCGGATCGTAATCACGATCGATGATCACGCCTTCGGGAGCTTCGCTGCGCAGCAAGTGATAGACGCGCTCCAACAACTCATGCACATTCACCTGCTGTTTCGCGGGCGGGCGGCCGGGGCCCAGCATCGAATCGAGCAAGTGCGTGAGCCGATCGGCCTCACTGATGATGACGCGCGTGTATTCGCGAAGCGCAGGATCCAAGAGTTCGCGTTCAAGCAGCTGCGCGGCGCCGCGTAACCCACCGAGCGGGTTTTTGATTTCGTGGGCAAGCTGTCTGACCATCAATCGGCTGCCGCCAAGCTGCGCCAACAGCGCATTTTCTCGGGTCAGGCGACGATGCTGCGTAATGTCTTCGATTTCCAACAAAAGTTGCGGCGCGTTTCCCATCATTACCTGAGTCACGGCGCAGTCGAGAATGCGGTCGACACCCCCGGGTGCGGGCCAGGCTAGTTCACGCTGCACCACGCCCTCGCCGCCCGATCGGGCACGTTCGAAAAGCGCGAGTAAGGTTTCAGCGCCGCGCGTCAGCTCGGAGAAACGCCGGCCGAGCGCCTGATTGGCCCCAAGGCCCAACAAGGTCTGACCGGCGGCGTTCAAGTAGCTGACGGTCAAGTCTTGTTCGAGGAGAAAAACGCTGGTCACCAGCGCATCGAGTAAATCCGTCCCCGCGACGGAGAGCGTGTGCATTTGCAGTTCAGCAGCCAAGCGACGCATCCGCTCGGGCCGCGACAAACGTCGCTACTTGTGCAGGGGATTCAACGGCGCCAACGAGGAGGGCTGTCTTACGTAGAAGGTCACGCTGTCCGTGGTCTGCGTTTCGCCGGTCAGCGTGTCTTTGACGGTCGCCGCGATCACGTACGTTCCGCGCGCCAATGTCGGCAAGGCAAAGGTCACGGCGTCGAGCGCCTGGTCCGTCAGCGGGGTGCCGTTCAAATTCCAGATGATTTCCTGGTCCGACTTCAGCGCCGGGTCTAGTCCTAAGCGAACCGGCACGATTTCGTCGCCGAAAAAAACCTGTTCCTTGGCCGGGGACTGGATGGCAAATACCTTGTAGTCGAGACGGCTGGGGGCCTTCGCCGGAGCAGCCGGCGCCGGTGCATGCGTCGTGCGGCCGATACCATTGGCCGAAGTGGACGATATGATGATCTTTTCGGCCCCAGGGACCGCCTGATCGGAGTAATGCACCACGCCGTCCGCATCGGTCCACTTGTAAATAACAGCGGCCCCCGCCGCGAAAGCCGCGAACAGGCCAAGAGCAATCCATAGTCGTCGAAGGTGCATAACTACGAAGCATAGTCTTATCGCCTCCCGCTCACAAAACGGCGTGACGGCGGCGTGACCGCCGTCACCTTATGGCTTACGCACCTGTAAGGAGACTCACAGACTGTAGTACATCTCTATCTCGATCGGATGCGTGGTCATGCGCAAGCGAGTGACCTCCTTCATCTTCAATTCGATGTACGCATCGATGAGATCGTCCGTGAACACGCCACCGGCCTTCAAGAACCCTCTGTCCTGATCCAGGTAATCGAGCGCCATATCGAGCGAATGACAAACCGTCGGGATCTTCTTGTCCTCTTCGGGCTCCAAATCGTATAGATCCTTATCCGCCGGATCGCCGGGATGGATCTTGTTCTGGATGCCGTCAAGTCCCGCCAGCAACATGGCCGAAAATGCAAAATACGGATTTCCAGTCGCGTCCGGAAAGCGTACCTCGATGCGGCGCCCCTTCGGGTTGGGGATCCAAGGAATACGGATGGACGCGGAGCGGTTGCGCGCCGAATAGGCGAGCTTCACCGGCGCTTCGAAACCCGGCACCAACCGTTTGTACGAATTGGTGCTCGCGTTGGTGAACGCATTGAGAGCACGAGCATGCTTGATGATGCCGCCGATGTAGTAGAGCGCGATGTCCGACAGGCCACCGTACTTGTCGCCCGCGAACAGCGCCTTGCCTTCCTTTTGCAGGGACTGATGCACGTGCATGCCGTTGCCGTTGTCGCCGACGAGAGGCTTCGGCATGAACGTCAGCGTCTTGCCGTACCCGTGCGCAACGTTTTGCAACGCGTACTTGAGAATCTGGACCTCGTCGGCTTTCTTGGTCAGCGTGTTCGCAGCGACGTTGATCTCGCCTTGGCCCGCAGTTGCCACCTCGTGATGATGGACCTCGAACTTCAGACCCATCTCCTCGCAGGCCATCGACATGGCGGTGCGGATGTCTTGCTGCGCGTCGACCGGCGGCACGGGGAAATAGCCGCCTTTGACGCCGGGGCGATGTCCCTTGTTGCCGTCTTCGTAAGTCTTGCCGGAATTCCAAGCACCTTCATAGGAGTCCACTTCGTAGGAACACCCATTCATGCCGGAACTCGACGTCACATTGTCAAAAATAAAAAACTCATTCTCAGGACCGAACAGCGCCGAGTCCGCAATCCCGGAAGATTTCAGATACGCCTCAGCGCGCTTCGCCAGCGAACGCGGGTCGCGCTCATAGCCCTGCATGGTCATGGGCTCGATCACATCGCAGCGCAAATTGACCGTCGTCTCTTCGTAGAACGGATCGATCACCGCCGTCGCGGGATCCGGCATCAAGATCATGTCCGATTCATTGATGCCTTTCCACCCGGCGATGGACGAGCCGTCGAACATCTTGCCGTCTTTGAAAAAGCCCTCGTCGACGAGACGCGTCGGCACCGTCACGTGCTGCTCCTTGCCGATGGTGTCGGTAAAGCGCAGATCGGCGAATTTCGCTTCTTTTTCTTTAATCAACTTTAAAACATCAACCGGAGTCATTGGCGTCCTCGCGAGGTGAATAAACTCTTAGGTTCCGGGCGCGCCGGATTCTGTGACAATGCAGCTAATGTGCCAGGAAGAGCCATATACGGATCAAGTACTTGCGATCAAGAAGCGTGCATCGGCGCCCCATTATGGAGCAAATGCGCGCTTTTGGCGCTCCAATTAAGTGCACTTGCACCGAGAAGGAACGTAGGGCGACCACCTGGTGCTCAAACACGGCTCATGTGCCAAACGAGTGCAGCCGCCGAGCGCCGCCGGCCTATGCAACTGGCCGACGCAAGGACAGCGTGCACGCCGCATCGCTATACTCGCCGCCGTTATCGAACGCCCACGAGCACATGATGGCCAAAGCACTTCCCGCGCCCCCCAAGACCTTCCAGGATCTGATCTTCGCGCTACAGACATATTGGTCGGAGCAGGGATGCATCATTCTGCAACCCTACGACATGGAGATGGGCGCCGGCACGTTTCACACGGCGACGTTTCTGCGCGCCATAGGACCGGAGCCGTGGAGCGCCGCCTATGTTCAACCCTCGCGGCGGCCGACCGACGGACGCTACGGCAATAATCCGTTTCGCCTGCAGCATTACTATCAATTTCAGGTTTCCATCAAACCATCGCCGGACGATTTTCAAGAAATCTACTTGGGCTCGCTGCGCTCACTCGGCTTCGATCTGCTGACCGACGATATCCGCTTCGTCGAGGACAACTGGGAGTCCCCCACACTAGGTGCCTGGGGTCTGGGTTGGGAAGTATGGCTGAACGGCATGGAGGTCTCGCAGTTCACCTACTTTCAACAAGTCGGTGGTCAGGACTGCCGGCCCGTGATGGGCGAGATCACCTACGGACTCGAACGCTTGGCGATGTATATCCAGGGCAAAGAAAGCATTTTCGATATCGTTTGGACCGACGGGCCGTTCGGCATCATCACCTACGGTGACGTGTTTCATCAAAACGAAGTCGAACAATCGACCTACAATTTTGAAAAAGCCGACACGCACGTCTTGTCGACACAATTCGATGCCCACGAAATTGCCTGCCAGCGCCTCCTCGAGGACAAACTCGTCTTGCCGGCCTACGAACAAATGGTCAAGGCATCGCATGCCTTCAACCTTCTCGATGCTCGCCGTGCGGTATCCGTGACCGAGCGCCAGCGCTTCATATTGAGGGTGCGCACGCTGGCCCGCGGCGTCGCCGAGGCCTATCGCGAAAGCCGCGAAGCGCTGGGATTCCCGCTGCTTAAGCGCAACCCGACGCTGCAGGTCGCCTGATGACGGCACGCGATCTGTTATTCGAATTGGGCACCGAAGAACTGCCGCCGCGCACCTTGCTGAGCTTGTCGACCGCGCTTGCCGATGGGCTGCTCAAAGGCATCGACACCGCAGGCATTCCCCATGGTAAGACGCACAGCTTCGCGACGCCGCGTCGGCTGGCGGTGCGCATCGACGGCTGCGCGGAGTCTGCGCCCGATCGCCGGGTAGAGCGTCGCGGACCGCCGGTGGCCAGTTCTTTCGACGCGCAGGGTGCACCCACCCAAGCGGCCACGGCGTTTGCCAAGAGCTGCGGCGTTTCGGTTGCCGACCTCGAGCGATTGACGACGGAAAAAGGCACCTGGCTGGCGTTTCGCGGTACTGAACCCGGCGCCGCAACCGCCAGCCTGTTGGGTGGGATCGTTGGCCAAGCGATCGCCGCCTTGCCCATCGCAAAGCGCATGCGGTGGGGCGCGCGTGCCGCAGAATTCGTGAGGCCCGTGCGGACCGTGGTCCTGCTGTTCGGCGACGAGGTCGTTCCCATCGAAGTACTCGGTTTGACGTCCGGCCGCCTCACCGTGGGCCATCGATTCCACGCGCCTCGACCCATTGTCGTCAAATCGCCCAAGACCTATGAGAGCCAATTGCGCCGCGCCAAAGTGATCGCCGACTTCGCCAAGCGACGTGACATCATTCGCGCCGGCGTCAAGGCGGTAGCCGCCGAAGCGGGCGGCGTTGCCCTGATCGAGGAGGCGTTGCTCGACGAAGTGACTGCGCTGGTGGAATGGCCGGTGCCCATCGCGGGCCGTTTCGAGAAGCGCTTTTTGGCATTGCCGCGTGAGGTCGTGATCGCGACGGTGCAGGACCACCAGAGGTACTTCCCGGTGGAGGGCGCCGACGGCCGGCTGACCGGCGACTTCGTCACCGTCAGCAACATTCAAAGCCGCGATCCGTCCAAGGTACGCGAGGGCAACGAGCGGGTCGTGCGACCGCGGTTGAGCGACGCCGCTTTCTTTTGGGAGCAGGATCGAAAAGTCTCTCTCGATGCACTCGCAGAGCGCTTGAGCGAAGTGACCTTTCAGACCAAACTGGGAAGCTATGCCGATAAGACCTCGCGGGTAAAGAGATTAGCCGTGTTGATCGGCCAACGTATAAGTGCTGGACCCGATGTTGGACGCGCCGCCGAATTGGCCAAAGCAGACCTCATGAGCGCCATGGTGGGCGAGTTTCCGGAACTGCAGGGAACCATGGGTCGATACTATGCCGAGGCACAGGGCGAGCCCGCCGAACTCGCCTTTGCTCTCGAGGAGCACTACAAGCCGCGCTACGCCGGCGACACGCTGCCGTCAACCAAGATCGGGCAAGCGCTCGCCCTCGCCGATAAGATCGATACGTTGGTCGGAATTTTCGCCATCGAACAGCGGCCCACCGGAACCAAGGATCCGTTTGGCCTGCGCCGCGCCGCGCTCGGCGTGTTACGGATCATTCTGGAGTGCCGGCTGGACGTGGACTTGTTCGACCTGCTCCAGGAAGCGGCGGCGAATCAACCCGTGCAGCGGTCGGGGGTGGTGGAAGAAGTATACGATTTCATCGCCGACCGCTTCCGCGGTCTGTTGCTGGAGCGTGCGGACGGCACCTCCGCCGAAATGATCGATGCGGTTCTCGTCGGCCGCCCCCGATCACCCTTGGATGCAGAAGCTCGCCTGCAAGCGCTCAAGCGGTTCTTGTTATTGCCGGATGCCGGGGTGTTGACTGCCATCAACAAGCGTATCGCGAATATTCTGCGCAAGGCGCCCCCCGGCGCGATCCTGACGGTGCAGGCGGCGGCGCTGAAGGAGGAGGCCGAGCTTGCGCTGCACCGGGTGCTCGAGGAATCGAGCGATTCGGTGCACCAGGCCATCACGGAACGACGCTATGTAGATGCGCTGACTGCGCTGACCGGTCTGCGGGCGGCGGTCGACGATTTCTTCGAGCGAATCTTGGTAATGGACGAGAATCTGACGGTGCGGCACAACCGGCTCGCGTTGCTGAGCAATGTCCAAGCGCTGCTGGCTGGCGTCGCGGACCTGTCGCGACTGCCCGGCTGACCGCACCGATGCAGGCAATTCGATCGCTGTTGTTCACCACCTACATGATGGTCTCCGCCTGCGTGTTCGGCGCCTTCATGTCGCTGTGCTTCTGGGCGCCATACCGTTTCCAATTCGCCGTCGCCCGGTTCTGGGCACGGTGCTTGTTCTGGGTATTGGCGCGCCTCTGCGGTTTGACGTTTTCGGTCGTGGGGCGCGAGCACATTCCCCCAGGCAATCACATCGTCATGAGCAACCACACCTCGGCGTGGGAGACCATCGCGCAGTTCGTGATTTTTCCGCCGCATGTTTGGGTCCTGAAACGTGAACTGTTGTGGATACCCTTCGTCGGCTGGGGCCTCAAGCTGCTCAGGCCCATCGCCATCAACCGGGGCGAGGGCCACCGCGCAGTGAATCAGGTCGTCGAGCAAGGCAAAGCACGGCTCGCGGACGGCCTGTGGATCATCGTTTTTCCGGAAGGCACGCGGGTCATGGCGGGCGAGACGAAGAAATTCGGCGTCAGCGGTGCGTTGCTCGCCACCGCAACCGGCAAGCTGGTGATCCCGTTCTCGCACAACGCCGGGCAGTTTTGGCCGCGCCGTGGTTTCGTGAAGAAGGCCGGGACGATTCGCGTGGTGATCGGCGAACCGATCACGTCGGCCGGAAAAAAACCTCGGCAGCTCAATGATGAGGCGCGGCAGGCCATCGATGCGGGGTTGGCGCAAATAGCGGCGTCATGAGCGTCATGCCCCCGAGCAGGCGGTACTGCGCCGCACCCGGGGCGTCCGTCTCAATCAGCCAGCTGGGCCTGTAATTTGGCAAGCGCGGACTTCCACGCCGCTCGCTCCGCATCGACTTCAACCGCCGCGGCTTTCAGTCGACGCCGATCATCACGTTCGACGCCTTGATGACGGCATACGCTTTGCCGCCCCGCTTGAGCCCAAGAGTCTCAGCGGACTTTTTTAGTGATGATCGACACGATCTCGATTCCCGGCGCAAGCTCGACGACGACTTCGGTATCGACTCCGGGCGTGACCATCTTTACCGTGGCATGAAGAATATTGCGAGCGCTCAGTGTCATTTTGATCACTCCTGACTCGACTCACCCGCCGGCTGAGTCTTGTGATCCTTGGCTTTCGACGGAATCGGCTTCTCTACCTTCACGGGGTCAACGAGGGGCGCTTGCGGCACTTTGTTCGGCAACGAGATGACTTGCACCCACGCATCTGGGGACGGACCCCACTTCAGTCGCAGCGGCGGCATCAACCAGATGCCCAACAGTAACGCCGCATGCAACGCAACGGCAACGCCGAACCACAAGAAGAGCCGCTTTCGGTCCACAGGCTTGGGCGTAATGCGCGAATCAGCGGTTATGATCGCGGGCGACGATAGCCGATATTGCGCCGGTGCGGGCAGCTCGCTCACCGGTGCGGCCCGTGATTTCGGCGGGCGCATGTCCGGAAATTTGATCACTTGATTCATAGGCCTCTCATTTTAGGTGGCAAATGCGTCGAAGACCATGACGCAATCATTGCGCGGATCGCCCGGATTGATGAACTGCGGCAGAAGCGCGGCGAAAAACAGAGCCGTTTTCGGGTTGAGCAAGGCGACCAGGAAGCCGTCGCGAAACAGGCGGGCCGGTAGCCTAAGCCCAGGAGACGATGCAACCACGGCGGCCGGCTTCGCACGCAGCGCCTTGATTCCCAGGAACACTAGATACGCGGCATCGGCCAGCTTGACGGCGACAAAGGCCATCGCCGACATTGAGAGCAGCGCAGTGAGGCCGACGGAAGCCGCTGCGGCATTTCCGAGATTACCGAGCGCAATTCCACCGACCGACGCCAGTCCGGCTCTACGCCCCTGCGCAAGGGTCCGGGTTACGATGTACACGACACCGGGTCCCGGCGTAATGGCCAGAATGAAGCTCGCGACCAGGAACGTCACGAACGTCGGCGACCTCAGAAGTGTTTCGATCATCGCGGACCTCCAAAAGCGTTCGGGGACATCGCGACGCGATTCTCGTCGGCGTCGCGGAACGCTAGCCTAGCTCGGCGCGCGCGCCGTAGGCGCCGGACCGCTCACACGGTTGAGCCAAGCGTAGAGTGCGATGATCGACGCGGCGAACACGATGCCGCCGAGCCAGACCGAGGCGTCGGCAAACTCGCCGCCCACCAGGGCAAGCGGCGCCGCCTTGCCGGAAAACACCACGGCCGCCGCCAGCAACACGCCGACGAGGCTCTCGCCGACGATCATGCCGGAAGCCATCAACACTCCCAACTGACGCGTGCCTTCAGGATTGGCCGTCCGTGCCGCGCGCCGATCGTACGCCCAGCCGGCGACGGCGCCGAGGACGATCATCAGCGTCGTCGCCGTCGGAAGATAGATGCCGAGGCCCACGGCGAGCGGCGGCATATGGATGGCGCTGAATCGGCGCAGGACTTCGTCCAACAAGATCACGCCGACGCCGATGAGCGCGCCGCTGCCGATCAAGTTCCAGTCAAGATCCCCTTGGATCACGCCGCGCGCCAATGCCGATATCAACGTCGCCTGCGGTGCGGCCAACGCCCGCGCAGGATTTACGCCCGGGGCGCCCGCAAAGCCATAGGCGTGGTTCAACAGATCCAGTATCGGTGGAATGATCGTGGCTCCGGCCGCGACGCCGACGATGAGTGCCACCTGCTGTCGCCACGGCGTTGCGTCCACCAGCTGCCCGGTTTTCAGGTCCTGCAGGTTGTCGTTGGAAATGGTTGCCGCGCAGAAAACCACCGACGTGACGAACAGCGCGAATGCAACGAGCGCCGCGTCGGCCGAGGCAGGCAAGAAAGGCTTCACCGCCAGCACCAATAGCAACGCCGCGCCGAGTACGACCAAGATCCCGACACCGGACAAGGGACTGTTCGACGCACCGATGAGGCCCGCCATATAGCCGCACACGGCGGCGACGAAGAAACTCATCAACGCGATGTAGAAGATTCCGCCGATCACGAGAATGAGAGTTTGGTTGCCGAGACCGCTCGCCGCGCTGAAACTCGCGAGCAGCCAGCCGATCGGCAGCATGCACGCCAGGGTCACGGCTGCGACGACGCCGATGGGAATATCCTGCTCGGTACGCGGCAACGCCATGCCGCTCGACATTTTACGCAGTCGCGACGCGCCAATGGCCGCACGCAGGCCCTGGCTCAACGGCTTGATCAGCTTGATCAATGTCCAGATCGATGCGATGCCGATCGTGCCGGCGCCGACGAATCGCACTTGGTGGCTCCAGACGGCTTGACCGACGGCAGCGGCGGCGCCGGCGACGGGGTGCAGACTCGTGAGAATGGGCACCGCGCCTCCCCAGGCGATCAGCGCACCCACCAACATCGCGACGCCCACCCAAAGACCCACGAGATGGCCGACGGCGAACAGTGCGAAGGACAGGCTGAAATCGTACCCGGTGACGGCGCCCTTGGTTCCGACCCGGAAATATTGAGCGACATCGCTCGCGAACAGCTGCGTGGCAATTACCACGGCAAAGACGCTCGACACGACGGTGCCTACGACAATGCCTACCAATCCGTTACGGGTGATCGCGGCTGCGTGCGCCGATTGTTCCCCGGCGCCATGACCGCCCACCTTGAGAACCTCGGCACAGGCTACTCCCTCCGGATACGGCAGATCCGAATTGGTAACGAGGGCGCGGCGCAGCGGGATGGAATACATCACACCGAGCACGCCGCCCAAGGCGCAGATGGCAAAAGAATACAGATAGGGAAAGCCGGTCCACCATCCGATCATGACGAGGCCCGGCAGCACGAAGATGATGGCCGACAAGGTGCCGGCAGCCGACGCAACGGTCTGCACGATGTTGTTTTCTTGAATGGTGGTGCCCTTGAACCCGCGCAGCACCGCCATGGAGATTACCGCCGCCGGAATCGATGTCGCGAACGTCAGTCCTGCCTTCAATCCGAAATAGACGTTGGCTGCCGTGAACACCAGCGTGATCAAAACGCCCAATATCAGGGCGCGTAGGGATAGTTCCGTGCCAGCACTCATCGTGCGCCCACTATACCCAAAGCTCGAGCCCGCATACCCACGGGGTTCGCCGGGTGAGGGCGGCGGATAGCTAAAGCCTCCGAGGCCAACGTCACGATGGTGAAAACATCCGCCCCGGGAGTTACAGTGCATCCTGAATTCGTTTCGGGAGTGATCGCATGAACCTCAACCAAATCACGTTGCCCGCAACCGATGTGGAGCGATCCGTCGCGTTCTACAAGCGGCTAGGTTTCACGCAGATCGTGAGCAGCCTCCCTGAGTACGCGCGCTTCGAATGTCCCGAGGGCGGGGCGACGTTTTCGGTGCATCTAGTGCGGTCGGTTCCCGCGAACGCGGGAAGCATCATTTACTTCGAATGCGAAGATCTCGATGCGGTATACGCACGGCTTCGCGGCGACGGAGTAGTGTTCGATTCGGCCCCGAGAGATCAGCGGTGGCAGTGGCGCGAGGCCTATCTTCGAGACCCTGACGGGAATTCCCTATGCCTGTACTTTGCCGGTTCGAATCGCCGCTTCCCGCCGTGGCGAATGACGGACAGCTCCCTCTCGGCACCCGTTACGGTGTGACGCGGTTTTGGGTTGGAAATGGACATCTTCAGTGACTGCCTGACGAGCGGCCGGACCCTTGTCTCTAACCCTCAGGCGGTCGCCCGCCTACACATCCAAATTCGACACCTGCAGCGCGTTCTTCTCGATGAATTCCCGGCGCGGCTCCACCGCATCGCCCATCAACGTCGTGAAGATATCGTCGGCCGCGACGGCATCTTCGATGCGCACCTGCATCAGGCGGCGAGTATCCGGGTTGATGGTCGTGTCCCATAACTGGCTGGCGTTCATTTCGCCCAAACCTTTGTAGCGCTGGATGCTCTGACCTTTCTTGGCCTGTTCGAACAGCCACCCCATCGCTACCTTGAAACTCGCCACATCCTGCCGTTCATCGCCGCGGATGATGAATGCGCCCGGGCCCATCAGATCACTCAAGGTCTGAGCAAGTTCGGCAATCCGCAGATACTCCGCCGAGTCGAAGAACTCCCGCGGTATGTGTTTCGCAGAACTCAACCCGTGCTCGAACCGCTGGAGATCGATGCGGTGCCCTCCCGCGGCCAATGTTTCGACGGTAACGCGATAACGCCGCGACACGTCGTCGAGACCATTCAATCGCAGTTCCAAATTCCGGCACCAATCCCGCAGCTCGTCGATGCGATCGAAGGAATCGGTGGAGAGCTTGGGGACGTAGAGCAATTGCTCCAAGAAGCGCTCATCGTAACGGCGCGCCCACCGATGCACGATGGCCTGCACTTCCACATACTTTCTGGCGAGCGATTCCAGCCCGAGCCCCGATAGCGGTGGCGCGTCCGCATTCACATGCAGCGCTGCACCCTCGACGGCCGTGTTGAGCAACAACGCATTGAGCTCCAGATCGTCTTTGACGTAGGTTTCCTGCTTGCCCTTCTTGACTTTGTACAGCGGCGGCTGCGCGATATAGATATGACCGCGTTCGATCAATATGGGCATCTGACGGTAGAAGAACGTCAACAACAACGTGCGGATATGCGACCCGTCGACGTCCGCATCGGTCATGATAATGATGCGGTGATACCGCAGTTTGTCGACGTTGAAATCGTCGCGTCCGATGCCGCAACCCAAGGCGGTGATGAGCGTGCCCACTTCCGCGGACGCCAACATCTTGTCGAAGCGCGCCTTCTCCACGTTGAGTATCTTACCCTTGAGCGGGAGGATGGCCTGCGTGCGGCGATCGCGGCCCTGTTTCGCGGAGCCGCCTGCGGAATCGCCCTCGACCAGGAACATTTCTGAAAGCGCGGGATCCTTTTCCTGGCAGTCGGCCAGCTTGCCGGGCAAGCCGGCGATATCAAGCGCGCCCTTGCGCCGAGTCATTTCGCGGGCCTTGCGTGCAGCCTCGCGCGCATAAGCGGCCTCGAGGATTTTATTGACGATGGCGCGCGCCTCCTGCGGATGCTCCATCAGGAACTCTTCCAGCCGCGCGGCTACGGCCGACTCCACGACGCCCTTCACTTCCGATGAAACCAATTTATCCTTGGTTTGCGACGAGAACTTGGGGTCCGGCAGCTTCACCGACAAAATCGCCGTGAGCCCTTCTCGGGAGTCATCGCCCGTGGTGGCGATCTTTTCTTTTTTGGCGGCGAGTTCTTTTTCAATGTAGTTGTTGAGCGTACGCGTCAGAGCGGCGCGATAGCCGGCAAGGTGCGTGCCGCCGTCTTTTTGCGGAATGTTGTTCGTATAGCAATACATGCTTTCCTGATACGAATCGTTCCATTGCATGGCGACTTCGACTTGCGTGTTGCCGTCGCGAGTTTGGAACCACAGTACGGTGGGATGAATCGCCGTCTTGCTTCGATTCAGGTGAGTGACGAACGCCTTCAAACCGCCTTCGTGTTGAAAGATTTCGGATTTCTCGTCGCGCTCGTCGATCAGCTCGATTCTTACACCGGAATTCAGGAACGACAATTCGCGCAGTCGCTTCGCCAGCGTGTCGTAGTTGAAAGAGATGTTCGTGAATATCCGCGCGCTCGGCTTGAAGCGCAGCGTGGTCCCACGCTCGTTCGTGTCACCGACGGCAACCATCGGCGCCTGCGGCTCGCCCAAGCGGTATTCCTGCCGATGCAGCTTTCCATCGCGACGTATATTCAACTCGAGGAAATCGGAAAGTGCATTCACCACCGACACGCCGACACCGTGCAGACCGCCGGAGACCTTGTAAGACGTGTCGTCGAACTTACCGCCGGAATGCAGCACGGTCATGATGACCTCCGCTGCCGAGATGCCCTCTTCGCTGTGGATGTCGACCGGAATACCACGCCCGTTGTCGGAGACCGTCACGGATTCATCCGCGTGAATGGTCACCACGACGCGATCGCAATATCCCGCAAGCGCTTCATCGATCGCGTTATCCACCACTTCGAAAACCATGTGGTGCAATCCGCTGCCGTCGTCGGTATCGCCGATGTACATTCCGGGCCGCTTACGAACGGCGTCGAGGCCCCTTAAGACTTTGATCTTGGTGGAATCGTAGACATCGTTCTGAGCCATAATGGATCCTAATTTGCGACCTGCCATTCTAGCATTTTCCGGCCCCTGTCAGTGAATTACCGGCCCCAAAAAAAGCTCGTTAAATCATGCTCTTACCAAGGGTCTAGAAGGTCGGAATCCGCATGTGGCCGGCGCCGATTCCATTCCATCGAAAACCGCTGTATTGGCGAGACGGCTCGCTTGGCGCGAGGTCGATTGACCGCGCACTGGAATGTCCCGGAGCACCTCGGATAACTTATTGATTTATATATCTTTGTTAAGGAACTGAATAACGATCACCGCCGGACGGGCGATCCCGTGATCCGCCGATTCCCGCGTGATGAGCGGGGACTAGTGTTCCACGTGAAACATCGGACTACTCAGATGGAGCGACGCTTCCCGCATTGATGAGGTAGCGTCGACCCGGTGACCCGAATGCATTGAAGTCGGCGCTAAGACTGGTTACCACTAGCTGCACAGACTGGTGGCTCACTTCGCGAATGAGACAAAACAGGCGCTCGCTGTCCAACTCCGCCGCCGGATCGTCCAATAACAGTATCGGACGGATCAATGCACCTTTCGGAAAAAGACTCAGTTGAGCCATCAGAAGAGCGGCTGCCAGCAATTTCTGTTGGCCGCGCGATATTCGATCCTTTACATGCGAGCCATTCAGACGTACTCCCAGCTCCGCGCGGTGAGGACCCACCTGGGTTATCCCGGCTTCCTGGTCATGGCTCCAACTGCCCTTGAGCGCCTCACCCAAGCTCAATTCCCGGCCCCACCCCGACCGATAGCTCAAATGAAGCTCCATGCCCAACAGTCTCTGGGCAATGTCGCGCGCGTTCTGGGTAAGCTCCGCAACGTATCGGACGCGGGCGTCGTGAATGTATTCCCCCAATCTTATGAAGTCCCCGTCCCAAGCAGAGACCGCAGCGTGCGGCTGCCTGGCCTTGAGGGCAGCGTTTCGCTGCTTCAGGACCTTTTGATATCGCTGCCATCGATCGACGAATTGATGTTCCACGTGGAACACCCCCCAATCGAGAAATCGGCGACGGCGGCTCGGACCCTCCTCGATCAGCCGATGTACTTCGGGATCTATAATCTGCACCGGAAGTACCGCAGCCAGCTCCGCAAGCGAGGACACGCGCTCCCCGCTCAATTTCGCGCGGATCCCCTGAGCCGACCCCTCGACGCCGAGCCCAGTACGACGTTCCGGCAGATCCAGCTGACCGTATAGGGTGAAACGTTCGCTACCCGTATGAATGAGATTATCCAGACGGCGCGTTCGAAATGAGCGACCCCGCCCCAAAACGTAGATGGACTCCAAGAGGCTCGTTTTACCCGAGGCGTTCGGGCCACTGATGAGGGTCAATTCCGGATCGAGATCAAGTCCGGCAGACCGCAGGCACCGGAATTCCGACACCTGTACCCGCCGAAGCGTCATGGCCTTACAACCTCATGGGCATGACGACATAGCGGGCCGTGGCATTACCCGGGGAACGAATCAGGCAACTACTATTGCTATCGGTAAGGCCCAGCTCAACTTCTTGCCCATCGATGGCTGATAGCGCGTCTAGAAGGTAATTCACATTGAACCCGACCTCGAGATCGTTACCGTCGTAGTTCACCTCGATCTCTTCCTCGGCCTCTTCCTGCTCCGGATTATGAGCTTGCACCATCAGCATGTTCTTTTTGACGGTGATCCGAATGCCCCGATATTTCTCGTTCGACAGGATCGCCGTGCGTTGCAGGGCCTGGCGCAACACATCGCGATCGGCCCGAATCGCATTCGGCGCCGCAGCCGGGATGACTCGAGAATATTCCGGGAATCTGCCGTCAATCAGCTTTGATGTGAATCGAATTGCTCCGATCTGAGCACGAACATGATTGGTACCGATCGCTAGATCGGCGGTCCCTTCCTCGGTCAGCACGCGCTGCAGCTCCAGCACGCCCTTCCGTGGGACGATCACTTGTTGCGAGGTCTTCGCCTTGGCCGCCAGCGCCGTTTCGCATAGCGCGAGCCGATGACCGTCGGTAGCGACGGCCCGCAGTGAAAATGCATCGATTTCCAGCAGCATACCGTTCAGGTAATACCTGACGTCCTGCTGGGCCATCGAAAAATGTGTTTTCTCGAGTAGGCGCAGCAGTTCCTTGCGGGGGATCTGCACCATTTGTTGCGAATTGATGTCATCGATCACCGGGAACTCCGCCGCCGGCAACGTCGCCAGGCTAAACCGGCTACGGCCCGCTTTGATGACGACCTTTTCGCCTTCCAATCCCAACGCAACCGACACCTTGTCGGGCAGTGCGCGCAAAATATCCAAGAATTTACGGCCGGGTACCGTGATGTCGCCGGCTTCTTGCACCGCCACTTCCGTCGCGGCCACCAGTTCCACTTCGAGATCGGTAGCCGTAATCGACAACTGTCCCTGCCGCACCCCAAGCAGTACGTTCGCCAACACGGGCATGGTTTGGCGACGCTCCACGACTCCGATCACCGCCTGCAAAGGCGCCAATAATTTCTCTCGCTCAGCCGTCAATTTCATGAACTTACCCGTCCGCCATTCTTAAATTCAGAATTCTTAAACCAGACTATTACTATGATTATGATGGCGCGTATATTGTTGTATAACACCACAATCCTCTTAATAATCAGGCCCTTATAACCATCAAAACCCTGCGTGACTCCTGTCGGACGAACGTTCGCAACCTGTCGCGGACCTGTGCATATCTTTATCCACAGCTTCGTCCACAGGTTGTACTGCCCTATCCAGCCAGGGTTCTCAACAGGTTCATATAATCCTCGCCGATCCGGCGTTCCGACTCGCGTAACTCCTTGACGCGCCTACATGCATGCAGCACGGTGGTGTGATCTCGACCGCCAAACGCATCCCCGATCTCCGGCAAGCTGTGATTGGTCAATTCCTTCGCCAGCGCCATTGCTACTTGTCGCGGCCGAGCGATGGAGCGGCTGCGCCGCTTCGACAACAAATCAGCAATGCGGATTTTGTAGTATTCGGCGACCGTCTTTTGGATATTTTCGACCGTTACCAACTTTTCTTGAAGCGCCAATAGGTCACGCAGCGCTTCCTTGGCGAACTCCAACGTGATCGGGCGACCCGTGAAGTGAGACGTCGCCACTACTCGCCGCAATGCGCCCTCCAGTTCGCGGACGTTCGAGCGGATGCGCTTCGCAACGAAGAACGCCACTTCCTCCGGCAAATCCACGTTCGACATGGCTGCCTTGCTCATCAGGATCGCCACGCACGTTTCCAGTTCGGGTGGTTCGATGGCCACCGTCAGACCCCAGCCAAAGCGCGATTTCAAGCGCTCCTCGAGTCCGTCAACTTCCTTGGGATACCGATCGCAAGTAAGGATTACCTGTTGCTGACTCTCCAGCAAGGCATTGAACGTGTGAAAAAACTCCTCCTGAGACCGCTCCTTGCCGGCGAAGAACTGAATATCGTCGATCAACAGCGCATCCAACGAGCGGTACGCTGTTTTGAAATCGTTGATCGTGTTGTGCTGCAAGGCCTTCACCATGTCACCGACGAAACGTTCGCTGTGCACGTACGCCAAGCGGGCATCCGAATTGCGCTCCTTGAGATTGTTCGCGACGGCGTGCATGAGGTGCGTCTTACCCAGGCCGACGCCCCCGTAGATGAACAATGGGTTATAGGCTTTGCCCGGATTTCCGGCGACTTGGATGGCGGCGGCCTTGGCCAGTTGGTTGCTCTTGCCCTCAACGAAACTCGCAAACGTAAAATCCGGATTGATCCTGCCGCCCAACACACTGGGCGCCAAGCGGCGCGATCGCGCGGCCGCCTGGTTGGCAACGTCCGCCGCGCTGTTGACGCTCGGAGCGCCCGGCGCCACGCCCGCGCGAGTTCCCACGTCGAGCACTAAATCCGGCGCGGCACCCTCGGCAAACGCCTGCACTAGCTCACGAATGCGCGCTAGCGAGTTCTCCCCCAGCCACTCGATCACGTATCGGTTCGGCGCCAACAGCCGCAACTGGCCGTCGCGCTCAATCGCTTGGAGGGGTCGCACCCACGTATTGAACTGCTGCATCGGAAGTTCGCTCTCGAGCACGCGCAGACAGCGGTTCCATAGCGACTCCGACAAGAGCGCTCTCCTAAGATTGGCGGCAACGGGGCAGAATAGACGAAAGGGCAGGGAGTCTAGCTCCAAGTTGGTGGTGCGTCTATTGACACATTCACCCATGCTCAGTACCCTTGCCGCCTTTCGCGAATCTCGCAGTGCATTGATTTGACCCGTAGTTTTATCCTGAAGTTGCGCTATGAAACGTACTTTTAATCCCAGCAATTTGCATCGTGCTCGAACGCATGGCTTTCGCGCGCGTATGGCCACCAAGAGCGGCCGCCGATTGCTGGCTCGCCGCCGTGCGAAGGGCCGCAAGCGCCTTTGCCCCTGACGCATTGCGCAGGATTTCCTAACGATCCCCAAGTTGATCAAGAGGCTGACTTTCGAGCCGCGCAAGCGTTTACACCTGCCGGCTGAGTTTCGTGCTGTTGGGCGGCGCGGTAGAAAGTTGAGCGATGCGTATTTCAGTTTGTCGGTCCTAGCCAATCATGAAAATTGTGCACGTTTAGGTCTGGCGATCGCGACGCGCACCTTTGGCACTGCCGTGGCACGCAATCGGATCAAGCGACTCGCGCGCGAGTCGTTTCGCCTGAACCAACATGTGTTGCCGCCGGTCGACGTCACAGTGTCGGCACGCGACGCGGCGCGGCTCGCGCAACCGCAAGAGCTTCGAGCCAGTCTCGAGAAACATTGGAAGAACATCACGCAGCGATGGTAGAGCTATGCGCCAACTCATGATGTGGACCATTCGCGCCTACCAGCTTGTCTTGAGCCCGATGTTGGGTCCTCGCTGCCGTTTTTACCCCAGCTGTTCCTGCTATACCCACACGGCGATCGAACGCCATGGCGCCTTCATCGGAACCTGCCTCGGGCTGCGCCGTATCCTGCGCTGCCACCCCTTTGCAGAGGGTGGCTATGACCCTGTGCCGGACAAGAGAAAAATCAATGCCTAATACCCGCGTCATGCTTTGGGTCGCGCTTGCCGCCATCCTGTTCCTCAATTACGAAGCGTGGATGAAGGACTATCCCGCATCGACACCGGGATCGGCGCAATCGACCATTGGCGGTGCCGCTCCGAACTCCTTGGGCGATTCCGTGCCGCTGGCGAATGCGCCGGCGCAGAACGCGGCCGGAGCGGCTGCAACCACGCCGTCCGCAGCGGCGCAGCAGCCCGCGGTACCACTGGGCGGTACGGCGGCACCCGCACCCATGGATACCCGCGCGGCGGACACGGACACAGGCGCGGCGCAGACCGCGGAGCCGGTGCATGTCGTCACCGATGTTCTCGATATGGCCATCAACTTGAAAGGCGGCGAGCTCGATCGCGCCGACCTCTTGCAATACCCGTTGCACAAGGACACACCCAATATTCCGGTTCGTTTATTCGACAATGCGCCCGGCGACTCGTCATACGTGCTGCAGAGCGGCCTCACCGGCGCAGCGGGCGAAGCGGCGCCCACGCATCTGGCGGTCTGGACGTCGGCGGAAAAATCCTACGCACTCGCCGCCGGCGCCGACGAGCTGCGCGTCCCGCTCACATGGTCCGATGGCCACGGGCTCACCGTCACGAAAACCTTCATCTTCAAACGCGGCGGGTACGCGATCGACCTCACCTACGACGTGCAGAACGACGGCGGCGCTGCGCGCAGTCTGGCTGCTTACTCTCAGTTCTTGCGTCATTGGGTACACGCGTCGCGGTCCTATTTCGATGTCGAGACCTACTCCTTCAAGGGGCCCGCGGTCTACGACGGCACCAAAGCCCGCGACCTCAAAGTCGAGAACGAGGCGGACAGCAAATTCTCGGAAGTCGTAACCAACGGTTGGATCGCATCGCTGCAGCACCATTTCGTCTCGGCTATCGTTCCCGAGGCAGGTTTTGCGAACAAGGTTCAGCTGCAAGTCCAGGGCCAACAATATCTGTTGAGCGCGACGGGACCGATGCTCTCCATTCCAGCGGGCGCGAAAGCCGCGTTTCACGAGACGTTGTTCGTAGGGCCCAAGCTGCAGACGCAGCTGGCGGCCGCCGGACCTCGATTGGACCTGACGGCGGATTACGGGTTGCTCACGGTTCTCGCCCATCCGCTTTTCGTCACGCTCAAATGGGTTTACGGCCTCGTGGGCAATTGGGGATGGGCCATCATCATCGTCACCGCCCTCATCAAATTGCTGTTCTATCCGTTGAGCCAAGCGAGCGGCCGTTCCATGGCCAAGATGCGCGCGATTGCACCGCGCATGAAACAGATTCAGGAAACCTACAAGGATGACCGCGAGAAGCTTGGGCGCGCGATGATGGAGCTATACAAGCGTGAAAAGATAAACCCGTTGGCGGGTTGCCTACCGATGGTGGTCCAGATCCCGTTCTTCATTTCTTTCTATTGGGTCCTGCTGGAGAGCGTGGAGATGCGGCAAGCGCCCTTCCTGCTGTGGATCAATGATTTGTCCTCGCGCGATCCATACTTCGTGTTGCCGTTGCTCATGGGCGGCGCGATGTTCGCTCAGTTCAAACTGAATCCGGCGCCGCCGGATCCCATGCAAGCCAAGATCATGCAGTTCATGCCGTTGGTCATGACGGCCATGATGGCGTGGTTTCCGTCGGGATTGGTGCTGTATTGGTTGACCAACACCGTGCTCTCCATCGTGCAGCAGTGGCGCGTGAATCAAGTGGTCCAGGCTGAGGCGGCCAAGCAGCGATCGTAAGATCGCCGGCAAGGCGCAGGGATTCTAAGGTGACACCGCCGCCCTACGGTATACCCGATACCATCGTCGCCATCGCCACTCCCGCGGGTCGCGGTGCCGTCGGGATCATCCGGCTGTCCGGTGCCGAGACGCCGCGCATCGCCGCCGAGATTCTCGGCGCGATTCCCCCTCCGCGCATCGCCTGCTTGCGACGTTTTCTGGACGCGGACGGCGCGACGTTGGATGCGGGGCTGGCCCTGTATTTTCCGGCACCGGGCTCATACACGGGTGAGCCGGTGTTGGAGCTGCAGGGTCACGGAGGAGCGCTCATCTTGGACGAGCTGCTGCAACGCGCGCTTGCGCTGGGAGCAAGGATGGCTCGTCCCGGCGAGTTCACCGAGCGCGCCTTCTTGAACGGCAAGATGGACCTCGCTCAGGCGGAGGCCGTCGCCGACCTGATCGATTCAGGAACCGCGGCGGCTGCGCGGGCGGCAATCCGGTCGATGCAGGGCGAATTCTCGGCGCACATTCACGGCCTGCAATCGCAACTCACTGAATTACGTGCCTATGTCGAAGCGGCCATCGATTTCCCCGACGAGGAAATCGACTTTCTCTCGGACAACGCACTGCAGGGCCGATTGTCGCAGGTGTTCGCTGCCTTCGAGTCCATCACCGCAGCCGCCCACCAGGGCGCACTGCTGCGCGAGGGACTGAACGTGGTGATCGCCGGCAAACCCAATGCCGGCAAATCCAGCCTTCTCAACCGACTGGTCGGCGCTGACATTGCCATCGTCACGCCCTTACCCGGTACGACGCGCGATGTGCTGCGGCAACAGGTGCACTTGGACGGCTTGCCGGTCAATCTCATCGATACGGCAGGATTGCGCGCGGCCGCCGATGTGGTGGAAGCGGAAGGTATTCGCCGTGCCAGGGCGGAGCTGCGGGGCGCCGATCGAGTGCTCTACGTGCAGGATGCGACGCTCGCCGATCACGTTCTGCCGGAGGAACTGGAGGCGCTGCCGCCCACCGTCCCCGTAACCTGGATCAACAATAAAATCGATCTCCTTAGGCTAGCGCCGCGCGTCGAGTCAAGCGGGGGTGTTACGCGGCTGTTCGTGAGCGCGCATACCGGCGCGGGCCTCGATCTGCTTCGCACACATTTGAAGACGAGTGCGGGATATCACAATGGCGAGGCCGGTGTCTTCTCGGCGCGCCGCCGACACCTCGATGCCTTGGGCCGTGCAACGGATCTGGTGCGGCGTGCGGCGGAGACCTTGCGCACAACCGAAGCATTCGAACTGTTCGCCGAGGATCTGCGGCTTGCGCAGCGCAATTTGAGCGAAATTACGGGCGACTTTACGAGCGAGGATTTGCTCGGCGAAATCTTCGGCAGCTTCTGTATCGGGAAATAGCCCGCGAAATCGCGCGGTCAGGACTGCTGGATGCCCCAGACCCGCGGCGCGCTAGGCACCCTGTTTACCGTGTTCCAGCTCCGGCATGCTGTCGGTGTCGATGGAGCGGGCCACTCGGATCAGCACGGCGAAGGCCGTTAGTACACCTAAAGTAGCAATTCCAGTACCCACCGGGTAATGCCAGAACAACCAAAGCATGGTTGCGGACGAAAGAGCCACGACCGTCAACAAACTCCAGAATTTGTTAAGCGCGCACGCCGACTTGGTCATCACAGCCCCCGAATCCCAATATTCACCGGCCCTACAAACTTTATACCCGTTAAACAGCGAAATCGCCATATGGGGAAACCGTAATGTTCATCCAGAAATAGGCGAATGCCCTCTCTAGCCAAGCATGGTTTCCCGGCGCCAGTGCCTGGCGGTGAGCACGAACAACAGGAGGGCGAATAGCGCCGATGACCCGGCGGAGGCCACGACGTCGACTATCGCAATGGGTTCGTCCTTGAGCACACTGGTCATCAACAAATGTTGGCTCAGCGAAGGGATGAACATCAGCGATCTCGTCGGTTTAAGCGAATAAATGCTTGCGAAGGCGATAGGTAAAGTGGGAACGAGCAGCACCGTCGTCAGATAGGTCTGTGCCTCTCGGTAGCTGCGGGTGAACGAAGCGACGAAAGTCATCAAGGCAGCGCCCAACGGGACGAACGGCAGGCATATGGCAAAAAACGCCAAGGCAGTGCTTACCCCCAAATTGGCGCTCATGCCCAGTCGTTCGAGAGGCACGAAGCGAAACACGAACACGAACGCGGTGAGGCTGATGGCAAGCGACAAGCACATGTACGCGCACGTCGCCAAAATCTTCCCTCCAACCAAGCTCCCGCGGGCCACCGGCAGACTGAGCAGCGCTTCCAACGACCCTCGCTCGCGCTCGCCGGCGGTCGAATCGATGGCGAGGTACAACCCGCCCATCAGCACGGCGAACAACACGAAATAGGTCATGAATCCCAGCACCACCACGGCGCGCCCGGCGGGCGTGGCCACGTCCATCTCATTCACGGCCACCGGCATCGCAAGAAGTGGACTCACGCCTCTGACTTGCAGGCGTAGCTGTGCGACGCCGCTGCCGTAGGCTCCCAACAATAGCCGCGCGCGGTCCGCGCTTTTTCTCGTTTGTGAGTCGGCGCTGTCCGCCACGAGTAACACGGGCGCCGGCAGTGCCGCTGCGAACCGAGGCCCGTAATCCATCGGCAGGATCAAAACTACCTGCGCGGCGCCGCTGCGCACCGCATCGCGGGCCGCGCTTTCCGAAAACGACGCGAACGTGAGCTGGACGCCCTGTGATTCGAGATAGCGCACCAGCCCGGGTGCGTGGTCGCGACCGGAAACGGTGAGATGCAGCGGCTCGTCCGATTCGGCGACGCTCTGATTGAGCATCCTCGACACCATGGCTCCGAACAGCAGCGGTCCGAACAGGGGCCCGAACAGCAGCGCCGAGATCAATGTGCGGCGATCGCGCAAGTTCTCCAGGAATTCCTTGGCGAACACGGTGAGCAGCGCGCGCATCAGCTGACTCCCTCGGAGTTCCCGAGCACGTTCAGAAACGCTTCTTCCAGCGTCTGCGAGCCGCTTGCTTCTCGAATCGCCTGCGGCGTGCCGTCCGCGAGCACGCGGCCCCCCCCGATGATGATGATACGGTCGCAGAGCGCAGCAACTTCCTGCATGACATGTGAGGAAAATAAAATGCAGCGGCCCAGGGTTTTCAAGGCATGAAGCATTTCGCGCAAGCTACGGATGGCCATGACGTCGAGCCCGTTGGTGGGTTCATCGAGGATGAGATTCCCTGGGTCGTGCACCAGCGCGCGCGCGAGCGCCACCTTGATCCGTTGGCCCTGCGAGAATCCCTTGACGCGGCGGTCGATGAACGTCTCCATGCCGAGCGCGCGCGCAAGTTTAGCCGCGCGCCGGTGCGACTCTTCGCGCCTGATGCCTTGCAGCGCCCCGAAGTAATCGATGTTCTCGCGAGCGGTAAGATTATTGTAAAGACCGGCCGCATGCGGCAATACGCCCAAGTGAGCGCGCGCGGCCGAGGTTTCGCCGCGTATATCGATGCCGTCGATGCGGGCGCTGCCGCTGTCGGGTGTCAGCACGCCGTACAGCATGCGCAGGCAAGTCGATTTCCCGGCACCGTTGGGTCCCAGTAGCCCGGTGATCTCACCGTCGCGCGCGGTGAAGGACACGTCGCTGACGGCATCGACGTTGCCGAATCGCTTGCAGAGCGAATTCGCTTCGATCACGGCGTGGGTCCGGTCAATCCGACAAAGAATGCCGCCGGCCGATGCTGTTTGAGGCAATCCGCGTCGAGCGTCTCCGGATCCGGGTTCTCCAAGAATGCCGCCATCAATTTCGGGATGCACGCGGTCGCGACTTGACCATGACCCTCGCCGTCCAGTACGAGATTCCGGTGGTGCTTGAGGCCTTGCGCGGCGCGCAGCGCGTCATTGGGAGGCGTCACCGGGTCGGCCTCGCCGGACAAGAGGAGGGTGGGAACGTCGCTGTGTAACGCGCTGTGCAAGTCCGGATCCACGGGACCTCGCGGCCAGACCTTGCAGATCTCCGCCAGGGCGTCCAATTGATCCGATCCCTGATAGGTTTGCGCGATGCGTTGACGATCGAGGGCAGAGGCGGCAAACAGCGGCTCATCTTCACTGCACACGACACTGTTCTGCATGCCGCTCGTGAGCTGATCGGAAATTTGCCGCGACATCATGATGGTCTGGGAAGCGAGCGGCGCCAGATTTCCAATCGCTCCCTGATGCAGGAGCGTCGGCAAGAGCGCGGCTTCGGTGGAGTTATACGAGAGAAAGCGCAACGCCGCGTTCAGCACGTTGCGATTGAACTGGATCTGCAGCGGGAGACCGCTGCTCGGATCGGAGAGATCGAGTGTCTGCTTGTCGGGGCCGAATCGGTGGCGCAACCCGTCGAGATCGTGCCGCAAGTCGGGATAGGCCGCCGCGCAGTCGGGTGCGTGCTCGCAGCGCGCCACGATGAGGTTCAAGGCGCGCTCCCCGTCGGATGGCGTATCCGGCCCGATGGCTTGTTCGGGATAGGTCACGCCGTCGAGCACCACCGCGTGCGTCGACTGCGGATAACGCCGCATGTAGAGCTGCGCCACCCGCGTGCCGTATGACGAACCGTACAGATCGATGGTCGAATACCGAAGCGCGGCGCGGACTTTATCGAGATCGCCGACGGCTATGCTGGTGGTGTAATAGCGCACTCGATCGCCGAACTTGGCGAGACACGCGCGGGTTGCCTGCCACAGTCGCTGCATGTCGTCCGCGTCGCCCCGCCAGTCATCGGGGTAATTGCAGGACAGCGGTGCGGAGCGCCCCGTGCCGCGCTGATCCACCAGCACGATAGCGTGGTTGCGGTTAACGCGCGCGAACGCGCTCGCATAGCTCGTGTACAGGTCCGTGGCCGCTTGTCCGGGTCCGCCCGCGAGTATGAAAAGCGGCGCCGCCGCTGAGCGTCGATTGAGCGCGGGCACCACGGCGACGTGCAGGTCGATGGATGCGCCGTCAGGGCTGGCCGGATTTTCCGGGACCGCGAGGCTGCCGCAGCGCGCAGCGATGGAACTGATGCGCAGCGGATGCTCGAGGCGGCATTCCTGTAAAACCAAGGGAGCGGCGGCGGCCGACACGCGGCCGCACCAGCTCAAAGCGCCGCAGATGAGAGCCGTCCACACAAGCCGCATGCAATTCTCCGCTTCTTCGTGGCTAGTGTAGCGATTCGCTACCCATGCGAGCCCGCGAGTTGGTAGATTTGCGGCCCAGTTCTTCTTTAGCCGCTGAGAAACACCATGTCCGTGATCCGCGAAGATGATGTCATTGCGAGTGTTGCCGATGCCCTGCAATACATCTCCTACTACCACACGCCCGATTTCATTCAAGCCATGGGCCGTGCGTACGCGGTCGAGAAAAGCCCCTCGGCGCGCGACGCGATCGCGCAAATTCTCACCAACTCACGCATGTGCGCGGAAGGTCATCGTCCCATCTGTCAGGACACCGGCATCGTGGTGGTATTCGTCAAGGTGGGCATGGGAGTGACTTGGGATGCAAAACGCGATCTCGATGCCATGATCAATGAGGGCGTACGCCGCGCCTACCTGAACCCCGACAACAAGCTGCGTGCTTCCATCGTGTCCGATCCTGCATTCAAACGCGTCAATACGCGGGACAACACACCGGCGGTGATCCACACGGAATTAGCACCCGGGGACATGCTCGAGATCACGGTGGCGGCCAAGGGCGGGGGATCCGAGAACAAATCCATGTTTGCCATGTTGAACCCCTCGGATTCGGTGGCTGACTGGGTATTGGACATGGTGCCGGAGATGGGTGCCGGCTGGTGTCCGCCCGGCATGCTCGGGGTGGGCATCGGCGGCAGCGCCGAGAAGGCCATGTTGCTGGCCAAAAAATCATTGATGGACCCAATCGACATCGCCGAACTCATCGTGCGCGGGGCGAAATCGAAGCTGGAGGAATTGCGTTTGGAAATCTATCAGCGCGTGAATGCACTGGGCATCGGCGCGCAGGGTCTCGGCGGGTTGACCACGGTGCTCGACGTCAAGGTGCTCGACTATCCGACACATGCGGCATCCTTGCCGGTCGCGGTGATCCCCAACTGCGCCGCGACTCGCCACATTCACTTTAACCTGGACGGTTCGGGACGGGCCGTGCTCCAACCGCCCAATCTCGACCTGTGGCCGAAGGTCGCATGGGTCGCGGACGCGAGTGCGCGGCGCGTTTCCCTTGATGGTTTGACGCGTGCGGAAATCGCAAGCTGGAAGCCGGGCGAACGCTTATTGTTATCGGGCAAGCTGTTGACCGGTCGGGACGCCGCGCACAAGCGCATCTGCGCACTGTTGGATGCGGGCGAACCCTTGCCCGACGGCCTGGATTTTACCGGGCGGGTGATCTACTACGTGGGGCCCGTGGATCCGGTAGGCACGGAGGTCGTCGGACCGGCAGGTCCTACCACTGCGAACCGCATGGATCGATTCACCGAGACCATGCTCGGGAAGTCGGGACTGCTCGCCATGGTGGGCAAAGCCGAACGCGGTCCGGAAACCGTCGCGTCCATCGCCAAGCATCGCTCGGCGTACTTGATCGCCGTGGGTGGCGCCGCGTTCCTGGTGTCCAATGCCATTCGCGCCAGCCGCGTGGTCGCGTTTCCCGAACTCGGCATGGAAGCCGTTTACGAGTTCGAGGTGCGCGACATGCCGGTGACGGTGGCGGTAACCTCCGCTGGGGAATCCGTGCATGAGACGGGACCCAAGGCCTGGCGCAATCAATTCGCTGGCATCCCGGTGGCCGTGGAAGGGCGCCCGGCATAAGCGCTGCAGCACGCCGTTCCCAGGGATGACGTATAAGTGTGCGTGGTGCGGCCTGGTGCTCCCGAACGCGGCGGGACTCCCATACAATACATTGGTAAGAGGCCGCCCGGACCAGCCGGGTCCTGGCACTTTGGCGACGTCCCGTCTACAGTACGCGCCTACTTAGAAAAGGCCAGTGGATTGAAGCGTGATGCGTTTCAGCGAGCGATTTGACGTAATCGTGATCGGCGGCGGCCACGCCGGTACCGAGGCTGCCCTCGCTGCTGCGCGCATGGGCAAGAAGACGCTGCTACTCACGCACAACATCGAAACGCTGGGGCAAATGAGCTGCAATCCGGCGATCGGCGGCATCGGCAAGGGCCATCTTGTGAAAGAAATCGATGCCCTGGGCGGAGCCATGGCGCTTGCCGCCGATCAGGCCGGTATTCAGTTCCGAACCCTGAATGCGAGCAAGGGTCCGGCGGTGCGCGCCACCCGCGTCCAGGCCGATCGGCAACTGTACAAGCGCGCCATCCGCCGCGTGCTCGAGACTCAGCCGAACCTGAAGGTATTTCAGCAAGAAGCGGCCGATCTTATCATCGAGGGCGATTGCGTTGCGGGAGTGATGACTCAGAGCGGGATCGAGTTCCGCGCCACCGCCACCGTGCTCACCGTGGGTACGTTTCTCGGCGGCAGAATCCACGTCGGCCTGGAGAGCCACGCCGGTGGACGTGCGGGCGATCCCCCCTCGCTCACCTTGGCGGCGCGGCTGCGGGAACTGAACTTGCGGGTGGGGCGATTGAAGACGGGCACGCCGCCGCGCATCGATGGCCGCAGCATCGATTTTTCGGACTTGAGGGAACAGCACAGCGACGATCCGCGCCCGGTGTTTTCCTACCTCGGTACGCGCGACGACCATCCGCGTCAGCTGCCTTGCCACATCACCGCCACCAACGAGCATACGCACGACATCATTCGTGCAGCCAGTGAAAGATCACCCATGTTCACGGGTTTGATCGAGGGGGTTGGCCCGCGCTACTGCCCGTCGGTGGAAGACAAGGTGGTGCGTTTCGCGGACCGGTCGTCGCATCAAATTTTCATCGAGCCCGAGGGCCTCGATACGCACGAGATCTACCCGAACGGCATATCGACCAGTCTGCCGTTTGACGTGCAGTACGAGTTCGTCCGTTCGATCAAGGGATTCGAACGCGCCCACATCACGCGGCCCGGCTATGCCATCGAGTACGATTTTTTCGACCCTCGCGATCTGAAATACAGCTTGGAGAGCAAGTTCATCGCCGGCTTGTTTTTTGCCGGTCAGATCAACGGCACCACCGGCTACGAAGAGGCTGCTGCGCAGGGCCTGTTGGCCGGCGCCAATGCCGCGCTGTTTGCCGACGGGCGCGATGCCTGGTGCCCCAAACGCAGCGAGGCGTACATCGGCGTCTTGGTCGACGATCTCATCACCCGCGGCGCGCCTGAGCCCTACCGTATGTTTACCAGCCGCGCCGAGTATCGATTATCGCTGCGCGAGGACAATGCGGACCTGCGCTTGACCGCGCAGGGCCGCGCACTGGGACTCGTCGATGATGCGCGGTGGACGTTCTTTCAGCGCAAGCGCGACGCAGTCAACGAGGAGGTCGCCCGACTCTCCGCCCGTGTCGTACATCCCGCAGAAGTCGATTCCGCATTGTTATTGAAGCTCGGGCAGCCGCTGCTGCGCGAGACGCACGCCATCGAACTGCTGCGTCGACCAGAGTTGACCTACGATGATCTGCAAGCGGTCGCGCCGAGGGAGGCAGTCGATGGCGCCGGCGTGGGCGGGAGCTGGCGAAGTGATGAGCGGCTCACGGAACAGGTGTCGCTGCAGATCGAGGTGCAGGCAAAATATTCGGGCTATCTTAAGCGGCAAACGGACGAGATCGAACGACAGCGGCGCAACGAAGAGCTGCGTCTGCCGGTCGACATCGATTATGCGGACGTCGGCGGACTCTCGAATGAAGTTCGGCAACGCTTGCGGGATGTGCGGCCCGCAACCCTCGGACAGGCCGCGCGGATCCCGGGACTCACGCCAGCCGCCGTGTCGCTGCTGTTGGTACACCTCAAAAAGCGCGACCACGCTGCGTGAAGCGTCGCGCCTCGTCGCTTGCCGCGAGGTAAATTCTTGAGCGGCAGACCGGGCGTCATCCTGGTCGGTCGCCTGGTCGATGCGGAAGAGTTCAAGGTGCTGTTGCAAGACATCGACCGCGGCGGTGTCGGGTGACCATGGGCGGGACGCATGCGTCCCGCGGGTGGCCATGGATGGCCACCCCGGGCTTGCGCGCAGCGAGGACAGCGTAGCGCAATGGTCACCCAGGGCTTGCGCGTAGTAGGGATAGCGCAGCGCAATGCGCATCGACCCCGTTGAATTCGGCGCGCGGCGCCTAATGAATCAGCGACTTCAGGAACAGCGCGAACGTCCTGTAATACGCGTCGCGATTCTGTTTCTTGACGAACCCATGTCCTTCGTCCGTCGCCTCGAGATACCACACCTCGCCGCCGCGGCTGCGCAGCCGGTTGACCAGTTGCTCGGATTCGCTCAAGGGAACCCGCGGGTCGTTTTTTCCGTGTACCACCAGCAGAGGCCGTTCAATTCGATCAGCATTCGTCAACGGCGATATCCGGCGCAGGTACGCGCGCATATCGGGATCGCGTTCGTCGCCATATTCCGTACGTCGCAGATTCTGGCGATACGGCGCCGTGGTGGATAGAAAGCTGACGAAGTCTGAAATGCCCGCTTGGGTTACGCCGCCGCGCAGGCGGTCGCTGTAGTTCACCAGCGCGGCGAGCGCGAGATATCCTCCGTAGGAATCCCCCGCCACTACCACATGTTTAGCATCAAAAGCACTTTGCGCATCCACCCAGACGATGAGCGCGCCCAAGTCCTTGACGGCATCGTCGCGCTGCATACCGTTATCCAGCGCCACATAGCTTTTTCCGTATCCCGAAGAGCCTCGCAGGTTGGGTGCGAGGACGACAAAACCCAGCTCATTCACTACGTATTGGATCCACGGATCGAAGCCCGGGCGGAACTGCGACTCCGGACCTCCGTGCAGCATGACGAGCACGGGGTGCGGACCCGGCCTGGCCGGCTCGTACACGTACACCGGTATTTGGCGAGCGTGGTTTTCTTGCCGATCGAACGTGGGAAACTGCGCCAAGCGAGGCGCCACGAATTTGGCCGTATCCAGCGGGCCCGCTTCGCTGTGCGTCCATGCTTCCAGCCGGTTGTTTGCGAGGTCGAGCACATACGCATCGCGCGGTAGATTGACCGACGCATAGCCAAACGCAAGCCGCTTGCCCTCGGCGTCGAAACGCAGATGATCAATGAGGCCGGCCGACGGCAATTTCGGCGGAATCAGGTCTTGATGAGCGCGTAAATCGAGAATCTCGAGTTTGCTCACGCCGCCTTCATTGCTCACGTAAGCCAGGTAGTGACCATCGCGCGAGATCGCCAACTCCTCGATATCCCACGGGATTTGTTCGGAAAAGACGGTCCTCTCCGCCGTGAACAAATTGACGTAGCGCAGTTTGCCGAACTCGGCATCGCGGTCCGATATCAGGTAGACGCCCTGCCCGTCGCGCGAAAATTTCGCGCCGGCAATTCCCACCTTGGCGGGCGCCGGATCGACTTCGCGCTTTTTACCGGTGCTCAAGTCGACCACATACAGATAACCTTCGCCGATCGATACGTACTTCAGTACCAGCAGTTTGCGGTCGTCCGGCGACCAATCGAGCGGATACCACGCGGCGCTGCTGTCGCCGGTAACCGCCAGGTGCGGCAAGGTTCCTGCCTCCGGTTCCACGATGTCGATGTCGTAGCTCACACCATCGCGAGCGGTGGTGAAAAATGCGATTTCGCGGCCGGAGTTCGACCAGATAGGGGCTCCATTCAACGACTTGCCGTCGGTGAGAAGTTTCGCCGCCGGTCCGCCCATGCGTTGATAATAGAGCTGGGCATTTTCGTTGCCGCCCACATCCTTCATGAATAGATAGCCGATGCGGCCGGGGTCCGGCGAGAAAGCGGCTTCCGTGACCGGCTCACGGAGGAACGTAATCTGTCGTCGTTCGCCTTCCGGCTTTTCCACCACGTGGAGTTGATCGACGTCGCCGAAGCGTGTCGTGATCAGCAGCTGGCCTTGCGGCGACCAGCCGAGCGGAGTCGCTTGACGCGCACTCAAGTACCCGTCCACCTTCTCCGTGATGTCCGCCGGAGCTTCCGGGATATTGTCGAAAACAAGATTGCCGCGCTCGACCCGGGACGCGGCCGAACCGAGGGAGCTTAAGAGCAAAGACGGCAAAATCAACAACCACAAATAATTTCGAGGCATTATTCCTATGTTCTCACGTGACGCGGATAATGGGACCAATGGCAGGCTTCGAGCATCTTCTAAAATCCTACGATATCGGCGATCAGCTCGACGATATTGCGAGTTCCGACCCACCGGCTTACTTGCGCCGCTGTTTCGCCGAGGGCATCTCGGCACCCGAGTTGTCCCTCACGCGAATACAGCAGCTCGCGGTGTGCGGGATGGTACTCGACTCCATCCTCAATGATCGAGACTACGAGACGCTGGAGCCGGAGTTGATTGCGGACTGGCGCGCTCATTACGGACAAGCCTGCGCGCACCTGAAGGATACCGCCGTCGCGGCGCTGCGCCGCGCGCTCGGGAGCTTGCACAGCCAGGATCCGGACGCGGCGGCGGAACTCGAAGAACTCGAGCATCGACTGGCGCCCCCCTGAATGAGCGACCCTGAATGAGTGAGATATGCGCGCGCGTCGCGGAGGGAATCATCGCCATCGACACCGAGTTCGTGCGACGGCGCATGGACGCCAGTCACCTCATCGTCGATGACGGTCATGCCGCGTTCGTAGATACCGGCACGTTTTTCTCGGTGCCGAATCTGCTGGCGGCCCTTGCTGCGCAGGGCCTCGAGGTCGATGCCGTCGACTACATTTTACTGACGCATGTTCATCTCGATCACGCGGGCGGCGTCGGCCGACTCGCCGCGGCCCTGCCGCGCGCACGTGTGTTGGTGCATCCGCGTGGGCTCTCGCACATTGTCGATCCGTCGATTCTGGCCGCGGCCACCAAAGCGGTGTACGGCGAGGCGAGATTTGCGCAAGAATACGGCGAGGTTTCCGGTGTGCCGCCCGAGCGCATCGAGGCGGTGGAGGATGGGCGCCGAATCCGGGTGGGTCACCGCACGTGGGAGCTGATCTACACGCCGGGGCATGCACTGCATCATCTTTGCATCGTCGATCGCGACACGGCCGAAGTATTCACGGGCGATACGTTCGGAGTGAGTTACCGCGAATTGGACACGGCAGCCGGCGAGTTCATCTTTCCCACCACCAGCCCAAGCCAGTTCGATCCGCAGCAGTTGCATGCGTCCATCGACCGTATACTCGAATACAAGCCGAAGAGCGCCTATTTGACGCATTACAGTCGGGTGGGTCACGTCGATGAACTGGCCCTCGACCTGCACTCGGACATCGATGCGTTCGTGCGTATCGCGAGAACCGTGGCGGACGCTCCGGACAAAGCCGAGCGAATGACGCCGATGTTGTTCGATCATTTGTCGGCGCGATTGGCGACTCGTGGTTTTATGGGGGACGCCGCGGAGCAGCATGCCGTGCTCGACGGCGACATTGCGCTGAATGCCGCAGGACTCGCCCTATGGCTTGCGAGACGCAGCGCTTGAGGGAATACCCATCACTCACCGCGGGCGTCGCCGGGCTTCTGGTATTGGCCGCCTGCGCTTCCGCCCCCCCGACCAACGGCCATACCCAAGCCGACCGGCCGGCGCCGGCCCCTGCGCCGGCGCCGGCGCAGAACGGCACCCTGGCCGACGCCTCTTACGATTGGCACGGCCTGGTGCTCGTCCCATTCGGAACGCGGCTGCAGGCCAATCCGATTCCGCTGCACGAGGTGCTGCTGTTCCATGATGAGTCGCAGAGCGCCGCCGCAAGCGACAATAAGGACTGCTATACCGTCGACGGAGCACCGCCGCGGTTCTTGGGCCATGAGGCGGAAGAGTATTTGCTGTGCTTTCGCTACGATCGCCTGAATCGAATCGACGCGTCGGTGCGCGTGGCCGCCGCACAGGCCGAGCAAACGTTCGCCCGAGCCTGCGCCCTCTGGCTGAAGGATGCCACGCCCGCGGCGGGAACCAACAGCCGTTGCGAAGGCCGCGACGGCGGAATCGCATTCAGTGCGCGTCTGGGAGGCATTTTGGGTGAGACCGAGGCCCGCGTGTCGATAACGCTCTCCAAGGTGGCTGAGGGCGATGCGATGGGCGCCGCCCCGCCGGGTCCATGACCCGGGACGATGAATTGCAGCTACTGGTCGCCGGTGCGGCCGACTTAGGCTTGCTGCTCGATGCACACCAAGGCGAAAGGTTATTGCGTGTCGTGGACGAGTTGGAAGCGGCCAACGCGCAATTCAATTTGACCGCCATTCGCGATCGGCCTGGCATGCTGCGCAAGCACGTGCTCGACAGCTTGAGCTTGCAGCCGTATCTAAAGGGCACGCGCCTCGCCGACGTGGGCACGGGCGCGGGCTTCCCCGGTCTGCCGCTCGCCGTGGTCAATCCGACGCGGCGCTTCTCTCTGATCGAGGCGACCGGCAAGAAAGCGCGGTTCGTCGCCCAAACAGCGGAGCGCATCGGATGCAGCAACGTGGAAGTCGTGCATGCTCGCGCCGAAACCTACCGGCCGTTCGAGCTATTCGATACCGTAATGGCGCGGGCGCTCTCCTCCCTGGCCGATTTCGTGGCCTACGCCGGGCATCTATGCGCCTCCGACGGACGCCTGTTGGCGATGAAAGGCAAACGCCCGGACGAAGAGATTTCGGCAATTCCCAAATCGTTCCGTGTCGTGGCCGTGCATCGGCTGACGCTTCCGGGACTGGACGCCGAACGGCATCTTGTGGAACTCTCACCGGCCAGGCCTCAGGCAATCCGGCGTCACGCAGCCGGTCCGTAAGCGCCACTGCCAAATCGAGCAAACATGAATCGGGTCATCGCTGTCGCAAATCAAAAAGGTGGAGTGGGTAAGACCACTACCGCCGTCAATCTCGCTGCATCGCTGACGGCGACGAAGCGGCGCGTGCTGCTGATCGACTTGGATCCGCAAGGCAACGCCACCATGGGATGCGGCATCGACAAGCATTCGCAGTCTCGGACCAGTTGCGACGTCCTGCTCGGCGATTGCGCAGCGACCGAGGCGATGGTTCCCGTGGAGTATGGCGGTTTCATGCTCCTGCCGGCCAATCAGGATCTCACCGCCGCCGAAGTGCGATTGTTGACCATGATGACGGGACGCGAGTTCAAGCTGCGCAATGCGCTGAAGCCCGTCCGTGAGAATTTCGACGTGATTTTGATCGACTGCCCCCCGTCGCTCAACATGCTCACGTTGAACGCGCTGGTGGCCGCGGACTCCGTCATGGTGCCCATGCAATGCGAATATTACGCGCTCGAGGGTTTGAGCGCCTTGATCCAGACCATCGATCAGATCCGCGGCTCCATCAACCCGGATCTGCGGATCGAAGGATTGCTGCGGACCATGTTCGACCCACGCAATAACCTGTCGAACGAAGTGTCGGCGCAGCTCATCGAACATTTCGGGGAGAAGGTGTTCCGGACGATGATTCCGCGCAACGTACGTCTCGCCGAGGCCCCGAGCTTCGGCAAGCCCGCACTGTTCCATGACAAGGAATCGCGCGGCGCCCTGGCATACCTGGCGCTTGCCGGCGAAATGATTCGCCGCGACGAGCTGCCGGTTGCACCCGTATAATCCCGAATATCGTTTTCGGAAGGTCAAGTATGTCCGGCAAGAAGCCGTCTCTGGGTCGTGGCCTTGCTGAGCTGAGTCCCTTGCTTGCGCAGCGCGCCCGCGTTCCGACGACCGACTCGGTGCAAGTTGCCGGTGACCGATTGGCCACTCTGCCGCTGGATCTGCTGCAACGGGGGAAGTACCAACCGCGCGTGGATATGCGCCCGGAATCCTTGAGCGAACTGGCCGAATCGATCAAGTCGCAGGGATTGGTACAGCCCATCCTGGTGCGGCCTTTGCCGAATCGAAACCCCGGCGAATCGCAACGCTACGAGATCATCGCCGGCGAACGCCGCTGGCGTGCGGCGCAGATGGTGGGCATCGCAGAAATCCCGGCAGTGATTCGCGATGTCTCCGACGAAGCAGCCGTCGCCATGGCGCTCATCGAGAACATCCAGCGCGAGGATTTGAACCCCTTGGAGGAAGCGCGCGCGTTGTCACGGTTGATCGAGGAGTTCGGACTGACGCATCAGGCGGCGGCCGAGGCGGTGGGCCGTTCGCGGGCCGCAGTCAGCAATCTATTGCGCCTCATGGAGCTGGCGGATGAAGTGAAGCTGCTCTTGGAGCAGCGCAGCATCGAAATGGGTCACGCACGAGCGCTGCTCAGCCTGACTGCCCGGCGCCAGCAGATCGAAGTGGCCGCACTGGTCGCAAAAAAGGGTCTCTCGGTGCGTGACACCGAGGCCCTGGTGCGCCGGCTGCTGTCGCCTGCCGCCGCCGCGGATAGCCAGCCGAAGGCGGTGGATCCGGATATCAACCGCCTGGAGTTGGAACTCGCCGACAAGTTGGGCGCTAAGGTTCTGTTTCAACATACACCTTCCGGCAAGGGCAAGATGGTGGTCTCCTACAACAGCTTGGATGAGCTCGAAGGCATATTGGCGCATATCTCCTGACATCAGAAACAATGCGAATCCCAAAGTCCAAAACACCTTGATGCGCCAGCGCCACGTCCCTATAATACGGCGGCTCTTTACGACTGGCGGCGGCTTTTATGAGTAGACTCTGCGTAGCTCGCCGTGCGCCGGATGCGGTCCGATCCTCTTTGCGATGAGTGACGTTCTGGTTCGCGGCAAGCGACTGGTAGTCCGGGTCGTGCTCCTGCAAGCAGCGTGCGGGCTTGTTGTCGCGTGCGTATATCTCGGGTTTAGCGGCGCAACCGCCGGTCTTGCGGCACTGGTGGGTGGGTTGATTGTCGCTGCCGGAAGCGCAGTAGTGGGTTGGCGCGCGTTCAAGCCCGGGATCGCGGGTGCCGCTACGCTCGGCACCGCCATGTATACCGGTGTGGCGCTGAAGTGGTTATGGTTCGCGCTCGCGCTGTACGTGGCGTTCGCGCGCTTGCAGCTCGAAGTGCCACCGCTCTTGGTTGGCATGGTGGCCGCCCAAGTGGGATATTGGGTCGCGCTGATTCGGCTCAAATGACGATTGGGGACTTATGCGTTTTGGAATGATGGCCGAAGAAGACACTGCGGGAGGGATGACGGGCTATATCAAGCACCATCTGACGCACCTCGTCGTCAATCGAGGGTACGGCAGCTTCTGGGAAATACATATCGACAGCGTCATCTTCAATGTCGCCATCTCATCGCTCATCGTCCTATTCCTCTGGAGCGTGGCGCGGCACGCCACCAGCGGCGTACCCGGTAAGGTTCAGGCCGCCATCGAGCTATTGGTGGAATTCGTCGACGGCATGGTGAAGGACACCTATCACGGCACGAACAAGTTCATCGCGCCGCTGGCCATCACGACGTTCGTCCTGGTGCTCCTCGAGAACTTCATGGACATTTTGCCGGTGGATTTTCTGCCCACCGCCGCCACTGCGTTTGGTGTCCGGCATTTGCGGGTGGTGGCCACGGCCGATCTGAACACGACTGTCGGTATGGCGTTGGGCGTGTTTCTGTTGATTCAATACGTCGGCATCACGCACAAGGGCTTCGGGCTCTATTTCCGGGAATGGTTCACGGCGCCGTTTCATGCACACGGCATGATCGCCAAGGCGGTGTTGGCGCCCATCAACCTCATATTCCGGGTGATCGAGGAAGCGGTAAGGCCGTTATCCCTGTCGATGCGGTTATTCGGCAACATGTACGCGGGCGAACTCATTTTCCTGCTGATCGCGTGCTTCACGCTCGATGCGGCGTTGTCCCACGTGTCGACCTACTTTCTCGGCGTCGGTCAGTTCGTTGCGGGATTTATATGGACGGCGTTTCACTACCTCATCATCATCCTGCAGGCCTTCATTTTCATGGTCCTGACCATCGTGTATTTGGGCATTGCGGCCGAGCGCCACTAAATTCGTTTTTTTTTGTTAAGACTTCAAAGACCGACGGAGACAATATGGAAAATTTGACCCAAATCGCTCAGCTCATGAGCGCCACTGTGATTGCAGCAGGGTTAGTGATCGGCTTAGGCGGTCTGGGTGCCGCCATCGGCTTCGGCATCCTGGGCGGCAAGTTCCTCGAAAGCGCGGCGCGCCAGCCGGAACTGACGAACATGCTGCAGATCAAGCTGTTCATAGTCGCGGGATTGCTCGACGCCGTGCCGATCATCGGCGTGGCCGTGGGCTTCCTGCTGCTCTATTCCAATCCGTTCTTGGCCGCACTGGGCGCCAAGTAAGCGAGATTGCGTTGGCGCCTCCGAGGCGCCGGGCAAGGAGTAAGCAATGGACTTAGCACTTACGCTGGTCATCCAAGGTCTCGTGTTTTTCGTGGTGGCGTGGCTGGTGATGAAGCTCTTCTGGCCGGGGATCATGTCGGCTATCGAGACCCGGCAGAAGAAAATAGCCGCCGGCTTGGCTGCTGCGAGCAAGAGCGAAAAAGACCTCGACGAGGCCCAAGCGCGCTCCAAGGAGATCATCCGCGAAGCGCGTGATCGCGCGGCGCAGATCGTCGAGCAAGCGGGCAAGCGCTCGAATGAAATCGTCGAGGAAGCCAAGGGTACGGCCTCGAGCGAAGCGCAACGCTTGGTGGCGCAGGCGCACGCCGAGGTGGAGCGTGAAACCACGCGCGCACGCGAGGGCCTGCGGCAAGAAGTGGGCAAGCTCGCGGTCGAGGGGGCCTCGCGCCTGCTCGAGCGTGAGATCGATCCCAAGGCTCATGCCGAGCTGCTGGATCGATTAGCGGCCGAGGTTGCACGTGGCTGAGCGAGCGACCATCGCCCGGCCTTATGCGAAAGCCGCGTTCGAATACGCGCGCGGCGCGAATGCCTTTGCAGAGTGGTCGCAGGGACTCAAAGCAGCGGCCGAGATCATCGCCGATCCGCGTGTCGCGCCGCTCACCAAGAATCCGCAGTGGTCGGCGGCCGACTTGGGCAGTCTCATTACCGACGTGGCGGCCGACAAGCTCAATGCCGGCATGCAAAACTTCGTGCGGGTATTGGCGGAAAATCACCGCTTGCTGCTGTTGCCGGAAATCGCCGCGCATTACGAAGTTCTGCGCTCCGCAGTCGAACATACCCTCGACGTCGAGGTGATCTCCGCCGTGGCGCTCGACGCCGCGCAGCAGGAAAAACTTAAAGCCGCCTTGAGCACGCGTCTCAAGCGCCGGGTGCGCATGCGCAACGTGGTCGATTCGACTCTATTGGGCGGCGCGCTGGTGCGCGCCGGGGATTTGGTCATCGACGGCTCGTTGAAAGGCCGCCTGGAACGACTCGCGACGGAATTGGCAAGCTAGAACTGAACGTTAGGCGCGGCCCCAAAGGCTCGCAAGAGGATCGATATGTCCATCAAGGCATCGGAAATCAGCGACCTGATCAAGGCGCGCATCGAAAAATTCCAGTCCGCCACGGAGGCGCGCAATGTCGGCACGGTGGTGAGCGTCACCGACGGTATCGTTCGTATCTATGGTCTCGCCGACGCACGCTACGGCGAAATGTTGGAATTCGACGGCAACACCTTCGGGTTAGCGTTGAACCTCGAGCGGGACTCGGTCGGTGCCGTAGTGCTCGGCGATTACAAGCACATATCCGAAGGTTCGTCCGTCAAAACCACCGGCCGCATCCTCGAAGTGCCGGTGGGCCCTGAACTTCTGGGGCGCGTCGTCGATGCGCTTGGGCTACCCATCGACGGCAAAGGGCCGGTGAATGCGAAACTGAAGTCGCCGTTGGAGCGCGTGGCGCCAGGCGTGATTTTTCGAAAGAGCGTGTCGCAGCCGGTGCAGACCGGACTCAAAGCCATCGATTCCATGGTGCCGATCGGCCGCGGCCAGCGCGAGCTCATCATCGGCGACCGCCAGACCGGCAAGACCGCCGTGGCCATCGACACCATTATCAACCAGAAGGGCACGGGCGTTAAATGCGTCTATGTTGCCGTCGGCCAAAAACAGAGTTCGATCGCCAACGTGGTGCGCAAGCTCGAAGAGCACGGCGCTATGGCACACACCATCATCGTCGCAGCGTCCGCCTCGATGCCCGCGGCAATGCAATACCTCGCCCCCTATGGGGGGTGCGCGATGGGCGAGTACTTCATGGACAACGGCGAAGATGCGCTCATCGTGTATGACGATCTATCCAAACAGGCCGTCGCCTATCGCCAGATCTCGCTGCTGCTGCGCCGCCCGCCCGGTCGCGAAGCCTACCCGGGCGACGTGTTCTACCTGCATTCTCGCCTGCTCGAGCGCTCGGCCCGCGTCAGCGAAGAGTACGTGGAAAAGGTCACCAACGGCCGAGTCAAGGGCAAGACCGGATCGCTCACCGGTCTACCCATCATTGAAACCCAGGCGGGCGACGTCACGGCCTTCGTCCCGACCAACGTGATTTCCATTACCGACGGGCAGATCTTCCTGGAGACCGACCTGTTCAACGCCGGCATGCGTCCGGCCATCAACGCCGGCATCTCGGTGTCGCGCGTCGGCGGCGCCGCGCAGACCAATATCATCAAGAAGCTGGGTGGCGGCATCCGCTTGGCTCTCGCTCAATACCGCGAGCTTGCCGCCTTCTCGCAGTTCGCCTCGGATTTGGACGAAGCAACGCGTAGGCAGCTCGAGCGCGGCCAGCGAGTCACCGAACTGATGAAGCAGAAGCAATACGCCCCCATGTCGGTGGCGGAGATGGCCTTGTCGCTGTACGCCGCGAACGGCGGCTACTTCGATAAAGTCGACCGCCGCAAAGTGGTGGAAACCGAAGCCGCATTGCAGTCCTTTGCGCGTAGCACGTGCGCCGATTTACTGAAGGGCATCAATGCCAAACCGGATCTGTCGAAGGACGTCGAGGCCGCACTCAAGAAGTGCTGCGACGAATTCTTCGCGACGTTGTAAGAGAAGGACCCGAGGCAGCTAATGGCAGGCGCAAAAGAAATCCGCGGTAAGATCGCGAGTATCAAGAATACTCAGAAGATCACCAAGGCCATGGAAATGGTGGCGGCGAGCAAGATGCGCAAGGCGCAGGAGCGCATGCGCGCGGCGCGCCCCTATGCGCAGAAGATCCGTAAGATCATCGGTCATTTGCGGCAAGTGAATCTGGATTACAAGCATCCCTTCACTTTGGAGCGGCCGGTACAGTCCGTCGGCATCATCGTGATCAGCACCGACCGGGGCTTGGCCGGTTCGCTCAACCTGAACTTGTTCAAGGCGACGTTAGGGGCGATCCGCGACGCGCAGGCCCGCAACGCCAAGGTCTACTTGTGCGTCATCGGTTCGAAGGCGCTGCAATTCTTTCGGCGTTTGGCCGGCGTGGAAATTTCCGCGTCAGTCACGCACCTGGGCGACCGGCCGCACATCAAAGATCTGATCGGCCCCGTAAAGGTCATGCTTGACAACTATCGCGACGCCAAACTCGATCAACTGCTGCTGGTGCACAATATCTTCGTCAACAGCATGACCCAGAAAGGCACGGTCTCGCAGTTGCTGCCGATTCAGACCGTCGACAAGGACGAGCTGCAAGAGCGCTGGGATTATATCTACGAGCCGGATGCGATCGAGTTTCTCGACGGTATCCTGATGCGCTATATCGAATCCCAGGTTTTTCAAGGCGCGGTTGAAAATGTCGCCTGCGAAATGGCGGCACGGATGGTGGCCATGAAGAGCGCCACCGACAACGCCGGCACGCTCATCGACGAGCTGCAACTCATTTACAACAAAGCCCGCCAGGCGGCGATCACGAAAGAGCTTTCGGAGATCGTCGGCGGCGCGGCAGCGGTTTAGGCAAGAGGTTATCCAGTATGTCCAGCGGCAAAATCGTACAAATCATCGGCGCGGTCATCGATGTGGAATTTCCACGCGATCAGATCCCCAAGATCTATGACGCGCTCAAGCTCGATGACGTGGATTTGACGCTCGAAGTGCAGCAGCAGCTGGGCGATGGCGTGGTACGCACGATCGCGATGGGCCCTTCCGAGGGTTTGCGCCGCGGCCTCACCGTCACCGGCACCGGCAAGGGGATTATCGTGCCGGTGGGCGCCGGTACTCTCGGCCGTATCATGGACGTGCTGGGTACGCCGCAGGATGAGAGGGGTCCGGTGCTGGCCACGGAGTACTTGCCCATCCATCGGCCCGCCCCGGCCTACGACGAGCAAGCGGGCGGCCAGGACCTGCTGGTCACGGGCATCAAGGTCATCGATTTGCTGGTGCCCTTCGCCAAGGGCGGCAAGGTCGGCCTGTTCGGTGGCGCGGGCGTGGGCAAGACGGTGAACATGCTCGAGCTCATCAACAACATCGCCAAGCAGTACAGCGGCCTGTCGGTGTTCGCGGGCGTCGGCGAGCGCACCCGCGAAGGCAATGATTTCTATCATGAGATGATCGAGTCGGGCGTCATCGATAAGGACAATCTCGCCAATTCCAAAGTGGCCATGGTCTACGGCCAGATGAACGAGCCGCCGGGCAATCGTTTGCGCGTCGCGCTCACCGGCCTGACCATGGCGGAATATTTCCGGGACGAAAAACAAGCCTCCGGCAAGGGCCGCGACGTGCTGTTCTTCGTCGACAATATTTATCGCTATACCTTGGCGGGCACCGAAGTGTCCGCGCTGCTCGGGCGCATGCCGTCGGCGGTGGGCTATCAGCCGACGCTGGCGGAGGAAATGGGCGTGCTGCAAGAACGCATCACCTCGACCAAGACGGGTTCGATCACCTCCATTCAGGCGGTGTACGTTCCCGCGGACGACCTGACCGACCCTTCGCCGGCAACGACCTTTGCGCACTTGGATGCAACGGTGGTTCTATCGCGGCAAATCGCCTCGCTCGGCATTTATCCCGCGGTCGATCCGTTGGACTCCACCAGCCGCCAACTCGATCCGCTGGTGGTGGGCGACGAACACTACGATACCGCGCGCGGCGTGCAGGCCGTATTGCAGCGCTACAAGGAACTGCAGGACATCATTGCGATTCTCGGCATGGACGAGCTGTCCGAAGAAGACAAGCTTTCCGTGTACCGTGCGCGCAAGATTCAGCGCTTTTTATCCCAGCCCTTCAACGTCGCCAAGGTGTTCACCGGACAAGACGGCAAGATCGTGCCTCTGAAGGACACGATCCGGGGCTTCAAGGCAATTATTGCGGGTGAATATGACCATCTTCCGGAACAGGCGTTCTATATGATCGGCGCCATCGAAGAAGCGGTCGAAAAAGCCAAGTCACTGGCCTGAGATCCGAAGTTCATGGCCCACACCATTCACGTCGATATCGTCAGCGCCGAGGGACAGATATTCTCGGGCGAGGCAAGCATGGTGTTCGTGCCGGGCTCGCAAGGTGAACTTGGCATCGCGCCGCGTCACGCGCCGCTGTTGACCACCTTGAAAGCCGGCGAAGTACGCGTACAGGTCGAAGGCCAAGAAGAGCAGTCGTTCTACGTCGGCGGCGGCGCACTCGAAGTTCAACCCCATCTCGTGTCGGTGCTCGCCGATACGGCGGCGCGGGCGCGAGACCTCGATGAAGCTGCGGCACTCGCGGCCAAACAGCGAGCGGAAGAAGCCGTGCGGAATCGCATGGACAAGCTCGAAATCGCCGAGGCGCAAGCCGAACTTGCGCGCGCCGTAGCACAATTGAGAGCGATAGAGCGCCTGCGCAAGAAACGCTGATCGAAGCGTTACATTCGGGAGCCGTCATGCCGCTTTCGGTCGTCATACTCGCTGCGGGTCAGGGTAAGCGGATTAATTCCGATTTGCCGAAGGTGCTGCAGCCGTTGGCGGGCGAGCCGCTGTTGCAGCACGTGATCCGAACGGCGCGCGCTTTGGCCCCGGACCACATTTACGTCGTGTACGGGCACGGTGGCGCGGCAGTGCAAAACGCATTCGCCCGCGATGCAGACCTGGAGTGGGTGCTGCAGGCGGAGCAATTGGGAACCGGCCACGCGGTGATGCAGGCCATGTGCGCCATCCCCGACGATCATACAGTTCTGGTGTTGTATGGCGATGTGCCGTTGATCCGCCCGGCGTGCCTCAAGCAACTGGTCAGCGCCGCCGATCGGGGCGCGCTCGCCTTGCTCACCGTCAATCTCGATGAGGCGTCAGGCTACGGGCGCATCGTGCGCGGTGCCGACGGCCGAGTCACCGCCATCGTCGAGCATAAGGATGCAAGCCCCGAACAATTGCGAATCCGCGAGGCCAACTCCGGCCTCATGGCCGCGCCTGCAGGGCGCCTCGAGGAGTGGCTGCTCGGCCTCGGCAGGACCAACGCACAGCGCGAATACTATTTGACCGATGTCGTGGCCGGCGCCGTCAAGGCCGGCAATCCCATTGCCGCGATTCCGGTGCCCAGCGCGCTCGAGGTCATGGGCGTCAACGATAGGATTCAGCTTGCGCAGGTCGAGGCCGGGCACCGGCGCCTGCGAACCGAGGAGTTGATGCTCGCCGGGGCTACGCTTGCCGACCCTTTGCGGGTCGACGTACGCGGCGTCGTCACCGTAGAGCAGGACGTGTTCATCGACGTCAATGCCGTCTTGATCGGGCAGGTGCACTTAGGGAAGCGCGTCAAAATCGGGCCCAATTGCCTGATCCGCAATTCGCGCATCGGGGCCGACAGCGAAATCAACGCCAATTGCGTCATCGAGCATGCCGTCGTCGGGGACAATTGCCGGGTGGGGCCGTTTGCGCGTTTACGGCCCGATACGGAGTTGGACCGCGATGTGCATATTGGGAACTTTGTCGAAGTCAAGAATGCCCAGATCGGCGTCGGCAGCAAAGCGAACCATTTGAGCTATGTCGGCGACACGATCATCGGCAGCGCGGTGAATGTCGGCGCCGGCACGATCACCTGCAATTATGACGGCGCCAACAAATGGCCAACGGTCATCGAAGACGGCGCTTTCATCGGCAGCGGCAGCATGTTGGTGGCGCCCGTCCGAATCGGCGCGGGCGCCACCATAGGCGCCGGCTCGACCATCACCCAGAGCGCCGCCGACGGCAAGCTTACGCTCACGCGCGCGCGGCAGACCACGATCGAGAGTTGGACCCGCACGGGCAAGCTCTCGGACAGCGAAAAGGCGGCGGCCATCGAGACAGCGTTGAATCCTCCGAAGGATTGACTGTCATTCGAAGCGCAGAGCGTGCCCGAAGTCGCCCACGGGTAAATGCTAAAATCCCCGCGTGCGGGCGCACTAATTGCCTTTTTTCCCCATTTACCCTTCGGAGCAAATCGACATGTGTGGAATCGTGGGTGTCGTCGCGGAGCGCAACGCCGTTCCCATCCTGATGGAGGGACTGCGCCGTCTCGAATACCGGGGCTACGATTCCGCCGGTCTTGCCGTATTGACGTCCCAGAACCGGCTGACCCGCGTGCGTTCCGTGGGAAAAGTACAGGCGCTGCAGGACGTCCTCGATGCCGATCCGCTCGAAGGCCATGTCGGCATCGCCCACACGCGGTGGGCGACGCACGGCGTCCCCACGATGAGCAACGCGCATCCGCATGTCTCCCGAGACGGAATCGCCATCGTGCACAACGGCATCATCGAGAATCATGAGGCGTTACGCGCCGGCCTCATCGATCTAGGCTATAGCTTCGATTCGGAAACGGATACCGAGGTGATCGCACATCGCATTCATCATCATCTGACCGGTTCTGCGGATCTCTATCAGGCGGTGCGCAAGACGGTGGCGGAATTGAAGGGAGCGTATGCCCTTGCGGTCGTCTCTCAAGGCGATCCGGACTGTGTGGTGATTGCCCGCGAAGGCTGCCCGGTGGTCATTGGCCTCGGCATCGACGAAAATTTCGTCGCCTCCGACGTGGCGGCCCTGCTCCCGGTGACGCGACGATTCATGTTTCTGGAGGAAGGCGACGTCGCGGAGGTTCGCCGCAAGTCCATCAAAATCCTGGACTCGGCCGGCACGCCGGCGGTTCGTCCCATGCGCGAAAGCGACCTGCCCGCGGATGCGGTTGAACGCGGCGAATATCGTCACTTCATGCTGAAGGAGATCCATGAGCAACCGCGGGCCATTGCACAGACCCTGGACGAGCGCATCGCGGGCGCCAAGCTTCTCGACGCCGCCTTCGGGCCCGCGGCGGAACAGGTGTTCAAGCGAGTCAAGGCCGTTCACATTGCGGCCTGCGGCACGAGCTACCACGCGGGCCTCGTGGCCAGCTACTTCATCGAACAAATCTGCCGGCTTCCCGCACGGATCGAGATCGCGAGCGAATATCGTTATCGCGATCCGGTGGTGACGCCGGATACGTTGTTCGTGACGATTTCTCAATCCGGCGAGACTGCCGACACGCTTGCTGCGCTCCGCAACGCAAGACACGCGGGCTATTTATCGACGCTCACGATCTGTAATGTGGCGGAGAGTTCCATGGTTCGAGAGTCGGACTTGGTGCTGCTGACTCGCGCTGGCCCTGAAATTGGCGTGGCCTCAACCAAGGCATTCACCACCCAACTGACCGCGCTTGGGATGCTCGTGGTCGCGCTCGCGAAGCACTGCCGGTCGAACGCGGTGAACGAGCGCGAGCTCGTGATGCAGTTGCTGCAACTGCCCGGTTTGGTCGAGAGGACCTTGAAACTGGATGAAGCGATCCGCGCACTCGCGGAAAATTTTGCCGATAAACGCCATGCGTTGTTCTTGGGCAGGGGGCCGCTGCATGCTATCGCCATGGAGGGAGCGCTGAAGCTCAAGGAAATCTCCTACATCCATGCAGAAGCGTACGCCGCCGCGGAACTCAAGCATGGACCATTGGCGCTGGTCGATGAGGACATGCCGGTGGTGGCGGTCGCACCCAATAACGAGCTCCTCGAGAAGCTGAAGTCGAACTTACAGGAAGTGCGTGCGCGCGGCGGCAAACTGTTCGTCTTCGCCGACCCGAACACCGGCATGGAAAGCACGGAGGGAGTTACCGTGATTCGCATGCCGGTTACGGTGAGCGCATTTCAGGCACCCGTGGTCTTTGCAGTACCCATGCAGCTGCTCGCATACCACGTCGCGGTGCTGAAGGGCACGGACGTCGATCAACCGCGAAACCTGGCGAAGAGTTTGACCGTGGAGTAGACCGGCCGATCGCCGGTGGGCGGCGGCTGTGAGGTCAACCTTGCTGGAGTTCCTGTCGCACTATGCATGCACCGTCGACCATGGCCTTCATCTTGCCGTACGCAACATCTCGGGGTAGATACTTCATTCCGCAGTCGGTGCACACGATAATGTTTCGCGGATCGATGAACGGAAGCGCGCGGCGAATACGTGTTGCCACTTGGTGTGGGGTTTCGACTTGCATATCGGACAAATCAATCACGCCGAGCATGATCGTCTTTCCGACCAACTCAGTGAGTACCGAACAGTCAAGATTGGATTGCGCCGTCTCTATCGAAATTTGATTGCATGTACAGTGCTGGAGCTCAGGCAAGAATGAATAACCGCTTGGCCGCGTATGAATTATGGCGGCATAGCCGAAGCAAATGTGAACTGCGGTCACGCCGCTAATACCCTCCAGCGCTCGGTTCAGCGCCCGCTGGCCCCATTTGCGCGCCTCGTCCGGGCGAGCTTGCATATACGGTTCGTCAACTTGTACAACGTCGGCGCCCGCGCTGAACAGATCGCGGATTTCCTCATTCAAGGCGGTTGCGTAATCCATGGCCGCCAATTCTCGGCTACCGTCGTAAAAGTCAATTTGTGCCTGTTGGGCCATGGTAAAGGGCCCGGGTATCGAGATCTTAATCGGTCGGTTTGTATGCCGACGTAGAAACCTGACGTCCTCAACCTCGACCGCGTGCTTGCGCCGAATTTTCCCGATGACTCGCGGCACAGGATTCGGATGACCGCTGCGGTCGAGCGCGATGCCGGGATTGTCGATATCCACCCCCTCTAGCGCGGTCGCGAATCGATTCGAGTAGCTTTCTCGCCGCATCTCGCCATCCGTAATAATGTCGATTCCCGCATCTTCCTGCGCCTTGATCGCCATAATCGTGGCGTCGTCTTGAGCCTCCTGGAGAAACTCCGGCGCAATGCGCCACAGTTCCCGCGCGCGTACGCGAGGCGGGAATCGCCCTGCTAGCTTTGAGCGATCTATGAGCCACTCCGGTTGTGGGTAGCTACCGACGATGGTTGTGGGCAACAGCTTCATGAGGGCGCTCCCTCGCCAGACACCAAACGGGCGGTGATCTTGGCAACGTGTTCTCCCTGAAAGCGACACATGTCGAGCTCCAAATCCGTCGGCATGCGTAATTCCCCACCGGTACCGGTCACGCAACTTGCGCCATAGGGGGTGCCGCCCGTGACTTCACGGAGGGTCGTTAGATCTTTGAATGTGTACGGCAACCCGACAATAATCATGCCGTGATGGAGTAGGGTGGTATGAAATGAGGTCAAGGTGGTTTCCTGACCGCCATGTTGGCTCGCCGTGCTGCAAAATACGCTACCAACCTTTCCTACCAGTGCGTTGCGTGCCCACAGCGGGCCCGTCTGATCCAGGAAATTTCTCATTTGCGACGCCATATTGCCAAAGCGCGTCGGGCTGCCGAAAATGATCGCATCATATTGTTCAAGTTCCTCCGGTTGTGCGATTGGCGCACTTTGGTCGAGCCGAAAACCGGCGGCCTTCGCGACCTCCGGTGGGGTGAGTTCAGGCACTCGCTTCACTGTGGCGCGGGCACCGGGAACCCTGGCCACGCCTTCGGCTTGGGCTCTCCCCATGACCTCCACGTGCCCGTAGCTGCTGTAGTAGACAACAAGTATTTCGCTCATAAGACAGACCCTAATGATTGCTAGAATGGATCGCGTAACGCTCAAGAAACTGTCTTAGCGCTTGGTTGTACGCGAGCGGATTGTCGAGATTGCACAAGTGGCCGGCATTGGGGATCTCGACGTATTCGACATGGCGAAGTTGTGGGCTGAGTTCCTGCGCAAAACGCTTGCGGCTCTCAAGATCGAACTGACCATTTATCACCAATACGGGTTGGCTCACCGATTCGAGCCCTTGCTCAGTAGATGCCAAATAAGAGCGCGGTGCGCTATCGGTAAGGTCCTTCCCGGGGTAGCGGGCGATCATCCGAGACAGCAAAGCGTGCGCTGCCGGGTCCAAGGTTCGCAGCCGGGCAAGCGGGTGCTCGCTCCACTCGTCGCGAAACGCCGCGAGACCACGGGCCTGAGCCAGGCCGCAATAATATTTGTAGGGTAAATCATTGGAGCTGCTTGTCGCGTCCTGAGCGCCGATGCGCGGCGGACCATCCAGAATGACGCAGGAAGTCATTGCGGGGAACGTGCTCGCCAGCCGCAAGACGACGCGAGCTGCTTGCGACATACCCACAAGAGACACGGACTGAAGCCCAAGATGCGCGCAAAGAGCATACAAATCCGCAGCGTCTCCAGCAATTGACGGGTAGCCGGACGACAAGCCGAAGCCCCGCCGATCCAGGCGAATCACACGAAAGTTGCCGGCCAGCGCCGCAGCTTGCGCCTCCCACATTTCGAGATCGAGCGACCAGCCGTGAACAAGAATCACTGCGGGTCCTCGTCCTTCATCGCGATAGCGCAGACGCGCGCCGTTGGTCTCGATGTACAAGTCTTGAGACCCTGCGTGCTCACCGGTGTTTGCGTCTGGAATGCTTTGGGTCACGGCGGAGTCAGTGTGTTTCGCATAGCGAAATAAATTTCGCATTCAGGCTACGCGCGTGGACGCGTCGACGTCAAGCGCACCCCACGGTCGAGACTCTCGCGATCAGGGGTTAGCGCTGAGCGATAACCCGGGGAGGCCGGCGAGCTCCGCTGAGATCTGGCGGCTCACCTGTTGGAGCATTGTGAAGCGCTCGCGAACCAGTTTGGATTTGGTAACGCGCCGCGAATGGCTGGAACTATTCAGCGCAGCCACCACTCGACCGTTTTGGTCAAACACAGGAACGGCCAGCGCAACGACCCCGTACGCCAATTCATCCTCGACTGCTGAGTAACCCGAGCGACGGCATTCCTCAATGAGTTGCCGCAACTTGGCCGGGTCCGTCACGGTTCGATCGGTCAGCGCGTCCAGCTTTGCCGTATCGAAGTAGCGGCGCAGCTGATCCGCGTTCAGGCCCGCGAGCAGTACACGGCCCGTGGAGGTCGCATGGGCGGGAAAGCGGCTTCCGACATGAGCCTCCAGGCGCATAAGGGTACGAATGGAGGCGCGCGCGACATATACGATTTCCGTGCCATCGAGGACACAGAGTGCAGCAGAGTCGCCGGTTCTGCGCGCAAGCTCTTCCAAGTGCGTTTTGGTGACTAGCTCGATATTCATGGATTCTAGATACGCGGCGCCAAGTTCGAGCACTTTTGGGCGCAGCACAAACTGCCGGCCGCTGCGCGTCACGTAGCCGAGTTCCTCGAGCGTCAGTAAGCAACGCCGCGCGGTAGCGGCCGGCATCTCAGTAGCGGCCGCGACTTCGCTCAAATTCAAGGTGGCGCGGTCGCGCGTGAAGGCGCGTATGACATTGAGCCCCTTAGCAAGCCCGCCCATCGCCTCGCGCCGCGGTTGCACTGATTTACTTCGGGTCATGAGATCAATTGTATTTCGATATGCGAAAACAAGGAATGATTTCTCGTCGGGCTTGACGGGACGCGACTACAAGTCCAGCATATTCGTTATTCGAAAAGAACTTCGCTATGCGAAATTCTAGAAAGGGTTGGGGAATTGGGGGAGGCAACTCAGTGAAAATTGGCTCGCAAGCTCATCACAGCTCCGCAATTTCGACTTCCAATGAAGCAACCATCCTGGTTCGCGGCAGAGATCTCACTCAGGAACTGATTGGCCATATTGGTTTCACGGAGCATTTTTGGCTGCTGCTCACGGGCACGATGCCGACAACGGCTCAGCGTCGCATCCTCGATGCCACGTTAGTGGCCATCGCGGAACACGGTCTCGTTCCCAGCGTCCAAGTGAGCCGGATGACGCTCGCCGCGGCACCGGAGGCGCTTCAAGGTGCTGTCGCCGCGGGGATTCTTGGGTGCGGTTCCGTGGTCCTCGGTTCTTCCGAAGCGGCCGGCAATTTCTTTGCTGCCATTGCAGCGAAAATCGCTGCCGGACTTGCACCGGAGCAAGCCGCGAAATCGTTGCTTCTTGAATACCGCGCAATGCGGCGCCCGATTCCGGGGTATGGACATCCATTGCATAAGGGTTTTGATCCGCGAGCTCGTCGACTATTCGAAGTCGCGGCGGAAGTCGACTCTGTAGGAACGCACATCGAAATTGCGCGTCAAGTCGAACGTCTGTTGCCGGAACTCACCGGTAAGCAACTCGCACTGAATGTTTCCGGCGCGATTCCGGCGGTTCTCCTTGATGCGGGGTATCCACAAGGCGCGCTGAAGGGAGTACCCATTCTTGCGCGAACCGCAGGACTCATCGCGCACTTGCTCGAAGAGCAACTGCGCCCGATCGGATTCGTTCTATCTCACGTTGGGGCAGCGGCCATCGAGTACGACGGGGAAGCCCCGTTCGATTTCGAGCCGACCCATGAATAAACCTCGAGGCTTGTTTCAGATGGGCGGAGTATTGAGCGGTATCCGAGTCGTCGAGCAGGGTACATTTATTACGGGGCCCTGTGCCGGCATGATGCTCGCCGACCTGGGCGCCGACGTAATCAAGGTCGAAAGCCCCGATGGTGACCCGTATCGTAGCTATCAAGGCGATCAATATTCGCCCCACTTTCAAGCCTACAACCGCAATAAACGCAGCATCACGTTCGATCTGAAGCAGGGTAAGGAACGCGCCCTATTCGACAACTTAGTGCGCGAAGCCGACGTCTACATCCAGAACTTCAGGCCGGGCACCGCGGGACGCCTTGGTGCAGGGAGCGATCGGCTGTGCGCGCTCAACCCGCGGCTCATCTACGCGTCAATCAGTGGATTCGGCTCAAGCGGCCCCTATGCAGAACGCCCGAGCTACGATTCGGTCGCCCAAGCCCTCAGCGGATTCTTGAGCGTTGTGGTCGATTCCAGCCGCCCCCGCTTCCTAGGTCCGGCACTCGCCGACGCGATTACGGGCATTTATGCGGCTTACGGCGTGCTGGGTGCACTCGTTCAACGCGGACGGACCGGTAAGGGTGATCTCGTCGAGGTCTCGATGCTGGAGGCGATGGCACATTTCGCGGTTGAACCCTTTGCTGCATTTTTTGCTCTCGGTAGCACGCCGACCTCGAGCGATCGCCCGCGACTCGCGCAGGCCTACATTCTGCGTACGGCCGACGATCGCCTCATCGCCATTCACCTGTCCTCGCTCGATAAGTTTTGGGACGGACTTGTCACCGCGCTCAACGCGCCGGAACTTGGGTCCGACGATCGATTTCGCAGCCGTCAGGCACGAATTGCTAACTATGAGTCACTGAACACGGAGCTTGATCTTCGATTCTCGCGCCATGGCTTAGCGCATTGGGTCGAGCAATTAGGACGCAATGACGTTCCGTACGCGCCCATCAATACCATTGATGAAGTCATTCACGATCCGCAAGTCGAACACTTGGGACTCGTTGTCCCGGTCGCGGGCGCGCACGGCGGCGCCCAATCGGTCAGGCCGCCGGTGCAATTCGGCGGCGTACGCAGCAGTTCTGTGCGTGCGGCGCCGCTATTAAACGAGCACGGAATCGCAATACGCGCAGCGCTCGAACGGGGTGAGCAATGGCCCGCCATGCACCGCGAGAAAGATTTAGTCGGCACCTGAAGTAATAAGTCTTAGAGGGGAGTGATGTTATCTACCACGACGCCAAGGGGAAGCCATTCGGTCACGTGCGGTTCGCTTGTGCGCGCTGATCGGCGGAGCGTTGCTGTGAACCCCCTCTCGTCGGCGGGCGATGACAATTCTCGGAGAGAGGCAGCAACCTGCGCGAGTTCGTAGTAGGCAACCTTCGTCCCATGCTCATCTGCGCTTTTTTCCGATAACTACGATTGATGATATTTGACAACGGGAGTTAATAAATTATGAACATTTTACGGGGGAGATGGATAGCCGCGTTGACAACAATGATGGCCGTGATCGTCACAATGCCGGCACGAGCGCAGACGGCGGCGCCGGCCGCGACCGGCGATATACAGGAAATCGTCGTCACGGCACGCAAGCGCGAGGAATCGCTGCAGAGCGTGCCGGTGACGGTCGATGCCTTCACCGAGCAGACGATCAAGTCGGCGGGCATCGAGTCCCCCCGCGACTTCGTCGCGATGGTGCCGAACATGACCCTGGTCGAGGTGCAGAACGTCGGTAATTCCTTCATCACCATCCGCGGCATCTCGCAGGCGCGCAACAGCGAGCCGTCAGTCGCCGTGCTGGTCGATGGCGTGCTGGAGCCCAATCCTTACGAGTTCGATCAGGAGCTGTTCGACATCACGCAGATCGAGGTACTCAAGGGTCCGCAGGGCGCCCTCTACGGGCGCGACGCCATCGGCGGCGCAATTATCATTCACACCGCCGACCCTTCCGATCATTTTGAAGGTGACGGCAAGCTCGGCGTGGGCAACGGGATATCCGAGAAGGCCCAGGTGGCCGTCAGTGGCCCAATCGACTCGGCCGGGACACTGAGGTATCGCGCCTCGCTCAATTTCTACAACACCGCCGGCTTTCTGGAGAACACCTATCTCGACCGCAAGGCGGACCCATACAAGGACTACTCTGGGCGGCTGCGGCTGCTGTGGAAGCCCGCCGATGAATTCAGCGCGGACCTGCGGGCTTATCGCGATCGGGTCGACACCACCGCTTACTATTACATCATTCCACGAACCAGCGAGGCGAACGTCTTCAGTAGTGGCACCGTGTTTGACGCCAACGACATCACCAGCCCGATCCAGACCAACAATCTGGGCACGGACAATCGCGACATCACGGATATCGCGCTCAAGCTCGATTACAGCCCGGGATATGGAACGTTCACCTCGATCACGGACTACGACGAGACCAGGGAGATCGATACTGGCGATGCCTTCGATTTCCGGCCCGTCACCACTTCCCTGTTGTATTTGGCGACAGCGGGGATCCCGGCTGCCCTGGGCGGGCCGTTCGATGAGAGCCAGAGCCAGTTCGTCTTCGAGAGGACCTGGAGCCAAGAGTTGCGCTTTACCTCGAACAGGACCGGCGGCTTCTCGTGGATCGCGGGAGCGTATTTCATCCACACGGACCGCTTCATCTCCACCGGCAATCTGGCGGACCGGGGAGACGGCGTTCCCGCCGTCTATTACACGCCGATCGTCGATCCGGCCAATCCGTTCGCGACCAATACCAACCAGACGTTCCTCGCCGACTCGCAGAGCAACAACGCCTGGGCGGTGTTCGGCGATGCGACCTACGAATTCAACGAGCAGTGGGAGTTCGATGCGGCGATCCGCTACGACAAGGATAGGCGCCAGAACACCACCGATACGCCGAATGCCTTCCTGCCCGCAGTAACGCGTCCGGCGGCTTACGACGGCCTAGTGCGCGATGCGACGTTCGACGCGGCGCAGCCCAAGGGCACGCTGCGCTACAAGCCGACCGACAACCTGACCTTCTACGGCGGCTGGAGCCGAGGGTTTCGCAGCGGCGGCTTCAACCAGACTGGCGTCGGCGCGGTGGCGGCTGCCTCGGGTCACCTCGGCGTGCATGATCTGTTCCAAGCCGAGATCGCTGACACGTGGGAAGTGGGCGCCAAGAGCCTCTTCCTCGACCGGCGGCTGGGTGCGAATCTGGCGCTCTACCACACCGACTCCCACAACGGCTATTTCTTCTATTACGACGCAAGCACCTCGACGCAGAATCTCGGTAATCTCGACGCTACCTACAAGGGCGCCGAGCTCGAGCTGACTGCGAAAGCGACCGAGCGGCTCGACCTGTACGCGAACTTCGGCTACACCGACGGCAGGATCACCCACATGGAGGATCCTACGGTCGTCGGCAATGAGCCGCCGCTGCTGACGAAGAACACCGTCAACGCCGGCGTCCAGTATCACCAGCCGGTCGCCGACGCCGTGAACGGTGTGATCCGGCTGGATTATCAGGAGATCGGCCGCACCTGGTGGGACCCGTACAACGTAACCTCACGCGATCCGGTCAATCTCATCAACCTGCGCGCCGGCGTCGAGGCCGAGCGGTGGTCGGTGACCGCCTGGTCGAAGAATCTGACCGACAAAATATATAATGCCGAGTTCTCCGCGGGCGGCTTCCTCTGGAGAGCCCCACCGCGCCGCTTTGGGGTCGATTTCGCCTTCAAATTCTGACGCTGGGGAAATGCCATGGTCCACTCACACAAGCTTCCGATCCGACTCCATCACACGGCCTACGTCACGCGCGATCAGGAGAAGACTCGCCAGTTCTACGAGGAGGTCATCGGTATGCCCCTCGTCGCGACTTGGTGCGAGTCGGACGAACTCTTCGGCAAGATGCGCACCTACTGCCACACGTTCTTCGGCATAGCCGACGGCGGCGCCCTCGCCTTCTTCCAGTTCGAGAACCCCGAGGACCAGGAGGAATTCGGGCCCAAGATGCCGGCATCGCCGTTTCATCACATCGCGCTGGCGGTGGACGCCGAGACTCAGGCTGCCATCGAGAATCGCATTGCCGCGGCGGGCATCAAGCCACCCGACACCTACGTTCTGGAACACGGCTATTGCCGCTCAGTCTACGTCACAGATCCCAACGGGCTGATCCTCGAATTTACTTTGGACCATCCTCAAGCGGACACCATTTCACGCGACCGGCGGGCGGATGCGCACCAGGAACTGAAGCGGTGGTTGGCGGGGAATCACACATCCAACAACACGTACCGCTGACATCATGCGCGAGTTCGACGAAAAGAACATCACCCAGGCGGTCGTCGACCGCCTGGCCGACTGCGACGACCCGCGCTTCAAGCGCATCATGACGTCGCTCATCACGCATCTTCACGACTGCGTTCGGGAGGTGAGCTTGACCGAGTCCGAATGGATGACGGCCATTCAATTTCTCACCGATGTCGGTAAGACCTGCACGGACAAGCGCCAGGAGTTCATCCTCCTATCGGACACGCTGGGTGTGTCGATGCTCGTCATCACTCTCAACCATCCGGCGGACAAGGGCAGCGTCGAATCGACGGTTCTGGGTCCCTTCTATTGGGAGGGCGCTCCCGATCTGCCGCGCGGTAGCAATCTTGCCGAAGGCGTGAAGGGCGAGCCGGCGTTCTATTCCGGATACGTGCTCAGCGAGGATGGCCGGCCGCTCGAGAATGCGCTGCTCGACATCTGGTCGGGCGACGGCGAAGGCAACTATGACATGCAGATTCCCGGGGAGACGGGAATGAAGGCGCGCGGGAGGATCCGAACCGACGCCGAAGGGCGTTACTGGTTTCGCTCGATCAGGCCGACGTTCTATCCGGTTCCGACCGATGGGCCGGTTGGGCGCATGCTGCGCAAGATGGGCCGCCATCCGTATCGCCCCGGCCACATACACATGATCGTCTCGGCGCCCGGACACTTGCCGGTGACCACCCATCTGTTCGTTGCCGGGAGCCAATACCTGGATTCCGATGCCGTGTTCGGAATGAAGGAGTCGCTGGTGGCGCAATTCGACCGGCACCCTCCGGGAGCCGGTCCCAACGGCGAGCACGTGGAAACACCGTTTTATACGGTCCACTACGACTTCCGGTTGAGGCCCGCAGGCGCAGCGGCGCCGATCAAAGCTTGAGGGCGTGGGAATGATCGGCGACGGGACGGAGGAATTTCATTCAAGTACTACCCGGAAACTCTGACACCTCGCCAGCGTGACCTCCGTCTGATCATGGAAGAGTGTCTGCGCCGTGGCGCTCACGATATACTGCAGCGGTTAATTGAAGGAAATGACGTGGATTGTCGGCAACGGAAGCCCATGACCTGCGAAGTCCTCGAAGAACGATCCATCGCAACTCCGACCGCATTCCAGGCTGGGTGTTTCGAACTCGGGAAGAGCCAATTTTATGCACAAGTTCTTTCTGAGTCTCGTTGCTAGCGTCTTTGTGTGCACCGTTGCGTTGGCGACAGGCGCTCCATCGTCCAAACCCGTGCCGCCCCCGGTTGCGGAGGGAACTCCACCGGCGGGCTCCGTGACGTTCAGTGGCGGCTCGGTCGCGCTCGGTGTCGGATACGTTTGGGGTCACGGGACCCTGGATTACGACAACAACCATTACAAGTTCAAACTTTCAGGTATTTCCGTCGCTGACGTAGGCGGTGACATTGCAGTCGCAGGCGAGGTCTACAAACTGGTCAGGCTGCGAGATTTCAATGGCAAATACTCCTCAGTGGGCGTGACGGGCGACGCTGGCGAGTCGGTCCGTTATCTTGAAAACAAGAAGGGCGTGGTAATCAAGCTGCACTCGACAACCAAGGATCTGCGATTCATCCTGTCCGCTGACGGTGTGCACATCAAACTCCAGTGAGAATGAATGAGCAGGGCGATATGCGGAAAAATGAATGCCGCCGCAATCGGCAGACGCAATGCGACTGCGTCATCAAGGCGGATCCCTTCCTGTCGCCCGCGATCAATGTGTAGTATTGCGTGCCAATGCAAGTCTCTATCGTCTTCGGACCCGCCTATTTCAACAAGTTTTACCTGAAAGCTTCCACGCGCGTCGTGACTCCGGCCGAAATGCGGACCCGGGCTCGCCTGATTGCGGCCATCTTGGCGCAGGCGGGAATCCCGGTCCGCCGTATCCTCGATGCGGGTTGCGGTATCGGCCTGCTGCGCAAGCCATTTTCGGAGGTGCTGCCGCGCGCCCGATACAGGGGTGTCGATACGAGCGACTATCTCTGCGCCCGCTTTGGATGGACCAAGGGCTCGGTGGTGGATTATTCGCCGAAGAGGCCCAGCGATCTGGTGGTGTGCTATGACGTGCTGCAATACCTCGGCGATCGCGACGCGGCGCGGGCAATCGCCAACCTTGGGCGGCTGACGCGAGCGGCGTTATACATCTCCGCACTGACTCGCGAGGACTGGCGCGACAATTGCGACCGCTCGCGCACCGACCGCGCCGTACACCTTCGCTCCGGCGACTGGTACCGCCGACGATTGAAAAGACAATTTCGCTATCTTGGCTTCGGTGTGTGGTTGCGCAAAGACGTCACCGCACTATTATGGGAGATGGAACGAACTCCGGCCTGAGCCCAAGGCACGCGGGATCGCTACAGGTTGGCCTGCATCCAAGTCACCAGCGCCGCATGCACCGGCTCGGCAGCGCCGTAGTCGGCGCGCGCGTCGTTGACCAGCGAGACGAGGACGAATGTTTTTCCCGCCGGCGTCGTCACATAGCCTGCCACGCCGCTGACGCCGTCGAGGTGGCCCGTCTTCAAGCGTACCGATCCGGCCGGAGAACTCTTCATCCGCGATCGTAAGGTGCCGTCCACACCCGCCAGCGGCAGTGACGCAATGAACTCCGGCGCATAACGGCTGTGATAGGCGGCGCTCAGGACTTTCGCCATCTGCAGGACTGAAATATGCGTGGCGCGCGATAAACCCGAGCCGTTGTCGATGTTCATGTCTTGCAACGTCAAGCCGCGTTCTTGGCTCCATTCGGCGATCGCAGCCGCGCCTTTGTCGAGCGTCGCGGGCAAGCCGAAGCGGTCCTCTCCCATGGTGAGCAATAGGTGGCGAGCCATTAAATTATTGCTGAATTTATTGGTGAGCCGGATGATCTCGCCCAACGTCAGAGAATCGAAATCGATGAAGGCGTGAGCATCCGCAGGCGTCGCGCCTACGCGCAGGGCGCCGGCGAACTCGCCGCCGAGTTCGCGCCACAGCGCGACGAAGGTACCGAATGCATAATCCGCCGGACGCAGCAACACCCGAGCGATACTGCGCTCGGCGCAGCTTGGGCTGAGAGCGCCCGAAAATATCACCCGATCCGAGCGTTCTCCCGCCACATCGAAATCGACCCGGTCGGCAGCAGCGGTGCAACGGCCCGACGCAAGACCGATATGATTCTCGATGACGAGATTGACGGGCGCCGGCGTCGCAATGATATCGACCCGGTGCAGGCTCTCATTCGGTACCATCCTAAATTCGATCGATTGGAAATTGACCATCAATGCGTCCGGCAGAACGTTGTAGGAGCGGTTCGGCCGTCCATCGAAGGCTCCCGGATCCTCCGCAGGCAGCGAGAACGCCGTGTTGTCGATGACTATGTCTCCCCGGATGGTTTTCAGTCCTTTGTCGCGCAATGTACGGGCGAATCTCCACCAGCGTTCGAGGGTCATGTAAGGATCGCCGCCGCCTTGCAGCACCAGGTCGCCGTCCAACACCCCGTCGTGGATTTCACCGCGAACGGCGGCACGTGTGTGCCAGACATAGGCGGGGCCGAGCAAGTCCAAACTTGCGAACGTGGTCACCACTTTGATCGTCGATGCGGGGCTGCGCGGAGTGTCGAGATTCTGACCGGCGATCAGGCGTCCGGTGTCAGGATCGATGATGGCGAAGCTCATGCCGCTGGCAGGAAGATGCTGCGCCGCCATGGTTTGAGCGACGGGCGGCGGCGCACCCGGGACGGAGAGCGCGGGGGACGCTCCTGTCATGAATATCAGCACAGCGGGCGCAAATCGTTTCGGCATCGATCTAAAGTAGCACAGCATCGTTCAATTGAGCGGCAGCAACGCGGGGCAGGCGGTACCGCCACGGCAAGCCCTACGCCGCCGGATAGCAATACGAAAACCCATATCGGCCGGTAAACTGCGCCGATCGCGGCGGTTGCTGCAAGCGGGCGTCCGATGAACCAAGCACCGCGCCGGCGAGGGTAACCGACTTCAAGGTGAAGGAATGAAATCAATGATTCAACAAACGCTGTCAGGACCGTTCTCGGCGCGGCATCTTGGAAACGGGATTTGGCAATTGACGACCGGCGCCCCTGCCGGTCCCGATATTTTTTTGCGGGGCGCGCGTCCGGAGGAGCCCAAATTTCTCTCGGACATGAGCATCACCACCCTGGGTGTCGAGTGGCGCGTCGACGGAGTGAGACTCGCATTGTCGGGAGCGAATGGGGTTCGCTATTTGACGGCCGGCAGTGCAATCATTCACGAACCGACGGCGCACCTCTACGAGGCGCTGCCTCTGGCGGCCTTCGATTCCGACGCAAAGCGGTTTTGGAAGCGCGTGTTTCGCCTGATGCGTATCCCGGGAGGCCGATTTCTCCTCCGATTCCTGGCGCGCGGCAGACGCGGCAAGGAGAATACGGGACAATGACCCGTCCGGACCTGCATCACAATGTTGGCCCGATTATTGTCAAGGCCGGCGAGCCGCACCGCGATTACCTGCCTGGCCGCGGCGCCCGTTGCCGCGATTTGCGACGCTCATCAAGGCTGCGGCGCCTCGTTTCCCCCACATTGACGCCTTCACAACCGTACAACATGATGAATCGCCAGGATGGCCTTAGCGCTGGAAAGCAAAGCGAGTGCGTCCGAGACATCTTCCCTGAATGATGCCTCGTTCGAACCTTATGGACGGCTGCTCCGCATGCTCATGCCGACCCTGCGCGGCATCGTCGTGCACGACGGATATTCCAATCTCGTGTGGGCGTCGGACGAATGGAATCTTGCCGAATACCCTGAAATCGTCAATGAGGCCATCGCGAATGCTCTTGCGGATTCCGTGCCATTCGCCGGAATAGTGCGAACACTCGACGAGGACAGCGTTGTGTACGCCTTCGCGGTCCGCGCCCAGGGCAGCGAGTTGCTTGGCGTCGTCAGTTTGATAGTGCGTCTGACCGGTACGCAGACCGAAGCTCGGCCCCTGCAGTATGTGCGGCCGCTCGTACAGCCGGCATTGGAATGTCTGCGACGTGAGCTATCGCTCCGCTCGAAGCTGGGATTCCAGGAGCAGGCCCTTGGCGGACGAGAGCGCGACCTCTCCTTGATGCTCGAGATGTCCTCGCGTCAATCAGCAGCCGCCAGCGACGCCGACGAGTTCGACTTGATCCTGAAAACCGGCATCGAGCACATGCGCTGTGCCCTGGCAGCGTTGTGGGTTCCGGACAAGAACATCGAGTTGACTCTGACCCGCAGCGGGCAGCCCATGGCACCGGAATCGCTCAAGCGTGCGCAACAGCATCTGCTGGCTTGGATGCAGCTGCAGCAGCGCACGATCGTCGTCAACCGCATTTCCAAAGTTGCGAGCGACGCGGCCGCTCCATATAAAATTCTTGCATGCCCGGTCCGCCATCCGTCGGAGCGGGTGATGGGAGTGCTGGCGCTCTTCAATCCGCCGAGCGCGCCGGATTTCGATTCGCATCAAACTCGCATCGCCGAGCTGCTGGCGAAGAAAGCGACCATCATCATTCAGGCGCAGTACGATTCGAGTACCGGCCTCATGACACGCCAGGCGTTCGAGCGGCAGGCCACAGGGCTGTTGGCTTCTCCGGCATCGCCCCACTCGCACTGTATTCTCTATCTGGACATCGATCGACTGCACGTCATCAACGAGACCTTCGGCATGCACGTGGGCGACGACGTCATCGTCAGCGTCGCTGATTGCATGGCGAAAACGTTGCCGCGCGGGTCGCTCTCGGCGCGAATTTCAGGCGATCGCTTGGCGGCTCTCATTCCCCTGGTCGGCATGGAGGCTGCGGCAAGGGTCGCGGAAGACATTCGCGTGTCGGTTGCCGCCATCGTGCCGCGAGCCGGGCAGGGATCATTCGAAGTTTCCGCATCCATCGGAGTCGCGCCGATCGGCAAATCCGATAACGCCTTGGCGCATGCGCTGGCTACGGCCGAGATTGCGTGCAAAGCCGCGAAGGACCGCGGCCGCAATCGCGTGGAGGTGTTCCAAGATTCGGATCAGAGCATCATTCGGCGGCATACCGATATCTTGGTGATCGGGCAATTACGCGACGCTCTGGACAACGACAAATTCAGGCTGGACGCGCAGCCCATTCTGCCGCTGCGGGGCAACTACGGCCGTCCGCGGTTCGAGTTGCTCATCCGTATGCTCGGCGATCGCGGCGAGATCATTCCGCCGGCAAAATTCCTGTCGGCCGCCGAGCGCTACCAATTGATGCCCGCGGTCGACCGCTGGGTGGTGCGCCATGCCTGCGAAGTGCTCGGCGAGCACAGCGTATCGGTGGGGGAAGAATTCGCGCGCTTTGCGATCAACCTGTCGGGACAGTCGCTGCAGGACGAGTCGTTCCTGGATTTCGTGACGGACCAGATCAAGAACTCTCGGCTGCCGCCCAATGTGCTGTGTTTCGAATTGACCGAAACCGCCACCATCGGCAACCTCGCCAAGGCGCAACACTTCATCAAAACGCTGCAAGACCTGGGATGCCAGTTTGCGCTCGATGATTTTGGGACTGGCGTCAGTTCCCTGGCCTATTTGAAAGATTTGTCCGTCAACTATCTGAAAATCGACGGCAGCTTCGTGCGCGATGCACTTACCAACACACGCTCCGATTCCATGATCAAGGCCATCGCTCAGTTGGCGAAGGTGATGTGCATGGAAACGATCGCCGAATACGTCGAAACCGACAACTTGCGCGTGCGAATGGCCGATCTCGGCGTCGATTACGGGCAAGGATTCGCGATGGGTAAGTCGCAGCCGTTGAAGGAACTGCTGGCAGAACTAGCGATATACGAAGCGACGGTCAGCACGTGGGAAGTATCGGAAGAGGCGGCCGGTAGGGCAGCTCAAAATACGGCTTGATGAGCTCGCGGTCGGCCCTGTGTGCGGGGCGAACCTGGCGCCGACGCTATTCGCTGCGCGGGGGAAAGATGTCCGCCGCTGTCCTACAGCGGATACGCGCATCTGCCCACATCGAACGCGTTACCGCAAGTTTACAGTCGCTGCAACACACATTCGCGAACTGAAAATCATGCTGATACTGACGAGACGAGCCGGTGAGACCTTGCGAATCGGCGACGACATTGAAGTAACCGTGATGGCGGTGAACGGCACCCAGGTGCGCATCGGCATCAAGGCGCCGCGGGACATCGCAGTGGATCGTGAGGAGATCGCCGAGCGCAAACGGCGCGATCGCGAGCATACGGGCGCGATCAACGCCATCAAGTAATCCGGGCAATTCACCACTCCGGTCGATCCGGCGTGGCTGCAGGACGGAGCGATCGAGCCCGGGCCGCAGCGCCGCCTTTGGGCTCGCCGCTACGCTGCACGGCTTCAGACCACGAATTTGCCGCCGCGGATCATCGGCAAGCGACGGATCCGCTCCTGGGTGAGCGCGAAAATCGCATTGCCCACTGCCGGCGCGATCGGCGGAAGTCCTGGTTCACCGACGCCGGACGGAGCTTCCTTGCTCGGCAGGATGTGCGCTTCGACGAGCGGCGCTTCGTTCATGCGAATCACTTGGTAGGTATCGAAATTCGCTTGTTGGGGCTTGCCGTCCGCAAAGGTGATCTCGCCGTAGAGGGCCGCGGACAAACCATAGTTGATCGCGCTCTCGAGTTGCGCCGCGATCATCTGGGGATTGACGGCCATTCCGCAATCGATCACTGCAACCACGCGGTGCACCCGCGGCAACCCGTTCTGCATCGAAACTTCGGCGACCTCGCCGACGACGCTGCCGAAGGACTCGTGAATCGCGATCCCACGCGCGCGACCGGCCGGCAACGGTTGCCCCCAGCCGGATTTCTCCGCCAGTAATTCGAGAACCGCGCGCCGCCGTTGCTGCTTCCCGCCCAGCAAAGAGCGCCGGTATTCGAGCGGGTCGATCGCCGCGGCGACCGCGCATTCGTCGATGAAGCTTTCGACGGCGAACGCCGTATGCGAATGCCCCACTGAACGCCACCACTGTACGCGGACCGGTGCGGTGGTCGTGTGCAAGTCCACGCGCACATTCGGGATGCTGTAGGGCAGCTCGGCCGCGCCTTCGACGGACGTGGGATCGATGCCGTCCTTAATCATGCCCTGCATGTTCGTGCCGGCCATGATGGACTGCCCGACGACCGTGTGATGCCACGCAAGCAGTTTGCCGTCCGTGCCGAGGGCTGCTTGCAGCCGATTCACCCACAGAGGCCGATACCAACCGCCGTGCATGTCGTCCTCTCGGGTCCAGACGATTTGCACCGGTGTTTTGAGCTTCTTCGACAGTTCTACTGCTTCACGCACGAAATCGCTCGCGGGATTCGCCCGGCGGCCGAAGCCCCCGCCCAAGAGGGTGGTGTGAATGAACACTTGTTCGGGAGACAAACCGGCCACGGCTGCCGCCGCCGCTCGATCGGGAGACTGCATTTGCGTGCCCGTCCATACGTCGCAGCGATCTGCACGGCAGTCCGCGACGCAATTCAGCGGTTCCATGGGAGCGTGCGCCAAAAACGGGACTTCATAGAACGCTTCCAGGTGTTTCGTGCCGCTGCTGCGCAGCGCGGCAGCGACATCCCCGTCGTTCCGGGCGACCAAGGGTGCAAGGGCAAGCGACAGTTTACGGTAGTCGGAACGCATTCGCTCCGTATCGAGCACCGGACCCGGCGCGGCTTGCCATTCGATTACCAGCGCGTCGCGGCCTTTGCGCGCGGCATGAGTATTCCGTGCAACCACGGCGACGCCGGCGCTGAAGGAAACCACTTTGATTACCCCGGGCACGGCCCGCGCCGCGGTGTCATCTATGCGTGTCGGCGTGCTACCCAGCGCCGGGGGACGTGCGAGCACTGCGCGCAGCATTCCCGGCACGCGAACGTCCAAGCCGAATTCGCCGCTGCCGTTGACCTTCTCCTTGGCTTCGATGCGCTTGATGGGTTTGCCGATCAACGCAAACTCATCTTGCGGCTTCAACACGACGGTCTTCGGATCGGGGGGTGGCAGTTTGCCGGCGGCTTCCGCCAGCTGTCCGAAGCGGGCTTTCTGGCCGTCCGGACCGAAGACCATGCTCCGCTCGGCCCGGCACGTGTCCGGGGCAACCTGCCACTGATCGGCCGCCGCTTGAATGAGCATGGCGCGCGCAGTCGCTCCCGCCATGCGCAGACTCGTCCAGCACGAAGCGATGCTCATGCTGCCACCGGTGAATTGCATCGGGAACATGGGATGGTTGTACACAGCGGCGACCGGCGCCGTTTCGATGCGGACGCGGCCCATGTCGCAGTCCAACTCCTCCGCCAGCAGTTGCGAGAGGCCGGTGTAAATTCCCTGACCCATTTCAGACTTGTGCATGACCAACGTCACGGTGTCATCGGCACCGATCTTGACGAAGGCGTTGATGGAATTCGCCGCTGCAGCGCTTCCGGCGGCGGTGGAGCTTGCTGCGGCGGCGGCGCTCAGGCGAGTCGCCGGGGGAAGCGCCAATGCCAGAATCAATCCGCCGCCGGCGCCCGCGGCAGAACGCAGGAATTCACGGCGCGACGCGATGGCTTCGTTCATGCTGCTTCTCCGATGTCGGCGGCGGCCTTGTGAATTGCCGCGCGGATGCGATTGTAAACACCGCATCGGCATATATTGCCGCTCATCGCGCTATCGATTTCGGCGTCCGTGGGTGCCTTGTTCTTGGCAATGAGGGAGGTCGCGGACATGATCTGACCAGATTGGCAATAGCCACATTGCGGCACGTCGGCGGCGATCCAGGCCGCCTGCACGGCTCGACCGGCCTTGCTTGCACTCACCCCTTCGATGGTGACGATTTTATGCCCGACGGCGCTGGCGACGGGCAGTACGCAGGAGCGAGTGGCCACTCCGTCCATATGCACGGTGCACGCCCCGCACAATGCCACGCCGCATCCAAATTTGGTGCCGGTCATATCCAGCACGTCCCGCAGCACCCACAGCAACGGCATCTCTGGTTCCACGTCCACCTGGCGAATTTTTCCGTTTATCTCGAGCTTTTGCATTTCGCACTCCTTTGTTCGGCGCAGAGCATGACCTGAGGCCCCCCTGAATCGCAATAGTCGCCGCGCGCTTAAGGTCTCTTGAAATTAATGCAGGGTTCGCGTACACATTCAAGGATTCCCTTAACAGCTAAAAATCAACCAAGGACTAACGCCCTCCCGGTGAATCAGCCGGTACTGCGGGCAGACCATGACAAAATCGCTCAGTCTCGCACCCGAGTTGCAGGTGCAATCATGGTACAACACGGATCGCTCGCTGCTGCTGGCTGGTTTGCGCGACCGGGTTGTGGTGCTCGTTGCGTTCCAGGTCCTGTGCCCGAAGTCGCTTTCTCACGGGATTCCACAAGCGCAGCGCATTTACGAAACCTTCGAGCCCAGCGACGTAGCCGTGATCGGGCTGCATGCGACTTTCGAGCATCACGATGCCATCAGTCCGGCGGTGCTCAAGGCTTTCATCCACGAATACCGCTTGAAGTTTCCGATCGCACTCGATCAGCCGAGCACGGGTAGTCCCATTCCGCACACCATGGAACGCTACAAAATGCGTGGCACGCCTAGCCTGATATTGATCGACAAGCAGGGTCTCGTGCGCAAACATACATTCGGCGCGGTCGACGATTTGCGGGTCGGCGCCGAAATCGGGGCGCTCACCCAGGAGTCGGTGAAGTCCGCATCGCTGGCGCGAAGTTCCGCGGCTTAAGCGGTCGGCTGTTCAACCGGCGAGAGTGTGAAACGGATTCGGATCCGGGCGCGTTGCGCGGCGGGTTTGTCATCGTGCAGTACGGGCTGGTAGCGCCAATGCGAGAGAGCCCCGATGGCCGCATCGTCGAACACGCCTGGCGGATTTGCCGCGTGAACGGCGATGTCTTCGATTTCCCCGGTTTCCGCAACGGTAAAATCGAGCTCTACCCAGCCTTCAGTTTTCGCCTGCTCCGCCTTGGTCGGATACGTGGGCTTGACGGACTTTACGAGCGTGAGTTGACTGGCATCGATCGCGTTGTCGAGAAAATATTGCCGCTCCATAGCGGCTTGCAACTCGTGTAGGGCTGCGCTCGAGTCCGCTGATGAAAACCCGACTGCGGCCGCTTCATCTAGCCAGCTGCGAGCCACATCGTATTGCTTGAGCTCGAGCGCGCGGCGCGCCTTGGCGACCAAGCGTAGCCCAAGGTCTTGCAGTGCGGGCGCGAGGCCGGCATTGCTCGGATTCGCGTCGCGCAAGGTCATCAAGTAGTCCTTGGCGCTATCCTTGGCCGGCTCGATGAGTCGGTCCTGCTGCAGACGTTCCTGGGCGGTTTTCAGCAGTTGGTCCCAGGCGTCAGCATCGGGTCGCGCGGCGCGGAGGAGTAGACGGCCATTCTCCAAATTCGATGCCGCAGCGATCCCGTCGGCGGCGTCCAACAGACTGGTGGCGCGTGCAAAATCGCGGTGGTCGATGGCGCCCCGTGACTCCGCCAAGAGATCTCTGGCGAGAGTCTCCCTGGCGGCTTGCGTGGCATTGGCGTTCGGATCGGTTCGCAACGCTTCTAGGACATAGAACCGCGCGCTATCGTGATCCGGATCGATGAGACGGCCGTCTCTGATGCGCTCCGCAGCGAGGCTCAACAACCGCTGGAGTCGGTCATCGGCGGCGCTGGCTTGCGCGGCATGTGAATCGCTTTTGAGATGAACCGGGCCCTTCAGCTGTTCCCGCAATTTGGCGAGTTGCGACGTCAAGAAGGTAACTCGGCCGCTTTCGACGCCGGCTCTGCGGGCCGCCTCGATCGCAACCGCCGCTTCCTCCAGACGCTCTTCCAACAGCGCGTTCTCCGCTTGGGCCAACAGGCGCTCGCGGACTTCCGCGGGGCCGGCCGGCGCCGTACTGTCCCGATCCATCGGCGGCGATTTGGCGGTGACCGAAGCCGGCGGCGCCGCGACCTCCATGGTTGACCTGTGTTGCAGCGCCCACATGGCGATCAGGGCCGCCACGAGACTCGCTCCCACCGCGGCTGCGATCAGCAACACTCGCCGCTTGCCGGCCGAGACGAGCGCGGTGGATGGCAATGCGCGCATGTTTTTTCGGTGTTCTTCGTACTTTTTGACGGCCGCGTCGGCAAACAGCTTGGCCCGGGCGGGGGACATGGGTTTGTGAATGAAGCGGTAAACGATGCCGTCGCTGATGAGTTTGGCCAACGAAGTTTCAGCATCGCGATGGCCCGCGACCAGCACCACGAGGTCGGGAAACTGGCGTTTGATCTGCGCGACGAAAGTACCCGCAGGCTCGGCATGCGACTGAGCGTCCAGCATCAAAATGCCGACCTGGCCCGCCAGCAACAGGTCGCTGACCTTGTCCGCGGCCGGCACGTGCCATAGGCGACGTGCGCCTCCCACGGCCTCGCGCAGCGTCTGCAGGAAAACCTCGTCGGTGGTGAAGATCACCAACTCGACGATGTCGCTCGCGAAGCTGAAGCTCAGCGAATTCTCAATGTCGCCGTTATCGTCAGAGGCTAGCACCGGTTACTTGGCCCCATAAGTTAAGCCCAGATCGGGATTGTTTGTCATAATGTGTACCGCCCTGCAGCAACGAGTCGCCTCGTTTCTGCAGGCTAGTGTCATTCGAGCAGCGACGCTATACGATACGGAGTCTCTTGCGACAGACAATGTCTGTTGCATTGCGTCAAGTCGCTTCTGTGACTAGGCGCTCACTAGCGAGCGGCAGCGCTACGAGGAAGGGATTTGAGCGACCCCATCGTGATTACGTCCAAGTTGGGCTTAGAACAGCGTGCTGCCTTGGAGCAATTGCTCTTCTTCAACGTCAATCAGCATCGGGTCCGCCTAGGGATCCAGCAATCCATAGAAACTTACGGCGTACCAGAGATTTACGAACAGGACGGCGGACTGCGCGTCCGCGTGGGGGACATCCAAGGCGTGCAGACGTTGTTTGCGGTGTCGGACGGCGGGAGACCGCTCGGTGTTGCCGTATTCGTACGTCTGGCCCGAGAACGTTTCGTGGTGCTGCATCTGGGCGTCGAACCGCGGCCGCGCTCGTCAGCGGACGTCAATGCACCGGTGCTGCTCAAGCTGATGCATGAGATACGGAGCACCGCGCGACGGACTCGGGGCGTAGCGCGCATCGAATTGGTGTACAAAGAGCGCCATGCCGTGCGCCTGAACGTCTGAGCCCACCGCGGAGCGCACGTCCAGATCATGGCGGCGTATGCACGCGTGCTCTCCCGAATAGCTTGGGCATCTATCTCACCTACGCTCCGCGAATCGGCCGGCGCGACGCTGAGCGCAATTGCATCTCGAACATTCATGCCGATGGTTTGACGTACGCTGCGCCGCCGAAAAGCTCGAGTGGCTGATGTCGCAGGCGCGGATGATGAGGCTGACCGGTGTCGCGCTCAAAGAGGATGCGCCTGGCGTCGCTGCGCCGGGCGTCGCTACGCCGGGCGCCGCCGCGCAGAAACCTCTGGACAGCGAGCCTCCCTAATTGCGATGCTCGGACCACCAACAAGGGGATGACAAATGCCTGTACTGACGTTTCGGCGGGCGCTGCTCGCCTCGGCTGCACTGTTGACTGCCGCTGCGCTCAACCCAGCGTGCGCGGCCGATGTGGAACGGGCACCGTTGCCCGACGGCAATCCCTTCCCGATTTCCGCCGCGGTCACCGTACCTGCCGGTTTCGACACCGTGTACGTCAGCGGCGCGCTGCCGGCGGTCATCGACAAGGACGCACCGAAAGGCAGTGTCCAAGCCTATGGCGATATGGAGACGCAGGCCGTGAGCGCACTCACGTCGATCAAGGGAACCCTTGCGAGACTTGGGCTGGGGATGGGCGATGTGGTGAAGATGACGGTATTCATGGTCGCGGATCCGAGCAAGGACAACAAGCTCGACTTCGCCGGACTCATGGCCGGCTACACAAAATTCTTTGGAACATCCGAACAACCCAATAAGCCCGCTCGAAGTGCCGTGCAGGTGGCGGCTCTCGTCGCGCCCGGAGTGCTGTTGGAAATCGAGGTCATTGCGGCCAAGCCGCACAAGGCCAAGCATTGAGCTAGCCCGCGGCCGTAGGGACAACCCTGTATCAATGGCAAACGAAGCGGAGCAGCACCGAATCGGTGCCAGGCGTCACGCCGACGGCAGGCTACGGTGCGCCTGGTGCACGACGGACCCCCTCTACGTCGCCTATCACGACAACGAATGGGGGGTGGCCGTGCGCGCCGATCGGGAGCTGTTCGAGATGCTGTGTTTGGAGGGCGCCCAAGCGGGCTTAAGCTGGCTCACCATTTTGCGCAAGCGGGAAAGCTATCGGGCAGCCTTCGATCAATTCGACGCCGCAAAGATGGCGCGCTATGGCGCACGTAAACGTAAAGAGCTTTTGCTGAACTCGGGGATCGTCAGGAACCGGCTCAAGGTTGATGCCTTCATCAGCAATGCGAAGGCTTATCTCGAGATCTGTGAGCAGCGGGGTGGATTCGCCGAGTACGTCTGGCAGTTTACCGACGGCAAGGTGCTCCGGCGGCGACCGCAGTACCTGAGCGGCATCGCTCGATCGACGGCTTGCAGCGACGCCATGAGCAAGGATCTCAAGCAAAAGGGCTTCCGTTTCGTCGGGTCGACCATCTGTCATGCCTTCATGCAGGCAGTCGGCATCGTGGATGAGCATCAACGTCATTGCTGGCGCGCAGCCGCCGGTAACGTGATCAAAGGTGCAGCGGCCATCCTCGTTACGCTGGCCTGGCTGCTTGCCGGTACGGCGAACGGCAACGCCGAAGCCGTGAAGCCCGTGCTCAAGGCAACCGACATCTTCGATCTGCAGTGGGTTGCAGACCCGCAAATTTCTCCGGATGGTCACAGCATCGCCTATGTGCGCATGCGCATGGACATCAAGACGGATAAGCCAAGCGGCGTGATTTGGCTGGTCGACGTCGACGGCACACATGCTCGCCCCCTGTCGAACGCGGACAATAGTTCGCAGCCACGCTGGTCGCCGGACGGCAGCCGCATCGCCTATGTGGCAAGCGGCAGCGACGGCTCGAAGCAGCTCTACATGTACTGGATGCAGAGCGGTGTCACCGCATCCATCAGCCATTTCCTGGAGTCGCCCTCGAGCCTTGCGTGGTCGCCGAATGGCCGCTGGTTGGCATTCACGATGGCGGCGCTCGCGGAACACAAGTCATTGAAAGTCGATCTACCGGAGGTACCGAAGGGTGCGAAGTGGGCGGATCCGCCGAAGCTCATCGACCGCATGGTGTTTCGTAGCGACGGCGAGGGTTATCTGCCCAATACCTTCAACCAGCTGTTCGTCGTCGCAGCCGATGGTGGCGCGGCGCGGCAACTCACCCACGGAGATTTCGATACCACTGGTGCGCCGGCATTTACCGCAGATGGCAAGGGAATCCTGATCGCCTCCAACCGGCGCGCCGATGCCGATTTCGAGCCCATCGACAGCGAAGTCTATCGAGTGGACTTGGCGGATGACTCGCTGCACGCGCTCACGGATCGCCGCGGGCCCGATCACAGTCCGGCGGCCTCCCCGGACGGCAAACACATCGCTTATCTAGGCTTCGATGACAGACGTCTCGGGTATCAAGCGACTCAGCTATACGTCATGGACAGCGACGGTACGCATTCGCGTTCGCTCACCGCATCGCTCGATCGCGATGCAGCGTCGCCGCATTGGACCAAAGACGGTAAGCAAGTGGTTTTTCAATACAACGACCACGGCGCAGGCAAGCTTGCGGGCGTGGACCTTCAGGGCGACATCCGAATTCTAGCGGCAGACGTCGGCGGCAACGACATCACGCGTCCCTATACCGGCGGCTCCTTTTCAATGGCCAGCAGAGGCCGCTTTGCCTATACCCAAGCGATGCCGACAGCGCCACCGGCGCTTGCGACCGGCACGTCAATGCGCGACATCGCGACGCTTACCGCTTTGAGCGGCACGCTGCTTCAGGAGCGGTCGCTGGGCAGCGTCGAGGAAATCGCGTTCAAGTCGTCGGCCGACGCGCGCAAGCTGCAGGGTTGGATCATCAAGCCGCCGGGCTTCGATTCGGCGAGAAAGTATCCCCTGTTGCTGGAGATCCATGGCGGACCGTTCGCAAGTTACGGGCCGAGCTTCGCCGCAGAATTGCAGCTGTATGCTGCGGCAGGATACGTCGTGCTCTACATGAATCCGCGCGGCAGCACGAGCTACGGGGAGGAGTTCGCCGATCAGATTCACCACGATTATCCCGGCAAGGATTTCGACGATCTGATGTCGGGAGTGGACGAGATCGTCCGCCGCGGGTACGTCGACGACGACCGGTTGTTCGTCACCGGCGGCAGCGGCGGCGGCGTGCTCAGCGCCTGGATCGTGGGCCACACCGACCGCTTTCGCGCCGCCGTGGTGGTCAAGCCCGTCATCAACTGGGCGAGCTTCGTACTCACTGCGGACATGACGAATTATTTCTATCGCTATTGGTTCGACGGCTTTCCCTGGGACAATATCGACGCTTATTGGAAGCGCTCGCCGCTGGCCTACGTCGCCAATGTGCACACACCGACGATGTTGATGACGGGTGAGGTGGACTACCGCACACCGTCGACCGAGGCCGAACAGTTTTACGAAGCCCTCAAACTCCGCAAAATAGACACCGCGTTGGTTCGTGTGCCGAATGCGTCGCACGACATTTCGGCGCGCCCTAGTCTGCTCATCGATAAGGTGGCCTACGTGCTGGCCTGGTTTCATGCGCACGACAAGACACCACCCTAGGAGCCTGTCTGAGTAATCTGCCCGCTCCCTCCCCCTGCCAACGCGGCTCACGCAGATTACTTAGACAGGCTACTAGTTGCTGAAGCGCGGCCCTAACGCATAGGCGCGAACCGTGGCGGGGCGAGCCTCGATCGTCTCGAACCAGCGTTTCAGATGGGGAAAGTCGGATAGATTCTTACCCTGCGCCTCATGCGGCACCACCCACGGATAGGCCGCCATATCGGCGATCGAATAATCGCCGGCAATAAATTCGCGACCGGCGAGGCGCTTGTTCAGCACTCCGTATAGACGGTTGGCTTCCTTGACGTAGCGGTCGATGGCGTAGGGAATCTTCTCCGGCGCGTAGTGTGAAAAATGATGATTTTGCCCAGCCATCGGTCCCAAGCCCGCCACTTGCCAGAACAGCCATTCCGTCACTTCGGTTCTGCCGCGAATGTCCGACGGGATGAACTGTTCGCTTTTATCAGCGAGATACAACAAGATCGCACCGGATTCGAATACGGAGATCGGCGGTCCCCCGTCCAATGGCCGATGGTCGACGATGGCGGGTATGCGGTTGTTCGGTGAAATGGCGAGAAATTCGGGTTTGAATTGCTCACCCTTATCGATGTTCACCGGCACGAGACGATAGGGCATGGCGGTTTCTTCGAGGAACATCGCTACTTTGTGGCCATTGGGCGTGGGCCAGTAGTGCAAATCGATCATCGGTGGTCCTCCGGTGGGTCAAGCGGCACTCCGTGTTCGCGCAGCAGCGCGATGCAGACATCTTCTTCGCGGGGCATGGCGCGCATTTTCGCGAGCCGTGAACGGGCGCGGGCGTTGCGCATCCATGGCAGCAGCGGCGTGTCGGATATGTTGGCCGACGATACCCGCCATTCAAGCAAACGCCGGCGTTCAGCGATTATCCGCTGTTCCTTGCTGTCCGCAGGCGTCAAACGTTTTTCGATGGCGAAACCCACCAATTGCGTCAAGACGGCATCCGCCTTCTGCATGGTCTTGGACAATTTGAGGCAGGCGTCGTGACGCTCCCCCGCCGCCGGTTCGCGGCACGCATTGATGAGCGGCGAGAACGATGGCATGACCGTTGCGCTCGCCATGCCCAGCGACTCGGTCAGTCGGCTCAGGTCCGAGTTCGCATAATTGGCGGGCAGCGCAGCGCGCGCACGTTTGAGCGCATCGAACATCATGACCGTGGCCCGATTCCCGTAGAGATCGAACCGAGTGCCGTGAGCCATATCAGTCAAGACACGATCGACCTGAATCGTGTCCTTGTCCTTCTGCGCTGCCGCCAACGTCGGCAGCCATGCGGCCGCGTTGTCGGCGTCCACCCAACGCATGGTAGTCGCTGCATCCCGAATGTCGCACGCAGGCGCGCTGGCGCATAGATGCAGCCGCAGCCAGCCGATCGCCGCATTATCGGGCGCAAGCTCGCTGGCCTTGACGGCAAACTCGACCGCCGCGGATGCAGCCTTGGCGGACTCCGCCTTGGCGTGCGATGGGGCCCCTATGAAAGTGAGCGCGGCGGCGGTGGCGAGCGATTCGGAATCGCTGCGGGCGGCGAGCGCGCGCGCCGCTTCGGCTCGCCATGCTGCATAGGTGTCCGCCTCGGTTTTGAGCGAGGTCCCATGCGCGGGATTTCCAGCCAGCGCGCAAGCGACTTGCAGGAACATTAGTGCAAGCACTCGGACGCATTGCTTGACCATGTTCAGCGCACCCTCGACGTCGGCTAGAGCGACTTGGTGCGGCTGCCGGCGGTGAGGCCCGCAGTGATTGCCAGTCTCATGGCATCCTCGACCGAAATGTCGAGCGGTTGAATGCGATCCCGCGGCAAGTACAGTGTGTAGCCGCCGAATGCATAACTCATTGGAAAATAAACCGTCACCCAATCTCGGCCGCCGTGCGCCTCGAGCGCCACGGGAACGTCTTCGCGGGTGACGAAGCCGATCGCGTGCACGTCGGCGAAACGTGCCAGCACCACGCGCTGCAGGTCGCGCTTTTCGCCGCTCCCCGAGGGCAGTAAGCTGACCACGTCGCGAAATCCACCATAAAGGGTCTTGACGAAAGGTATCCGGCCCAGGAAGTCATCCCAATACTTGAGAATGATCTTGCCTGCATACGCATTGACCAGGCTGCCGACGGCGAGCAACAGGAAAAATCCGGTTATCAAGCCAAGGCCGGGCCAGAAATGTTCGGGCCGCACTATCCCCAGGGCGATCAATGCGCGACGCAACCAACCCTCGACCGTATTCACCAGCCACCAAAGCACATACGCCGTCAATGCCAGGGGCAACACGGTCACCAGGCCACTCATCGTCAGCGCAAAAATCTTTCGCATGGCTTTCATGCCTTTATCATCGCACATCGCGGTCGGGACGCCGTAACCGCGCAGCGTGTAAACTTCAGCGGATGACGTACGCTCCCGCCACTGAGATATCCGCTGCGCAAGAAGCCGACATTGCACTCATTCTTTCACTAATCAATGAGTTGGCCGAGTTCGAGAAACTGAAAGCTCAAGTGGTCGCCACCGAGGTGACGCTGCGTCAGGCGCTGTTCGGTCCCCGGCCGGCGGCGGAAGCGCTGATCGCTCGCAGCGGCGGCGAGGCCGCCGGATTCGCATTGTATTTCCATAATTTTTCGACCTTTGTCGGCAAACACGGCTTGTACTTGGAGGATCTGTTCGTGCGGCCGGCGTTTCGCGGCCGAGGGATCGGGAAGGCTTTGCTGGTACGCTTGGCGCGGCTTGCACTCGAACGCGATTGCGGACGATTCGAATGGGCTGTCCTCGACTGGAACCGCCCCGCCCGGGATTTCTATGAGGCGCTGGGTGCGGAGTCCAACCCCTCGTGGGTCAATTATCGCATCACGGGGAAAGCGCTCGAGCGATTGGCGAGCAGTCGTCGGTAAGGAGCCGTCGTTGCGCTCCCGGCCCGCCGAGACGGCTTGCCGGTCTGTGCCTAGCCGGCCGCGCCCGCTTCGGGCAGGATGATTGCATGCGGTCCACGTTGTGAATGGAGCGAGATATGTCTTCAGTTGCGCGCGTTACGGAAATCATCGCGTCGTCCAAGAATAGCTTCGATGATGCCATCGACGTCGGCGTCAAGCGCGCCACCAAGACGTTGAAGAACGTGGCCGGGGTCTGGGTGGCGAGCCAGGATCTGGTCATCTCCAAGGGAAAGGTCACCGAATACCGAGTGCGCTTGAAAGTAACTTTCGTGCTCGCCGAATAGTGAGCCGCAAACCCGTAGTACGCCGCGCGCGCGGGCTAGAGCCTGAGGTTATTGGCGCGGCAGGACAAACCGCAGCCCCTGGTAGCTTAAGATCACCCCGTCACGCCGAATGCGTTCGATGGTGGGTCCTTCCTGCAGCGTTGCACCTTCGTGATACTTGCGCATGTTGATGTAAACGAAGCGGTCGGCCGCTTTGGTCGCAAAGACGTGCACGTCGAGATGCAGTTCGGGGAGCGCTTGCGCTCCGGTCAAACTGATCTCGTTGATCGTGGGCAGTACCTCTTCGTCATTGGCCTTGTAGTCCTCGTCCGTGAGCACCGGATCTCGATGATGGACCGCACGCGCACCCGTACTTCCGGCTCCAGTCGATAGCGCGGCTTGCGGCGCGGGCGCGGCCGGTACCGGGATCTCCGGCGCGTACATCGGCGCGGCGTCGAGGGGACTGAAGTGATCGCTGCTCGTCGCAGCCGGAGCGGCGCCGGAGGTTGCTCCTGCCGCCGGACCGCCGGCCGCGAGTTGACCCGCGCCCGGTTCGTCGGCCGCCGCATGGCCGGCGCCTGAATAGCCGGGACGCGCCTGCGCTGTCGGTTGTGCGGGAGTCGAGGTCACCCATCCCCGCACCAACACGACCAACAGCACGATCAAATTAACCGCAAGCAGGACGCAGAGGGCGATTGCCCACCCCGGCAGCCTCGCCCGTGGCCGGGCGGTCCCGGAATCCACTAGGCCGGGAATGGTTTGACGTTGGCGTTCGATCTCCGATTTCTTCAATGCGTCGAGAATGAATGACATGGGGTTTCTAGCCGTGCGGTGTGCCGTGCAATAACAAGGGCGAACCCGGATCGGCCAACGCCGTGTCGAGGACGACTTGAGTCTGCAAGCCGGCGATGCCATCGACGTTCAGGCGATGTTCGCGCTGGAAATTCTGTACTGCGATGGCTAATTCCTGGTCATAGACATCGCTGTGTTCCGGGTCCGACGCGGCGCCGTGAAGTGCATTGAGACTGCGGCGCAGCCAGCGTACTTCATCACCCCGCATTCCCATTGATAATTCTCGGGTGCGAGTGGTCTTGGGTTTCCATACCAAAGTGAAGTCGCCGAACCAATCGCGCGATACTTCGTCCAACGGCACGCGCTCGCTGTGTTCGCCCAGATCGAGGGTCGCGTATTTATCGTCCAAGGCGGACAGTACGACGCTATGCTTTTGCCCCGCCTCATCCAACAGGCTCAAAATCGCCGGTCGATTCAGCGCCCGCACCTGTGCCCAGGAGCCGCGTTGCTCCAAGCAGGCCAATCCGGCTTTCTGCGCCTGGCCGCAAGGATCCCGGTCGTCCGTCATCGCCGTTCCCCACAGCGACAGCAATCGACGGTAGGCAGCGGCATCGCTGGTATAGGCGCTGTTCGCGGCCAGCAACGCGTTGATCGATACCGGCTGAGGGGGCGCGGTGGGGCGCGGCGCGGCGCTCGGCGCGAGTTGGGTGATTGCGTGCGGCGGGGGCGATGCCGCCCGCAGCTCGGTGGTCCGATTCTGCCAAGCGCGCCAGGCCACGATGGCCGCAGCGGCGAACCCGACCGCGACAATCGCGCCGGCAGTCCAGCCCAGCCATGCGGGGGCAAAGCGGCGGCCATAGACTTCGTTGGCCGCCTGTCGTACCAGCGCGACGGTCACCTTGGGCGTTTCCTGGGTGTACGCGCCGAGCAGCGCTCGGTCGCAGGTGACATTGATGACACGTGGGATCCCCGATGTCAGTCGGTGCACTTCGCGCAAGGCGCCGGCCGTGAATATCTCTCCGGCGGCCCCGGCGACGCGTAGGCGGTGGCGCACATAGCCCTGCGTTTCGTGGCGCGACAGCGGCATCAAGTGATAGCGCCCCGTGATGCGTTGCGCGAGCTGGCGAAGGTCGTTGCGATCCAAGAGATCCCGAAGCTCAGGCTGGCCGATCAAGATGATTTGCAGCAGTTTTTGGGTCGGCGTTTCAAGATTCGTGAGGAGGCGAACCTGTTCCAGTGTTTCAGCCGAAAGATTCTGTGCCTCATCGACGATGACGATGATGCGGCGACCCTCGGCGTGCGCCGACAAGAGACGCTGATTCAGCGCGTCGACCATCTGTTTCACGCTGGCGTGATCGGCGTCTTCGACGGGCAGCCCCAGCTCCTCGCAGATCGTCAGCAAGAATTCGACCGGAGTGACGCGCGGATTCAAGATAACCGCCACGTCCGCATGATGCGGAACGCGCGAGAGCAAGGTTCGCACCACGGTTGTCTTGCCGGTGCCGACTTCCCCGGTCAATTGGATGAAGCCGCCGGATTCGTTGATCCCGTACAGTAGATGGGCCAGCGCCTCGGCATGCCGCTCGCTCAAATAAAGATAGCGCGGGTCCGGCGTGATCGCGAAAGGTTTTTCACTGAGACCGAAGAAACTGGTGTACATGGCGCCACCAGGGTATACCAACCTCAGCCGTGGCGGGAACCACGGGGCGGCCTGCCGCTGCCGCGCGGGGCCGGCGGCAGCAAGCTGGCGCGGGTGAGCAATGTGCTTCCGAAGCGGCCGCGGATCCCGTCGATGGTGGCGTCGAGCCGCGATTCCTGCTGACCTCCGGCGAACAGATCGCCCTGCCGCAGCGTCTGCAAATTACCGACTCCGACGCCCAGCAGTCGCACTGCAGCATGGGGCTGGGTTCGCAACCAATCCTTCAGGAGGACTTGCGCCATCCCGGCGATGATCGAGGTTTCCTGCGTCGGCGGCTCGACGGTACGCTGGCGCGTGTACGTCATGAAATCACGCCGCCGGATCTTGACGATCACCTTACCCGCTGCGAGCGCGTGCGCGCGCAGTCGAGTGGCGGTGCGATCCGCGAGGTGCGTCAACTGTCGCTCGAATTCCGCGGCCTCTTGAATGTCGATGGCGAAAGTCTCTTCCGCGCTGATGGATTTTTCTTCGCGATTGGGCTCGACCGGCCGGTCGTCGATCCCGGCCGCTTGGGTCCGCATGGCCCTGCCGTGCTTGCCAAAAGCGCGCCACACGGTTTCATCTCCCGCGCGCCGCAAGTCGCCGAAGGTGTGAATTCCGGCGGCTTCAATGCCGGGTAGCGATTTTTTGCCCACCCCGAACAATCTCTGAATGGGCAAGGGGTCGAGTATCGCGTGCAAATTGTCGGGCCCGAGGCGGCACAACCCATCCGGCTTGTTGAGATCGGACGCGATTTTCGCCAATAGCTTATTGGGCCCGATGCCGACGGATGCAGTGAGGCCCGTTTCCTCCCTAATGCGGCGTCGAATCGCTTTCGCGATCAACTCGCCGTTGCCCATCAGTCGTTCGTTGCCGGTCACGTCCAGGAAGGCTTCGTCGAGGGAAAGTCCTTCCACCAACGGTGTGAAATCGTGAAAGATGTCGAAAACCCGTGCGGAGACCTCTTTGTACCGCTCCATGCGCGGGTGGATGCAAATCGCGTGGGGACAGCGGCGCAGCGCCTCGCGCATCGGCATGGCGGAATGCACACCGAAAACACGCACCGCGTAACTCGCGGCGGCGACCACCCCACGTCCGCCGGTGCCGCCGACGATGAGCGGCTTGCCCTTGAGTTCCGGCCGATCCCGCTCCTCCACCGACGCATAAAACGCGTCCATGTCGACATGCAGAATCGTGCGGGCGTCTCCACGCCGGGCCTCGTCACGCAGGGCATCGCTGCGCCGCAAGGCCGTCAATCCACGGTGATGGTGATTTTCTTCGAGTGCAGCGGCGGATCGAAGGACACATGCTGATAATCGGCAAATAGCAATTCGAGAGTGTGTTTGCCCGGCGTCAACGTCAGCGTGGTTTCCGTTTGTCCCTTGCCGAAATGGAGAATCTTGTCCGTGGCCGGCAGCGGTGCATTGAGCTTGATCTCGCGGAGGTCCGTATCGACCAACAGATGATGATGGCCGGTGTTGTCGAATTTGATGCCGGCCGGCGCAACGCCCATGCCTTTTAGGCCGAAGCGTACGGTAACCGGGCCATGGATCTTCTGGCCATCGCGCGGGGCGATGAAATATACCTCAGCTCCGGTCGCCGCCGGTGCGCGGTCCTGTGCCAAGGCCATGGTGGCCAGCAACGTCGCGCCCAATGCCATCGCTAGACGATTCATCAAACTCTCCCCGTTTGTCGATCGGACTTACATCTTAGATCAGGTCCTTCACGCCATCGCGTTCTTCCAACAGTTCGCGGTGCGTCGCCGACATTTTCTCGCGGCTGAACTCGTTGATGTGGAGCCCCTGCACGATGCTGTATTCGCCAGCCTTGCAAGTCACCGGATAGGAATAGATCACGCCTTCGGGAATGCCGTAGCTGCCATCGGACGGAATGCCCATGCTCACCCAGTCGCCGGCCGGCGTGCCGAGCATCCAATCATGAATGTGATCCAAGGCGGCGGATGCCGCCGAGGCGGCGGATGACGTACCGCGCGCCTTGATGACTGCGGCCCCGCGTTGCTGCACCGTCGGAATGAAGCTGTCCTTGAACCAGCTGATTTCGACCAGCGACAGGGCCGGCTTCCCACCGACCGTCGCCTGGTGCAAATCGGGATATTGGGTCGCCGAATGGTTGCCCCAAATGATGACCTTTTTGACATCCGCCGCTGCGTGGCCGGTCTTCTCCGCCAATTGCGCCAGGCTGCGGTTGTGATCGAGGCGAGTCATCGCCGTGAAGCACTTCGGCGAGAGCGAAGGTGCATTGCGCTGGGCAATCAAGGAATTCGTGTTGGCGGGGTTCCCCACCACCAGCACCCGCACGCTGCGGCTCGCAACGGCGTCGAGCGCTTTGCCCTGCGCCGAAAAAATCTTGGCGTTCTCCAGCAACAGGTCCTTCCGCTCCATGCCGGGCCCGCGCGGTCTCGCCCCCACCAGCATGGCAAATTCACAGTCTTTGAAGGCGACGGTGGAATCGCTCGTCGCCGTCACTTTATTGAGCGTCGGAAAAGCGCAATCATGCAATTCCATCACCACGCCCTGCACGGCGGCGCTGGCGGCGGGAATTTCGAGTAGATTAAGGTTGATGGGCTGGTCTATCCCAAGCATCTGGCCCGAGGCTACGCGAAAGGCGAGCGCATAGCCGATATTCCCGGCGGCGCCCGTGATGGTGACGGTTACTGGCTTCTTCATGTCTCGCTCCCGGCGAAAAGCGGAGAATGGTAGCCCAAACGCAGCACTATTGCCGCACGGGTAATGGGGTGGCCGTTGCGCTCGGCATGCGCAGGTCCAGCAACTGGGCCACGGTGGGCGCGATTTGCCGCATATCGATGATGCCGAGCTCATGGTGCGGGGCGATGTCTTTTCCGTCAATGAAGAACGCCGCGCGCATCGACGGATAGTCGGGAGAGAAGCCGTGGCCGCCGTGGCCGAGCATGTCGGTCACCACCTCGCCGCTGAGACTGTTACCGGTGTAATACGAGGGTTTCATGACCACCAAGAAGCTCGCGCCCGGAAAGGCGCCGCGCTTTGCGATGGCGTCCGGATCGAGCACTTCCTCGATCCCGTTGCCGGGGTCCGACTTTAGGCTGTTCAAGAGTTCGCGCACCTTGGCTACGGTTTGTGCATCGCGGGGATCGCGCAGCATGATGGCCGCCATGCCGCTCGCGAGCCACGGCTGCGCCTGCCACGACTTCACCAGCGGGGCTTGGTTTTTAGGGTCGATGGTTGCGTCGAGCAATCCGGCCTGTATGAAGGGTATGTAGAGGTTGACGCGGTGAGTGAGACTAACGAATCCATGATCGGATACGACGATGACGATCGCAGCGGGGTCGTTGGTTCGCGTTGCCGCTGCGAGCCGCGACAGCATGCCGTCGATGGCTTCCAAATTCTGATTGGCTTCCAGACTGAACGGCCCGTGGTCATGTTCTGCTTCGTCCAGTGAACTCAAGTGCACCGTCATGAACCGTGGCTTGTGGTTACGCAGAATATCGACTGCGAACCGCGTTTTGATTTCGTCTGCTTCCAGGCTGACGTCGTTGCCCATCAGATAGGGGCCGAGGGATCGCTGCATTTTCTCGAGCATGCCCGCAGGCTTTGACAGGGCCGCGATGAGATGGCGGTCCGACGGGTTCAAATCCTCGGTGGGATGAAATATGCGCCAATACTCTGGGATGAGGAAATCCACGTCGGGACTGCCGACACTCACCGGCCAGCCGACGCTAGCGGTGGTCAAGCCGGCCCGGTGCGCCGCCTCCCACAGAGTCGGCACCTTGATCTGCCGGGCATACCAGAACCAACTTTCGGCAAATTTTCGCTTGGGATCGAATTCCAGGTTGTCGTAGATGCCGTGTTCTGCGGGCGTGACGCCGGTGATCAAGGTGGTGTGGCTCGGGTAGGTGACGGTGGGCCAGACGCCTACGACGCCCGTCGCATATGCGCCGTCCGCGATCATGCTGTACAGGAACGGAAGCTTCAACTTGCGGCTCTCGGCTTGAAGCGCGTATTCCGGTTTCATGCCATCCACAGAGATCACGAGCACCGACGTGGCGTGCGCTCGTCCGATGGCAAGCATCAGCAGCAGCGCGAACGCCACCCTGCACGGTCTGTATGCGGGCATCAATCGAACCTCGTCGAGTAGAACATCGATCGAAGCATACTGGGCTGTCTTGACACTTTGACGAAGCGATCCAGACCAGGGCGTGGGCGACCTGGCTGAAATAGTACTTGCATGTAGCACTGTTCTATGTAACTATATAACCAGGTAACCAAAACACTGGTGCACCAGCAACATCAGACAGGAGATAACATGACCACCCAACTTTCCACCAAATTCGCCGCTCTTGCCGGCGCATTGATCGTGAACTGCATGATGATTGGCGGCGTTGCCTACTTATTCGGTGGCCGGATTCACGCGGCGGTCGTTCAGGCGCTGGCCCAGATCGCGGTACTTGCGACACCGCCGGCGGCCTGACCGCTGACAGCACCAGCCGAGCGTTCTGCTAGATTAGCGTGCTACATGCCCCATACACGGGGCGGCTACGAGTGGCGAATGGACCCAAACTGGAATGACAACCAACCGATCTATCGCCAACTGCGCGATCGAATGGTCGCCCTCATCCTCGAAGGCGCGCTGAAGGAGGGCGACCCCTTGCCCTCCGTCCGCGCGGTCGCAGCCGACTATCGGCTCAATCCGCTGACTGTGCTGAAGGGGTATCAGCAGCTGGTGGATGAACGCTTGGTTGAAAAGCGCCGCGGCCGCGGCATGTTCGTGAGTGAAGGCGCCCGCCGGCTCTTACTCGCCGGCGAGCGTGAACGATTCCTGCACGAGGAGTGGCCGCACATCCTCGCGGTCATCCATCGGCTAGGCTTTTCGGCCCAAGAGTTGTTCGCACAAACGCCCGCACTCACCCATCCCGTTCCGCCGCCTCGTGGCGGCGAGCCAAAAGAAGACTGAGTTAACTAACTATGCCAGCCCTGATAGATGCGCGAGATCTGACGAAGAAATACGGAACCCACGTCGCACTGGATCATGCGAATTTCGCGGTTGAGACCGGTCGGATCGTGGGCCTCATTGGGCCTAACGGCGCCGGCAAGACCAGCGCCCTGCGTGCCATCCTTGGCCTGACCTCCTACGAGGGGAGCCTGCGCGTGTTGGAGCGCGAGCCATTCAGCGAGCGTGCCGCCCTGATGAAGGACGCCTGCTTCATTGCCGACGTCGCCGTCCTTCCTGCATGGCTCCGGGTCGACCAGGCGATCGATTTCGTCGCCGGCGTCCACCCGCGTTTTCGCAGAGACCGCGCGCTTGCGCTGCTCGCGAAATCGCAGATCACCGGCAAGCGCCGAATGGGCGAGTTGTCCAAAGGCATGAAAACTCAGGTGCATCTCGCGTTGACCATGGCCATCGACGCTAAATTGCTGGTGCTCGACGAGCCTACGCTGGGTCTCGATATATTGGCACGGCGCAGCTTTTACGACGCGTTGGTCGATGATTACATGGACGAGACGCGGACTATTTTGATCACCACGCATCAGGTCGAAGAAGTCGAAAATCTGTTGACGGACGTGATTTTCCTCGACAAGGGCCGCATCGTCCTCGACTGCTCGATCGAGGATATTGCCACGCGCTACACCGCCGTCGCCGTTACGGACGACAGGGTCGCGGCCGCTCGGGCCGAAAAGCCGTTTTACGAACGGCGCACGCTCGGCAAGACCGTGCTGTATTTCGAACGACCGGACTTCGACAGGCTGTCGGGCTTCGGCGAGCTGCTGACTCCGAGCGTTTCCGATTTATTCGTCGCAAAGCTTTCTCACGGTGCCGCATGAACACGTATTCCTGGCTGGTGCGTCGCGAATTCTGGGAAAACCGCGCGATCTGGATCGTTCCGATCGTCATCGGCGCCGCGCTGACGCTTGCCGCGTTATTCGGCAGAGTCGATTTCGCCGCACTGTCTTTGCCGGCACAGAATCGCGTCCTCGGCGGGACGGTGTTGTTCGCATTCGGCGTTACTTTCTTCGTGGTGATGAGCATCTATTCCAGCTGGTATTTGCTTGATTGTCTGTACGCAGATCGAAAGGATCGAAGCGTGCTTTTTTGGAAGTCGCTGCCGATCTCCGACACCGCAACGGTGCTCGCGAAATTACTCACCGGCTTGATCGCGATTCCGCTGGTCTATTTCATCGCAGCCGACGTCTCGACGTTGCTGATCGCGTTCATCGTCTCGGTACGAGCGCGTTCCACCTTCGGTAACGCGTTGTGGCAGCCGGATATATGGTTGCAGCTCCAGGCTCTGTGGCTGTACCTGATTGTGACATCGGCTATCTGGTACCTGCCTTTTGCGGGATGGCTGCTCGTGGTATCGGCGTTTGCGAAACGCGCCGTCATGCTCTGGTCCATACTTCCGCCTTTGGCTTTGTATCTGTTGGAGCGTTGGTTCTTCGGCACTCACGTGGTGGGAACCGCGCTCGGAGATCGAGCGCTGGGCTACATTCATCGAGCCTTTCACGACATGTCGGACCATACAGCCTGGGTGAAGACGGTCACCGACAACGATACGATAACCACTCCGGCGAGCGTCTGGAGCCTTCTCAATCCGCTGGGATTCTTGTCGAGCCCGGCGACGTGGATCGGCGTCATCGTCGGTATCGCATTCGTCGCCGGCGCCATCCAATTACGATTGCGGCGTACCGAGATGTGATAAGTTAAAATATCGGTCGACCGGAATCCGCAATCCCGAGGAATGCTCAATGTACAAGTCCAAGATCGACCTTCCAGAAAAAGTTCGCCGAAATGTCATCGCCATTCTCAATGACCGCCTGGCCGATGCCATCGACTTGCAGAGTCAGGTCAAACAAGCGCACTGGAACGTCAAGGGTCCCCATTTCATCGCTCTGCACGAGTTGTTCGACAAGATTTCCGATGCCGTGATTGAACACATCGACGAAATCGCGGAGCGCGTCACCAGCCTCGGGGGTACGGCCGAAGGCACGGTCGCGGTTGCGGCCAAACGCAGTAAGCTGAAAAACTATCCACTCTCCATCACTGCGGGAAAAGATCACCTCTTCTACCTGTCCACGCAGATTTCCGTATTCGGCAAGGCCGTGCGCACGGCGATCGAGGACACGGACAAGCTGGGCGATGCCGATACCGCGGATCTGTTCACCGGGATATCCCGCGAACTCGACAAGTATTTGTGGTTCGTCGAAGCGCACCTGCAGGATAAGGGCTGATCCGGAGCCTCGAGCGAACGCATGTCGAACAACGCGCCCAACGGTTCGGTCGGCAATCTCCAGGATGACGCGAGCACCCACCGGGCGCTCGATATCTTGCGAGGGTTGCTCACCACCGATGAGACGTTGGAGGCTTGGGCAATGCAGCATCGACTGTTCGCCCTGACCCATCGGCGGGTGTGTATTGCAGCGACGAGCGGTCGGTTCATTTCGTTGACCCGACGCCTACTCGGAGGCTACGATTCTGCCGACATCAGGTGGCAGGACCTCAAGGAAACGCGCATCCGCGCCGGAATCCTGGCCGCCGACCTGACACTGATCGCGCAATCGAGTTCTGATCTGAATATCGGTTCCGAGGTCAACCGGGTATGGACCTTCCAGGGATTGCGCAAGGACCAAGCGCAAGCCATCTACCGAATCTGTCAGCAGCACGATCAAGTATGGAGGGAGAAACGCCGCGTGCGCGAGCTGGAAGAACTGCGTGCCAAGTCGGGAGGCGTTCAATTCGGCAACAACCCCACGTCATACGCAGGTGCCGGTACGGACGCTGCAGGCGGCGAGTCGGAACCGGTTCGCCGCCTGCGTCAGGCCCGTGAAATGCTCGATGCGAAGCTCATCAGCGACGCGGAATACGAAAGCATCAAGGCGAAAATCGTCTCCGGACTTTGATGGGGGCGCCGAGCCCGGGCCGCGTAGGCGCGGCCGGCCGGGCATGCTCGGCATACCGCCACAGGTTGAGCCTTGCCTGCCGCGCTTACCCCAACAAATAGGCAAAATAGCTATTGCGCAGCCGGTTGAGGGGGTCCGTGCGTTGGCGCAGCGCGCGGAACAGCTTTGCGCGGTCGCCGAATGCCTTCATGACATGCTCCGGTTGCAAGGCGCGAGTTTGATTGAATGTGGGTACGCCTCCCAAGGCTGAGGCGAAGTCGTTGAAGTCGATGAGGAAGTCGTCCCAGCCCTTTTCCCCGGTGGACGAAGGCTCCAAGGTGAACATCGGACCCGAATAGCTGGCGCTGAACAGCGAGCCCCGGTCCTGATGCAGCCGGCTCGCACCGTTCACGACATTGCAGCGGTATCGATGCTCTTTGTAGTGGGCTTTGCAGAACGCAAAATAGTTGGCGAGTACTTTCGGAAAGTCGCTCTGGGGAAATGCCCAGAGGCTGTACGTGTAGCGCGATTTCCAGGCCTCTTGCGGCAGTTCCCTCATCCATTCATGTGAATGCATGACTACTCCGCGCGCGCTGCGTTCGAGTGTGGCGCGAAGAGCGCGGTGCACGCCGGAAACCATCGCAGAACGCAGGCCGGGCGCAGCCAATACGCTGCCCACGGTCGAACCGAAAGCGGGCAGCACGTTGCGCATGACCGAGTTGCGAATCTGCCAGATTCCCGAGCGGGTGACGCTGGCGGTCTCGTCCAGGGTGCGGCGCTCGACGATGATGCGATCCTCGAACGGCGAGATATGCAGCCGCAGAGCCCCCTGCGCGATGACCAGAGCGGAGAAACGCGCGCTGAATTCCTTCAGCGTCATGGCCTGATAATCGATCTTGACGGGCATCAGCGGCTGCACGCGCAGCACCACCTCGTGAACAACGCCGAGCAGACCAAAGCTCGAGCGCAGCACGCGCATCAAATCGCGGTCGCGTTCCAGCACGCTCATCGCCTTGCCCTGCGGCGTGATGAGCTTCAGCTCGGTGACGAGCGAGGATAGTTGAGCGACGCCCGCGGCGTACGATGCTTGCGGGCAAGTGGTGACGGCCAGTGCGCCCAAGGAAATATTGCCCATTTCGGGCGTCAGCGGCAGCTCTTGGCCGCGCTCCGCCAGCGCTCGTACCAACGTACCGACCCGCACGCCGGCCTGTGCGCGCACGGTGGTTTCACTGAACTCCAGAATCTTGTCCAGCGCGCTCGTGTCGACGGTGGTTCCACCGTCACCACCGACGCAGCGGGTTTGCGAGTAGTCGGCGCCCACCATGCGAACAGGAGTCGGATAGCTCTTACTGTCGGCAAGGATCTTTGGAATTTCTTCGAAGCGCTTGGCGTGCAGTACGAGCCGCGGCCGACGATAAATACCGGATGCATCCGCGCCAGGCGAACGATTGACTTTCAGTACCATGTGCTTCCCCCCGGAAGATATGGAAATACAAGCTCGAGCCTGCTGTCGGGGGGCACAAAACCGGGTAGCTTTCGCTACGCCCGCTGGCATAGCGACACTGGCAACCCCGCTATCATCGGGCTTCCTGAAATAAGAAGCCCCTTAGACCGGTGGTTTTGCGTCCCCACCTTTCGGTGGGTTTGCCCTTAAACAGCACCGCTACTATGCGAGCCGCGTCGCCGCCTGTAAAGGGGTATTTAACCCATCAGCAGCAAAGTCTCGGCATGCTCGACGGCCTCCGGCGTGCCGCAGACCACAACGACATCGCCCTCCTTGAATATGGTATCTGGACCGGGCTCGCGTCCGACGATACCCTCGCGCCGCACCGCACTCACCGCGACCTTGGAGCCGCGACGCGCCAGCTCATCGATGCTTCGCCCAACCGCCCAAGCATGCGGCGGCAGGATGACGCTGTGAAGTTCCTCGCGAAACGCGTGACTGTCATCCAAAAGCTCTGCATCGGCGGCGCGAAAATACTGCCGCAACATTCCATAACGATGGCTTCGAATGTCATTGACCGTACGTATCACGCGCGAGACCGGCAATTTCAGCAACAGCAACAGATGCGACAGCAGCATCAGGCTGGCTTCGAAGGTTTCCGGCACCACTTCGGTCGCACCCGCCGCCTGCAGCTCTTCGAGCTTGCTGTCGTCCTGCGTCCTTACCAGTACCGGAACATCGGGCCGCAGTTCTCGAACCGATCGCAGGATTCGCAGTGCCACTTCTGGCTTCGTGAACGTGACGACGACGCAGCTGGCATGGGCAACACCGACATTTTCCAGAACCTTTACCTGTCCGGCATCACCATAGATGATCGGATCTCCGGCTTGTCGGCCGGCACGAATGCGGTAAGGGTCGAGATCCAAAGCGATGTATTCGAAGCCGGTCTGCTCGAGTACCCGTGCTATGTTTTGTCCGACGCGCCCGAAGCCGCAGATCACCACATGGTCCCGCTCGGCCACGGCGAGCGTGGCCCGGGCTTCGCGCATCGCCTCGTTGTGCGGGGGTCCGGTTTCGCCGAGGAACGTGCGCGTGATGCGCCGATTGTGACGAATGAGCAGCGGCGACAGCACCATGGAGAGAACGGTTGCGGCCAGCAACGGCTGCACGATGTCCGGATCCAGCAGTTCGCGCCGCAGCAGCAGGGTCAACAAGGCAAAGCCGAATTCACCGCTCTGTGCGACCACGACCCCCGTTCGCAAGGACTTGAACCAGCTCTTGGTGGCCGGATGGGCCACGAGCATGACCACGCTGGCCTTGAACAGCAGAATGCCCACGAGTATAGCCGTGACCGTTATTAAGTCGCGGAACAACAAACGCACATCGAGCAGCATGCCCACAGTGATGAAGAACAGCCCGAGCAACACCTCGCGATAGGAACGGATAGTCGCTTCCACCTGATGCCGGAACTCGGTTTCCGCCAACATCATGCCCGCGAGAAATGCGCCGAGTGCGAGCGACAAGCCCACCGCGTGAGTGGCCCAAGCCGAAGCGAGGACGGCGAGCAAGACTGCGAGGGAAAAGAGTTCGGCCGATCGTACCGAGGCAATCATCACGAACAATGGATGCAGCAGCCAGCGACCGGCGGCCAGCACCAGCAGCAGCGCGAGAATGGCGCTGCCGACGGCAACGGCGATGTGCGTAGGGCTGGCAGCCTCCCCGCCGGCGGTGAGCACGGATACCAGCGCGAGAAACAGGGGAAAACTCAAGTCCTGAAACAAACAGATCGCCACCGCCAACCGGCCATGGGTTCTATTGTTTTCGGATTGTTCCGTCAGCTGCGCGATGATGATGGCCGTCGAGGACATCGCTACGGCGCCGCCGATCACGACTGCGACGGCCGGTGCGATGTTGAAGAACATGATGGCTGCGGCGGCCACTAGGCCCGTGGTCACCAACACTTGGGCGCCGCCGACGCCGAGTACTTCCCAGCGCATGGCCACCAAGCGCGGGAGGGAGAATTCGAGTCCCAAGGTGAAGACCAGGAAGACAACGCCGAAATCCGCGAGTAGTTGAGTCGTCTCGTTATCGACCGCCCACTTGAGCGCATGCGGTCCCAAAAGCATACCGACGACGAGATAGCCGAGTATTGCGGGCAACGCCAGCTTACGCACGCCCGCGACCACCAAGACGGATGCGGCGAGCAGGATTAGAATCTGCAGGAGCGGGTCGTTGTGCATTTCTTCCTGTTAGCATATAGGCGATGAATCCGATAGCAATCAACGTGGAAACCGGCAAGACGTATTGGTGGTGCCGCTGCGGCCGCAGCAGCCAGCAGCCGTTCTGCGACGGAACACACAAGGGCAGCGACTTCTCGCCGTTGAAATACGTGGCCGCCCAGACCGGACAGGTATGGTTCTGCATCTGCAAGAAAACCGCGTCCCCGCCGTTCTGCGACGGCAGCCACAACGCGCTTGCAACGCCAGCAGACCGCTGAACAATGGCCGCGTTGGCGCTGGAGCGACGAGGCAACGGTTGGCGCCTGCAGTTGAACGGTGATTGGTCGCTTGCGGCTTTGGCGAACATCGAACAGGAGCTGCAGACGCTGACCACGCCGATCGACGCGCCCATGGTCTGCGATTGGTCGCATGCCGAGGCGCCTGGGATCGGTCCGGTCTGGGCCCTGTTGACCCGCTTGCGGGATCTGAACGCCGGCGGTTTTCCGGTCGCTCACGTCCGCGAACCGTACACGTTGGCCTTCCTGCAGCAGCTCGAAGTCGAGCGGCACCCCGGGCAAGGCGCGAAGGTGAACCCGAGCCCGGCGGGAATCATCGGCGCGTTGGGCCGGTGGACGCTCAACCAGGGCGTCGAAGCGCGCGGCGCCGTCGGCTTCTTCGGCCGGATGGTAACGGTGCTCGGCGAAGCGTTCACGCGACCTCGGGCGCTGCGGGTGCCGTCCATCGTGCGGCACGTCTACGAAACCGGAATCACGGCCATTCCCATCGTGTCGCTGATTGCATTCCTCATCAGCGTGATCGTCGCCTATTTGGGCGCGCAGCAACTGGCGAAATTCGGCGCCACTATTTTCGTCGTCGATCTGTTGACCATCTCGGTGCTGCGCGAAATGGGAGTGCTGCTGACCGCCATCATCGTCGCCGGCCGTTCCGGGAGCGCGTTCGCTGCGGAGATCGGCGTGATGCAACTCAACGAGGAAACGGATGCGCTGCGCGCCATGGGACTGAACCCCATCGAAGTGCTTGTACTGCCGCGGGTATTGGCACTCATCATCGCGCTGCCGTTGCTCACCATCATTGCCGATGCGATGGGGCTTGCCGGCGGCGGATTGCTGTCATTGATAAATCTGCACATCCCATTGCCGCAATTCATGAATCGCCTGCGCGAGTCGATCTCGCCCACGACGTTCTGGGCCGGCCTCGTCAAGGCGCCGGTATTCGCGGTGCTCATCGGCATGGTCGGCACGTACCGCGGCATGCAGGTGCGCGAATCGGCGCGCGAACTGGGACGCCTGACGACGGTGGCGGTGGTTCAGTCCATCTTCATGGTTATTCTTGCGGACGCCCTGTTTGCAGTCCTGTTCATGCAAATTGATTTCTGATGTCGAATGAGACCTCTAGCCCGATCATTCGGGTGCATGGCTTGGTCAACCGTTTCGGAGCGCAAGTCGTCCACAACGGGCTCGACATGGAAGTGCGACCGGGTGAGATATTCGGCATCGTGGGAGGATCGGGCTCCGGCAAGTCCGTCCTCCTGCGGGCCATCCTCGGGCTGCGTCGGCCGGACGCCGGCACGGTGGAGATGTGCGGGCAGGATATGCTGCGTCTATCGCGCGCCCGCCGAGCCGCATTGGTGCGAAATTACGGTGTGACGTTTCAGAACGGGGCGCTCATCAGTTCCTTGACCGTCGCTCAGAACATTCAGCTGCCGCTGCGCGAGTATTTCTCATTTTCCGAGGACACGCTGAACGAGCTTGCCTTCCTGGATCTGGGTCTGGCCGGGCTGCCGCCGGACTCGGCCGACAAATATCCGGCCCAATTGTCGGGAGGCATGGTCAAGCGCGCGGCGCTTGCGCGGGCTCTCAGCCTGGAACCGAAGCTCCTGTTTCTCGACGAGCCGACATCGGGGCTCGATCCGATTTCCGCTGCGGCGTTCGATGAGCTACTGTTGTACCTGCATTCACAGCTGAAGCTCACGGTGGTCATGATCACGCACGATTTGGATAGTTTGTTCCGGACCTGCAATCGGGTCGGCGTCATCGTGGATGGGCGCATGATCACCGACACGCTCGAGGGAATACTGCAGAATCCAAATCCCTGGATACACGATTACTTTCACGGTGCGCGAGCGCGCGCCGTGCAAAAGGAAGATCATGGATAGGGATGCAAACTACGTAGCCGTCGGGGCGTTCGTATTGCTGGTGATCGCCATGGGGGTGTCCTTCGTCTTTTGGTATACCGGTCAGCAAGACAAGCGAAGCTACCAACGCTATGAGATCTATTTCGAAGGCACCGTCAGCGGTTTGACGGTAGGGAGTCCGGTGCGCTACCTCGGCGTGGACGTCGGCAAGGTGGTGCGCATGACGCTCGATCCACAGCAGCGCAAGCGCGTGCTAGTCATCGCCGACATCGACTCGAGCGCGCCGATCGATGGCCGGACCCTCGCATCGTTGAGCCTGCAGGGCGTTACCGGTCTTCTGTTCATCGACCTGCAGCAAGACAAGAACGCGGCCGAATCGACGCCGCTGGCGCAAGGCGAGCGCTATCCGGTGATTCGATCCGTGCCCTCTGATTTTGACGTGCTTCTCAGCAGCCTGCCGGCATTGGCCACGCACGCGATCTTACTCGTCGACCGCTTGAATCAAGTCTTCGGCGACGAGAATATGCGCGCCATCCGAATCACCCTGGAGAATACGCGTCTGGCCAGCGAGCGATTGCCCGCCACATTGCATAGCACCGAGGAACTGGTTGCCGAGATGCAGCAGGCGGTTCGAGAAATCAAGGGAGCCGCCGCTGATTTGCACGGGATCGAGACCCGTGCGGCGCCTGACGTCGAAGTCGCGTTGTCGAATGTGCGCCACGCGACCGCGAGCCTCGCAACCGCGTCGGATCAGCTAGATCACTTCCTCGCCGACAATGAACCCAGAGTGTCGCGCTTCACTGCTCAAAGCCTGCCCGAATTCGAAAAATTGCTGCAAGAGAGCCGGGCTGCCGCACGTGATTTTCGCGACCTGACCCGCTCCTTGAAACAAAACCCGTCACAGCTGCTGTACGAACCCAGCTACCACGGCATCGAAGTACCGAAATGAAAGCCAGGAGCGCGAAGCGCGGTGTCGGGTGCATGTCGCTGATCGCACTTTGCATGGGCACCGGCTTCGCGGGCTGCACCGGATCTCTGTTTCAGAGCAAAGCCACTCCGTTGTCCACCTACCGGCTCTCCGCCAACCTGGGGACGGCGCAGGCAGACGTGGCACCCGCAGTCATCGCGGCCGATCTCGCCGTGCAGCGCCCGCGAGTCCGTACCGGTCTCGACACGGACCGCATTGCCGCGCTCTACCCGGATCGACGTCTCGATTATTTTGCCGACGCGCGCTGGAGCGGGCCGCTCGATCAAGTGATCCAAGACCTCGTTGTGCAGGCCTTCTATTCCGGCGCACACCTGCGTAATGTGAGCACCGAGGCGTCGGCGTTTCTGAGCGGTTACTGGCTGGAGATCCAGGTCGCCGACTTTCAGGCCGAATATACGTCCGCCGGATCAGCGCCCACCGTGTACGTGCATTTGTTGGCGCGGCTCGGTACTGCACGTGATCGGCACCTTCTTGGGACATTCGATGCCAGCTCCCGCCAGACCGCATCCGACAATCGCTTGGCCGCCATCGTCGATGCGTACGAGCGCGCCGCCGATGCGGCGCTCGCCGAGATCGTAGCCAACACATCGCGGATGCTGAAGGACGACTCAGAACATCCCTAAGCCAGTGGCCTCGCCAAGCCGATAGCGCCAATAGCTTTCCTTGGATTCGTCGGCGTGATCCGCATAAGCAACGGCGCTCGACCATGCTTTCGCAAAAAAATCCATTGCTGCGCGCGCCGCGGCCGCACGCGCCGGCATGTGCAGCTCGATGTCGGCTTCGAGATTCAAGTCCTCGAGACTGCGGCGGGTGAAATCGGCGGAGCCCAAATCGAGCCAGACATCGTTTCGATGTCGAATCAGTGCATATCGAGCTTGCGTTTGGCCGGTCGATTGCCAGCGCACCTCGATGTTGCCTGCTGAGTCGTGCGCGAGTTCCCCGGCGGCCGCTCGGGTGTTGGAGAGGACCGGATCGAGCAAGATTTGCAGGCGCGCACCGCGCGCGGCGGCAAGCAGCATCGCATCGACAATGCTCCGGTCGCCGATCGCCCGGGCGACCACTTCGATCGAATCGCCGTTGCCGGCCAGGGCGATCACGTCGCGCAGAGCCGCATGAATGGCGCCTTCGGTGAGAAACCGCGCGTCGACGGTTCCTATGCCGCGACTTTCGAGCGGCGGCGCGGCGGGCAACCTGTCGTCTTCCGTGGACCAGTCGGCGATGCGCAATTCGCTCGTGACGATGTCGCGGGCCAAGTGGCCGCGTATTTCCAGGCCGACGTTCGCGATCGCGATCACGCCTGCTGCGGCCGCGGCGGGCGCCGACATGATGATGCTCGTCCATCCGCCGGCGCCGTCATCGGCAACGAGCAATTGACGCCGATCGGCCTTGAAGTTGCGCCTACGCAGCGATGAGGCGATGGTAACGGTGCCGGGCACCTCGTCGAACGGATCGCTCCACCAACCTACGCCCAAACGCCACAAGCTGGAATAAAGCGGATTCGAATCACGCATGCGCTCCAGCCGCGTCCGTGCGACGATGATTCCCGCGCGCTCGAGAGAGCTCAATGTTTGCGCCGGGGTACCGCCGTATACTTCGTTGCGCGGATCGGTGACGAGCATGATCGTGATATTCGGACGCTGCCGTTTTCGCATCAGCAACTGCTCGGCCAATTCGCGGGCCAACGGGCATTGATCCAGTACGATCGTCTGTTCCGCACGGCCGACGGCGTCCAGTTCGCGCTTGAGGAGTGCGCCAGCGTACGAGTTATCATTGATGAAGTCGATCTGCGATTCCGCAAGGCGCGCCGGCAGCGAGGTTACGTGTGTGCCAGGTGGCAGAGGCTTGACGGAGTTCCAGAAGCCGCACCCAACCCACGTGAGGACGGCGATAAGGGCCACCAGTCCACTGCGGCGAGCGCAGCGTGAGGACGGTCCGCCGGTATCCGGGCGGGCGGCGCTCCGGGACGTCTTGGGTTGCGGCATTCAGCGGCCGTGCGCCGCCAGCATGGTCACCCGCTGTTCAAAATCGCGGCTTCCGGCCATGTGGACGGTGGCCTTCGGAAGCTTGAACGGTTCGACGTGGAAAGATCCCGCTCCGCCCACCCAAATTTCGACGCGTTGCGTCAGGCGTTTACGCAAGGCTGCGAGTTGGCGTAGTGAGCGGCGCAGATCATCCGACATCACCAGGCTGATGGCTACGGCGGCCGCGTTGACTCGATCTGCATGCTCACCGATGACCTCCGCCGGCAGGTCCGGGCCCAGATAGTCGACTCGCAGCGCTTGACTCGCGGCAAGCGCTGCACACATCAGTAGGCCAAGCTCGTGCCGTTCACCGCTCAACGTCGCAAACACCACCGTCGGGCCCTTGGCGATACCGTTGTAGGTATTGAGGAGGCCGCTGACTTGGCGTCGTACTGCGCTCGACAGGATGCGTTCCTGTCCGATTCCGAACTCGCCGCTGTGCCAGCGATTTCCCACTTCGCGCAATGCAGGCGACAACACCTCGCGGATCACCTCGGCCGGCGGTAGTAGCGCAAAAGCCATGGCGATGGATTGATCGCACTCCGCAGGCAGATATTGCTCGACGGCACGTAGGATTCGCGCGATCAGCATTTTGGCGGCACCGCGATGCGTGTGATCCGGATCTCTATCCCGCAGCAACTGGGCGAGATCGTCGTTCGATAAGTGAGCGATCTTGCTGATGGGATGGCCGCAGGCGGTGGTCTCGCGCAGCCGGCGCAATCGCGAGACATCGTAGGCGGTGTAGATTCGATGGCCGCTGACACCGCGCCGCGGCTCGATGATGCCGTAACGCCGTTCCCAAGCGCGCAGGGTTTCGACGCTGAGTCCGGTAGCCTGCGCTACGGCCTTGATCGAATACTCCGCGCTGCCGTCGGTGGAATCAGCCGCCATTGGGGCCTTCAGCCTCTGCCGCTTCGATGGCAGTCCCTACTTCCATCCATCGAGCCTCGAGCGAGGCCGCATCTCTGGTCAGCCGGGCGCGCTTGCCCGCGAGCCTCGCCTGCAGGTCAGGGCCGCTCACCTGCGCATCCAACGACGTTTGTTCCGCAGCAACGGCTGCGATGCGGCGTTCGATATGTTCCAGTTCGCGACGCAGCTGCGCCAGCGAGTCGCGCGGTGTTTTGCTCGCGCTCTTGGGCTTGAGCCCCGCCTGTTCCGTCTTCGCACGATCTTTCAGCCATTGCTGGTAATCGTCCAAGTCGCCATCGAACACCTGAAGCTTGCCATCGGCAACCAGCCACAGCGTATCGGCAACGGTCTTGATCAAGTGACGATCGTGGGACACCACCACCAGGCCGCCTTCGAAGCTTTGCAGAGCGACGGTGAGGGCATGGCGCATGTCGATATCGAGGTGGTTCGTAGGCTCGTCCAGCAGCAGAAGATTCGGCCGCCGCGCCACCAGGAGAGCCAGCGTGAGGCGCGCCTTCTCGCCGCCCGAAAATCGCGCGACGCGGTCGAACGCGCGATCGCCTCGAAAGCCAAACTTTCCCAAATGATCGCGCACTCGCTGCTCATCGCCGGCAGCGTAATCCGGACCACCCAGGTTACGCACGTGCCAGAAGGCATCGCAGTCAGACTTCAGTTGTTCCATTTGCTGCTGGGCGAAGTAACCGATGGCAAGATCTGCTGCGGGCACGCGCCGTCCTGCAAGCGGCGGCGGATGGCCGCCCTGCGCCTCGCCCGCCAACATTTTGGTCAGGGTCGATTTTCCTGCGCCGTTGGGTCCAAGAAGCGCGATGCGGTCCTGAGGGCCGATGGACACGTTGATGCCGGTAACGATGCTGCGCCCCGGATAGCCGCAGGCGGCATTTTCCACGGTCAGGAGCGGGCGTGGCGTCTTCAACGGCGTTGCGAATTCGAATTCGAACGGGCTGTCGACGTGCGCCGGCACGATCCGCTCCATCCTCTGCAGCATTTTCAAGCGACTCTGAGCTTGGCGCGACTTGCTGGCCTTGGCGCGAAATCGATTGACGAACGAGGTGATTTCGGCGACCCGACGCAGTTGCCGGGTTTGTAGCGTTTGCTGCAAAGCCAGTTCCAGGGCGCGTTTTTGTTCGAACTCCGAGTAGTTGCCCGAGTAGGCATGGATCGCCTTGTTCTCGATATGCAGCACTCGATCGATGATGGCGTCCAAAAATTCGCGGTCATGCGAAATCATCAACAGCGTGCCGGGGAACGCCGTCAGCCATTCCTCCAGCCAGACAATGGCGTCGAGATCCAAGTGATTGGTGGGTTCGTCCAACAGCAAGAGATCAGCACGCGATCCAAGCGCGCGAGCCATCGCCAGTCGTACCCTCCATCCGCCGGAGAATTCCGCAACCGTGCGCCCCAGATCTGCGGCCTTGAAACCCAAGCCTTGCATGAGAGATGCCGCGCGCGCGCGCGCGCGATAGCCGTCGATGGCCTGCAGTGAAGCGTAAAGCTCCGCCAATTCCATGGCAGCATCGCGCCGCTCGGCATCCTCGATGGCCGCCATGACCCTGCGTAGTTCGGTATCGCCGTCCAAGACGAATTCGATGGCGGCGCGGTCGCTTGCGGCGACTTCCTGCTCAACGTGAGCAATCTTCAACGCGGCGGGGCGGTCGATGTCGCCGCGGTCGGGACCCAACTCGCCGCGAAGCGCAGCAAATAGACTGGACTTCCCCGCCCCGTTGGCGCCCGTCAGACCGACCTTGTTGCCGCGAAAGATGGTGAAGTTGACCTGCTCGAACAGCGGCTCTGGACCGCGCCGCAGGGTGAGATCCCGAGCCGATAACATAGCGGGAGATTCTACCCCGGAAAGACCATCCCGGAGGTGGAGCCTAGGCCCCGATTTGACGAGCCACGGGGCGGAGCACCGTCGGAGCGCACAACGCGGCGTGATGGGGTGCTCCTTGCTCCTGACTCGCAAGGATGGCAAGCAGCTTCTTGGCTTCCATGGCATCGCCGAACAGACGGCCCTGAGCATAATAACAACCATGTTTTCGCAGGAATTCAAGCTGTTCGCTTGACTCTACTCCCTCGGCGATGACCTCGAGATTTAGGCTCTTCCCCATATCGATGATCGTCCGCACGATGGCGGCGTCGTCCGAATCGACCGCGACGTCGCGCACAAATGACTGGTCGATTTTCAGCGTACCGATGGGAAATTGCTGCAACGCGGAAAGCGATGAATAGCCTGTGCCGAAGTCATCGATTGCCAAATTGAGGCCCATGGCGTAAAGCTCGTTCAACAATCCGATGGTTCGCTTCGGGTCCGTCATCAGCGTCGTTTCCGTTACCTCGAGCTCGAAGCAGGTGGGGGAAACCTCGTGTCGCCGGAAGACGTTGCGGCAACGCGCAATGAAGCTCGCCTGTTTGAGTTGGCGCAACGATAGATTGATGGCGATGCGCCCAGGCTGCGGAACGGTTTTTTGCCATTCGCGATAGTCGGAGCAGACGCGGTTCATCACCCACTCGCCGATGTCGAGGATGAGGCTGGTCTCTTCGGCCAAGGGTATGAACTGCGAGGGGGAAATGTCGCCGTGTCCGGGCAATCGCCAGCGCAGCAGCGCCTCGGCGCCGACCACGCGTCCATCACGCAAGTCCACCTTGGATTGATATAGGATCACCAGCTCGTCGCGTTCCAGGGCGCGCCGCAGCTTACTCTTCAACATCAGGCGCTCGACCGCCGCGGCATTCATCTCGGGAATGTAGAAAGCGCTGGAGTTGCCGCCGTTCTGTTTCGAGTGATACATGGCCGCATCGGCGTTGCGGATCAAGTCGATGACATTATCCGCGTCATACGGACAAATGGCGACGCCCACGCTCGCAGTCAGATAGACCTCTTGCTGGTTCACATAGAACGTTCGACTGATCTCGTCCAGCAACGTGCGCGCCAGCGCGGCCAGGGCGGGACGATTGTCGATATCGATGGGTAAGTCATCGACGAACATGGCGAATTCGTCGCCGGCGAGGCGACCGATGACCGTATCCTTGCTCAAATTTCGCGTCAGCCGTTCGCTCAGAATCTCCAAGGTGCGATCGCCGGCCGCGTGTCCGAAGGTGTCGTTGACTTCCTTGAACCGATCCAAGTCCAAATAGAGCAGCGCAAGCGCACGTTGATTGCGCCGCGACCGCGCGATCGACTGCTGCAACAAATGTTGAAACTGCATTCGATTCGGCATCTTCGTGAGCGTGTCGTAACGCGCCAAATAGCGAATGCGCCGTTCGGCACGTTTGCGCTCGGTGATGTTGCGCGCCACGTAGATGTTGCCCTGGAACTGGGGGTCTTCCGACGTGATGGTCGAATTCGCCATGGACACCGGTATGGTCTGCCCGCTGGCCGTGCGCAGCACCGTTTCGCGGGCTTCCGTCGCCGAGCTGGTGGGATCGAAAGCGCTGCGATGTGCATCGTCGACGAAGCTGGTGAGCGGTTTGCCCACAAGATCGGCTTCTTGATAGCCGAGGAGCCGTTGCGTTGCCTCGTTACAGCTTTTGACGACACCGTCCGGCGAAGTCACCAGCACAGCGTCGCTCAAGCTGTTGAGCACGGTATTCAGGTAATTTTTGGTGATCGTAGTCTCGGCGAGGTTCTGCCGCATCCGCTCGAGCGCGTATTGCAACTCGCCGAGCTCATCGCGGCGCACCACGGTCAGCGGCCGAGTGTAATCACCCTCTCCGATACGGTCCGCCGTCTTGACCAATGCCGTGATCGGTCGTGACAGTTGACGTGCAATGAACCAGGCGCCGATCAGACCCAAAAGAAGCAGGGGCAGCACCACACCCGCCACGAGGCCGCCCATCCTCTTGACCTGGTGTCCCTGACGGTTCTCCATTTGCGACTGAATGCTGACGAGCGTGTCTTGCATCTTGGCGCGATTGAGCCAGATCTCCAGAGTGCCTACGGCTTGCGAGGCGGCACTCTTGCCGGGGATGGCGCGCTTCAAAACGAACGGTCCACGTCCCGATTTATCCTCGACCGCATTGCTGCCCGTGAACAGAACGCCGCCGCGAGCATCCCGAACCTCGACCCGCTCGATGTCGCGCTCCTCGAGCAGCCGCTCAGCGATCGAAGAAACCGCCGTTTTGTTGCCCGCGCCCAACGCGGGGGCCAACAATGCGCCCGTAATCTTGCTCAGACTGTCGGCCCGGGCCTCCAGATCCGCTTCGAGCTTTTGTTCAACCGCCGCATGGGTAAGTTGGTTGATGTCGGCCGTGTCGACGCGATGCTGGTAATAGGAAAGGCCGGCCAGCAAAAGCGCCAGCACCGTGCCGACCAACAGGGCCGTCAACAAATACTTCGTCTTGAGGCTGCGTGCCATCACAGCCTTTTCCAGCCAGCCAAGTCTCTTCATTGAGGAATGATACCCGTTCATGCCAAAGGCCATAAGGGGCCGGGTACAATCTTGAGATTATGACGGTCCAGATGCGAATCGATGTCTACTCCGACACGGTATGCCCGTGGTGTTTTCTCGGCAAGCGGCGCTTCGAACTTGCGCTCAAGGAGCGTCCACATTATGAACCGCGCGTCACCTGGCGCCCGTATGAGCTGAATCCGGATATGCCCTGGGAGGGGATGGAGCGGGCGGCGTATCTGATCGCCAAAATCGGCGATCCCGCGCGAGTCGTGGCGATGGAGGAAGCTTTGACGCGGCATGGGGAGTCCATCGGCCTCAAATTTCGGTTCGATCTCATCGAGCGAATGCCGAACAGTCGCCGCTCGCATCTCTTGATCGCCCATGCCGCCCGGCATGGCCTGCAGGCGAAGATCAAGGATCGCGTGATGCAGGCTTATTTTCAGGAGGGGGTGGATATCGGCGATCTCGAGGAGCTGGTTCGGCTCGGCGTGGACGGCGGACTTTCGGAACGTGAAACCCGGTCCGCGCTGGTGTTGCGGGAGGGTCAGGACGGCATTGTCGCGGCAGAGCGCCATGCGGCGGCCCTCGGTATTTCCGCCGTTCCGACCTTGATTTTCGATGGTCAATACACGCTTTCCGGAGCCCAGGAGCCGTCCAACTTGGCGCGGGTGCTCGACCAGGTCGCCGGGTTTGCGGCCGCACGTGAAGCGGCGCCTTGAACGCCCTCGAATTGACCGGCCAGGTACGGACCCACGTCGTGGCGGTGTCGGAACCGGCGTGTACGTTGCACGTCCACGCGGTCACGCCTTTCCTGAATTTGCGCAGAGCGGCGCGGGCGGCAGGCTTCAATCTCAAGCCGGTCAGCAGCTTTCGCGATTTCGACCGTCAGTTGTCGATTTGGAACGCAAAGTTCAATGGCGAAAGGCCTCTGTACGACGATGCCGGCCGTGCACTCGAGGCAAGGCGAATGTCGGAGTCGGAGCGTGTCTGCGCCATCCTGCGATGGTCTGCGCTGCCCGGCGCCAGCCGCCATCACTGGGGTAGCGATGTCGATCTCATCGACGCGAACGCGGTCCCCGCGGGCTACCGGGTTCGGCTTACGGCAGAGGAGTTCTCACCGTCGGGCCCGTTCGCCCCACTGTCGGATTGGCTGCACACGCACGCCGCGCGGTTCGGGTTTTTCCGTCCCTTCCGTGGTGTTTTGTCCGGCGTGCAAGCCGAGCCGTGGCACTTTAGTTTTGCGCCGGTGGCGGAGAGCGCGCGCCGCGCCCTCAACGCTTCGGTACTGCGGGCTGCACTCGCGACCGCACCGTTGATGGGCAAAGAACATGTGATGGCGCGGCTGGATGAACTGCACGCGCACTACCTGTCAGCCATCGATTGGCCCTAGCGTCGTCGGCCGGCTAGGCCCAGAGAACCTTCAAGTGGTCCAACATCAAACCGCGGACTTGACCCAAGTGGTCTTCCTCGGCCGTGAATAGCGGCGGATTGCGGCGCAGCAGCGGCCAGCGTTCGGTGCGCAGCACCCGGTCCAAAAATCCGAGATTGCGGTCGATCGCGTCTACGTAAGGATTTTTGCCGTCAAAGAGCACTTCCATATACCGATAAGCGTGTTCGAATTCACCTTCCAAGCGCTGCACACGTGTCTCGCGAACGAAACGCGGTGTCTGGCGCAGCAAGTCCAGTCCGGAGCCATACCGAACTTTGAGCGCACCATTGGTACCGGGTACTGCCGCGATGCCGCCCAGCACGAATTCCGGATATAGCCGATCACGGCACTTTTCCAGATAGCAACGATCAGCCATCTGGGCGATCAGGTCCGCGGTGCCCAGCAAGTGACCCAGCTTACGGTCACGGGGATCCGGCAGATGGAGTTGACTGAGTTCGACCTCGTAACCGGTGTAGTGCACGACGCGCGTTGAGGTGGGCACCCAACTTTCCATACCGATGGTCGGTAGATAGCGCGCCAAGAAGCGTGCACTGCGAGTCACATGGTAAAGCGTGAACTCGGCGCCGTTGCGGTGCGTGCGGTCTTCGAATTCTCGAATGTAACCTGCGTCATGGAATAGCGAAGTGACCAGCGCCATGATGGCACGCTCCGCTCCGAAGCGCTCACCGGCTGCTACGCTGCGTTCGTAACCGACCATGAGGCGGGCCATGGCGAGCGTCATGTCCAAGGAGTGCTGCAGGTCGTGGTAAACGGTATCGACGCCATGATAGCCGGGCATCCGGCCCGTAAACAACTTGTCGAATTCTTCGAAAGAGATCGCGACCCGATCGAATGATTCGCCGGGCCAGGCGGCAGCGAACAAGTCCCCGACGGCCGCTTTCACGGCGGCGGTGGAACTCACTTGAACGGTATTAGTAACGTCGTAATCGTTACGGCGAAGGTCATACATCTGGCAAGTCTAAGCTCTTGAAGCGCCGGACGCCACGTGCCTGGTTCTCCTTCTGCGGCCTCCGGCAAGCACCGGACTGCGGCCTCCGGCAAGCACCGGATGGTTTATGTAAAATGCACCTCGGTATCATTCTCGCGGCTGTTGCCTTAAGTGTGACGTGGTCGCGCTGCCGCCCGGGATCAATAGACCTTGATTCCGCCGAACTTGTGCTTGATGCGACGCGCCAATGCTGCATAGCCGAGCCAAAAGCCGCAACCCAGTGCGAGACAGACCGCCGCTATCCAGGCCCAGACCGGCGGCGAGCGGTCAGCGGCGGCGCTGCCGCCCGCTGCGAACGATGCAGGGTTCGATTGCCTTTGCTCGAGCTCGCGCGTCAGACGTGCCACTTCGCTACGCTCCGCCGCTTCGGCAAGCGCCGGGGTGGTCGCTCGAGTGCGATCCAGTTCGTCCTGTAGTTGTTTGACACGCACCGTCGCCGGTTCGCTGTTGGTCAGATAAGCAGTCTTGACCCAACCGACGACCCCGTCGGCGAGACGCACCTGGGTCGAGTCGCCGCTGACGCCGAGCGTCTCCACCGCGGCGCCGGAATGCAGCGTGGTAAGACGCTCGCCCTGGGTTTTTTGATCGGCATAGACGCCGAGCACGAGTTCGTCGGTAACGTAAGCAGTGGCTGCTCGTCCGCTGGTCGCCAGCAGCGCCAAGAGCAGAGCCGCCGCCGCTTTCACGCAGCGATTCCGGTCTGTTTCAGCAGCGGCCGCACATCGGGCTGGCGTCCGCGAAAGCGCACGAACGCGTCCATCGCATCCAAGCTGCCGCCGCGCGCGAGAATCGAGTCGCGGAAGCGAGCCGCCGTCGTACTGTCAAACACGCCGGCTTCTTCGAAGGCTTCGAACGCATCGGCCGCGAGGACTTCAGCCCATTTGTAGCTGTAATAGCCGGCAGCATAACCGCCGGCAAAGATGTGGGCGAAGCTCGACGGCATCCGATTGAACGGAGCGGCGGGTACCACGGCCACGCGGCGACGTACGTCCGCTAGAGTCTCTGTCACTCTCGCTCCCGCGGCCGGGTCGAAATTCGCATGCAGTTCGAAATCGAAACTGGCCAGTTCGATTTGCCGCAATGTATCGAGCGCCGCGTTGAATGTGCGCGTACCGACCAGGCGCTGCAGCATGTCCACCGGCAGCGGCTCGCCCATCGTCACGTGCGCCGATATGAGCGGCAAAACTTCCCGCCGCCAGACAAAGTTTTCCATGAACTGGCTGGGCAGTTCGACCGCGTCCCAAGCCACGCCGTTGATCCCGGCAATACTGGGATACGCCACGCGAGTCAGCATGTGATGCAACCCATGTCCGAATTCGTGGAACAGGGTGGTGACTTCGTCATGCGTCAATAGCGAGGGCGCCGTCCCCACCGGGGCGGTGAAATTGCATACGAGCTGGGCAATGGGCAGCGCCGTACCCGATGGCAAGGATTTGGCCACGACGCACTCATCCATCCACGCGCCGCTGCGTTTCTCGGTGCGTGAATAAGGATCCAGATAGAATCCTGCCGCCACTTCGCCGCGCGCATCGAGCAAATCGTAATACCTGACGCTGGGATGCCATACGCTGACCGCCGCGCGCTCGCGAACCGTGATGCCGTAAAGACGCTCGGTCAGCGCGAACAGTCCCGCCAAGACTTTCGGCAATGGGAAATACGGCCGCAGTGCTTCCTGGGAAACCTTGAAGCGGCTCTCTTGCAGCCTCTCGCTATAAAAGGCCAGGTCCCACGCGTTCAGCTTACGTCCGGCGAATTCCTCGAGATCCGAGAACTCCTGGCGTGCCGCGGGCATGCAGCGTCTGGCCAGATCGTCCAAGAAGCTCAGGACCTGCTTGGTGCTCTTCGCCATGCGAGTGACAAGCGCGTAATCGGCGTAGTTCTTGAACCCGAGCAGCTGTGCGAGTTCATGACGCAGCGGCAAAAGTTCGGCGATGATGGGGCCGTTGTCGAAACGGCCGGCACTGGGACCCAACTCCGAGCCTCGGGTAACCCACGCTTCATAGATATCACGCCGCAGCTGCTCACTTTCCGAGCTGGTCATGACGGTCATGTACGTCGGCTGGTCGAGCTTGAACAGCCATCCCGGCTGGTTGGCCTCGCGCGCATCCGCGGCGGCGCGGTCGATGGCATTGGATGGCAATCCGGCAAGCTCCGATCCATCGGTGACGCTGCGCGTGTAGGCGCGGCCAGCATCCAGCACGTTCTCGGAAAACTTCGTTCCCAGTTGCGCCAGCCGTTGCATCACCTCGCGGTACCTGCTCTTGCGTTCTGCCGGCAAATCGACGCCCGCGAGGCGAAAATCGCGCAACGCGTTCTCGACCACCTTGAGTTGCGCAGGATCGAGTTTGTCGCGCTCATGCTGCAATACGAAGGCGTAACCGGCGTACAGGGCGGAGTTTTGACCGAGTTCCGAGGAATAGGCGGTCAAGAGCGGTACACATTCATTGTACGCCTCGCGCATCACCGCCGAATTCGCGACCGCATTCAAATGGCCGATGGGACTCCAGACGCGACTCAGACGGTAGCTCAACTCCTCGACCGGCACTACGAGCGTAGCGAAAGTCGGTGCAGACTGTGCCGTCAATTCGGCCAGTCGCGCACGATTGTCCGCCAACACCTTCTCGAGAGCTGGTCGTGCATGGGCCGCTTCGATCTGGTCGAAGGCCGGCAGGGACTCAATTTGCAGCAGTGGATTGTTCACCGCGCAATTCTATCAGAGCTTAGGTCAGCAACCAGGCAAGGGCGGAGCTGCTGCCGACGAACCCGATGATTCCCGCCAGCGCCCGGTAACGCAGCCTTCGCTCCAGGCTTCGTGCGTCAGTGCCCGCCAGCAAAAAAGGCCGTCCGTCTGTCGGCTTTGAAAGCACCCTGATGCCGGGCGATACCGGTTGGAACCTCGAATCCGCAACCACCTGTTCGTGCGCCGCGGTACGCGCCCGATCCCACTCGTCCGCGCTCAACACGCCATCGCGATTGGTATCGAACCGTTCGAGCAACCACTTCTGGTCACGTTTCCACTTGTGCAGCAATCGCCGCCCCACGGACGCCAAAGCCACCCCAACTTACCCTGACCGCCCGGTGTGCAGACGTCCTGCCAGTCGGCAGAGCCGTACCAAACATTTTTGGCGCTGGAAAACACTTCCGCGCCACGCGGATCGACCTGGCATCATTGCGGCTTTGACGCCTTTTCAGCATGGAGTTCACAGTGTCGAATCAAGTCTTCGATCTCATCAGCATCGGCGGCGGCAGCGGCGGCCTTGCCTGCGCGCAGCGCGCCGCAGAATACGGCGCGAAAGCTGCCGTGATCGAGTCCCATCGACTGGGAGGCACGTGCGTCAATGTGGGCTGCGTACCGAAGAAGGTCATGTGGAACGCGGCAGGCGTTGCACTGTCGCTCGCAGATGCAGGCGACTACGGGTTCGACGTCCAAGTCGGCGACAACGATTGGTCGGTTCTGAAGCGCAAGCGCGATGCCTATATCCTCCGCTTGAACGGCATTTACGCGCGCAATCTCGCCGCCAAAGGCGTGGCGCACGTGCAAGGCGTTGCGCGCTTCATCGACGCGCGCACGGTGGATGTCAACGGCGAGCGCATGACGGCGCCGCACATCGTGATCGCTACCGGCGGCATGCCCACCGTGCCCCATCTTCCGGGCGCTGAACTCGGCATTACTTCGGACGGTTTCTTCGCGCTCGAGCGGCGGCCGCAGCGGGTTGCGATCATCGGCAGCGGCTACGTCGCCTGCGAGCTCGCAGGCGCGTTTCACGAACTTGGCAGCCAAGTCGAGTTGTTCATCCGCAAAGAGCATTTATTGACGCACTTCGACGTGATGCTCGGTAAATCCCTGATGCGTGAGATGCGCGCCGAGGGAGTGACCATTCACGAACATTTCGTGCCGAAATCCATAATCGAAAAATCGGGACTGAAGACCTTGGCGGCGGCGGACGGCCGCGAATTTGAGGCATACGATGTATTGCTTTGGGCTATCGGGCGTTCCGCCAACGTAGCCCCGCTCGACCTGCAACGGGCCGGCGTAAAGCTCGACCCCGGTAGCTTCATCGTCACCGATGAATTTCAGAACACCAATATTCCCGGAGTCTACGCGATAGGCGATGTCACCGGACGAGCGGCCCTGACTCCCGTGGCGATCGCCGCCGGCAGGCGCCTCTCCGACCGTTTGTTCAACGGCGAGACCGATCGTCGGCTCGACTACCACAATATCGCGACAGTGGTGTTCACTCACCCGCCGATCGGCACCGTGGGAATGACGGAGAGTGAGGCGCGCGCCAAGTACGGCGACGCCGTGAAGGTGTACGTCGCGGACTTCACGCCCTTGTATCACGCTCTGACCACCCGCAAGACGCTCACCGACATGAAGCTCGTTTGCGTGGGCCCCGAGCAGAAAATCGTCGGCTGCCACGTCATCGGCGCCGGCGCCGATGAAATGATGCAGGGGTTTGCGGTGGCAATTCGCATGGGTGCGACCAAGCGCGATTTCGACGACACCGTGGCGATCCACCCGACGAGTTCCGAGGAACTCGTCACCATGCGCTGAAACTTAGCAGGGGTCAAAAATGCTTGGCGAGCGCCTCGAGTACGGGCTGCGTGTTGGGGCGTATTCCGCGCCACAGCAAGAATGATTCGGCCGCTTGCTCGACCAACATTCCCCAGCCCTTGGTCACGCGGGCGGCATGCAGCGGTTTCGCCCACCGCGTAAACGGCGTCTCGCCACGGCCGTAGGACATGTCGTAACACACCGTCGCAGCGCCGACGATGCCGGCAGGCAGGAGGGGCATTTCGCCCTGAAGGCCGGCGGACGTTGCATTGACGATGAGATCATACGGCGGACCGCGCAGCTCCGAGAAACCGCAGCCGGCAATCGTTCCCATGTCGGCGAACTCGGCGGCCAACGCTTGCGCTTTATGCGGCGTCCGATTGGCGATAGTCACCTCGCGAAACTCACGCTCCAACAGAGGCCCCAGCACGCCGCGTACGGCGCCGCCGGCGCCGAGGATCAAAAGGCGCTTGTCGCCGAGTTCCATCTTCAAATTACGTTCGAGATCGGACGTGAGCCCTGCGCCGTCCGTGTTGTCGCCGAGCAGGGTCGTATCTTCGAAAAAGGCAATGGTGTTCACCGCCTGTGCCCGAGCAGCGCGAGGCGTGAGTTCGTTCACCAGCTCAGCCGCCGCTTGCTTGTGGGGCAGCGTGACGTTCAGGCCACGGACGCCGCTCGCAAAAAGCTTCAGAATGTCGCGGCGAAAGTTATCGGGACTGATGTCGAACATCCGATACACCAGATTTTGCGCTGACGCTTTGGCGAACATTCCGTGAATAAACGGAGACCAGCTATGTGCGACGGGATGACCCACCACGCCATATTGGTCCGGATCTTGCCGCTCGTTCACCAGGAGCCTCAGACAGGCTCCCTGAGCCACTCCGCGGCCCGCTTCGCAAAGTAAGTCAATATAGCGTCTGCACCGGCTCGCTTCATGGATACCAGCGTCTCGAGGGCTATGGCTCGTTCATCAATCCAGCCATTGCCGGAGGCGGCCATGATCATCGAATACTCCCCGCTGACCTGGTAGACAAACGTCGGCATACCAAAATGATCTTTGACCCGACGCACGATGTCGAGGTAGGGCAGCCCCGGCTTCACCATCACCATGTCCGCGCCCTCGGCGATGTCGAGCGCGACTTCGCGCAGCGCTTCCTCCGAATTGGCGGGATCCATTTGATAGGTGTGCTTACTGCCGCCGCCGAGTTGTCCCGCGGAGCCTACCGCCTCGCGAAACGGACCATAGAAGCTCGATGCATACTTGGCCGCGTAAGCCAGGATGCGCGTATGAACCAAGCCCGCGGTCTCGATCGCATTCCGAATCGCCGCAATCCGCCCATCCATCATGTCGGACGGCGCGACGACGTCCGCGCCTGCGTCGGCGTGCGAGCGCGCTTGGCGCACGAGAGTTTCGACACTGAGGTCATTCTGGACGTAACCCGCCCCGTCAATCAGGCCATCCTGGCCGTGCGTGGTGAACGGGTCGAGAGCCACGTCGGTGATGACGCCTAGGCTCGGGAATTCCTTTTTGACCGCCCGCACCGCAGTTTGAGCGATTCCGTCGGGATTCCAGGACTCTCGGGCGTCCAGCGACTTCTTTTCTTGCGGTGTGACCGGAAACAGCGCGATCGCCGGGATCTTCAGCCTGACCAAGGATTCGCATTCGCGCAGCAATTCATCGACCGATACGCGCTCGACGCCCGGCATCGAAGCGATCGGTTGTCGCTGCTTTCGGCCTTCGACCACGAACATGGGGTAAATCAGCGAGTCGACGGTGAGTTGCGTCTCGCGCATGAGGCGGCGGGAAAACTCGTCGCGGCGCATGCGCCGCATCCGAATATGGGGAAATTTATTGCTCATATCTCCGGTCATCTCTAGGTGACTCCTGGCATCGACTACAAATTCGCGATCACGACGGGGCGGCCAACCGCCGGCGGGCAAGCCCCGGAGCGGCCAACCTCGGGGCCGGCCCCGTTGCGGGCGCCTCGGGGCGGCCTCCCGCATCGTAACGCGCTAATATCGCGACGAAGATATCTTAAGTCGGGTGTGTATTCATACATGAAGGATGCGATCGGCGGAAATCAAAAGCGCGCCCGCTTCCAGGCGCTTTGCCAAGCCCTACGCCCCGACCTACTGCGTTTTGCGTTCTGGCTGTCCCGGGATCGCGCCCTGGCCGAAGATGTGGTGCAGGAAACCATGTTGAGGGCATGGAAGGCCCAGGATTCGCTGCTGGACGAGGGCGCTGCCAAACCGTGGTTCTTGACCATAATCCGCCGCGAATATGCGCGCAGTTTCGAGCGGAAGCGGTTCGTGACGGTGGACGTGGATGAGCTCATTGCCAAGGAGGAGCCAATGCTCGCTGCGGCGGAGGATCATGATGTTGAGGAGTTGCGCGCCGCCCTCTTCAAGCTGCCCGGCGAGTACCGCGAGCCCTTGGTGTTGCAGGTTTTGATGGGCTATTCGACGGCGGAAATCGCCGCGCAACTCAAGCTCTCGAATGCGGCGGTCTTGACGCGCCTGTTTCGTGCCCGTAAGCAGCTGCGCATGTTGTGCGGCGAGGACACCCGCATGGACCCGGAAGAATGATGGATTGCGCGCACTATAGACGGGCGATTTTGGCCGATCCGCACGATGACAATGCGGACATGCGCCTGCATCGGGACTCTTGCCATGATTGCTCTCGATACACTGACCAGGTGCGTCGTTTCGAAGACCGGCTCGACCGCGCCGTGCGTGTCGAGCTGACCCGAGAGACGCGGGACAAGCCAGCCGTGGTCCCGTTCCGGGCACGCGATTCGCAAACGCCGCGCTCGCGAGGTTTGCGGCGCGGTTGGCTGGCCGCAGCCGCCAGTTTATTGCTGGCCGTCGTGGTAGCCGGAAGTTTGTGGCTTGCGGTTCCGGGACCCAGTTTGGCCGCCGACGTGGTCGCTCATATGGCAAAAGAGCCCGGCGCCTGGGCGCGCACCGATGTCGCAGTGCCGGAGCAAACCCTCGATAAGGTATTGGCCGAGTCGCATGTTCGCCTGAAGGCTGACGCCGGTTTGGTAAGTTATGCCAATAGCTGCCTATTCCGCGGTCATCAGGTGCCGCATTTGGTCGTACAGACCGATGCCGGACCGGTCACCGTCATGGTGCTGACACACGAGTCCGCGCGCACTTCAATGCGCTTCGACGAACACGGTTACCGAGGCATGATCATGCCGATACCAGGCCATGGGAGTATTGCGGTACTCGAGCGCGGCCCCACCGCCGACATGAATACGATGGAGCGGGTCGCCGCCAAGGTACTCGGCGCGATCGATTGGAGTGCGTAAAGGGCGCCGTATCGACGCTAGGAGCCTGTCCGAGTATTCCGCGTGAGCCGCGTTGGTTTGGTGAGGGAGCGGATGCAAGCCGTGCAACGCCGCAGACGCCCCTCATCAAGCCAACCCTTCGGGACCGGCCAGATTTCGCTTCATCCATCGTTGTCGCCTCCTCATTGGGTCTTGACCCAACCACGTCGGCTCCGCCTCGGCTGAAGCGAATTCTGGCGCGGTCGCGGCCACGGGGAATACTCGGACAGGCTCCTAGACGCCGGCTTTACCCAGCATATCCACGAGGCGCCGCGAACTCGCCGCCAGCGTCGGGTGTTGCGCCTCGAACTGCACGGCGATTGCTTCCAACCGATCGGGCAGCGATTGTCGCGACGCGACGCTGGGAACCGACGATGCCGGGGCTTCGGGGGACTGCTCCGTCAAGCGCTTGATGTCCCCCATGATCTCTCCCAGCAGCTGGGCCGAACGCGGATCGATGCGCTTCACCATGCCGAGTTCCTCGTGCAGCTTCATGAGTTGTTCGCGCAGAACATTGGGATCCATCGGTGTGCTCCTTCAAGATAAGCGCTCGAAACCAATACCGCCGCAAGCGGCGAAGTGCTCTCATTGTGCCATTCGCTCGGGAGTCAGGCGCGCGACTTCTACGTAGCCGGAGCCTGCGGTTGCGATTGCGCCGTGAATGGCCGCGTAAGCTTCCTGCAAATAGTCATCCGCGCCGTGCGGCGGATTCACCATCATGAGGCCGCTCCCGGCAAGACCGACTCCGGCGTCGTCGGGATGAACGGCGAGATCGGCAAATAGCATTTTCGGGATGTGCAATGCCTCGAAGCGTGCGTGAACCATGCTGCGTTGCGTTGCGCTGCGGATGGGATACCACATCAGATACGTTCCGCTTGGCCAGCGCCGGTATGCTTCCGCGAACGACTGCAGCATCGTTTTCAATTCATCGAGACTTTCGTACGGTGGATCGATGAGCACCAGCCCGCGCCGCTCGTCGGGCGGGAGAAATGCCTTGAGTGCCGCATAACCGTCGCCGATCTCCGTGCGGACACGCCCCCGGGAGTCGATTTCGCGCATGGTGGCACGCGCCTCAGCCGGCATCAATTCCACGAACAACGCGCGGTCCTGAGGCCGAAGACTTCCCGAGATGAGTGCGGGCGAGCCTGGATAGCGCGCTAGGCGCTTACCGCGTCGGGCGCGAATAGCCGCGAAATAGCCGGCCAAAACAGCGTTGTCGATGCCTTTTTCGATCAACCGCTGGATGCCGCGCTCCGCCTCGCCGGACTTTTGCGCTTCCGCGGCCTGCAAATCATAGAAGCCGCGTCCAGCGTGGCTATCCAGCGCAAAAAACGCCGAATCCTTGCGCTTGAAGGCATCGAGGCAGTAGAGCAAGGCGACATGTTTGGCAATGTCGGCAAAATTCCCCGCGTGATAGATATGTCTGTAATTCATCGCGACGCGCATTGTGCCTGTGCCTGCGCCCGGCGTCGAAACTACCTGCCGGAGTTGCCGTGTGGCTGCGCGAGTCTCTGCTACAGTGGGGCTTCCGGCGTCGAGGCCGTGCCTGTCAATGCGGAGTTGCGCCATGGCGCTGGGCGCTACTACGGTATATTCGTTGAACATCGATCTCGCGAATTCGGATCGCGGCGTCTATCGGCCGCTGGAATTGCGCGTAGCGCGCCATCCGTCGGAAAGTGAACCATATTTTCTGACTCGCGTGCTCGCATACTGCTTCGAATATGCGGAGGGCATTGCGCTATCGAACGGCCTGTTCGAGCCGGACGAGCCGACAATTGCGATTCGAGACCTTACGGGCATGTTGTGCGCGTGGATCGACGTGGGCGCTCCAGAGGCGGCCCGACTCCACCGCGCAAGCAAGGCCGCGCCGCGCGTCGTCGTCTACACGCATAAGGACCCCCGGCAATTGGCGGCGCGACTCAGCGGTGAACGGATCCATCGCGTCGAGGCACTCGAGCTCTATGCGCTGGATCAGGCCTGGCTGGCGGCGCTTGCCGCGAAACTGGAGCGGCGCATGACTTTCTCCCTCACCATTGCCGAGCAGCATGTTTACCTGACTATCGGCGTCGATACTCTGCCGTGCGTAATCGAAAAAATTTCACTCTCGGGGTAGCGAGCGACGTCCGGAAACGTTACCGTGCGCCACCTTCCCGCCCATCAATCGAGGTGACCCATGGCTAGCCGAGTGCTCGCGCTTCGTGATCTTTCCGCGCCCCTCGAAGAGGACGCACCATGGCCAGGTACCGCCGTGAGCGGCGATCCACACACGAAGACCTGGAATCTTCATACGTCGGACGATGGAAAAATGCTTGCCGGCATCTGGGAGTCGACGCCGGGCGTATGGAAGATCGACTACGACGCATGGGAGTACTGCCACCTGCTGGCTGGAAGCTGCACCATCGAATTGGAAGGCAAGGCGCCGGTGCACCTCAAGGCAGGCGATGTTTTCATCGTCGAAAGCGGTGCGAAGGGTTTGTGGACCGTGCACGAAGCCATGCGCAAGTACTACGTGTTCGCTTTGGGCCACTGACCGGAAGTCTAAAGCTTCAGGCTAGAAGTCGTCGCGCGAGAGCCGACTCAGCCCGCGAGCTCGGCGAGGTAGTCTCTGGGACGAAGAAATTCGTCATAGAGCCGCGCCTCCGGCGATCCCGGTACCGGGCGCCAGTCGTAGTCCCAGCGGACCAGGGGCGGCAAGGACATCAGAATCGATTCGGTGCGACCGCGCGACTGTAGGCCGAACAATGTGCCGCGGTCGTAAACGAGGTTGAATTCCACGTATCGGCCGCGCCGATAGAGTTGAAAATCTCGCTCGCGCTGGCCCCATGGCTCGTTCATACGGCGTTCCACGATGGGCACGTAAGCAGGAAGGAAGTGATCGCCGACGCTGCGCATGAAGCTGAATGAATGGTCGAAACCGTTGTCGCTGAAGTCGTCGAAGAACAGGCCCCCGACGCCGCGGGTTTCGTTGCGATGGGGCAGGAAAAAATACCGGTCGCACCAGGTCTTATATCGTTCGTATAAATCCGGCCCGAATGGCTGGCACGCTGCATGAGCGGTGCGGTGCCAATGCAGGACATCGTGCTCATACGGATAGTACGGCGTGAGATCGAAGCCACCGCCAAACCACCACACCGCGGGCAACTTCTTGGGCGTCGCGACGAGGAAACGGACGTTGCAATGCGTGGTGGGCGCGTACGGGTTGCGCGGATGGAACACCAGCGACAGACCCATGGCTTCGAAAGGGGCGTCGGCCACTTCCGGGCGCAGATTCGATGCCGACGACGGCATCCTGGCCCCGAACACATGTGAGAACGACACGCCGGCCCGCTCGAATACCGAGCCTTCGGAGAGGACACGGCTCTCGCCCCCGCCGCCTTCCGCACGGTCCCAGGGATCGCGACGAAACCTGGTGGTATCGATTTCTTCCACGGCGGCGGTGATGCGGTCGTGCAAGTCGTTCAAATAACCCTTTACGGCAAGCGCATCCATGACCTGACCTCTCAAGTCTTCTTTTTCGCGGAACCCTTCTTCGGCTTAGCCGCGGGCTTGGAGGCGGCCGAGGGTTGTCCGGTTGATTGCAGCGGCGCCTTTTTGTTGGCGGCAGTCTTGGACGCTCTGGCCGCCAGTTTCTGGCCGGTGCCTGTAGGCCGAGAACGTTTCTTCGCAGTGCGCACGGGCTCCGGCGCCGCCGTGGTGGCGGCCGCTTTGGGCGCGCCTTTGCCGTTCTTGGCCTTGGCGCCCAACCCTTTTTTGGGTGTGCGGCCCCACTTCTTACCGAAGGTGCGCACCGGTGCTGCCGCCAGCATGGACTGACACTCTTCCAAGGTGAGGCTCTTGGGCTCCTTGTCCTTGGGAATCTTCGCGTTGCGCTTCTTGTCCGTAATGTAGGGGCCAAAGCGACCGTTCAGCACCTGGATCCCGGCATCGGGAAAATCCAAGATCAAGCGGTTCGCGTCGGCTATTTCCTTTTCGCGAATGACCTCGAGTGCACGTTCGGGCGAAATTTCATACGGGTCGTCCGTTTTGAGCGATACGTATTTCGAACCGTATTTCACGTACGGTCCGAAACGACCTACGTTGGTCGTGATCTCTTCACCTGCGGCGGTCATTCCCAGCTTGCGCGGCAATTTGAACAGTTCGAGTGCCTGCGCGTGCATGATGGTATCCATCTTCTGCCCGGGTCGCAGCCCGGCAAAGCGCGGCTTGTCCTCATCGTCCTTGGTGCCGATCTGCACGAAGGGTCCAAAACGGCCCATGCGAACGCTCATCGGCTTGCCGCTGGCCGGATCTATGCCGAGGTCGCGCGCCTGGGCCACTTCCTCGCGGCTGACAGAGGTTTCAGTACGGTTGACCAGATCGATGAACGGCTTCCAGAATTTCTCCAGCAGCGGGATCCACTCTTGCTCGCCGTTGGCCACCGCGTCGAGCGAGTCCTCCATCTTCGCGGTGAAATCGTAGTCGACATACGTCGTAAAGTACTGGGTCAAGAAGCGGCTGACGATCTTGCCGATGTCGGTCGCCGTAAAGCGCCGGCTTTCAATGTCCACGTACTCGCGGTCACGCAGCGTCGATATGATCGATGCATAGGTCGAAGGACGGCCGATGCCGTATTCCTCCAATGCTTTGACCAGCGACGCTTCGGAGAAGCGCGGCGGCGGCTCCGTGAAGTGCTGCGTGGGAACCACGCCCGTGAGTTTGACGCGGTCGCCTTCCTGCATGGACGGCAGCACATGGTCGGAATCATCTTGCACGACGTCGTCCAAGCCTTCCTGATAAACCGACATGTAGCCCGGCTTCACCAACGTCGATCCGTTGGCGCGAAGCACGGTGCGTTTCGCGCTGTCGGGCCCGGCCAGCAGTTCGACTGCGACCGTATCGAATATTGCCGGTGCCATCTGACAGGCCACGGTGCGCTTCCAGATCAAGGAGTACAGCCGAAATTGATCCGCTTCCAAGTGCTTTTCGATGTCGTTCGGCAGAATGTTGGCGGCCGTCGGACGAATGGCCTCGTGCGCTTCCTGGGCATTCTTGGACTTGGTCTTGTAGATTCGCGGCTCGTCCGCCAGTCCCTCTTTGCCGTAGAGCTGCACGACCACGTCGCGAATTTGCCCGATCGCTTCCTGGGCCAAGTTGAGCGAATCGGTGCGCATGTAGGTGATGAGACCCACCGCGCCTTCGCCGATGTCGACGCCCTCGTATAGCTGCTGCGCGACGCGCATGGTTTTTTGAGCACTGAAGCCGAGCTTGCGCGCGGCCTCTTGTTGCAACGTCGACGTCGTGAAGGGCGGGGCCGGGTTGCGACGTCGCTGCTTGCGATCGACGCCCAGCACCGTGAGCGTTCCCTTGGCGGCATCTTGCAGCGTGCGCTCCACCTCGCGGGCCTGCGCTTCGGTGGTGAAGCTGAACTGCTCGACTTTGGCGCCGCCGTATTCGACCAACTTGCCCGGGAACTTCTGTTCCGAGTGCTCCAATTCAGCGTCGATCGTCCAATATTCCCGTGCGATGAAAGCAGCAATTTCATCCTCGCGCTCGCAGATCATGCGAAGCGCCGGGCTCTGCACGCGGCCGGCGGACAGTCCCGGACGAACCTTTTTCCACAGCAGCGGGCTCAAATTGAAGCCGACCAGGAAGTCGAGGGCGCGCCGCGCCTGCTGGGCGTTAACCAAGTCCACGGATAGTTCGCGGGGCTGCGCCATCGCTTCGCGGACTGATGCTTTGGTTATTTCGTAGAACACCACGCGGCGGACGGCCTTGCCTTCCAGTTCGCCGTTGGCTTTCAAGAGTTCGTACAAGTGCCACGAAATGGCCTCGCCCTCGCGATCCGGGTCGGTCGCCAGGAACAGAGATTTGGCTTTCTTGAGTGCTCGCGAGATGGCATCGACGTGTTTCTGATTGCGCTCGACGACCTGATACTTCATCGCGAAATGATGTTCAGGATCGACGGCACCCTCTTTGGGCACGAGATCGCGCACATGCCCATAGGAGGCAAGCACCTCGAAGTCCTTGCCGAGGTACTTCTTGATGGTCTTCGCCTTGGCAGGCGACTCCACGATAACGAGATTGCTGCTCAAAGTCGGCTAATGCAATGCGTCAGAGCGCTCTTCGAAGACCAGGTCTTCCATCTGCGCGTAAGCGGATTCTTGGCCAGGTTGGCTGAAAAGCACCATTAGAACGACCCATTTCACCTGTTCGATGTCTATTTCGTCGGCTTCGAGCGCCATCAGACGATCGATGACCAGCTCGCGCTGGGTTGCGGAAAGGATTCGGACATTCTCCAAATACATGAGGTAACCGCGCACGTCGGTGTCGAGACGCAACAACTCTTGGCCGCTGAAGATGCGAACGGCGCGCGCGGTCGCCTCGGCGACCTTGCCCAGTTGCTCACCCGACAATCCGTCCAGCCACTCCAATGCCCGCTCGATGTCGGTCTCCGCGAATCCCGCCTTGTCCAACTCGAGCTTCAAGGTCCCTCGATCCGGCCGCGGTTCATCGTCGGCACTCATGTAATTCTCGAAAAGATAGATGAGCAGATCGAGAACGTTATCTTTCACCTCCGGCTCTCCTGTAGGCGACTCGGGAGTAGCGGCCCCCGGGGGCGGCCTGAACGTGGCCTTCGAGCTCGAGGATCAGCATCATCGAGGACACGGCGTCTGGTTTGAATCCAGTACGGACGACTAACATATCGAGGTCCGCAGGATCAAAGCCGAGCGCATCTAACAAGATTTTGCGATCCTTGTCCATGCCCGGTGAAGGCAAAGCTTCTGACCGAGCGGCGGCCGTCTTTCCTAAGTCGTTGGCGAAGAAGGCCGAAAAGTTCAATTCCGCCAATATGTCATCCGCAGTTTCGACCAGTGTTGCGCCCGCTTTGATGAGCTCATGGCAGCCCCGGCTCAGGGGATTATGGATTGAACCCGGGATGGCGAATACCTCTCGGCCGTAGGTGTTCGCCAGCCGCGCCGTGATCAGGGAACCACTGCGGCGGGCCGCTTCAACGACCAAAGTTCCCAAGCAAAGACCGGCGATGATGCGGTTGCGCTGTGGAAAATTTCCCCGTCTCGGCGGCGTCCCCAGCGGAAACTCAGTGATCAGGGCTCCTTGTCGCTCGATGCCCTCGCAGAGCCGTTGATTGCAACGCGGGTATACGACATCGATCCCGGTGCCGAGCACGCCGAGCGTGATTCCTTGCGCCTTGAGCGCGCCATGGTGTGCCCCGGCATCGATTCCCTCGGCCAGGCCGCTGGTGATGCCAAGGCCGCGCCCGGCTAGGTATTCGGCGAACGCGCCGGCCGTTTCGCGACCTTGGGGAGTTGGATTGCGGCTGCCGACGATAGCTAGTTGCGGATCCGTCAGCGCGTCGATATTGCCCGACACATACAGCACGATGGGGCAGTCCGGCAGCGACAGCAATAGTCGCGGAAAGCGCGGATCCCTGAACGGGATGAGGTAATGCCGCGCCGCTTCGAGCCAGCACCGCTCCGCCGTCCGAGGAACGGCGGCGGGAGTCGATAGGAATGCGGCGGTGACCGATGGAATCGCCGCATGAATCCGCTTGGCCTTGGATGCGGCTAGGACCGCGGCAGGGCTTCCGAGCCTATCCAGCGCCGCCGACAACGTCGCAACATCAAGCCCCGGGGCACGACCGAGCGTCGCCCAGGCCAGCAGATCGTCGTTCTCCAACATCGATGCGATTGTGGATGACGAGCGCCAGACGCGCCGCATGCGGATCTGCCGGCAATGTCGAGAATTGCCGCCGCATCGGCCGTGCACATACGGTTAAGACCGGCCAGTGGCCGGTCTTAAGGGTTCTCGACCCGGTCGGAAACGTGAATGATGTTCTTGGCTTCCATGATGAGCCCGTAGCTCATTCGATCGAAGGTTTTGAACACCATGAACGTGCCGGTGCGTTCGTCCGGCAATCGCACGTTCTTCGCGCCCAAACGGGACATTCCGCCCAAATAGCCTCGATTCACCGTGTCGCGTTGCGAGCCGCCAACTTCCAAAACAGCCAGCACATTGCCCGGCGCAAGCCCGTCGCGGGCGCCGCGGTTGATGACCACGACTTGATATTGGCCGATGATGGTGACGCCGTCGGATACGGCCATGATGCGGCCGTTGACCTTCACTTTCGGCGCGCTGGGGACGAAATCCAGCGGCACATCGACGCCGCCCGCGAACAGCTTGTCGCCGAGCTCGGTTTCGCGAGCGGATTCGGTCATGACGAGAGTGGTCGGGTCACCGAGTCGAGTCACGCGCGCCGAGGCGGTAAAGATGCCGTCATAGCCGACGATGCGGTTGTCATCCGGATCCCGCAATGCGTCGCCGACACGCACCACGTTGTAGTGCGTACCCATCTGCGCAGGAGTAGTGAAACCACGCGCGTACACGGTGTCGCCGTCGGCAAGGGCAACATGGTCATCGCGTGTCGCAAACACGTACGGAGCGCCCTTGATCTGTTCTTTCGACAGTACCGACGGTTTGGACATGAACGCAGCGACGGCTCCGTAAGGAATGGTGGTAACCGCCGCTTCGAGCGGCTGGCTGCGAACGCGGGGCTCCACGCGCGCTGAGTTGCCGCGTTCCACCATACCGCGTTGCAGGGTGATGCGCGGCTGGCCGTCGATATACACCAGGCGCAGCGTGTCGCCGGGATAGATCAAATGCGGATTTTGAATCTGTTTATTGACCTGCCAGATCTCGGGCCAGAACCATGGGTCGCGCAAGAACACTTTCGCGATACCCCACAGCGTGTCGCCTCGCTTCACAACATAGCTGTCGGGAGCGTTGGGCGCGAGAACCACCGCCCCGCCGTGTGTTGGTGCGGCATCCGGCGACGGCGCTGAGGACGGCCCCGTGTCGATGGCGGCTTCCATGGCGGTACGATCGTCGCCGACGACCGTGCCTTCCACGGTGTTATCGGCGGTGGCCAGCGGAATCGGCGCGGTTACCGGCCGCTCCGAGCGGCAGCCCGCTACCAGCGCAACCGATAAGGTTAGGGCAATTAAGTGATGGCCTTGCATTCGTTCGCTCCCTTGAGTCACCTGTCTTATGGTGCCGGGCCGGCTGGTATACTGCCGGCCTGCTGCCGAAGACTGGGACGTATCGCCCGTTTTTGCCGATTAACAGCGCTGTTTGCGCTTCTAAAATGGGCATTAAGTTAAGCAGCGGCGGAACTTTAGCAATATTCTTCAGCCAAAAACACGACATCGCTCTCATAACTCCCATGACCAAGCTCGCAATTCTGGAGTATCCCGACCCCCGTCTCAGGAAGACCGCGGGAGCTGTGGGGATCGTAGATGATGCAGTGCGTCAGTTAGCGGCTGACCTATTGGAAACCATGTACGCGGCCAAGGGAGTGGGGCTCGCCGCTACCCAAGTCGATGTCCATAGGCGAGTGCTCGTGCTCGATGTGAGCGAGGAGCGTAATCAGCCCATGGTTTTCATCAATCCTGAACTCTTGAGTGCCGAGGGACGCGGTCCCGGCGAAGAAGGCTGTCTGTCGGTACCCGACATCTACGACAAGGTGCAGCGGGCTACGCATATCCGTGTCCGTGCGTTGGGACGTGACGGAAATCCGTTTGAAATTGATGCCGACGGGCTTCTGGCCGTCTGTCTTCAGCACGAAATGGACCATCTCGATGGCAAGCTGTTCGTCGACTACCTTTCCGAGCTCAAGCGTCAGTTGATTCGCCGGCGCCTCGAAAAGGAGCGCAAGCAACGATCTTCGGGAAGCGAAGCTCGCGTAGCGACACCCGGCGCGACCTCGCCCGGCGTAGGTACGCCCCGCGCTTCCACACCGGCTCTTTAGAGCCTTGAACGCCGCTCCGAGAGCCTTGAGGCTGGGTTTCGCCGGCACGCCGCAGTTCGCCATCCCGGCGCTCGAGGCGCTGACGCGCTCGCGGCATCGCGTGGTCGCCGTGTTCACTCAACCCGATCGGCCGGCGGGCCGCGGGCAAACCCTGCACTTGAGTGCCGTCAAGCAGCGCGCGATCGAACTGGGGCTTGCCGTGCATCAACCGACGAGTTTCAAGACGAAGGATGCCGCGGCGACGCTGCGCAGCCTGGAGTTGGATGCGCTCGTCGTGGTCGCATACGGATTGATTTTGCCGGCCGACGCGCTCGCCATTCCCCACTTGGGTTGCTTCAACATCCACGCTTCGCTCTTGCCGCGATGGCGCGGCGCCGCGCCGATACAACGCGCGCTGTTGGCGGGCGATGCCATCACCGGCGTCACCATCATGCGCATGGAAGCCGCTCTCGACACCGGCGCCCTGCTCGCGGTGCGTGAAGTGCAGGTCTCAGACCGCGACACGGCCGGTACGCTGCATGATCGCCTCGCGCGTCTCGGCGCGGAACTCATCGTCGAAACGCTCGATGCGGTCGCAAATGGAGCTGCGCACGAATACCCGCAGCCGTTGACCGGCATCTCCTATGCCGAGAAAATCAGCAAAGCCGAGGCGCTGATCGACTGGCGCGACGATGCGTCCAGCATCTGGCGCCGGGTACGCGCCTTCAATCCGTGGCCGATCGCTGAAACGATATTGGACGGCGCGCAGCTGCGGGTCTGGGAGGCTGAGATGGCGCCCAACGTGTCCAAAGCTCTCGATGCACCCAGTGAGAGCTCCGAATCCGCGCCGCCGGGCACCGTTCTTGCGGCCTCGAACGACGGTATCGATGTTGCCTGCGGGCACGGCGCCCTGCGAATATTGCGCTTGCAGCTCGCGGGCCGCAGACCTCTAGCGGCCCAGGAATTCATCAAGGCCCAGCGGCTCGCAGGAGCGAGATTCGCTAGCCCATGAAAAACCCGGCCGCCGGTGCGCGTTCCCTCGCTGCCTATGCGGTGGCACGAATTTTACGGGAGGGCGTGACCCTCGATGCGGCGTTGCATGACGCCCTGGCCGCGGCCCCGGCCGGCTTAAGCCCGTCGGTGCGCTCGTTGAGCTATGGGGCCGTCCGCGGTTACTTCCGCCATGAGGCCATTCTTGCTAGGGTTTTGTCACAGCCCGTCCGTTCGCTGGATCTGTACGTGCGGGCCTTGCTGTCGGTGGCGCTCTTCGAGTTGGAAGATGCGCGCACTCCGGAATACGCGGTGGTCGACGCGGCGGTGAAAACCGCGAAGGCAACCGACGCGGCGCGGGCGAGCGGTCTGGTCAACGCGGTACTGCGACGCTATCTGCGAGAGCGGAAAGCTCTGGATGTCGACATTGCGCGCAACCCGGTAACTCGGCATGCGTCGCCTATTTGGCTGGCCGATCGGTACCGGGCCGATTGGCCGGTCCGCTGGACGCAATTGTTGGCGGCGGGCGATACCCAGGCGCCGATGTGGTTGCGCGTCAACGGCCGGCGCACGACGACGGATTCTTATTTGGAGAAGCTCCGCGACGCTGGGCTTGCCGCGCATGCGGACTTGCGTGTGCCGCTGGCGGTGGTGCTCGATTCACCCTGCGACGTGCATGAACTGCCGGGCTTCGAGGCGGGAATGGTCTCGGTGCAGGATCTTGGAGCACAGTGCGTGGCCTTTCCGCTGCAACTGGCCGCAGGTCAGCGGGTGCTCGACGCCTGCGCGGCGCCGGGGGGCAAGACCGCCCTGATGGCTGAGCGCGAGCCCGAACTCGCCAGCTTGGTGGCAATCGACATCGACCCGCAGCGCCTCGCACGCGTTCGGGACAATCTGGTGCGCGGCGAGTTGCGTGCGCAGGTCATGCTGGGCGACGCCGGCGTACCGGCGGCGTGGTGGGACGGTGTGCCGTTCGATCGCATCCTGCTGGACGCGCCGTGCTCCGCGCTCGGGGTGATCCGCCGCCATCCGGATATTCGGCTGCGCAAATCGCCGTCGGAAATCGACAAGTTGCCGCTGTTGCAGGCCCGGTTGCTGACTTCCGCGTGGCGCATGCTGGCGCCCGGCGGGCGCCTGGTTTATGCCACCTGTACCGTGACTCGCAGCGAGAATCGCGACGTTGTCGCGGCGTTCCTCGCCGGCACTCCCGATGCGAGCGTGGATCCTTCGGAAAATTGGCCGGGGTGGCCCGGATTCGGAGAGACTGACGGCTTCGGTCGCCAGATTCTTCCCGGCGAAGCGGGTGCCGACGGCTTCTATTATGCTGCCTTGCTCAAGCAATGAATGCGATGATGCAATGAATGCCGCGCCATGGAAACGTAGGTGGCGGAGAAGCGCTGCAGCAGCAAGGCCGGGCGCGGCTCTGCTGTTCGCCGTTGCCGTGCTCAGCGGCTCGCTGTGCGCCGGCTCGGCGTGTGCCGACGGCTTGGAGGGCCGCTTCGAGATCCGCTCGGCTGACCTCGAGCTCAAGGATGGCGTCTACCATCTGAACGCGCGGATCGATCTGCCGGTGGGCGAGGCGGTGCGCCGCGGTTTGGCCGAAGGCGTACCCTTGGGCCTCGAACTCGACCTCGATATCGAGCGAGTTCGTCAGCTGCTCCCCAACTCGCGGGTCGCCGAACTTACCCAGCGATATCATCTCCAATACAACGCGGTGAGTGCGCGCTACATTTTGCGCAACGACAACAGCGGCCAGCAAGAATCCTTGGGGACCGTGGATGCCGCCCTCGAACAGCTCTCGGAAATCCACGGCTTGCCCGTACTCGATAAGTCGCTGATGACCGCCGATCGCCGCTACGAGGCCAGCGTGCGCGCCAAAGTCGATTACGGTACGGTGCCATTCTCGCTGCGGGTGCTGATGTTCTGGGTCAACGAATGGCATCGCGAAAGCGATTGGTATACATGGACATTGCAGCCTTAACGCGCAAGTACGGCTCGACTGTGCTGGGCACCATCGGCGTCGCTCTGTGGTTGGTCGCGCTTTACTTATTGGGCTATGCCGCGCAGAACTCGGCGGCGTTCGACAGATGGTTGCCGTGGATCCTGCTCATCAATATTTCGGGTCTGCTTACGCTGTTCGTGTTGTTGGCAACGAAGCTCATCCGCTTGGTGCGCGATTACCGCAGACACGTGCCGGGTTCGCGACTGAAAGGCCGCACCGTCGCGATCTTCAGCGCCCTGGCAGTCGCCCCGATCCTGGTCGTCTATTATTTCTCGCTGCAATTCCTCAACCGAGGCATCGACAGCTGGTTCGAAATCGAAGTCAGCCAGGGCCTGAAAGATACGCGTGAGCTGTCGCACGCGGCGCTCGAGGTGCGGGTTCGCGAATTTCTGCAGCATACGCAGGTCGTTGCACACGAGCTGTCGCCCTTGACCGATTTCGAGCTGATCGGCACGCTGGATCGGGAGCGCCGGGAAAGCACGGCTCTGGAATTCACCGTCGTGGGTGCGCAAACCCGAATCATCGCAACCAGTTCCGATCGCCCCATGGATGCGCTGCCCGCGCCGGCCACCGACGAAATGATGCTGCAAGTTCGCCGCGGTCGGCCTTACGTGAGTTTGGATACCGACTCCGTCGGCGGCTACGTGATTCGCGCGGCGTCGCCGTTGGAGGGCAACGGCGGTTCCGCCGCACGCATTTTGATCGCACTGTATCCAGTGCCGCAGCAGCTCTCCCAGCTCGCCGACACCGTGCAGCGATCCTATACGCAATATGCCAATCTGGTGCAGCTGCGCCAGCCGCTCAAATCCACGTTTGTGTTGATTCTGTCCTTCGTCGTTTTGATGTCCCTGATCGCCGCCGTGTACGGCGCCATTTTTGCGGCCCAGCGCCTGGTGCAGCCGGTTCAGGATTTGATCGCCGGCACGCGCGCGGTGGCCAAGGGCAATTACGACACCAAGCTGCCGCTGCCGTCGCGCGACGAGCTGGGCTTCTTGGTGACGTCGTTCAACGATATGACCAAACGTTTGGGCAGAGCTCGGGAGGAGACCCGGCGCAGCCAACAAGCGGTGGAAGCGGAACGCGCGGGCCTGGCGGTCATCCTGGCGCGTTTGTCCACGGGAGTGGTTTCGCTCGAGCCGGACCTGACGGTGCGCACCGCGAACCAGGCAGCGAGCGCCATTTTGGGCGTCGATTTGGAAGCGGCGGTGGGCACACGCTTCGACGAGTCAATTAGCGATAGTACGCTCTTCACCCAGTTCATCGCCACCGTCAAGCAGCGATTGGGGGCCGATCAATCCGATTGGCGGGAGCAAATCGAGCTTTTATCCGATACAGGCAAGCGTGTGCTGATGTGCGCGTGCACGGCGTTGCCCAACGACTTGGGCGGGGCGCCCGGCGTGGTGCTGGTGTTCGACGATATCACCACCCTGTTGCAGGCGCAGCGCGACGCTGCGTGGGGCGAGGTCGCGCGCCGGCTGGCGCATGAAATCAAGAATCCGCTGACGCCGATTCAGCTCTCGGCGGAGCGCATTCAGCGCAAATTTTCGGGCAGCATGAATCCCGAAGACGCGCAGGTGCTCGAACGGGCAACGCATACCATCGTGGCTCAGGTGGAAGCGATGAAACAGATGGTCAACGCGTTCAGCGAATACGCGCGCGCGCCGGATATGCATTTTTCCCGTTTCGATCTCAATCAACTCATTACCGAGGTGGTGGATCTGTACCGCGTGCAGGCAAGCGGCGTGGAGCTGAAGTTGCTGCTCGAGCCCAATCTGCCGAATGTCTCCGCCGACCGTATCCGCATTCGACAGATTCTGAACAATTTGGTGACCAATTCGCTCGAAGCTCTCGAGGGAAAGGCCGAGCCTTTCGTGGAAATCGAAACTCATGTCGCCGAGGATGGTCTTAAGCAGGTAGTGGCCATCGTGGTCACCGATAATGGCCCTGGCTTTCACCGCGATTTGATCGGCACCATCTTCGATCCTTATGTCACCAGCAAGCCGAAGGGCACGGGTTTGGGGCTCGCGATCGTGAAGAAAATCGTGGAAGAGCACGGCGGGCGCATTGAAGCGGATAATCAGCGCATGGGCGGCGCCCGCGTGCGGATCCTTCTGCCGTTGGGGGAGGCCGCGCGGTCCTTGAGTGGCCGTGAACCGCGAAAAGGTGAACACAGGAGAGAACGCGTATGACGGCTTCGAGAATATTGGTAGTCGACGATGAGGCGGATATCCGCGGCCTTTTGAAGGAAATACTGTCGGAAGAAGGCTACGACGTGGAGGTGGCGGCGGATGCGGGCCAGGCTCGATCTTCGCGTGCCGCGCAGGTACCCGATCTCGTGCTGCTCGACATTTGGATGCCGGATACGGATGGGATCACGTTGCTGCGTGAATGGTCCGTCACCGACGGCTACGACTGCCCGGTGGTCATGATGTCGGGACACGGGACCGTCGAGACCGCGGTGGAGGCCACCCGCCTGGGGGCATTCGATTTCGTCGAGAAGCCGTTGTCGTTGACGAAGCTGCTTCGAACCGTGGAGCGGGCGCTGGATGCCGGCCGACGCAAGCGGCTTTCGGAACGTTCGCAGGCATCGAGCCTCGCGGTGCCCATCGGCAAGAGTAAGGCCACCCAAGCTCTGCGGGAACAGATCCAGAATGCGGCGTCGAGTTCCTCTCCGGTGTTGCTGGTGGGGGAATTGGGATCCGGGCGTGAAGCCTACGCGCGGTACCTGCACTCGCTCAGCGCGCGCTCGGCTAAGCCGTTTTTCATGGTGGTGTGCGCGAGCTTGAGCGGCGATCCCGGCGCGGCGCTGTTCGGCAGCGAGCGCGACGGCAAGCTGGAATTGGGCGCCTTCGATCAGGCGGCCGGCGGCACCTTGTATTTGAGCGGCCTCGAAGACTTGAGCAGCGACGCACAGCGTGCGTTGCTGGGCGCGATAGAACAAAACGGCTACATGCGGGTCGGCGGACGGGAGCGGTTGACGATCAATGTCCGCTGGATCAGCTCGGCCCAGGAAGGTTTTGAACTGCGCGCCACGCCGGAGCCCTTCCGGCGCGATCTATTGGCGCATCTGAACGTCATCACGTTGCGGGTGCCGCCACTGCGCGAATATGCCGAGGACGTGCCGGATCTATTGCGTTTCTACGTCGATCGATTGGTCGACGATCAGCACTTATCCCTGCGGCGCTTCAGTGTCGCCGCGCAGAACCGGCTGCGCAATTATCCCTGGCCCGGCAACGTGGGGGAACTTAAGAACCTGGTTCAGCGGGTGCTCATCCTCGGCGCCGGCGAAGAGATTCGGCTGGAGGAGATCGAGCGTGAGCTAGCCGTGAAATTGGCCAATGACGAACCTCTGGTCAAGCAGGACTTGCTCGCCTTGCCGCTGCGCGAGGCGCGCGAGCAATTCGAGCGCGCTTATCTGCAACAGCAACTTCTGCTCTGCAACGGCAAGGTGGGTCAATTGGCGAAGCGCGTAGGCATGGAACGGACCCATTTGTACCGTAAGTTGCGGGCACTAGGGGTGGATTTTCGCCAATTAGGCGATGATTGAAGTCGATTTGCCCCGCTCATGAGCGCGAGAATCGAGCCAGCTAGCTTCGACGCCGGGCCTCGGCAAGGCAGCGATCGAGGCCGAGCTGCGGCGCGTGTTGGGTGCCGAAAAAGTCGTCTGGTTTCCCGGGGATCGACGGTGCGGTCATTGCTCCGGCCAGTACGCGGTGCCGTGGATGTGGGGCACGGTCGGCATCATGTACGACGCCGACAAAGCCAAGGCCATCTTGGGTGACGCGCCGATAGCGAGTCTCGACGTGATATTCAACAAGGACGTGGCCGCCAAGTTCGAAAAATGCGGCATCAGCGTGCTCGACTCCTGGCAAGACATTTTGCCGATGGTGGCGCGCTATCTGGGTCAGCCGCAGTTGTCAGCCGATCCCGCGAATCTGAACGCCGTGATTTCGAAGCTTGCCGAGATAAAACCATTGCTCCGGCGCATTGCTACCTCCGGCTATTACGAACAGCTCGCCGACGGCGAACTTTGCCTGGCCATCGGTTATTCCGGCGACGCTATGATCGCGCGCGCTTCGAAATCGAACGCGTGTATTCTTCGGAGGAGCTGCGGACTTTTTCCCGTGCGTGGCAGAAGTTCAAGACCGGTCAATGACCGGTGCTGCGCTGCGCCTGTCGCCGCCGGCCCCGTGTCCCGCTAGTCGCCAACTCGTATCACAAGGACGTCCACGTCGGCCTTGCGCAGGATGGTGCGAAGCCGGTTGAGTTCGTCCAGCTGGGATATGGGTCCAATGCGGATTCGGTGCCAAGTGTCATTGTCCACAGAAACCTTTTGTACCTTTGACTCCACGCCCTGCAACGCGAGTTGCGCACGGACCCGATCCGCATCGGCGAAATTCTTATAGGAGCCGGCCTGTAAGACGTAAGTGCCGCGGCGCGTTTCGGGCACACCGCGAATGTCGGGCTTTACGTCCTTCTCCTTTTCCGGCACGACCACTTCGAATTTGGGCAACATGCTGTAGAAGTCATAGGACTTCGCCGGCTCCTCCGGTGCTTCGGAATCGCCGGCCTCAGCGTCGGGCGGTTCACTGCCGTGGGCCTTTTTCTTGTTCGTTTTGACAGCTTGGACGATCGGGGCCTCCGCCCGGCGATCTTTGAGATAAACGACTCCTGCGACAGCCAACCCGACGGCAAGCCCGCATACCACGCCCAGCCATCCGGAAAAACCGCCGCTGCGTTTGCGTCTGGACTTGTAATCCCGTGCCATGCGTTTGCCGGCCCTACATCGTGTCGGGCGCGGATACGCCCAACAGCCTCAAGCCGTTGCGGATCACGATCTGGGTCGCCAGCGCCAGAGTCAATCGAGCGTCGCGCAGCGCCACGTCCGGGGCGATGAATTGGTGGGCACTGTAATAGGTGTGGAAATCGTTGGCGAGGTCCCGCAGGTAATGCACCAGCGTATGCGGCGCGCGCTGTAGAGCGCATTGTTGAACGATTTCCGGGAATGAAGCCAGGCGCTTGATGAGTTGTAGTTCCTGGGGCTCGGTCAACTTTCCGAGTGACGCCAAGCCCCGCTCGCCATCGTGCGCGATGCCGCGCTCGCTGAGCTGCCGCTTCACGCTGGCGACGCGGGCATGTGCGTACTGAATGTAGTACACCGGGTTGTCGTTGGAACGAGCCTTCGCCAATTCCAAGTCGAAGTCCAAATGCTGGTCGTTACTGCGCATCACATAGAACAGGCGTGCGGCATCATTGCCGACCTCCTTGCGCAGATCGCGCAAGGTCACGAATTCTCCCGATCGGGTGGACATTTGGGCCTTCTCGCCGCCCCGGAACAATGAGACGAACTGCACCAGCCGCACTTCGAAACATTCCGGCGGCCCGCCCAGCGCGATCAAACCGGCACGCAAACGCGTGATATAGCCGTGGTGGTCAGCGCCCCAGATGTACAACAGGTGTTCGAAACCGCGTTCGCGCTTGTTGAAAATAAAAGCGATGTCCGACGCGAAATAGGTCTTGATGCCGTTGTCGCGCACCATGACGCGATCCTTCTCGTCGCCGTATTCGGTGCTCTTGAACCAAAGCGCACCGTCCTTGCGGTAGGCGCGACCGGTTGCCTCGAGGGCATCGACCGCGCGGTCGACCGCTCCGCTGTCGGTCAAGGAGCGTTCCGAGTACCACGAATCGAACGTGACACCGAACTCGGCGAGATCCTCACGAATGTCGCTCAAGATACCGTCGAGCGCTCTATCCAGGACGCGACGAAAGGCGCTGTCGCCGATCAGCAGACGCGCGCGCACGATCAGGGCATCTATGTAGACGTCTTTGTCGCCGCCTTGCGGTTCGTCTGCCGGAAGATTGTCGAAAACCTCTGCAACGCCGCGGCGCAGGGAGGTTCCTTCAGCGTCGTAGAGTTGCTGGGCGATGGCGACGATGTAATCGCCGCGATAGCCGTTTGCCGGAAACGCGAACCGCTCCCCGCAACGTTCTAGATAGCGCAGCCACGTGCTCACCGACAAAATCTCCATTTGGCGCCCGGCATCGTTGATGTAGTACTCGCGTCCTACGCGATACCCGACCGCTTGGAGCAGATTTGCCACGGTGGCGCCGAAGGCGGCGTGCCGGCCGTGGCCGACGTGCAGCGGACCGGTGGGGTTGGCCGATACGAATTCCACCAATACGCTATGGCCTGCGCCGAATTGCGATTTGCCGTAGTCGGAGCCTTGTGCGAGTACTTCCCCAAGTTCGGCATGATAGGCGTCTTCTTTCAAGAAGAAATTGATGAATCCTGCGCCGGCAATCTCGACCTTGGCGATCGAATCGTGGGCCGGCAGAGCAGCGAGCAGCGCTTGAGCGAGCTTGCGTGGATTCTGGCGAGTCGCTTTCGCGAGTTGCATGGCGATATTGCTTGCGAAGTCGCCGTGCAGCGGATCACGGGTGCGCTCGACCTCGATGGCGGAATCGCGCAAAGCGGCTGGTACCACCTCATCGGGCAGTGCTCTGAGGGCTCGGCGCAACAGGGTGTCGATCAAAGTTTTCAAAGCGAATCCGTATTGGTTGCGTATAGAAAGGGTCGGCAGTTTACCGCGGCGCGCGCCCGCTCAGTCTACTTCCACGGGATCCACGTCGATGGACCATCGCAGCCCCGGGGGACCGTCAAGCGTCTCGACTCGTGGCAGCCAACGGGTGAGAAAGCGCTGCAACGAGGATCGCGCTGCCGTTTCGATCAACAAATGCGCGCGGAAATGATCGGCGCGTCGCGCAATCAGCGCAGTCGCCGGTCCAAATATCTTGATGGATGCGTCCGCAAGCGAAGCCCCTAATGCGGCCGCCGAGCCCAGGAACGCGTTCAAACTCTCGCTGTCCTTGGCTTCCGCGCGCAACATCGCGAGACGTGAATATGGCGGCCATTCAGCCTTTCGACGCTCTTCCAGCGCGCTCGCTGCGAATCCTTCGTAGCCGTCGGTGATGAGGCGAGTCAGCAGCGGATGTTCGGGAAACTCGGTTTGGACGATCACTTCGCCGGGGCGGGCCGCCCGGCCGGCACGGCCGGCGACTTGTGTGATGGTTTGGGCCAAGCGTTCGGTGGCACGAAAATCGCTCGCGAATAGACCCTGATCGGCATTCAGGATCACCACCAGGCTGACGTCGGGAAAGTCGTGCCCCTTGGTGAGCATCTGCGTGCCGATCAGGATCCGCGCCTCGCCGCTGTGAACGCGGTGCAATACCGTCTCAATCGCACCTCGTCCCGCGGCAGTATCCCGGTCCAGGCGCGCCAGCGGCGCGTCGGGGAACAATCGCGCCAATGTCTCTTCGACCCGCTCGGTGCCCTGGCCCACTGGGTTCAAGGGTTGCCCGCAGCTACCGCAGGTCGACGGCACCGGTCCGGCGGCGCCGCAGTGATGGCAGCGCAACTGTGCGGCCCGCCGATGCAGCGTCATGCGTGCGTCGCAATGAGCGCAGGAAGCCACCCAGCCGCATGCGTTGCAGAACAACGAGGGCGCGTAGCCGCGGCGATTCAAAAACACGATCACCTGGCCGCCTGCTGTCAAATGCCGCGCAATTGCATGCATCGCCGGCTGCGATAGGCCTTGTTCACCGGCATGCTTGCGCAAATCGACCAGCGTCAGGTGCGGCGCCCGCGCAGCCCCCGGACGCTGCGGGAGTACCAGTTTCGAATATCGCGCCTGAGCGACGTTTTCAAGGGTTTCCAGCGACGGCGTGGCCGATCCCAAGATGATGGGTACTTGCGCGCGCTGGGCCCGCCATACGGCGAGATCGCGCGCTGAGTAGCGGAATCCTTCGTGCTGCTTGTAGGAGGCATCGTGTTCCTCATCCACCACGATCAAGGCGAGCCGGGGCAGGGATGTGAATACGGCGGAGCGCGTGCCGATCAGGATGCGGGCTTGGCCGCTATGCGCGGATCGCCAAGCGTCGCGTCGTGCGGTGCCGGAGAGCGCGGAATGTAGAACCGCAATACCTGCGCTGAAGCGCCGGCGGAACCGCTCGACCAGCTGCGGCGTGAGCGCGATCTCCGGCACCAACACCAACGCCTGGCCGCCGCCGGCAATGGCTGCAGCAATTACCCGCAAATACACCTCGGTCTTGCCGCTACCGGTTACACCGTAGAGAAGATGTGCGGCGAATCGGCCCAACGAAGCAGCGATTGCGTCGACGACCAGCACTTGCTGGTCCGTCAGCGTTACTTCACTGGGGCGCAGCTCGAACCCCGCCGGTTCGGGCGTTATGCGGACCGCGCTGGCCCATCCTCGTGCCGCCAGTGTCTTCAGATGCGCGAGCTTGAACGCGGCGGCGACATCGTCCGCCGTTGCGCGACCGCGTTCTGCCAGCCATAGCATCAGGGCGCGCTGCCGCGGCGCGCGCCGAGCGGTTGGCGACTGCAGTTCCCGTCTGCCCGCATCGCTCAAGGCCCAGGTTTCAGCGACGTCGTTCGCCGCTTGGCCGGCACGCAAGGCGACCGGCAGTGCTGCGGCGATGACCTCGCCGAGTGGATGGTGGTAGTAGTCGGCCGCCCAGCGCAGCAATTCGAAGGTTACTGGATCGAACACCGGCTCCTCATCCATGATTTCCAGGGCCGCTTTGAGCTTTGCGAACGGTACCCTGGAACCCTGAGCAATGCCGACCAGTACGCCGATCAGTTGCCGACGGCCGAATGGTACGCGTACCCGTACGCCCGGTTTGGGCGCCTCGCCCGACCCGTCGACAGGCGGTAGGTAATCGAAGACATGGCGCAGCGGAGTATCGAGCGCAATTTGCAGGATCAAGACGATCCTTTTGTCCACAAATCCTGTGGATAAGTCTGTTGAGAAGCCGGGATCATTAGCCCTAAGTACCCGTTCTGTTTCGGGTCCTATTCAAATTGGCGAAAATCTATCCGAAATCGAAATGAAAGCTTGCAAATCAATGACTTGCAATACCCTATGGATCCAGCGCCGAGATGTTGGTCGCAAATATTGCAAAGCAAGCCATCGAAGGTGTGCGTAAGTCTCTGATCTTGCGCGGACCTAAGCTCGCTACACGGCGTCAACCACAGCTCTGGTCAGGCGTTTATACAGTGAATGGAATGGGTCGTCGACGTCGAGAGGACGAGATATGCCGCGCTTTGATACGCTTCCCCATGCTTGGATGGTCTGGGATGTTCCCGCTCCAGCACGCAGGGGAGCGGTTCTGGACCAAACGCGAGAACTCGATAAATTCTTGGCCGAGATCGAGCGCCGTGCATTTCGCATGGCGCAGGTTGCGCTGCGCGACCCCGACGATGCGCTGGACGTGGTGCAAGACGCGATGTTGAAGCTCGCGCGCAATTATTCTTCCAAGCCCAGCGCAGAGTGGAGGCCGTTATTTTATCGGATCCTGGAAAATGGCATTCGGGATTTGCAGCGTCGCAGGACAGTGCGCAAGAAGTTCATGGTGTGGCTGCCGGGATCCAAGGAGGATCCGGATAATGAAGCCCAAGATCCGCTGGATTGCGCCGCGGATGGCGGACCGGATGCGCCGGAACTGCTGATGCAGGACCAGGCCATGCAGAAGCTCGAGGGATCGTTGCGTGCCTTGCCGGGGCGGCAACGAGAGGCGTTTATGCTGCGGAATTTCGAAGGATTGGATGTGGCTGAGACGGCGAAGGCCATGGGCTGCTCGGAAGGCAGCGTGAAAACGCACTATTCGCGCGCCGTGCATGCGCTGCGCGAGCAACTGGGCGAGGTTTGGTGATGAACGAGCACACGCAAGATGCAGCGCGGAGCGCATTGGAACTTCGCAGCCGTGAGTTGTTCGAGGGCAGCGTCGAGGGACTCGACATGCGTGTGCGTTCGCGCCTTACCCAGGCGCGCCATGCGGCGCTGGATGCGGCCGCGGTGGCGAGGCGCCGACCTTGGTTTTTCCAGATGCGGGTATGGACGTCGGCGGCGGGGGTGACTGCCGCCGTTTTGCTCGGTACAGCCCTGTGGTTTGGCTCGCCCCTGGGCAACCATGGCATGACGGCGGCCGACCAATCCAGCTTGGAAGACTTGGACATGGTGGCTTCGACCGACGAAGGCTCGGGCGACGCTATGGAGATGTTGCAGAACGATCTCGATTTTTATGATTTTGCGGATAAAGCAGCGAATTCCGGGCCGGCAGCCTAAGTTGAAATCCGATTGACTGCGTCGCGGTACTGGTTGGCATTGGGTGCGACCTTAGGTGCGGTTGCGTTAGCGGGACAACCGCCTCCAGGGTCCCCGCCGCAGTCGCCCGCGACGACGAATGCTCCGGGCGTCGCTACGCCGGGCGTCGCTACGCCGGGCGTCGGCACGCCGGGCGCAGGCATGCCAAATGATGAGTTCATCGAATTTTTGGGCGCGGATGATGTTGGAGATACCGCTTTGTGGGAATTTTTGAAGAACTCAGCGCCGCGCAAGGGCCGACCTCCCGTGCCGCCGCCGCAGGATGCAACGCAATGATCAGGGCCGCTTTTCTCTATGTGAGTCTATTCGTCGCGACGGCGAATTTGACGTTCGCGCAGAGCCCGTTGCCGCCCACTCCCGCTACGCAAGCGCCGGCACCTCGGGAATGGCAATCTTTGTCGACTGAGCAGCAGCATCTGCTGCAAAACTATCAAGACAAGTGGAACACCCTGCCTGCGGAACGGCAGCAGGCGCTGGCCAAGGGCAGCCAACGGTGGCTCTCGATGACGCCGGAGCAGCGGTCGAGCGCGCAGCAACGATTCAGTCAGTGGCGCGCCATGCCGCCGGAACAGCGGCAGCTCCTGCGTCGGCGCTGGCAGGAGTTCAAGAGCCTGCCGCCCGAACAGCAGCAGCGAGTCCGCGAGTCCTTTCAACGCTTCCGACAAATGCCGCCGGAACGGCGGAGTGAATTGCGCCGCCAATGGCGTCAGATGAGCCCCGAACAGCGGCGCAGCTTCAATCATCGAGCACCTCAACAGCGACCGCACGGGCGCTAGCCAGCGACAATCCGCCGACCGCATTCCGGCACAGCTGCCTTGGGGACGCGGGCGACAGTCCAGTGCCGGACACCCACGGTAATATTCTCAAGCACTTATACGTCAATCTACCCACCGCCGCGGGTTGCGGTAAGCTCTTGCGCAGCCGGGCGACCGCGGTTTTACCGGCAATGGAGGCATCGGACATTGGCGATCTACCATTTGACGGCGAGCATCATCTCCCGGGCCCGAGGGCAGAGCGTCGTGGCCGCGGCGGCCTATCGATTGGGCGCCGCGCTCCGCGATGAGCGCTATGGCGTCACGCATAATTACACCGGCAAACGCGGCGTCGTGCACTCCGAGATCATGGCTCCGCCGGAAACGCCGGCCTGGGTGCGCGACCGGGAGACGCTGTGGAATCAAGTCGAGGCGAGCGAATTGCGGAAAGATTCGCAGCTCGCCCGCCTGCTCGAGGTGGGGTTGCCGGTCGAACTCTCCGGCGATGAACGCGTGGCGCTGGTACGCGACTTCGTCGCGAAGGAGTTCGTCGCGACGGGCATGATCGCCGACTTCTGCATCCGCGGCGATGCGAATAATCCGCATGCGCACATCCTGCTGACCTTACGGGGGGTGACCGCGACCGGATTCGGACCCAAGGAGCGGCGCTGGAATGGCAAATCGGTCCTGCTCGAATGGCGGTCCGCCTGGGCTGTCCAAGCCAATGCGCACTTGGCTCGAGCGGGCCATGCGGTGCGCATCGATCATCGCACGCTCGAGGCGCAGCAAATCGAACTTACGCCGGGGCGCAGAATTGGCGTCGGGCTGGCTCGGCAGCGCGACCAGACCTTGCCGAGTCACCTAACCGACCGCATTGCCGAACAGCAACGGATCGCGCACGAGAATGGCGAAACTATCCTTGAGGACCCGACCGTGGCGCTCCGGGCGCTTACCCACCAGCGGCCCATCTTCACGTCTCAAGAGCTCGCGCAGTATCTGCGGTCCCGCACGAGCAGCGCGGCACAGTTCGACGCGGTGTTCAATGCCGTCACGCAGGCTGCCGACTTCGTCGCGTTGGAGCCAACGGCCGGCCATCAAGGTCGTTTCACCTCTCGTGACATGATCGAGGCAGAGACATCGGTCACCCGTCGTGCGGCGTCGATGATGGCCCGGCGAGACCATGGCGTTGCGCCGGATCGGCAGAGCGCCGTGGCGTCGCAATTTGGACTGGAGGATGCAGTGCGGCGCGCATTCGAATATCTGGTGAGCGAGGGCGATGCCAAGGCTCTTGCAGTGACCGACGGTGCCAAGGTCGCGCTGCTGGCCGCGTCGCGCCAGGCGTGGGGCGCGGAGGGGTTTGCCGTCGTTGGCTCGGAGTGGCACGCGGGTAGCGACATGTTGACTCACCGCACCGTGCTGCTGCTCGATGCGTCGCACCTGATGGGAGTGAAAGAACTCGAGCGGGCACTCGCTGCCGCCGACCGCGCTCGCGCCAAGGCCGTGTGCATTGCCGATTCGGACCAGCTACTTGCGATGAAGGTGGTGTCGCCGTTTCAGAATTTGTTGCGCCAGGTCGGCCCAACTCATCGGTGATAGTCCGGATAGGGGGGCCTGACCGGCTGTGGGAAGGGATGAGCGTCCAACTCACGCAATGCTATCGCGACTGCGGCTTCGAGTTGCGGATCGTGCCCTTCGCTCACCGCCTTCGGATCCTGTTCGACTACAACGTCGGGATCGACACCGTGATTTTCGACGTCCCATTCGCCCTTGGGGGAGAAGAAGGCGACGCTCGGCGCCGTCACATGCCCGCCGTCCATCAAGACGGGAATTTCGCCGATGCCGACCAGGCCGCCCCACGTGCGCTTGCCCACCAGCGTCCCGAGCTTGGACTGTTTGAACAACCAAGGCAGCGCGTCGCCGCCTGAGCCGGAGTACTCGTTGGTGATCATGACTTTCGGGCCGTAGATCCCGGCATTCGGCGTGTGCTCGATATTGCCGTAGCGCGGCGACCAATACGCTTCGATCTTGCGGCTCATGACTTCGATCATATAGTCGGCTACCTGACCGCCTGAGTTGAAGCGCTCGTCGATTATGGCGCCCTGTTTCTGCGTCTGGGCAAAATAATAGCGATTGAAACTCGAGAATCCTTCGATGCCCGTGTTGGGTAGGTAAACGTAGGCAAGCTTGCCGCCGGATAACTGATCCACTTTGCGCCGGTTGGATTCGATCCAGTCGATGTTGCGAAGGCTGCCTTCGTTGGCCGTGGGCACGACCGAGACATCGCGAGGGCTGCCGCCGTCCGCCGGCGCGATGCGCAGCGCAATCGAATGCTCGGCCGTGCCTTCCAGCGCTTGCTGGATATCCACGGATTGTGTCAGATCCATTCCGTTGATCGCGAGAATGCAGTCGCCAGGGCTTAGATTGAGCCCGGGCTGCGCCAAAGGAGCTTTCACTTTCGGATTGAAGTCGCCGCCGGAGTAGATCTTCGCCAGGCAGTAAAGGTTGTTGCGGATGACGTAATCGGCGCCGAGGGGGCCGCCGGGAATTCGCCGCGCGTGCGGAATGGCGCCGCCGCTGCCTCGCAAATGACCAACCGAGAAGGCGCCCAGCATTTCTTGAAAGATATAGTTCAGATCGGCCCTCGACGCGATCGAGGCGACGTAAGGCTCATAGCGGCGTTCGTCGGCGGCGGTGGATGCGCCATGGAAGTGCGGATCGTAGAAATAAGCCCGTTCGATGCGCCATACTTCATGGTACATTTGTCGCCATTCGGCAGGCGGATCGATGCGCACTTGGAGATCGGTCAACGACAGCGCACCGTCGCCCGACTTGAGCGGAGCATTCGCGGGCACGATGACCCAGCTGGGGCGCATTTCCTCGCTTTGCGGTTCCGGCGGCGCATCGGGTTTGCGGTTGGAGATGGCAAGAAGCATCTTTTCACCGTCGGCGGAGAGTTCGAAATCCTCGATTCGATCGGCCAGCTTTTCGGTCTTGCGGTCTTCGAGGGTCCAACGGTTCAAGGTGGCAGCGCGATCGTCATATCGAGTGCCATCGGGTCGTACCGCGAAGTACAGACTGCCATGCGTGCCGGCGGCGAGGCTCACATAGGAGGCACTGGGCAACGGCAGCGGCACCACCCTGGCCCCAATGCCGTTCAAATCAATTTTGACCGCGATCGGCGCTGCAGTAGGCATTGCAGCATGTGCGGCAGCGGGCGCGGGATGCAGCACTTTCGATCTCAAAGGGCTACGCTGAGACTCGTCGGCGTGTGCGCTTTCGTCGAACTCCTTCGGCTTTGGCGCTTTTTGGACAGGCAGCTTTTCATCGTCCAATTCGGGCGACACGGGCGACGGCTGATCGGCAGCAAGAACCACCGCGTAAATATTCGAGCGCACCTCGTAGAGGTCACTCGTCATGTCGAGGCCATCCGAAGTGGGGCCGGAATTCGTGCTGGCAATAAAAAAAAGCAATTTACCGTCGCGATCAAAGGCTGGCAGCCGCGAATCCGCCATTTGATCTGTGATTTGCGTCGATCTTCCGTTCTCGACCGAATACAGAAACAACGCGTGCAGGTGATTTGCCAGAGAGCGCGGGTAGGCAATCCATTTGGAATCGGGCGACCACGCCACATCGTAGCTGGGGTCCGAGAATCCGCCGTAGAAGTCCTTGCCATTGATGATGCTCAATTTACCCGTCACGGTATCGAGCAGATAAATGTTAAGGCGATTGTCGTGAAAGACGATGCGCTTCGAGTCCGGCGACCATTTTGGCGCGAAGTAGTAGGCAGGTTCCGGCGCGAGGGGAAACTTTTTCAGCGCGGCCGCGCCCGACTGCGTAGCTCCCAGCTGTGAGGCGACATGCAGCGCGTACAAACCGGATTCATCCGAGAAATAGGCAATTGACTGGCCGTCCGGGGACCAGGCGGGAGAACGTTCCATGACGCCCGGCGTGTTGGTGATGTTGCGAATCGGTCCGGATTTCACGGGGACCGTCAGGATTTCCCCGTGTGCCTCCATCGCCGCGCGGATGCCGGTAGGTGAAATGGCAACGTGATCGATTTCTGCGGCCACGTTCTTGATGGTGGGCCGCACCTCGGGTAGGTCAGCGTCGATCTCGATCGAAACCGGATGGCTCTGACCGCTGGCGGGATCGTAAAGATGAATCTCGCCGAGCTGATCGTAAACCAGAGTGACGCCGTCGCCCGCGAGGCTTCGAATATCCGGGCCGTCATTATGGAATGCTTCGTTGACCCGCTTGGTGACGGGATCGTAGTGAAAGATTCCGATAGGGCCGGCGCGGCCCGATAAGAAATAGATTTGTCGGCCGTTGTAGACCGGGAAGAAGTCCGACGCTTGTTCATGCGGAATCTCGGCGGAGTCGAGCCCGGGCAACGATGTGATCCAAATGGTACTGGCGCGGCCGCCACGGTAGTTTCCCCATGACACGAAAGTCGTGTAGTCGAAGCCGAACGCAGGCGGCAACGGCGAGTAGGCGAGCTGCAAACCGTCAGGAGACAGCTGGCCTTGATAGGCCATCGGCAGCGGCACTCTCGTAGCCTCACCGCCATTGGCCGGCACGGAAAAAAGCTGTGTATATCGGCTCGAGGATTCGCGTGTGGAGCGGAACAGGATCCGCTTGCCGTCGGGCGTCCACGCAACCGCGACGTCCGGAGCAGGATGGAAGGTCACGCGGTGCGGTATGCCCCCGGTGGCGGGAATCGTGAATACGTCCGTGTTTCCGTCGTATTCGCCGGTGAAGGCGATGGTGTTTCCATCGGGCGAGAAGATGGGCATGCTCTCGAGGCCCACGCCGCTCGTCAACCGTACAGCGCGTCCGCCGCTACGCGCAACGGTCCAGAGGTCGCCGGCGTGGCCGAAGGCGATCAATTCACGACTGAGCGCCGGTGTCTGAAACAAACGCGGTTTGGCATCTGCGTGCGCCACGGCCGCGGTGGAGGTCAATAAGAACAATAATCCCAGCTGGATACTGGAATGATGCATGCGGCGGTCGACTCGGGCTTACCCTGCCGCTTTGACGGCTTGTATCAGTTGACTCACGGCTGCCTGCGCGTCGCCATAGAGCATGCGAGTTTGGTCGAGCCCGAACAGGGCATTGTCGATTCCGGAGAAACCCTGGCCCTGGCCGCGCTTGATGACGATGACGTTTTTTGCTTTGTCGGCGTTCAAGATCGGCATGCCGTAAATCGGGCTCCCCTTGTTGGTGCGCGCATCCGGATTGACGACGTCATTGGCGCCGATGATCAGCGCTACGTCCGCGGTTTCGAACTCCGCATTGATCTCATCGAGATCCGATATCAAATCGTAGGGTACGCCGGCCTCCGCCAGCAGCACGTTCATGTGGCCCGGCATGCGACCCGCGACCGGATGAATGGCGAAGCGTACTGTGACGCCGTGGTCGATCAGCAGTTGAGCCAATTCCCAGACCTTGTGCTGGGCTTGGGCGACGGCAAGGCCGTATCCCGGCACGATGATGATTTTCTGCGAGTAAGCCATCATGACGCCGGCGTCCGACGCCTCGATGGCCTTCTGCGTTCCGGTGACGGCGGCGGTCCCGGCGGATGAAGTTTCGCCGAAGTTTGCGAACAGCACGTTGCCGAGGGAACGGTTCATGGCCTTGGCCATGAGTTGAGTCAGCAGCGTGCCGGCCGCTCCCACGACAGTACCGGCGATGATCATGGCGGCGTTGTCGAGTACGAAACCTTCGAATCCGACCGCCAGGCCGGTAAGTGCGTTGTAGAGCGAGATCACCACGGGCATGTCGGCGCCGCCGATGGGCAGCGTCATTGCGATTCCAAGAAGCAGCGCGAACGCAAAGAACGCGGACACGATCGGCGGTTCCGCGTTAATTCCCGAGACGATCATGAAGCCGAGCGCTACGGTGACGAGCAAAATCGCCAGATTGAGAAATTTCTGGCCACCGAAACGCACCGACTTCGTGATCAGTCCCTGGAGTTTGCCGAAGGCGATCAAACTGCCGCTGAAGGAAACGGCGCCGATGAGGCCGCCGACCGCGGCCATCGTCAGATGCACGACATTATGTTCGTTGCCGCTGTACAGCTCGACGGCAGCGATCGCTCCCGCCGCGCCGCCGCCCATACCGTTGTAAAGCGCGATCATCTGCGGCATGTCGGTCATCGCGACGCGCTTGCCGCTGACCCAAGCCACGATTCCGCCGATGGCGATGGCGGCGACGACGAGCATGAGATTGAAGGGAGAAGCAGAAACGCCCACGAACGCCAATGTCGCGACCGTGGCGAGCAGCATGCCGAGACCGGCCCAGCGCACGCCGCTCACTGCGGTGACGGGCGAACTCATGCGCTTGAGCCCTAGGATGAAGAGCGCGGCCGCAATAAGATAAGACAGCTGCGTGAGCGTTTGAATGGTCGATGTAGACAGCATGGCTACGCTGCTTTCTTCTTTTTTCCGGCCGAGACGAACATCTGCAGCATGCGTTCGGTGACCACGTAGCCGCCCACCGCATTGCCGGCGGCGAGCACCACGCCGATGAAGCCGATGACGCGCAGCAGCGTGCTGTCGGCCGACCCCAATGCGACCATCGCGCCGACCAACACGATTCCATGAACGAAGTTGGATCCCGACATGAGCGGCGTGTGCAGGATGACCGGCACCCGCGAGATAACCTCATAGCCCGTGAAAGCGGCCAGCATGAAGATGTAAAGCGCAATGATGCCGTCGATCATGTTGATTGTCCCTCCACGGTCTTGCGGGTTGCTTCGTGCTTGATTTGACCGTCGTGCGTGAGCACGGCGCCGGCGAAAACCTCATCGTTCCAGTCGATGACAAGCTCGCCCTTGACGAGGGCGGGCTTCAATAAGTTAAATAAATTTCGAGCGTACATTTCGCTGGCGTGGTACGGCAGCGAAGCCGGCAAATTGAGAGGTCCCACAATTTTTACGCCTCCATGAATCACCGTCTCGCCGGGGCTCGTCAGCTCGCAATTGCCGCCCTGCTCCGCGGCGATATCGACCACGACGGATCCCGCCTTCATGCGCTCGACCGCCGCTCGACTGATGATTCGCGGCGCGGCTCGTCCGGGAACCGAGGCGGTGCTGATGACGATATCGCTGGCAGCGATTCGTGCGTCCAGCACTTCCTGTTGCTTGAGTTTTTCCTCCGCGGTAAGTTCGCGCGCATAACCGCCCGCGCCCTCGGCGGAAACGCCGGTTTCGACGAACTTTGCGCCGAGGGATTTCACTTGATCCTTGGTGGCGCTGCGCACGTCGTAGGCTTCGACGACGGCGCCCAACCGCCTTGCGGTCGCGATCGCCTGCAGACCCGCGACGCCGGCGCCGATGACCAGCACCGACGCCGGACGAATGGTGCCGGCGGCCGTGGTCAACATGGGCAAGAATTTTTCCAGTGTATTGGCGGCAATGAGCACGGCCTTGTAGCCGGCGACCGAAGCCTGCGACGACAGTGCATCCATGGACTGTGCACGCGAGATGCGCGGCACCAGTTCCATCGCAAAACTCGTGATGCGGCGCTGTTTCAGAGCCCGCACCAGGTCGGGCCGAGCATAGGCCTGCATGAATCCGATGACCAAGGCGCCTTCGTTGAGGGAATTTACTTCAGCGATGCTGGGCGGCTGAACCGTCAGCAGCACGTTTGCGCTCTTCAAAATGGTCGCGGCATCGCTGATTTCCGCATCCGCGTATGCGGCGTCCGGAAAATGCGCCGCGACGCCCGCGCCGCGCTCGATAAGAACGCGCGCCCCAAGGGCCTTTAATTTGGTCGCTATCTCCGGGACAACGGCGACGCGAGTTTCGTTCGCGGCTGTCTCTCGGAGGATACCGATGATGACAGCCATGAACGGATTCTCCCCAGACGTTGAATTATGGCATAAGAGTCGATTATCTTTAGTATTGTTATGGAGCCGATGATCAAAGACAAGCCTCGTTCGCTGGATTGGGCGGAGGACCTCGCGGTCGTTCTTCGAGGGCATCCATTGTCGCAACAAGTCTTGCGGACCGACGTTTCCGGGATGCCGCTCGAGTGGGTCGACTATCGCGAGGCTGCGCGCCTCTATCATACCGAGCAAGTGGCGTACACCTGCGGGACGCTCTTGTATCGCCTATTCGGCGGGACCTGCGCCAAGACGGGCCTGCGCACGGTCGTCGACGTGAATTCCATCATCGCGACACATGGCCATACCGGCAACCCCGGCAATCTACGAGGTGCCGGCTATACGCCGCCGTTGAACAATCAAACCCTGTTCCGGCGCGATGCGTACCTTTGTTTGTACTGCGGCGCGCGGTTTCCCCACAGTTTATTGTCACGTGACCACGTGACACCGTTCAGCCGCGGCGGTCAGGATACCTGGGGGAATGTCGTGTCTGCCTGCCGCCGCTGCAACAATGCCAAGGCGTCACGGACTCCGGAGCAGGCCGGCATGCAACTGTTGGCCGTGCCGTTTACACCGACTTACGCCGAATATATCTTTCTGAAAGGCCGACGCGTGCTCGCGGACCAAATGGAATACTTGATCGCACACTTTCCGCGTTCCAGTCCGCTGCACGAGCGCATGCAACGCTGGCCGATGTGAACGTGGATGCGGCGGATGGCCGCCCCGCCGTTCCTCCTTACGCGTATACTCCCGCCGTGCCAACCGGTTCGCTTTCTGGCGTCGTCTATCACATTGATGCCAGCTACTTTGTTTTTCGCGCGTATCACTCGATGCCGCCGGACATGGTCGACGCCGACGGCAACGCCACCCACGCATTGTACGGTTTCGCACGCTTCATCTCGGATCTGCTCGAACAAGTCAGGCCCGAGAGGATCGGTGTGGCGTTCGATCAGAGCCTGCGTAGCGAAACGTCGTTTCGCAACGGCATCTATCCCGCCTACAAAGCCAATCGCGAATCGCCGCCGGTCGATTTGGAGCGGCAATTCGCGTTGTGCCGCGAATTTTGCCGACATATGGGCTTGGCAGAGTTTGCAAGCGCCGAATACGAAGCGGACGACATAATTGGGACATTGGCGGCGCGCGCGCGCGCCGCAGGCCTCCGCAACGTTCTGGTGACCCGTGACAAGGATCTGTCGCAACTGATACGCGACGGCGACGTATTTTGGGATTACAGCGGCAATGCCCGCTATCAATACCATGAGATTGGGCCGCGCTTCGGTGCGATCCCGGAACTGATTGCGGACTTCCTGGCCCTTACGGGAGATGCCGTCGACAACATCCCCGGCGTCCCCGGCATTGGGAAAAAGACCGCAGCGGAATTGTTTGCGAGATTCGGCTCGCTCGACGACTTGTACGCCAATCTCGAGCGTGTCGCTGCGCTGAAGTTGCGCGGCGCCGCTGCGGTGGCGGCCAGGCTTCTTGCGCACAAAGATGCCGCCTATTTGGCCAGACGGTTGACCGGCATAGTTTGCAACATTCCGCTCGAATTCACGCTGGAGGAGCTGAAACCTCGGCCACCGGATGCGGCTCGCCTCGAGGCGTTTTTTGACACGCACGGTTTCGGCAATATCTTGCGCCAACAGGTGCGACGGATCGTGGGCGCTCAATAGGAAGGTAAAATGGCGGTATTGATCGCAGGTTTGGTCGTCTTTCTCGGGGTGCACTCCATCGCGATTTTCTCGCCCGACGCGCGCGCGCGCGCGCTGAAGCATTGGGGCGAAGGGCCCTGGAAAGCTGGGTACAGCTTGATTTCGCTGATCGGCTTTGCAATGGTGATCTATGGCTTCGGATTGGCGCGTCAGGCGTCCGTGGTGCTGTACACGCCGCCACTGTGGCTGCGGCACGCCGCCGTTCTTTTCATGCTGCCGGTTTTTCCGCTGCTCCTTGCGGCGTATTTGCCCGGACGAATCAAAGCGGCGATGAAGCATCCGATGTTGGCTGCCGTCAAGTTTTGGGCCTTCAGCCATTTGCTCGCCAACGGAACATTGGCCGACGTGTTGCTTTTCGGGGGGTTCCTGGCCTGGGCGGTCATGGATCGAATCTCTTTGAAGCGCCGGTCGCAGGCGATAAGAACGGCTTCTCCGGGGAGGTTCAATGACTTCCTCGCCATCGTTCTAGGACTTGCGCTGTATGTTGTTTTCATCGGCTGGGCACATGTGCGGCTGTTTGGCGTGTCGCCGCTTGGCTAGCACTTTATCGCGTGGGCAATTGATGGAGTTACCCACCTATGCGGACGTCGAGGCGGCTGCCGGGCGGCTCGCAGGGCACGCTCACCGTACTCCCGTGATGACATCACGGATCGTCGACGAGGCGGTTGGCGCGAGAGTGTTTTTCAAGTGCGAAAACTTCCAGCGAATGGGGGCTTTCAAATTTCGCGGCGCTTTCAACGCGCTCTCCATGCTTGCGCCGGACGCGCGGAGCCGGGGCGTCATCGCATTCTCGTCCGGAAATCATGCGCAAGCGGTCGCATTGGCCTCGCGTATCCTCGGCATCGACGCCACCATCGTCATGCCCGATGACGCACCGGTATCAAAAATGGAGGCCACGCGCGGCTACGGCGGCCGCGTCGTGACCTACGATCGTTACCGCGAGAACCGTGAGGAAATCGCGCAGCGGTTGGCGGAGAGCCAAGGCTCGGCCATCGTGCCGCCCTATGACCATCCCGCCGTCATTGCCGGGCAGGGCACTGCAGCGGCTGAACTCATCGAACAGGCGGGGTGGCTGGACAGCTTGTTCGTGTGTCTGGGCGGCGGTGGTCTGCTCAGCGGCTCAGCATTGGCAGCCAAGGCCCTATCCCCTGGTTGCGCGGTATTCGGGGTCGAACCTGAGGCCGGAAACGATGGTCAACAATCATTTCGTCGGGGGTCGATCGTTCGTATTCCCGTCCCGAAGACCATTGCGGACGGCGCGCAGACGCAGGCTCTCGGTCGGTATACATTCGAGATCATTCGCCGCGACGTCCTCGATATCCTGACCGCATCGGACGCCGAGTTGCTCGAGTGCATGCGGTTTTTCGCAACTCGAATGAAAATCGTGGTCGAACCAACCGGATGCCTGGGCTTTGCGGCAGTTCGCGCACTCGGCACACGGCTTGCCGGTCAGCGGGTCGGAGTGATCGTCAGTGGCGGAAACATCGATGGCGAACGCATGTCGAGCTTACTGAAGGATTCGTAAGCTTTCCTTGTGGTCAAATTCTGCAATAATATTCCATTACAAGGGATCCGGGCGTCGGCTCGGGGGCATCGTAGGCATGCGTTGTCCTCAATAATAACGATCAAGAAAAGGTGAAGGAGATACCATGTTTCGCAGCGTCAAACTGATTTCGCTGATGGCCGGCGTATTGATCGCTACGGTGAGCATCGCGCAGGCGCCGGCGGGCTCGACGGGTCTATGCCGGGATGGCAGCTACTGGTCGGGAGCGACGAAGAAGGGCGCGTGCCGCGGCCACAAGGGAGTCCAGGACTGGTACGGAGCGGCGGCGGCGGCCGGCAGTACGGCTGCGGCTCCTGCGGCGCCCGCCGCTCCGGCGACGGCTGCGCCTGCTGCCGCTGCCCCGAAGGCGGCCGCGATGCCGGCGGCGACCCCCGCGCCGGGCGGCGGTCCGGGATTGGTGTGGGTGAACACCAGCAGCAAGGTGTATCACTGCCCGTCGGACAAGTGGTACGGCAAGACCAAGAACGGTGCCTACATGAGCGAGGCGGATGCGATCGCCAAGGGCAATCATGCCGATCACGGGAAAGCCTGCAAATAGCCCCTGAGGAAAGCGCGCGCTGCGGGACCCTGAGCGCGCGCGTTTGCCAGGCAACAGCGCGCTGCGCGATGCGCGGCGCCACCTCCTGACTTATTACCTATCGAAGGGATACAGAATGAATGTTCGTGCACGGACTCTAGCGCTCGCGTATTTGACGCCAGTGGTTGGGCTGTGCGACGAGGCCGCGCCGCCGCCGCCGCAGGAGGTGTGGACGGGCAAAGGGCAGGCCGGCTACACCGCATCGGAAGGCAATTCGGAGGGCAAATCGGCGAATGCGGCGCTCGACACGGCGTATTGGGATGGGCCGTGGAAGCATGCGTTTCACTTGGGCGGCCTGTATGGGCAGAGCGCCGGGATCGTGTCGGCGGAGCGCTGGGATACGAACTGGCAGACGAACTACGATCTGAGTCCGGATTCGTATACCTTCGGTGCGCTGCGCTTCCATTGGTCGGCGGCGAGATGGCCGCGATGGTCAACGGCTTGATCGAAAAGCATGGCGGCGTGCAGGGCATCGTGGCGCAGATGGAGAGCCAAGGTTTGGGCAACACGGTGAAATCGTGGGTGGGCACCGGCGCGAATCTGCCGATCTCGGCCGATCAAATCCGTGCCCCATTCGGCACGGACGTGATCTCCGGGCCGGCGGCCAAGTTCGGCATGAACTCGCAAGAGTTCGCCCAGAAGCTTGCTCAAGTGCTGCCGCAGGCGGTGGACAAACTCACTCCGAACGGCGTCGTTCCGCATGCTTGATGGAGCACGGGCGGCAAGGGCGCGGACACCTACGCAGATCAATCAACAATAAATAGGGGACGATATCGTGAGCATTGCTTCGGAATTCAAAGAATTTGCCATGAAGGGCAACGTGATCGACTTGGCGGTGGGCGTCATCGTCGGCGCGGCGTTCGGCAAGATCGTTTCCTCGTTCGTCGGCGATGTCATCATGCCGCCGCTCGGTGTGTTGATTGGCGGTATCAATTTCAGCGATCTCGCAATCACGTTGGGCACCGATCCGAAGGGCGCACCGGTACTGCTCAAGTACGGCGCCTTTCTGCAGACGGTGTTCGATTTCCTCATCATTGCGTTCGTGATTTTCATCGCGGTGAAGGGAATCAACACGCTGAAGAAGCCGCCCGCGCCGCCCGCCGACGCTCCGCCGCCGCGCCAGGAAATACTGCTCGAAGAGATTCGAGACGCGTTGGTTAAACGTTAGTCTCGCTCGGACCGGAGCGTTGTTGGCGCCGGCACCGCTTGCAAACAGCGGGCGGCGCGGAGAGGAAACGGGCAGCGGGGCTGCCCGTTCACCTTGAGTTCTGTTGTTGTCGTATACGGCGACGGAATTGTAGGGTACGCCTTTGGGGTTCTTTGCCTTGGTTCTAAGCGTGAGGATTTTGCCGTGACCCGAGATGGATCGGACGGTCGTGCCACAACAGTCCTGCTGGCGTAGTTCATTGAAAACGTTCAAGAAGATTCTAGGTGCGAGCATCGTTACGCTGATTCTCTTGCTATTCGCGCTGGTGCTCGTGGTGTGGGAGAGGCCGCCCGATCTGATTCGCATCGGCGCCAGTTACGCAGCGAAGATCGTTTGTTCGAACGTGTTCTTGGCGAACCGCGATCCAACGGAGGTGCTAACGAACGACGTCCAAGCTCCCGGACATCCCCTGCTCAAACTCATGCGTATCGATGTTGATCGAAAGCTCGGCATCGTGCGAGCGGGTTTGATGGGCTTCATCGGTGGTGGACTCGCGGTCGCGAGGCCGGACGTGGGGTGCGCGGTGATGCCTGACGGGAGGCTCGATACCGCACGCACTGTGCCTCAGCCTAAGCCGCTACCTGGCGCGGGCTCGCTCGAACGCGACTTGAGCTTCACGGTGCCGGCGTTGCAGGAGGTCATCGCCGACAACACGCTGGCCGGTCCCGGAATGCGCGCCATCGTGGTCTTGAACAAAGGTCATCTGGTTGCAGAGCGGTATGCCCGCGGCTTCGACCGCGACACACCGCAGCTAGGATGGTCCATGACCAAGAGCGTAACCGCAGGACTCATCGGTTTGCTGGTCAAGGATGGGCGTCTCACGCTTGAGCAATCGGCGGGGTTGGCGGGCGCCGCCCGCGAGGGCATCACCATTGCAGACCTCATGAGCATGACCAGCGGCCTGCAATTCAACGAGGGGTACGGGGCGGTGTCCGATGTCACGCGCATGCTGTACCTCGAGACCGACATGGCCGCATTCGCCGGCGGGGAGCCGCGTGCATACCCCAGCGGCGAAGTTTGGAGTTATTCGAGTGGATCCGCCGTCATTCTATCGCGCACCTTTCAAGACGCCGTAGGCAGCGACTCGGTCCATTTCGTACGAACGCGCCTGTTTGGTCCGTTGGGCATGAAAAGCGCCGTCATGGAGACGGATGAAACCGGCACGTTTGTCGGTTCCTCTTACATGTACGCCACGCCGCGCGACTGGGCGCGCTACGGGCAATTGCTGGCGCAAGACGGCGTCTGGGAAGGCCAGGAGATACTGCCGCGGGGCTATGTGGCCATGATGGTGTCCCCGGTCGCGGCTTCAGGCGGCGAATATGGACACGGCATGGTTTGGCGCTGGCCCACGCGTGGCGACAAGCCTGGCGTGAATCCCGATGCGGCGTTCGGCATACCCGATGATACGTTTTGGATGTCAGGCCATGATGGACAGTTCGCCGCCATCATTCCGTCGCGCCAAGTGGTGATCGTGCGCATGGGGCTTACCCCGGCGAGAGAGCATTATCAGCCGGAACCCTTGGTGCGCGCCGTTCTCGACGCCACTCGCTGACGCTTGCTACTGCGGCCCGCTGTCAGGCCTGTCTCAAGCGGCCGCGCCGGAAATCCGCAAGGATCTCCCGTGCCGCATTGTGTCCAGGCGCGCCCGTGACGCCACCGCCGGGATGCGTTCCGGAGCCGCACATGTACAGACCTTTCAAAGGTCCGCGATAATCGCCGTGACCGAGCATGGGCCGAGCAGAAAACAATTGGTCCAGGCTCAGCGCGCCGTGGAAGATGTCGCCCCCGATCAAGCCGAAGGTCCGCTCCAAATCGAGCGGACTCATGCTTTGCCTTCCCAGCACGGATGCCTTGAAGTTGGGTGCGTGCGTATTCACCAGGTCGATCATGAGGTCCGCCACTTGCTCGCGATGGTCGTCCCATGAGGCGCCGTTGGGCAGCGCGGGAGCGACGTGTTGGCAGAACAAGCTCGCCACGTGCTGACCCGGAGGCGCTAGACTATCGTCCAATGTCGACGGAATGAGCATCTCGACGATGGGCTGCCTCGACCAACCGCCCGACTTTGCATCGAGGTACGCTTGGTCCATGTAGGCTAGGCTCGGCGCCATGATGATGCCGGATGTGTGATGCTCCGCCAGAGTGCCGCCCGGCAGGGATTTGAAATCCGGCAACTCGGACAGCGCGACGTTCATACGGAACGTGCCGGATCCGCAGCGCCAATTATTCATGCGCTCGCGAAAGTCGTTGTCCAGAGAGGATGGGTCGATTAGCTTGCCGTACAGCAGTTTCGGATTCAGATTCGAAACGACGCAGCGCGCGTGGATCGCGTCGCCGTTCTCCAGGATCACACCGACGGTCCGGCCCGCCTTGACGATGACTTCATGCACCGGACTCGACACTCGAATCTCGACGCCGCGCTCGGCAGCGGCCTTGGACATCGCCTGGGAGATGGCGCCCATGCCGCCGATGGCATGACCCCAGACGCCCTTTTTGCCGTTGACCTCGCCGAAGACGTGATGCAGCAGTACGTAGGCGGAGCCCGCAGAGTACGGGCTCGCATAGTTGCCGACGATGCCGTCGAAACCATAGGCCGCTTTGATGGGTGCGCTCTCGAACCAGCCGTCAAGGTAGTCGCCGGCGGATTTCACGAACAAATCCAGCAATTCACGGCGCATGACCATGTCGAGCTTCGCGATCCTCTTTCCCAGTCGTGCGCTGCGCAGCAATTCGGGCAGCGCCTCGAGCCAGCCTCCGGCAGTCACATTGGGCGGCGTCTCCAGCACCAGATCACGCAGCACGTCGGCAATCACATCGAGGCGTTCGCCGTAACCTTTTAAGCGCACAGCATCTCGAACGGAAAATTTGGCAACTTCCTGTTCGGTTCTGCCGGCCCCGACCTTCAAGTACCGGGTGTCATCCAGCGGCAAGAAATTCGACAGCTTGCGCTCCACCACGCGCAAGCCATGCCCCGCAAGATCAAGATCGCGGATGACCTTCGGGTTGAGCAGCGAGACGGTGTATGCCGCCACAGAATTACGAAAGCCAGGGTGAAACTCTTCGGTAACCGCCGCTCCGCCGACGACGCTGCGGCGTTCCAGAACGGTGACCTTGAGTCCCCCCGACGCCAGGTAGGCAGCGCATACCAAACCGTTGTGGCCGCCGCCGATGATGACTACGTCGCGCAATGCTGAATCAGCCACGAGAAAGTCTACCCGTGATACTGCGCCAGCCGGCCGCAGGAGCATGCGCCAATCGACTTTCGGGTATGAGTTCGCGCATGCGGTGCACAAAGCTGCGCAGCGACACTTCGTTTCGGCCAAGCGGCCCGGGACTGTAACTGCGGGAGCCCATGCCGGTTTGGACACGCTCGATGAGCGCCTTATCTTCGGCGCTTACCCGCCGATTGATGCGCCAGTTCAGGTATCGCGCCGCGCGCATTTCGCGGCGTCCGTCCGGGTGAGCATAGGCGATTTCGCGAATCAATGTTTCGGTCGGCGAGATCGGAATCATTTGCATGAAGTCGATCTGATCCGGGTAAATGTCGAAGGCGATGTTCGGCCATAGCTTGAAATAGACCCACAGGCGCTGCCGCTCATTGGATAAATGCGGTATGTGCGGCAGCACGTTTTGGTACATCCGCTCCGAGCGCTGCGACGAGGGAACATCGCGCAAAAGCCCCCACATCTTGTCCACCCAGGGCTGGGCTTCGATGCCGTAGCTTTGACCAAACAAGCGCGTAAGGCCAGGATGGGCAACGTTGATGTGCATGGCGTCCGAATAATTATCGGTCACGTTCTTCCAGTTCACATGGCGAGTCCGCAGCGTGACCCTTCCCAGGGGTTGCAATTCCTCGAGTCGATACGCGGCCAGTTCGCTTGCGTACGGTGCCAGCATGTCGGCGACGCTGGTCGGCCCGGGCTGCAGACGGACGAAGATGAATCCCTTGTAAATCTCGGTTTCAACCGCCTTGAGCCCGTAATCGTCCGGTGAGAAATTGCCAAATTCCTTGCGCTGCGGTACGGCCGTGAGATGGCCGCTCAAGTCGTAGCTCCAAGCATGATAGGGGCAGACGATGCGCCCGGGACAATGCCCCGAGCCCGAGTCCAAGAGCCGCGCGGCACGATGCCGGCACACATTGAAATATGCCTTGACACCGCCGTCTTCGGAGCGGACGGCAACCAATGGTTCACCCAAAAAATCCAACGTGTGGTAGTCGCCTGGGAGAGGAATGTCGCTCAAATGACAGACGATTTGCCAAGACGTGGCGAAAACGCGTTCCCTTTCCACTTCCAAGAAATCGGCATCGTGGTATATCCAGCCCGGGAGACTGAATCCGTCGAGGTTCGGCGTGATTGCAGCCGAATTGCCGGACTTAAGCGCGCATCGTCCATCCATGACCCGGAACCTCCCAAAGTCTTATTGAACGCTAGTATAACAAGACCGGATTTGCCGTGCATCGCCCGGCACGGACTTTGCGGTCCATGTCAGATTTTGCGTCGAGCGTGCCGCAGGACCGCTAGGACTGTCGATGCGGCGCGGGCGGCCTCGATTTCTTGGCGCGCGTATTCGTTCGGAGCAACCGGGGGAAGGCGCCGTTGCACAGCGCGGTGACCCAGTCCTCACATAGGGCGATGGCTTCGCGTGCTTTGAAAGTGGAGGGGGCCAAGCTCAGCTCCACCCACAGCCCGTCCAGCAAGGCAGCCAGCGCGATGGCCGCCGGACGAAGTTTGAAGTGCGGTGCAGCACCTGACGGCGCGAGCTGCCCCAACAAGGATTCCAACGTGGATCGATACTTACCGTAGGTGCGGTCGTGTACTTCGCGGATTTCCGGCGAGTGCGCCACCATGCTCCAGAACACCAGCCAAACGTTGAACAGCTGCGGGTCCAGTAGTTCAGGTGCAAAGGAGGCACGAAAAAATCCGCTGATTCTGTCGCGGGGCGAAGCCGCGCGATCGTCGGCTTGGCGCCCGATGGAATCCTGAAGGGATAGCGCCAGGGTTTCGTAGGTTTCCGCCACCAGCCCGGATTTGCTCGGGAAATGATGGTTGATCAAGCCGATGGACACACCCGCCGCCGCGCTGATTCGGCGAACCGATACCCCTTCATGACCGTACTCTTTGAGGCACCGTAACGTTGCCTCTACGAGGGCCTCACGGCGCACTGCGGGAGTCTCGCGATGAAACTTGGGAATCGACCGCTTTGTTGCCATGCAATCGCCCTTTTATTTTTCAACTATCACCAAGCATAGCCGACCGCTCTCCGGCATGAGCGCGTTAGTTCGATCTTAAATTGTAAAATTGAGCCCTAACTTAAGCGGAATCAGCAAAGGGGCCATCCGTGTTTAATATATGAGCTGCAAAGTGCGTTCAGCCGGCGTCCTTGGGGACGTGGGCTCCGATCCTGTCCGTGACGTAGCGTCTGATGTCCAGGTTCCAGTCCTCCATGGGGGCAAAGTAGCCATGAGAGTGCACTCGCGCGCTGATCCCCTCCTGAACGGCTTCGCATACCGTCCAATCCTGCCGGTTCACCAAATCCCAGAAATCCACTGCGGCAGCTCTGCTTCGCGGCAGACAGCAATCCACTCGCGGCAAAAGATCCGCTCCTTCTCAACCCTGAATATGTCCGCGCTGCGATACCAGGTGGTTGGCAACGTCCGTTCCAATTGCCGGGCACTCATACTGGAAAGTCCCTCATGTAAGGCAGCTCGGCATCAATCGAGTCTACGACCGTGTCGAACTCTCGGGCGTAGCGGTGACCGCTGTGAACGGCATGTACGATGGCACCCGGAGCGAGCGAATCACCGATTCGAGTGATCGAGGCGATGCCGGCAGCTTCGAGATCCGCATCCCTCGCCGCAAGGGCTCGATACAGGTCATGCCTGGGCTTGCGCATGCCGACGATGACCAGCGAGCCGCAAGCAAGGCGCTTCTCCGTGCCGCTGTACACATCCGCCAGAGTCACCGTAGCGCCGTCGAACGCGGTGACGCGCTGCAAGGTGTGAATCGGTACTCCCGCCTTGACCAACGCACGATGCACCAGAGGCAACTCATTCGTCATGAAGGTCCAAGCCGATGCGTTCCCCGCCGTCGTTACATACGTTACATCGCCCGTTTGCTTTGCCAATTGCTCGGCGACGGCGCCGCCCACGTAGTAGTTGTCGAAATCGAAAACGACGACCGGACCCGACGGTACGATGCCGGCCGCAAGGTCATCCGGTGTGTAGACGCCCGGAACCTCGAGTTCGCCCACCGGAAATTCCAGCGTTGAAAACAGCATCTTGGTCCAACGCGCTCCCGTGGCGATGACCACGTGACTATGCTCCGCGGCTAGGATGTCGTCCGCGTTCAGTTCGCTGCCCGGATATAGATTCACGTTCGGGCGCTCGCGCAATTGGCCCAAGCGCCAGTCCACGACGCGTCCCCAGGTAGCGAGCCCCGGCAAACGAGTCTCGTAACGCAGTCGCCCGCCGAATTCCTTGGCTGCGTCGGCGAGCGTCACTCCATAGCCGCGCCGCGCGAGAGTCACTGCGCACTCGAGTCCCGCCGGACCGCCGCCGACGATCAAGATCGACGAGTCGCTCTTGCGAGCCGCAAACCGCTCCGGGTGCCACCCACGACGCCACTCCTCGCCGGCCGTTGGGTTCTGGGTGCAGCGCACCGGCACTCCGTCATGCCAACTCGAAATGCAAATATTGCAGCCGATGCATTCACGAATGTCGTGCTCCCGTCCCTCGTTGATTTTTCGCGGCAGGAAGGGGTCGGCGATGGAGGGCCTGGCCCCACCGATGAGATCCAGAATTCCGCGTTTGACCTGGGAGACCATGACATCCGGAGACGTAAAGCGGCCCACGCCCACGACGGGCTTCGTGGTCAGTTGCTTGACGAAATTAATGATCGGTTCGTGGCTGCCCTCGGGAGAAAAGCGCGACGGCGCGCAATCGGTCGGGCTGGAATCCATCTTGACGTCCCAAAGATCGGGAATCTCGCCGAGAAGCTGCACCACTTCATGTGCTTCCGATGGTGCATCGACGCCCACTTTGCCTCGCAGTTCTTCCAGACTGATCCGTAGGGCGACGCCGCACTGGTTGCCGACGGCGTCGCGCGTGACCTCGAGCAGCTCACGTACCAACCGCACACGGTTCTCGATGGAGCCGCCATAGGCGTCGGTACGATGATTGTATTCGGGTAATAGAAACTCGTACGGCAGGTAGCCCATGCCGGCGTAGACATAAACAATGTCGAATCCAGCCTGCATGGCGCGCCGCGCGCCGGCGGCTTGCCAATTCAACAGATTGCGAATGTCGGTCGCGTCCATGGCGCGGGGGCGCAGGTTGCCCATGAAGCCCAAGTGGGTGGATAACCAGGGCATACCGGAAGGCGACAACGGCGCGAGCCGGCTGGAGCGGTTCAACGTGCACGCCCCGCCGTGCCAAAGTTCGATGCCGGCAAGTGCGCCGTGCTCGTGGACTGCATCCGTCATCAACGCATGAGCGCGAATGTCCTTGTCGTCCCAGAGCGATGCGAAGGGCAGCGGCGAGTCGTCGGAGCTCGGATGGATCGACACGGCACCGGTGCACACCACCCCCCAACCGCCCTCGGCCTTCACGCCGCGGAACTTGGCGCGGACTTGCGGCAGCGCGTTGGTCATTCCACTCGCGTGCGGTACCTGATAGAAACGATTGGGGGCAGTGACGGGCCCGATGCGTACCGGCTCGAACAAAACATCGAAGCGTGGATTGCGCGCCATTGCGTATCCCTTAAATGCGGCGGTGCGTAGAGGACGCGAGCGTAATTGATCGATCGTACAGTAGCAACAAGGACGCGCGCGCCCGTATCGCTAGATCATGCGGCGCGGAATTCTCGCCATTCAAGTCTCAGCGCGCGAGCTACCGCTTCATGCGTCAGTCTGCCGTCATGGACATTGAGGCCGTGCGCCAGACCGACGTCTTTGGCGAGCGCTTGCCGCCAGCCATGATCGGCGAGAGACTTCACGTACGGCAGCGTTGCGTTGGTCAAAGCGAATGTCGAGGTGCGCGGCACGGCGCCGGGCATATTGGTCACGCAGTAGTGAATCACGCCGTCCAAGACGAAAGTCGGTTCCGCATGGGTGGTGGGGCGACTGGTTTCGAAGCACCCGCCCTGATCGATGGCGATATCGACCAACACGGTCCCCGGTTTCATGGTCTTCACCATGGCGCGGGTGACCAATTTGGGCGCGGCTGCGCCGGCGATCAATACGGCACCGACGACCAAGTCCGCGTCGCGTACCAATTCTTCGATGGCCTGCGCCGTTGAATAAACCGTTTTGAGGTGATTTCCGAAAATCGCAGATAGCTCGCGCAATCGCTTTACCGAGCGATCCACCACCGTGACGTCGGCGCGCAGCCCAACCGCCATTTCTGCGGCATGTGTGCCCGAAACTCCACCCCCCAGAATCACGACCTTGGCAGGCGCCACGCCGGGCACTCCGCCCAACAAGACACCGAGGCCGCCATTGGCCTTTTGCAGGCAGCTCGCGCCCACCTGTACGGACATTCGGCCTGCGACTTCGCTCATCGGCGTGAGCAGCGGCAGCGAACCGTCGGGCGCCGTCACCGTCTCATAGGCGATGGCCGTGGCTTTCGAGGCGATGAGCGCTTCCGCTTGATCGCGATCAGCCGCCAAGTGTAGATACGTGAAGAGAACTTGTCCGGAACGCAAACGGCCGCACTCCGCGAGCTGCGGTTCTTTGACCTTGACGATGAGATCCGACGTCGAGAATACGTCTTCCGCCCTGGCGGCCACCTTCGCGCCGGCCGTCTGATAATGTGAATCCTCGAATCCGATCCCGGCTCCGGCGCCGCTCTGCACCAAAACTTGATGTCCCGCGTCGACCAGTTCGCGTACTCCCGAAGGCACCAATCCCACCCGATATTCGTGAATTTTGATTTCTTTCGGGACGCCGATTTTCATGGATGAGCTCCGGGTGGGGATGCGTGGGGATCCCAAGCTTAATCCGCCGCCAAGAGGATATATTGCAAAAACTGGTTGAATCGGCGACAAAAATGGCAGAATTCACCGAGTAGAATGAAATATGCGCAATAATCTGTCTGATGCCGGAACTCTCACCGAGGTGGCGCGAATGGAGTTGGACTCGCGGATCAAATTGGATCGGTACGATCGCGCCATCGTTCGTGCGCTGCAGCTCGATGGCCGCATCACCAACAGCCAATTGGCTGAAAGCGTAAGCCTTTCGGAATCCGCTTGCCTGCGGCGCGTGCGCGCGCTCGAGGACGCGGGGTTCATCGAAGGTTATACGGCGCTCATCAGCCAACAAAAGGCGGGCTGCCCGGTCAACGTTTTCGTCAACATCACTCTCGATCGGCAGGAGCAGGCGCACCTGCGCGCGTTCGAGGAAGCGGTGCGCAAGGTGCCCGAGGTGATGGAGTGCTATCTGATGTCCGGAGAATATGATTATTTATTGCGGGTGGTGCTCGCCGATACCGCAGACTTCGAACGGCTTCACAGTCAACATCTCACGCGGCTGCCGAATGTGGTTCGCGTTCATTCGAGTTTTGCCCTGCGCACGGTGCAGAACTCGCGCGAATTGCCGGTACGCTGAATGCGCGACGTGCGCACGCCGTCACGCTTTAGGCTTCAGTATCAACGAAAAAGCCACCTTCACTACATCCTTGACCGACTCCGTGCTTTTCCAATCGCCTTGCCCGACACCGAACTCCAGACGGTTGAGCTTGGCAGTGCCCTCGAGCTTGGCGCCTCCGGGAGTCGACACAAATACGAAATCGATCGGCACCTCCTTGGTCACGCCGTGCAAGCTCAATGTGCCGGCTGCACTGTACCCCGCCGGCGTTTTCGTAAAGCTGCGGGTCACGTAGTGAGACGCGGGAAAATGTGCGATATCGAATATGTCCGGTCCGCGCATGGTGGTGTCGCGATCGTCGTCCATCGTATCGAGTGAGTTCAAATCGATCTGCACGTCGAAATGCGAACTCGCCAATGCGTCCGGCGAAAAATCGATGGCGGCGGTGAATTTACGAAACGTGCCTTTGAACTCTGCGCCGGCCTGGATACCGATGAAGTCCAAACGGCTGGCGGGCGGGTCCGCGGTATAGCTCTGCACCGGGCTTGCGGCGCGGCCCACGCTTGCCGCCGACGCCATGCAAAGCATCGCAAGGGATATCGCGGCTCGTCTCATCATGAACCTCTCTTCGATTTGGTAAATGGCAGCATGCGCAACAACACGTCGTCCTTATTCCAGAAATGATGCTTGAGCGCGGCGAGGATGTGAAATACGGCGATCACCAGCAACACGCCGCTGAGGTAATCGTGCGTCGTCTTCAACGCCTCGAAAGCCGTTTTGTTTTGAGCGATGAGATCGGGCCAGGTGAACAATCCGAACCAACTCACCGAATAATTCTTGGCGGATGACATCAACCAACCTGTGACCGGCATGGCGAACAGCAGCGCGTAGAAGGCGATGTGCGTCGCGCGCGCCAGCGTGCGTTCGAAGGGAGTCATGCCGGCGGGCAATTCCGGAGGAGGATTCGCCCGGCGCCAGACGACGCGTATGATCGCAAGCATGAGCACAGTCATGCCGAAGCTCTTATGCCATGCGAGCAGCGCCAGCTTGTGCGTACCGAGCGGCAGATCGCGCGCCGTCCAGGCGAGCGCGAATTGGGTGACGATCAGCGTGGCAATGATCCAATGGAGTAGCTGGGCCACCGCGGTGAATCGCGTCCGGGGTTCCTGAGTTGGCATCGAGACGCTCCAAGTGCAGACTGCACTCCGGCTAGTTTAACAAGACAGCGGGAATCCCATGACGCTCAAAACGTGTGCGGTGGTCTGTGCGGCCGCGCTGCTCGCTGCCTGCGGCGCGTCCAAGACTCGCCAAACACATGAAGGCGGCGCGGTCGCTCCATTGCCTATGCAACCTCCAGCGGGCGTTGCCGCATACCGTATCGATTCCACGCAATCCGAGCTGCGGTTGTTGGTGTATAGCGCCGGCCCGATGGCGCGACTGGGTCATAATCATGTGATCGTCAATCGAGCCGTCAGCGGCTGGGTGGATGCAGCGGGCGCCGCCGCTGCCGGATCATTTTCGCTGCAAGTGCCGGTGGCCGATTTCGTCGTGGACGACGCGCAGGCGCGTGCGGCGGAGGCGCCGGATTTTTCGCAAGAAGTTACAGAGGAGGCAAGAGCGGGGACGCGGCACAACATGCTGGGTCCGGCGCTGCTCGATGCGGTTCGGTTTCCGACGATCACGCTCAGCAGCATAGCCATCACGCCGGCAGCGCAGAGCCAAGGGCCGGGCACTGAAGCGCCGAGCAAGTTGGTGGCGACATTGGCCGTTCAAGTGGCGGGCCACGCCTCCAGGCTCACGGTTCCGTTCAAATTGGAGACGGCGGCGGGCAGGATTTCGGCTTCGGGCACCGCCGTGCTGCGCCAATCTGACATGGGTCTGACCCCTTTCAGCGTGATGCTCGGAGCGCTGCAGGTTCAGGACGAATTCACCATCAAATTCAAGTTGGTTGCGGTGAAGGGTTAATCGTCCTGCGTGGCCGAGATAAGAATGGCTGTTCCTTCGGGTGCCATCAGCACTGCGGCCGGCATGTGCTTGAGCGGCGCTGGCACGCGCCCATTCGGCGCGATGCCGATTGCGTCGAGCCGGTCCAGGGCTTCGTCGAAGTCGCCGACCTCGAACACCAGTGTTGGCCCCTGCACGTGAGCCGGCTCGTACAATCCGATATTGATGGTATCGCTGGTGCACGACACGTGCGGCAGCATGGCACCCGGCTCGTCCATACCGACGAATCCGAACTGTTCCCAATGACTCTTGACGATGTCGCGGCTCGGCGCCGGCAGCGCGATCTCGAGAAAGTACCCGCATAATGATGTATCGGCCGACCTGCGCTTGATCGGCGAGAAGGTCCGGGCTTCGACCAAGCGAATCATGTGGCCCGATGGATCGAGCCAGCCGATTTCGTTGAACACATCGTTTGCAAGGCGCCGAAATTCGAACTTCAGCCCCAAGTGCTCGAGGCTGTCCAGATGTTTCAGCAGGTCGGGCTTGAGGAAAGTAGTGGACGGCTCAAATGAGGAATGCTGATGCAATCCTATGCAAATTCGTCCGTCCGTCAAAACCGCATAAGGGTGATTCCACGCTTCGCCGACTTCCGCCGCAGAAAATCCGAGCTTGCCGTAAAAATCCAGCGAGGCTCGGATATCGGGCGTGACGATCGACAGCTCGAGGAATCGATCGAGCACGCTAGGAGCCTGTCTGAGTATTCCGCGTGAGCCGCGTTGGCTTGGTGAGCGAGCGGATGCAAGGCGCGCGGCGCAGGACGTAGTGGGTGCTACGGCCAAGCCGCGCAACGCCGCAGACGCCCCTCACCAAGCCAACCCTTCGGGACCGGCCAGATTTCGCTTCATCCATCGTTGTCGCCTCCTCATTGGGTCCAACCCAACCACGTCGGCTCCGCCTCGGCTGAAGCGAAATCTGACACGGTCGCGGCCACGGGGAATACTCAGACAGGCTCCTTCGGTCAGCTCACTCCGCCGACACAGATATATTTCAATTCGGTGTAGTCCAAGATCCCGTACTTCGAGCCTTCGCGGCCGGTTCCGGACTCTTTCACGCCGCCGAAAGGCGCGACCTCGGTGGAAATGATCCCCGTGTTCAAACCCACGATGCCGTATTCGATGGCCTCGGATACGCGCCAGCTGCGAGCCAGATCACGCGTGTATATGTATGCCGCGAGACCGAACTCCGTGTCGTTGGCCATGGCGATGGCTTCCGCTTCTGAATGGAACTTGAACAACGGAGCGATGGGTCCGAACGTCTCCTCGCGAGCAATCAGCATCCGCGAGGTCATGCCGGTGAGAATCGTAGGCTCGAAGAACGTGCCGCCCAGCGCGTGCCGTTTGCCGCCCAATGCCACGCTCGCGCCATTGCGCAAAGCGTCCGCGATATGCTCCTCGACCTTGGCGACGGCCTTCGCATCGATCAGCGGTCCTTGATCGGTCACGCCCGCAAGACCGTCGCCGACCCGCAATTTTCCGACCGCCGCGGCCAGTTTCTTGGAAAACTCTTCGTACACCCCATCGTGAACCAACAGTCGGTTTGCACAGACGCACGTCTGCCCGGTGTTGCGGTACTTGCTGGCGATGGCCCCCTGAACCGCGGCGTCCAGGTCGGCATCATCGAATACGATAAAGGGCGCATTACCGCCGAGTTCGAGCGACAGCTTCTTGACGGTGCCGGCGCATTGCGCCATCAACTTCTTGCCGACCTCGGTCGAGCCGGTGAACGTGACTTTGCGAACCTTCGGATTGCTGGTCATCTCGCCGCCGATGGCGGTCGAGGACCCCGTGACGACGTTGAAGACGCCCTTCGGCACGCCGGCCCGATCCGCGAGTTCCGCGAGCGCCAATGCAGAGTACGGAGTCTGAGTGGCCGGCTTGCATACCATGGTGCAACCGGCGGCGAGCGCGGGTCCTGCCTTGCGGGTAATCATCGCGGACGGAAAGTTCCAGGGCGTGATGGCCGCCACCACGCCCACGGGCTGGCGTAATACCATGATCCGCTTATCCGCTTGATGCCCGGGAATGATGTCGCCGTAGAGCCGCTTGCCCTCCTCCGCGAACCATTCGATGAAGGAGGCGGCATACGCGATTTCGCCCTTGGATTCGGCCAGGGGCTTGCCTTGCTCGGCGGTCATCAGGATTGCAAGGTCCTCCTGATTGGCAAGCATGAGATCGAACCAGCGGCGCATGATGACGGCTCGATCTTTAGCGGTGCGGGCTGCCCATGATGGAAGCGCGGCCGCGGCCGCAGCGATTGCCCGCCGCGTTTCTTCCGTCCCCATGTTGGGGATCACCCCCAATTTTGCCGCCGTGGCGGGGTTGTGCACCGGCAGTGTCCCGCCGCTGTCAGCCCCGACCCAGTTGCCGTCGACGAAGCCGAGGTCTCGAAACAGGCGTGGATCTTGGAGTTTCATGTTGGCTCGATTTCAACCTAAGTTTTTTTGCAAAAAGTCCACCGCGCTCGAACGCAAGCTTCGCGGAGTTGGGCTCGAAGCTAGCGCGAACCCGGTTACTAACGAGGGCGCAGAGGATACCGTGTTCACTCGGAAACGCTCAACAATCCTCAACGCTCCAAAATCGCCGAAACGCCCATGCCGCCGGCCGTACATATGCTAATCAGGCCGCGTTTCGCTTTGTTTTCATCCAGTATCTTTGCGAGGGTGGCGACGAGGCGTGTGCCGGTAGCGGCAAACGGATGACCGATCGCGATGCTGCCGCCCTTTACATTGAGTCGAGACCTGTCAATGGAGCCCAGAATCCCAGAAAGCCCGAGCTTATCGCGGCAGAACACGGGATCGGTCCACGCCTTGAGCGTACAGAGCACTTGCCCCGCAAAAGCCTCGTGAATCTCGTAGAAATCGAAGTCCTGCAGCGTTAGTTTAGCATCGCTCAGCATCCGCGGTACGGCGTATGCCGGTGCCATGAGTAGGCCTTCCTTCTTGTCGATGTAATCGACGGCCGCAACTTTGCCATAGGTGAGGTAGGCCAGTACCGGTAAGTCGTGTTCGCGCGCCCACGCTTCGGAAGCCATGAGCACCGCAGACGCTCCGTCGGTCATAGGCGTCGAATTTCCCGCGGTCAAGCTCCCGTTGACGGAGATATCGAATGCAGGCCGTAATTTAGCGAGCTTGTCGAGGCTGGAATCGCTGCGGATATTGTTGTCTTGAGTGAGTCCCAGATAATCCTGCACCAGGCCCGTGTAGAACCCCGCCGCGTAAGCGGCGGCGGCCTTTTGATGGCTCTCCCAAGCCAGTTGGTCCTGATCCGCACGGCTGATACCCCAGGTCTTCACCATGAGCTCCGCGCTTTCGCCCATCGACAGGCCGGTTCGTGGTTCGGTAATGCCGGGAAGTACGGGCCGCAGGTGATGCCTGCGCAGCCCAAGCCAAGGAGCCATTCGCTGCCATGCTGTTTTGCCGCGAAAACTCGTCAACAATAGCTGTTGATAGCTCTTCGGGAAGACCACGGGCGGGTCGCTGACCGTTTCGACTCCGGCTGCCATGGCAGATTCGATCTGTCCGAGCGCTATTTTGTTGCCGAGAAGAATGGCGGCTTCCAGACTCGTTCCGCAGGCGCGCTGCACATCGAGCCCGGGGGTTTCAGGAGCGAGGCCGGATCCCAGTACCGATTCGCGGGTCAGGTTCCACTGGCTCGAATGCTTCATGACCGCACCGGCAGCGACTTCATCCAGGCGCTGGCCTTGCAGGCCATATCGTTCCACCACGCCACGCATAGCGGCCGTCAGCATGTCTTGATTGCCTACCTGCGCATAGGCTCCATTGCCGCGTGCGAACGGAATGCGTACGCCGCCTACGATTGCGACGCGTCGCGCGGTTGTTCCGACCAACATAGATATCCCCTCGTAATTGTCTTGACTGCTCCGGCCTGAAGCTGCGAATTATGAACCTACCCACCGGCTTATAATCGCATCATGATTCGTTTTTCTCATTTGGCGTTGTTTGGATTGTCCACCCTGACCCTCATGGCCTGCAGCGCACCGCCGCCGCCGCCGCCGCCCCGGGCGGCCGATCCTGGATCGCAAGTCGAGCATCTGGTGCAGGTTGTCGAACGGTATTGGGACGAAAATGCCGGCCTGATGCCTTGGTATTCCTGGGGCGGGGCCGACCTGCAGTTTGGGGCGGCACCGGGGGGCGATATCGCGCCGCAGTCGTTGGCGGACTCTTTGGCCCTTGAACGGCGCTATCTCGCGGAAGTATCGGCTGTTCCGCGTTCGGCCCTCGATGCCGAATCCAAATTGACATACGACTTGTTTCGGCGAGAGCGCTTGTTGGCGATCGAGGGCTTTACCTATCCGTTCGAACTTTTGCCGGTCAATCCGTACGCCGGGATGCCTCAGCAATTCGCCGTGATGGCGTCGGCGGCGGAGCGCCTCGCTCTGTCGAGCGCAAAAGACTTCGAAAATTGGCGAGCCAGAACCGAGAGTTTCGTGCAGTGGACGAATCAAGCTATCGTCAACATGCGGGAGGGAATGCGGCGTGGTTACACATTACCCCGCCCCTTGGTGCAAAGGACACTGCCGCAGCTCGCCGCCTTGGGCGAAGACACCCCGGCGAACGTGTTCTACCAAGCCATGCGGTCAAACACCGGTGCCGCCGACAGCGCTGAGGGGACACGGTTGACTGCCGCGATGACAGCGGTCATCAGCGACAAAATTACGCCGTCGTACCGCGCGCTGCACGAGTTCTTGCAGCATGAATACCTGCCACGGGCGCGGACCAGCGTTGCGTTATCGGCCCTGCCGCTCGGCGACGCCTGGTATGCCTATCTGGCAAGGCGAACCACCGGCAGCTTGCTGACGGCGGCGCAGCTGCATACTCTCGGCGCGACGGAAATCGAACGCTTGCACCAACGGGTCCAGGCGTTGCTGGCCGAGGCATCGTTTGCCGGTAACGCACAGAGCTTCGCCCTGCATATGCAACGCGATCCGCGTTTTTCCTACAATACCGCCGCCGAACTGGCGAATGCTTATCAAGGCCTCAAAGGCCAGGTCGCCGCCGCTGCGCCGGCCTTGTTTTCGTCTTTTCCGCGGGCCGATTTCGGAATCCGCAGCGTTGAGGCATATCGCGAGTCGGTCATGCCGCCATTGTCCTATGCGCCTCGCGCACCAAACGGCATCATTGCCGCAGTCCTCTACGTCAACACCGCGCGGCTCGACGCTCGGCCCGCCATCGACGTAGCGTCGCAATTTCTGCGCGAGGCCGTGCCCGGACATCATTACCAGATCGAAATTCAACACGAACGGGCCGATCTACCCCGGTTTCGGCGGTTCAACACTGCGCCTGCCTTCGTCGAGGGCTGGGGACTTTACGCCGCAACGCTCGGTGAGGAGCTTGGGCTTTACCATGATGCGGAGGCCAAGTTCGGGTCCTTGCTCGCCCAGACCGAGTGCGCAGCGGAATTGGTAATCGATACCGGGCTGCATGCGCAAGGGTGGACTCGCCAGCAGGCGCTGGACTTTCTGCACGCGCAGGTGCCTGTCGATGACGCGGCCGCCGACAACACGGTCGACCGCGTTCTCGCGCTGCCCGCCGACGCGTTGGCGTGCACCGTCGGCTTTCTCAAAATTCAGGGGCTGCGAACATTGGCGCAGCAAACTCTAGGCGCCCGCTTCGACCTGCGCGCGTTTCACGCGGAAGTGGTCAGGGATGGAGCAATGCCGCTCGATATGCTCGAGGCGAAGCTCAAAGTTTGGATGGACGGGGTGCCTGCGACGGTCGCACCGGCCAACGCGTCGGGCATAGCTCCAGCGTCGAAAATAGACCAGCCTGCCGCACCGCCTGGCGGTGATTCCGGTTGAGCGGGGGTAATCGAAGCGGGTCACAATACGCTGTGCGCTCATCCCTCTTGCTTTCATTGTGCTTATTGGTCAACGTCGCGACGTTCGGCGTGTGCCTTGCGCAAGACGCCGACACTCATGGCGACATCGAAGTGGGCGTGGTCCTCGGTGCTGGCGAGCAGTCGGGCAGGGCGAGTGCAAGCGTGCGGATCCGAGCGCCACGGGATGTCGTATGGTCATTGGTAACGAATTGCACGGAAGCGCTGAGGATATTCCCGGGACTCGTCGCGTGCGATGTGCTGCAATCAGCGCCGGATCATTCGTGGCAGTTGATTCGGCATGTGTTGGATTATTCATGGTACGTACGTAAATTGACCTATGAGATTCGCGCTACCTATGACAAGCCGATCGGGGTGTCCGTGGTACGTGTTTCCGGAGATTTGAAGAGCTTGAGCGTCTCTTGGAACTTACGGAGCGACGGCGATTACACCGTTGCAAATTACGTGGTTGATTTAGCCCCAGGTTTTTGGGTGCCGCACTGGATGGTGCGTGGCGCCCTGAGACGCGATTTACCCAAAATGTTGCGTGCATTGCGTACTCGAGCCGAGTTCGTCGCGCGCCAGTAGTCGAGGACGGCATGGTCAGGCGAAACATACGATCGACGGCTTGGATCCTCGTCTTGGGGCTCGGGGCCTGCCAACGTGAACACGAGACCGAGGCGCCGCCGCCGCGCGTCAAACAAGTGTTCCATCTCAACGGCTACGAGAAGGACTTCGGGTTTTCCCAGGCCGTGTTGGTCGACAAGACGTTGTACGTATCGGGGTCGGTGGCCGCCGATCAAAATGGGCGCTTGGTGGCGCCCGGCGACATGGCGGAGCAGATGCGAGCTGCGTACACGAACATACAACACACGCTCGCCGCAAACGGCGCCGATTTCGATAAAGTCGTCAAGGAGACTATTTTTACGACGGATATGGACGCTTTGCTGAAGGCCTCGGATGTACGCTTCGAGTACTACGACAAGGAGCGCTTGCCCGCGACCTCCTGGGTGCAGGTGCAACGCTTGGTGGACCCGGGCTTCCTCGTGCAGATCGAGGTGGTTGCGGAGCTGCCTTGAACCACGACGCGCACCGCGGTTGATGCCCGGCGGCGGCTCACCTTTAAGAAAAATCGAAGCTAAGTTCAAGTATCCTAGCCGACCTAGCGCTGATTTGCGTTCTCTTGGGGTTTCGGTATTGCGTAACGTGGTCGACAAGAAATTCGAGCGCCGGCTCGCGGGGCTCATCAATTCCGGCGCACGAGCCGTGTTGCGCGGGGGCCGCAAGGGCGTCGAGAAGGAATCTCTGCGCGTCTCGCCGTCGGGCGAGATCGTCCAGACGCGGCATCCTTTTGCATTGGGTGGGCCGCTCACCAACGAGCACATCACGACGGATTTTTCCGAATCGCTGATCGAGCTGGTTACCCCGCCATTCCTCGAGAGTTGGGAGTTGCTGCAATACCTGTGCGACATCCACCAATTCGTTTACCGGCATTTGAATGACGAGTTGCTGTGGGCAACGAGTATGCCCAGCGCGATCAAGAGCGATGCGAGCATTCCACTGGCGCAATTCGGCACGTCGAATGTCGGACGGATGAAAACCATTTACCGCCATGGTCTGGGCGTTCGCTACGGGCGCATCATGCAGGCGATATCCGGAGTACATTTCAATTATTCGTTCTCGTCCGATTTATGGGAAGTGCTCTCGCACATCAATGAATCCGAGCAAGCGCGACAGGATTTCATTTCCGATCAGTATTTCGGCGTTCTCCGCAACTATCGGCGATTTGGCTGGCTGGTTTTATACCTGTTCGGCACGTCCCCAGCGGTGTCCAAGAGCTTCTTTGCCGGGCGTGACAGTGACTTGCCGTCATTGGACCGCGACACGCTGTACGAACCCTACGGCACCTCGCTGCGCATGAGCGACATCGGCTATCGCAACAAGAATCAAGCGACGGTTAGCGTGTCCGTCAACAGCTTGGACGAATATATTAGGGACCTTTCCCGGGCCATGAGCACCCCCTTCCCGCCCTATGAACAGATCGGCGTGAAGGTCGATGGCGAATACCTGCAGCTCAACGCCAACATATTGCAGATCGAGAACGAGTACTACAGCTACATCAGGCCGAAACGCGTTGCTCGATCGGGTGAGAGGCCGACGAAGGCGCTGCAGCGAGCGGGCGTAGAGTACGTCGAAGTGCGCGCTTTGGACGTGAGTGCGTTCGACCCGGTCGGTGTCAATCAGAACAAGCTACGTTTTCTCGAGGCATTTCTGGCCCTGTGCCTGCTGCGCAAGAGTGAACCCATCGGCCGCAGCGAACAGGAAGCGTTGGATGCCAATCATCTCAAGGTGGCTCGCCGCGGCCGCGAACCGGGGCTGACCCTGAACCGCGAGGGCCGCAGTTACCCGATGAAGGATTGGGCATGCGAACTGCTCGACGCGATGCAGGGGTTGTGCGAGATGCTGGACCACGGCGAGCCCGCCCGCCCGTACGCCGCGGCGTTGGAACAGCAACGCGCAAAACTCGACGACGTGGAGCGTACGCCCTCGGCACGGCTGCTCGCCGACATGCGTCAAAACGGCGAAACATTCTTCGAACTTGCGCTGCGCATGTCCAAGCTGCACAAGGATTATTTTCTTGGGCTGTATCCGCCGAACGAGCGCCGACTGGCGGAATTCGCCGCGGCAGCTCAAGAATCGCATGAGGCGCAAGCCCGTATCGAAGCGACGGACAAAATGGATTTCGACGCTTATCTTGCTGATTACCTTGCCGATTGATCGATATTGCATTGCAACATCACCGATGTTCGCCAAATAATTGACATAATCAATGTGGCCACGGCATCCACTTTTTTTCCGGAACGTGTGCCGCAGGTCATTGAGCCGCGATGCAATGCTCGGTACGGTCAATAGAATGTTCATCGCCGATCGGTTGACCGTCGAAGATTTACCGGACTTGCCGCACTCGCGTCAATTACGGAGCGGTATCCCGTGGCTGACGTTCGACGCGGAACTCGAAATGGAATTTCGTCAGACGAATCTTGATGAAAATATAGGCCATATCCGCGTAAATCTCGGTCTCGCGATCACGATTACATTGGCGTTTTCGGCGGTCGAAGCGATGCTTTTGGGTAGTGGGCTGAACCGGATCCCGAGCATGATCCATATCGGGGTCATCGTCCCCCTGCTGCTGGGGGCTCTCGCAGCAAGCTTTTCGCCACGCCGCCACCGCATCTACCCGCCGTTTGCGTTGGTGGCCGCAACCTCGATCGGCTTGAGCGTGGTGGTTATCCACCTCGTCGCCTCGCTCGGCGGCGTGCCCCTATTGTTTCCGTGTTTGATTTTGACGACCATCTTCATCTATTTCATGGGCGGCCTGATGTTCTATCATGCGCTCGCCGCCAATGTGTTCGTTACCGTCGTTTACCTGGCTGCGGGTACCGCCCTGCAATTGCCCGGCCTCGAATTCGGGTACGACGCCATCAGCATGGTCGCGATCAATATATTCTGTGCATCCGTGGTCTACATGCATGAAAAGACCAGTCGAATGCGCTTTCTCGAGGCCGGATTGCTGCGCGAGATGGTGGCGCGCGACGGGCTTACGGGCATTCAGAATCGCCGTATGTTCGACCAGCACATTCAGCGCATTTGGCAGCAAGCGGTGCGCGAGGGCGAGCGGGTGACCGTATTGCTCGTAGATATCGATTGCTTCAAGGACTACAACGATCGCTACGGGCATCAAGCGGGCGATGAGTGTTTGCGCGCGGTCGCCGTCACTTTGAGTCAGTGCGCTCGACGCCCCATGGATTTCGTCGCCCGCTATGGCGGTGAGGAATTCGCGGTCGTGTTGTACGAGGCCACCCGTGAATACGTGGCCGAGGTGTTGACACGAATTCAACGTTCGATCGCGCAGCTGAATATTCCGCACGAGGCGTCGCGCGTGGCGAGCCGGCTGACCGTGAGCATCGGCGCGGCATTCGTTCTGCCCGGCGCGAACCGCACACATGACGGCCTCGTTCAACTTGCGGATGAGGCGCTGTACAGCGCAAAAGAACAAGGCCGCAATCGCGTGGTGGTGATGGAAGCCGAGTATCAAACGCTGCGTACCGGTCGATTCGAAAAGCGCCGTCTACCAAGATCGGGCTAGGAGCCTGTCCGAGTATTCCGCGTGAGCCGCGTTGGCTTGGTGAGGGAGCGGATGCAAGGCGCACGGCGCGGGCCGTAGTGGGTACTACGGCCAAGCCGTGCAACGCCGCAGACGCCCCTCATCAAGCCAACCCTTCGGGACCGGCCAGATTTCGCTTCATCCATCGTTGTCGCCTCCTCATTGGGTCTTGACCCAACCACGTCGGCTC
>JBKQSA010000088.1:0-118260 GCA_052143815.1 Steroidobacteraceae bacterium | reverse complement strand
CATTACTCACCCGTTCGCCGCTCGTCAGCATGTATTGCTACACCTGTTACCGCTCGACTTGCATGTGTTAGGCACGCCGCCAGCGTTCAATCTGAGCCAGGATCAAACTCTTCAGTTAATAACACTTAGTCACTGAAGCAATCACGATCCCAAACTCTCACTTGTTCACGAATGAACAACTGGTCGTTTGGTACTCGTATCATCAATTGCACTAAAGGCAAATGACGCGAGTCCCCACACAAGTTACCTGTTCGAATTTTTAAAGAATAACCCGCGACGACAAAGGTCCGGGAAAAGACTTTCAAGTATAGCTGAGTTTCGGTGCCCGTCAATGTTCGGGAAGTCTCGAAAAATGCCTTTCACTTGGAAGGGCGCGCAGTATAGCCGGGGGCTCGGGCCTGTCAACCAATTGTCGTAATTCTTTCGGAGCGCCCCGAAATCAGCCTTTATCCGCCGGTGAGCGCGATGTCCGTGGGTGGGCTTGCGGATATTGCAACGCGGCGCGCCCCAGCTATCAGCAGGCCGGTCTCGCAGCGTCGGACCATGTCGCTTTTTGGTGCATTTCTGATTGACCCGCCAATGGGCGGCGGCTAGCCTTACGGCCCGTATCGTCCGAGGAATGATGGTGAGCCGCAAGATCATTGGAACCTTCACAGTCGCTCGCCGTTTCAACGCAATCATGACCCGCGTAGCGCCATATGCCGCCGCAGCAAGCGCCGCTCTCATCCTCTGGCATGCCGCGCGGGACAAGCCCGCCTCGATCGTGAACGCGCCTGCCCCCCTGGTATATCCCAATTCGATCGCAACGAGATCATTGCCGGCCGTGGCGCCTGCTCCCCCAGCTGCGGAGGCCAATGTGTCCGTCGCGGCGCAGCAAGCTGGTGTCGCCTCTACCATCGAAGTGGTCGTCGGCAGGAACGACACCATGGACGCCATTTTTAGACGAATGGCCCTGCACAAATCGGATCTCGCGGCTATTCGCAACTTGCCTGGTATTCGCCAGAGCCTGGATTTCCTGAAACCGGGCGATGCGATCAAGGTCACCCATTTGAACGACGGCGAAATCAAAGAGTTATCGCGGCAGGTGAGTGAGACACAGACCCTCGATGTCGTGCGCGAAGACGACGGCTTCGCTGCGAAGATCATCAATCACCCGGTGGAAACGCGCGTCCGCACCGCCACTGCCACCATCGAATCTTCGCTGTTTCAGGCGGCCGAGTCAGCCGATATATCGGACATCGTGGCGCTGAGGCTTGCCAACGTCTTCGCTTGGGATATCGACTTCGTGCTGGACATCCGTGAGGGCGACCATTTCACGGCCGTCTATGAGCAGATCTATCAGCATGGTAAGTATTTGCGCGATGGCGACGTGTTGGCGGCAGAGTTCGTCAACGACGGCACGGTCTACCGCGCCGTTCGATTTAGGGCGGACGATGGATCGGTCGGCTATTACACGCCGGATGGCAAACCCGTGCGCAAAGCTTTCTTGCGCGCGCCGGTGGACTTTACCCGCGTGAGTTCAGTCTTCAATCCGGCTCGGCAACACCCGATTTTGAATCTCATTCGGGGACACATGGGGACCGATTATGCAGCGCCCACCGGCACCCCCGTCCATGCAGCCGGGGACGCAAGGGTCAGCTTCGAAGGCACGCGCGGCGGATATGGCAACGCGATCGTGCTGACGCACAGCAACAGCGTGTCGACGCTCTATGGCCATATGTCGCGGTTTGCGAAAAACCTCCATGTCGGCTCGCATGTGAATCAAGGAGAGATCATCGGCTACGTCGGCATGACCGGGCTTGCCACGGGACCGCATCTGCACTATGAATATCTGACGAACGGGGTCCACATGAACCCACAAACCGTGCGCTTGCCCGGCGCCGAGCCGTTGCAAACGGCCTCATTGTCGAAATTCCGCCGCGCTGCAACTCCACTGCTCGCCGCCCTGTCGGCGCCGACGACCGCGGAGCCAACGGCCTCCGCTCCGCCATCGGCCGCGAACAGCAGTGCAGCCATCGCAAATCACGCAACGGCGGTGGCTGCCGCGCGTCCGTTGGGTAACTCGAGCGACACCCCATCGACGACATCGGTCAACTAGGCCGGATCTGCCCATGCCATTCACGTGGCCGATCGGCAACCCCCAACACCCTCGCGGAGATGTCACCTAATAAAGCCTCACACTTAGATTTATGAATGACACCGACCTACAAACTCCCCAGCTCTACATCAATCGCGAGCTGTCGTTCCTCGAGTTCAACCAACGCGTTTTGGAACAGGCGAAGGACGTCAATATTCCGCTGCTGGAGCGCGTGAAGTTTCTGTGCATTTCATGCGCAAACCTCGATGAATTTTTTGAAATCAGAGTGGCGGGTCTGAAGGAGCTGCAGGGTGCCGGCGCAGTGCAGGGAGCCCCTGATGGGCTGTCGGTGCCCGAACAGCTAAAGGCAATTCGCACCCGAACCGTGCGCCTCGTCGACGAGCAATACGAACTCCTCAACGACGGCCTACTGCCGGAACTCGCAAGGAACGGGGTGGTGTTCGTGGCGCCGGATACGTGGACGGAGGCACAAGCGGCTTGGTTGGCCGCGTATTTCGAGCGTGAAGTCGAGCCCGTGTTGAGTCCCTTGGCGCTGGATCCGGCACGGCCTTTCCCGAAAATCCTCAACAAAAGCCTCAATTTCGCGGTCGTCGTAGAAGGCGAGGACGGCTTCGGCCGCAATAGCGGCCTTGCGGTGGTCCAAGCTCCCCGTTCGCTACCCCGTCTCATTCGACTTCCGGATGAACTGGGCAGCCGGCATTTCGTGTTCCTCGGCACCATCGTCGAAGCTTTCGTGTCCCGGCTGTTCGACGGAATGCGCATGCGAGGCTGCTACCAATTCAGGGTCACGCGCAACAGCGATCTGTTCGTCGAGCAGGAAGAAGTTGACGATTTGCTGCGCGCTGTTCAGGGCGAACTGGCCTCGCGCCGCTACGGCGATGCTGTGCGCTTGGAGACCGCGCGCGATTGTCCGGACGAAATTTTGGCGTACCTACTGGAACAATTCGGCCTCACTGCGGACGATCTCTACAAGGTATCGGGACCCGTCAATCTCAACCGCCTGATGGCATTGTACGACCTCGTTGACCGGACTGAGCTCAAGTACACCCCATTCACGCCGAGCATTCCCGAGCGGCTCAAGATGGGTAGCGATATCTTTGCAACCTTGCGCGCCGGCGATGTACTGCTGCATCACCCGTTTCAGGGATTCGGTCCGGTCATGGATTTCATCAAGCAGGCCGCCGGTGATCCTCAAGTCCTCGCCATCAAGCAGACGTTGTATCGCGCCGGCAGCGACTCCGCCATTGTCGACGCTTTGGCCGAAGCCGCGCAGGCGGGCAAGGACGTCACCGTCATCATCGAGCTGCGCGCGCGATTCGATGAGGAGGCCAATATCGAGCTCGCCAACAAGCTGCAAGAGGCCGGCGCGCACGTGATGTACGGAGTCTTCGGCTACAAGACTCACGCCAAATTGGTCATGGTGGTACGGCGCGACGAAAAGGGCCTGCGGCGGTACTGTCACCTGGGGACCGGCAACTACCATGCGAACACCGCGCGGCTGTACACGGATTACGGCCTCATGACGGCTGACGAATCGATCGGTGAAGACATTCACGAGATTTTCCTGCAACTCACGGGACTGACCCAGGTGCCGCGACTGCGCAAGCTGCTGCATGCGCCTTTCAGCCTGCACAGTGCCTTGATTATGAAGATCGAACGCGAGGCCCAGCACGCTCGCAGCGGTAAACCGGCGCGGATCATTGTCAAACTCAACGCCCTGACCGAACCCGCCGTGATTCAAGCCCTGTATCGCGCTTCGCGTGCCGGCGTCGACATCGATTTGATCGTTCGCGGAGTGTGCTGCCTCCGGCCGGGGGTTCCCGGCGTCTCGGAGCGGATCAAAGTACGTTCGATCGTCGGCCGATTTCTCGAGCACTCCCGCGTCTACTACTTCGAGAACGCAGGCGCGCGCGAGATTTACTGCGGCAGCGCGGATTGGATGGACCGCAATTTATTCCGTCGGATCGAAGTGGCGTTTCCGGTCTCGCCCGAACTGCAGATGCGGGTTATGGATGATTTGCATCTTTATCTCGACGACGACTGCCAAGCGTGGGAGTTGTCATCCGACGGCGGCTATGCTCGGGCCGGGTCCGCCGGCAAGACGAGTGCGCAAGCACGCCTCCTGAGTTTGTACGATGACCGAGTGGCACTCGCCGAAGCTTAGGAGTCTTTCGCGTCACACGTTGCTGAGACGGAACCCGGCTTCTTTCAGGTAAACGCGCTCCTGTTCCAGGTCCTCGAGAGTCAGCGGATGTTCTTTCATCCAACGCTGCGGCAGTTCCAAAGTCAGATTGCGGCCTTTCACACGCAAAATCACGTCCGGCAGCGGCTGCGGACTGCGGCCGCGATGCAGCAGCACCGCTACGCGCAGCAGGACCGTGAGAAATTCAGCGTGGCGATCCCACGGCGGCAACAGATCCTCCAGCGGCTCGAGTGACAATTGCCTGCGGTGGCCGCCGACCAATGCCGACAACAGCTCCTGCTCTTCTCGCGGAAATCCCGGCATGTCGGCATGCTGCAATAGATAGGCGCTGTGCCGATGGTATTTCGAATGAGCGATATCGAGGCCCGTTTCGTGCAAGCGGGCCGCCCAGCGCAGCACAGACTCCGCCAGAGGGTCTTCGAGTCCCCAGTCGGATTCGACTTGTTCCAGCAACGCCACGGCAGTAGCCTCAACGCGGTCTGCCTGCAGCGAATCGACGTGGTAGCGTTTCTCCATGGCGCGCACGCTGCGTACACGCGCATCTTCGTCGGTGAAGCGGCCCATGAGGTCGTACAACAACCCCTCGCGCATCGCACCCTCGGCGATGCGGATTCGATCGATGCCGAGGTTCTCGACGATTTCCAGCAAGATGGCGAGGCCGCTGGGAAACACGGGCGCGCGCTCGGCATCCACGTCGGGCAGGTCGAGATCATCGACGTGGCCGGCGGCAATGACCCGGTCGGCGAGACTGCGCAGATTATCCACGGTGATACGCGGCGAATCTGGGTTCAGGCGGCGCACGACGTCGGCAATCACGCGCACCGTTCCCGAACTGCCGAAAGCCTGCAGCCACCCCAACTTCTTGTAGGCTTCCTGGATGGGCTCGAGTTCCAATCTCACCGCAGTGCGCGCACGCTCGAATCGTTTTTCCGAGATTCTGCCATCGTCGAAATAACTCGAACTCAAGCCGACGCAGCCCACCGACAAACTCTCGAGCAGCAGAGGAACAAAGCCCTCCCCGATCACCACCTCGGTAGACCCGCCGCCGATATCGATCACCAGACGCTTGTCGGGACTCAACGGGCTGGTATGCACCACGCCCGAGTAAATCAGCCGCGCTTCCTCGAGACCGGAGATGATTTCAATGGGATGCCCCAGCGCAGCGCGCGCCCGCTCCAGAAACCATCGCTTGCGTCTCGCGCGGCGTAGGGCATTGGTGCCCACGACCCGCACGCTGTCCGCGTGCATGGCACGCAGCCGCTGGCCGAAACGCTCCAGACATCGCAGGGCGCGCTCCGCGGCGGCATCATCCAGCCGCCCGCTGTCGCTTAAGCCACCGGCCAGACGGACCATTTCCCGCAATCGATCGAGGATGACGAGTTGGCCGTGCGAATGACGCGCGACGACCATATGAAAACTGTTCGAGCCCAAATCGACGGCGGCGAGCACGTCGGGCACGACACGAGCGCCGGTCATCACACGACCAGCATTTTTAGGCCGAGAACGAAGAACCGCAGCCGCAGGTGGTCTTGGCGTTCGGGTTACGAATGACGAACTGAGCGCCCTGTAGATCTTCTTTGTAGTCGATTTCCGCGCCCATCAAGTACTGCGCGCTCATCGGATCCACCAGCAATTGCACGCCCGCGTTTTCGACGCAAAAATCGCCCTCTTCCACTTTCTCATCGAAAGTAAATCCGTACTGAAAGCCGGAACAGCCGCCGCCTGAAACGAACACCCGCAACTTCAGATTCGGGTTCGCCTCCTCGCGGATCAATTCGCCCACCTTTCCGGCCGCGGCATCGGTGAACACCAATACATCGGGGGGCGGAGGGGCAAGTTCCGGCTGAAGTGCGGATTCTGAGGTAGTGTTCATAGCGCTAGTGTACTCGCCGGCCAGTGGCCAATCAAAGTTGAGAGTCGCCCGTGGGACCGGCATCCCCCTCACGGTTCCCGCCGTTCGTCCTATGGATCAACTTGCCGTTGATTTGGGCGCCTACCGCGGTTTCAATGACCGAATAACGCACATTGCCCAACACCCGCGCTTTCGCACCGAGTTCCACGCGCTCGGTGGCGTCGATATCGCCTCTGACGATACCATTGAGGAGGATATTGGGCACGATCACCGATCCCTCGATTCCGCCCTGCTCGCCGACGGACAAGCTCGCCTCCCCGTCCAGTTCGCTGCTCACGTTGCCGTTGATGTAGCCGTCCAGATGCAGACCACCCGAAAACTCAACGTCCCCGTTGATGCGCGTCTTGGCGCCGATCAACGTGTCGATGTTGAGGCTTTTACTCTGTTTCCGTTTGAACATTTGCACTACCCTTTGGCTGGGCCTCCGGACTTCCCGGCCCGCCGCCTGCCTCGGTTTCCATCGACATTCCCTGCGCTTTCCAGACAAACGCCTGGCGAAAGCCATGGGTGGTGGCATCTCTGCCCGAGCGGATCTCGATCCCGATGCGGGTCGGCTCGAACCCAGGGGGCAACTGCACGGGCTCGTCATAGTCCTGAAAGTATCGAAAAGAGTAGGTGAGGCCGCTGCGATGGTTGGTCGACACTTGGGTGAAGCTCACAGTCATCGGCTTGCCGCCCAGCAACCCGTCGATCGAGATGGCAGCGCTGCCTGCCACCACATTGGCCGGCTTGCCCGTCTGCATCAGAACGAACTTCAACCGATACTGGCCCGCCGCCGGCTCGGGCACGATTTGCATCTGTTGTACCTTGACGTGCACCAGCGAATCCGGCTGCACCAAGCCGCGATAGAACGACAAATCTTGAGTGAGCCGCGCGATTTGACTCTGCATGTCGCCCAAACTCCGCTCCACTTGTTTGTACCCCTCACGATCGACGCGCCGTGCCACATCGGCCGCCGCCAATTGCTCTCGCTGACGTTCTATTTCCGCCTCCAACGTGCGGATTCGCGCACTCGCCGACAACGCCCCACGCACCGAGTCCACGACCCGAAAGCCCGCATCGTACCGGCCGAGTTCGAACGCGCCGTAGAGCACGACGGCGCCGAGCAACGCCGCCGCTGCAAGCAGCACGGCTCGCCGCTTGGGCGCATAGGATCGGACGACCAGTTTGCCGAACAAGTCCGCCATGAAGTGTGATTCATGCCTTAAGTTCGCGAGGGTACGAGACATTACACGAAGCCGAGGCCCACGCGGTAAGATCCGTGCCCGTGGAGCTCTTAGGAACGGAACTTGCTCTGGTTAAAGGCTTTTCACGTGGTGGCGATGGTGACCTGGTTCGCAGGCCTGTTTTATCTACCGCGGCTGTTCGTTTATCACGCGGATGCCGCGGACTGGATCAGCGTGGAGCGGTTCCGAATCATGGAACGCCGCCTGTTCATGCTCATGAGCATCGGCGCCATAGCCACCGTAGCGCTGGGAATCGCGATGATTGTGACCACGCCTGCGTACCTTAAGATGGGATGGCTGCAAGTCAAGCTGACGCTCGTACTCCTGCTCATCGTCTACCACTTGCTTTGCTTCAAGTTTCTGCGCGATTTCGCCCATGATCGCCGCACTCACAGTGCCAAGTGGTTTCGCGCATTCAATGAAGTGCCTTCACTGCTGTTGCTCGGCATCATCATTCTGGCCATCGTCAAGCCTAGTTAAGCGCTGCGAGCCACATTAGCGGGGTCGAAACGCATTGCGCTGCGCTGTCCCTGCTACGCGCAAGCCCTGGGTGACCATCCATGGTCACCCGTGCGACGCATGCGTCGCACCCGACTGACAGGCGCGCGGTGCGCGCGCGTTAGAGCTCCAGGCGGCGCTCGGTGCTCACTTCCGACCACCACTCCGGATAAGGCGGCAGCCCGTCGGGGAACATCAGCCGGCCCAAATCATGCAAAGCGCGGACGTAGACCCGGCGCTTGAAATACACGACCTCGCGCACCGGCGTCCAGTAGTCGGCCCATCGCCACCGATCGAACTCGGGCTGGTTGGTGCTATCGAAACGCAGCTTTGCTTCGTCGGCCGTGAGCTTCAGGAGAAACCAGCGCTGCTTTTGGCCGATGCAGCGGTCTCTTACATATTGCCGGGGCAACCGATAGCGCAGCCACCCGCGTGTCGAACCCAAAAGCTCGACATCTTCGCGATCCAGGCCGATTTCTTCCTTCAATTCGCGGAACAGCGCCTCTTCCACCCGTTCACCCCGATTGACGCCACCCTGCGGAAACTGCCAACCACGGCCCCCGACGCGGCCGCCCAAGAACACCTGTCCCGCCCCGCCGGTCAGAACGATACCCACATTTGCACGGAAGCCGTCCTTGTCTATGTAATCGATGGCTGGTGAAGCGGACATTCCTCAATTGTTCCATATCATCGGGCGCTTGTGGTCGACTCGCGGCACAGCTCCGACCGTGATTCCACCCCCTGCTTCGAAGTTGGCCGCACTCGGCTTGTGGCGGAACGGTGTGGTCCGTATGGTACGTGCCACATGAAAGCCAGCCGACTGCTCTTGTTACTAGCGCTCATCGGGATATCCAGCCTGACTTTGGCCGTTTCCGTCGGTAGCACGAATTTCAGCGTGAAGACCATCCTGACGGGGCTGCTCGGACACGGCGGCGCGAGAATCGACGCCATCGCCCCCGGCGATAGCCCGCAACTCGTCCGCGAGATCATCCTGGATCTGCGGCTGCCGCGGGCGCTCAACGCGTTCAGTACCGGCGGACTCCTGGCGCTCGCCGGCGTTCTGATGCAGGTTCTGCTGCGAAACCCACTGGCCGACCCTTATGTGCTTGGGATCTCCGGCGGTGCCGCCGTAGCGGCGCTTGGCGCCATGTTGCTGGGATTCGGTAGTCTATTCATCGATTGGTCGGCGGGCATGGGCGCCTTGGGCGCTACCGTGCTGGTATTCGCGCTGGCCCACGCCCGCGGAGGTTGGACCCCCCAGCGCTTGTTGCTCAACGGCGTCGTGGTCGCCTCAGGCTGCACCGCGATCGTAAGCCTCATGCTGGCGCTCGGCGATGAGAGCCGCCTACGCGGAATGTTGTTCTGGCTGATGGGCGATCTGTCGTTCTCGGAGTTTTCCCCGGCGGCGCTCGCGATATTGCTCATCATCGGCCTCTTTGCCATGGCCGGCGCACGCAGTTTGAACGTGCTGGCGCGCGGCGACATCGAATCGCAGTCATTGGGCCTGGCGCTTCGGCCCGCACGCATCGCGCTGTTCTGTGCAACCGCCACGCTCACGGCAACGGCAGTCACCACCGCAGGCGGAATCGGGTTCATCGGGCTGGTCACGCCGCATCTGGTACGCCTCGTAGCCGGCAGCAATCACCGTGTCGTGGTGCCAGCCTCCATTTTGCTGGGAGGCAGCTTGTTGACTGTTGCGGATACATTGGCCCGTATCGCCGCGGCGCCACGTGAGTTGCCCGTGGGCGCTTTGACTGCTCTCATCGGCGTGCCGTTGTTTTTGATTCTGCTGCGCCGCGAGCGTCGCATCACGTTTTGATCTCCCCGCCGGATCGCCGTGCGGCTTCCGCTCAACCGGCTCCCACTTGCACGCGATTGCGGCCCAATGCCTTCGCTCGATACAACGCCGCATCGGCATCCGCCAGCAATCGATCCGCGAGGGTCTTCAGATCCGTTTCATCCCGTCCGGGCAAGACCGATGCGACACCCACGGACACCGTCAAACTGCGTTTGATCTGCGGAGTGAGGGAAAACGGTTTTGCGGCGATGGCTTTGCGGATGCGCTCCGCCAATGTGGCTGCCTCGGCCGAGCTGGCCTCGGGCAATAGAATTGCCAATTCATCGCCGCCGAAACGCGCAGCCGTATCCATGCTGCGAATTTCTTCCTCGACTCGAAGCGCAATTTCTTTCAATGCCTTATCGCCGGCCAGGTGTCCGTAGCCGTCGTTGATGCCTTTGAACTGATCGACGTCGATCATCAGACAGGCAATACTGCCGGCGCGCCGCTGAGCCCGCGCCAACTCTTCCTTCAAGCGCTGCTGCAGATATCGACGGTTGTGCCAGCCGGTCAAGAAATCGGTGATTCCGGCGCGCAGCAGCCGCGACCGGTTCATGGCATTCTCGATGCAAACCGCAGCGACCGCCCCCAAATGGGCGAGAAAATCGGTTCCATGGTGGCGAGTGAAGCGTGTGGGATCGCAACTTGCGAAGCACAATGCGCCGATGGGCCGGTCCATGCGAGGCAACGGCACCAGGGCCGCACTCTTCAAGTTGACGCTTCCCGGAAACAGCAGATGATGATCGGCGCCGATGAACGGACCCAGCCATGGTTTGTGCAAAGCCGTGAGCTGCGGCGCCAGCCCGACCAATGAATCGACGAAGAAAATCTGCTTGAATTCGTCGGGCCGATCGCCGCCCGCAATCAGTAAATGGCGAATCTCGTGCTGTGGATCGAGAAGCACGACGCTGATAGCGTCGAGCGCGTACGACTCGCGTAGGCCGTCCACCATGGTTCGCAGCAGTTGCGACAGGGTGTCGGCGCGCAGCAAGGTCAATTCGCGCGCCTGTGTTCGTTTCAAAATATTTTCGTTGTTGGCGGCCTCGGCGGTCAGGTCCTTCAAACGCTGTTTGAGGTCTTCGTTCTCTTGAATCGTTTCGTCCATTGTCGAGATCCTTCGATGGAATTTCAGCCGGCGCGGGCCGCAGCCCGCACGTCCAGATAGGCTCGACCTCGATTCATGAGGGCGGTGAATGCATCGGCGTCCTTGGTTTTCACCGCGTGCACCACGCGCTCGACCGCTTGGGAGAGCGCCAGCAATGATTCGCCGCCATAGTCATTCAGGCTTTGAATCTCAAAGTAAAGCTCCGGGCTTTCGGCGGCCACGCGGCTGGCTACCTCCAGCTGCGAATCGAACGTAGTGCTCGAAAGCTGCCCTAAGCGCATCGCCGCCTCACCGCTTTCCGCAAGTGCGGTGAAGAATGCGATGTTGAGCGCATGGGAGAGTCCGAGCACGTAGGCGATCAAGCGATCGTGCTCGTCCAAGCCCATGACAACGCGCTCCGCCATGGTCGGCGCGAACAAATCTTGCGCTTCCTGCAAGGCCGCGGCGTTGCCCAGATCGATGAAAATGACATGCCGCCCGGAAAGCAACTCTGTATCCGGCCCGAACATGGGATGCAGCGATGTGACGCGGCAACCCGCCTTGACCAGCGCGTCGAGTCCGGCGCGCAAAGGGGTCTTGAGTGACCCTAAATCGAAGATCAGGCCGCGCGGCGCACGTTCAGCCAGTGCCAGCAGCAGGTTCGTGGTGGCGCTCAAGGGAGTTGCCAGAACGATGAGATCGAAATCGAGGGCATCGTTTTCCCAGTCGGCCAACCGATCGAAGCCCGGAAGCGAGCCCGACGGGTCGGCAATCGTGACCCTGAACCCCTGCGACGCCAGAAACTCCGAGAACCACCCGCCCATCTTGCCGCAACCGCCGATCACCAACGCGCGTTTGCCGCTGCCGTGCGCGTGTGCCGCGACGCGCGCATGTTCCTGCGTTGCCAATGACGACTGAATCAACTGCCGCAGCAGCGATTCGGCGAGATCCGGAGAAACCCCCAGAGCGTCGGCCGTGACCCGGCCGCGTAAAATGACCTCCCGCTCCCGACCGAAGTCTCGCGTGGCGCGTCCGGTCGCACGTTTTACGGACGCCACCTGCTCGCTGAGAGCCTGGCGGCGGGCGACGAGATGAATGAGTTGCTCGTCGAGCTCGGTCAATGCGGTTCGCAATTCGTCCAGAGTCATGTAATTTTGATTCCCATTTTGTGCCGGCTCCCCTTTTACCGGCGGACCCAAGGCTATCGCAAGCGCAACGACACGGATACCATTCGCACATGAGCGCGAATACACCGACGGATTGGGCCGAAACCCTTCCTGACCCACTACCGGCCAATCCTTTGCAGGTGGCGGCGGAATGGCTGGCCCAGGCTCGGATCGATGCTGCGCAGCCGAATCCAAATGCCATGGTACTGGCCACCGTGGACGCCGGCGGCCAGCCTTCGGCGCGAGTGCTGCTCTGCAAGGATATCGCTGCGGACGCCGGGGTCATTACGTTCTACACCAATTATGAATCCCGCAAGGGCCGCGAACTCGAGGCCAATCCGCAGGCAGCCGTCGTGTTTCATTGGGACCATCGACATCGACAGGTTCGAGCCGAGGGCCGAGTCGAACGGCTGTCGGCCTCCGAAAGCGACGCGTATTTTCAGAGCCGCCCCTGGCAGAGCCGGCTCGGCGCCTGGGCCAGCCACCAAAGTGAGCCGGTCGAATCACGCGGTGCCCTGGCGAAGGCGATCGCAGCGGCAGCTCGGCGCTTTGGGGTTCCCTACGATGGCCCTGGTTCTCGAGAACCCGAATCGGTTACGGCCGACATTATACGCCCGCCCAACTGGGGTGGCTTTCGGCTCGTCGTGAACGCCATCGAATTGTGGGTCGAAGGCGAGTTTCGCATACACGACCGGGCCCGATGGACCCGCAGGACCACCGAATCGCAAGACGCTGCCTCCGGGGCGCAATGGTCGGTGACTCGTTTGCAGCCATGAATCTTTTACAGGGGCATGATGCGACCTGTCCGCACTGCTGGGAAACCATCAATTTGACATTGGATCTTTCGGTGCCCGAACAGTCGTACATCGAAGACTGCCCGGTATGTTGCAAACCCATGCTGGTCTCCTATTCCACCACAGACGGGGAGGTCGACGCACTCAGCGTGGACTCCGCCTCTTGAGCCGCAGCGCTTACCCCCACCCTGAGCGCGTAAGCTGGTTCAAGACGCTGCGCGTAGCGACGCTCCTTCTCATTCTGTTGGTGGTCGCTCTGACCACTTGGCTGGATCATTACCGCAGCACCCGGTGGCGCCAGCCGCTGTTCGTGGCCATCTACCCGATAGCGGCGGACGAAAGTCCGGTGACCCGGAATTATGTCGATTCGCTCGATGGCGAACGCTTCAAGGCCATCGACCTATTTTTCGCTCATGAAGCGGCGCGCTATCAGCTGCCGACGAGCGAGCCCATCAGATCGCGGTTGCATCCCGAACTCATTGCCCTACCGCCGCAACGCGCCGCGCGAGCCGGCATCTTTTCCACCGTCGTATGGAGTTTGAAACTGCGTTACTGGGCATGGAACGTTAGTCGCCAATCGCGTGAACCCGAGGACGTGCGCATGTTCGTGTTGTTTCACGATCCGGCGCGGAGTCCCACGGTGCCGCATTCGCTCGGCCTGACCAAGGGATTGATCGGCGTGGTCTACGCCTTCGCTGATCCGGTGATGACCGGCGCAAACAACGTCGTCATCGCACATGAATTGCTGCACACCCTCGGCGCCACCGACAAATATGACCCGCAGGACGATGCGCCTCGCTTCCCGGACGGCTATGGGGATCCCGGGCAGGTTCCGCTATTTCCACAGAAATACGCTGAGTTGATGGCGGGACGCCGCATGCTGGGCCCAAATCGATGGCAACAAGCATCGAGTCTCGATGAAGTTGTCGTAGGCCCGGCCACGGCGCTCGAAATACGCTGGCCGCAAAATGCACGCTGACCGCCATCGCTCGCTTCTCGAATGCCGCAACGTGGATATCGGCGTCGAATCCCGCACCTTGGTTCGTGGCTTGAATTTGCAGGTCCCCGCAGGCTCCATGCTTGTCGTGCTCGGACCCAACGGCTGCGGTAAAAGCCTCTCACTGCACACGTTCGCTGGCCTCCGCGCTCCTCACGCGGGCGAGCTATTGATCTCGGACCGACCCTTAAGCGCGTGGACACGACGCTCACTCGCGCGTGAGCTTGCCCTGCTGCCGCAGAACGTCGAGGACCCCTTCCCGGCGAACGTACTCGAAACGGTACTGCTCGGGCGTCATCCGCACATCGGCCACTGGCAGTGGGAGTCCGCAGCCGATATCGCCATCGCGACGCAGGCGCTCGCGGCGGTGGGACTCTGCGGATACGAGGACCGCGACATATTCACGCTTTCGGGTGGGGAGCGGCGGCGCGCGGCGCTTGCTGCCGTACTCGCACAAGATCCGCGAGTATTTTTATTGGACGAACCGACCAATCAGTTGGATCCCAACCACCAACTCGAGGCACTGGTACTGCTGCGGGCGCGCGCCGATGCAGGCGGCGCCGTGGTCGTGACGTTGCATGATCCGAACCTAGCCGTGCGTTTCGCGGATCACGCCCTGCTGATCGGCAGATCGGGAGACTGGCTCTGGGGCAGCGCGGCCGAAATCCTCACCTCCGGCAATCTATCGGAGCTTTACGACACACGCTTCGACGACTTGCATGTCGCCGGGCGCCGCGTGTTCTTTCAAGCATAGCGTTCGTGCCCAGCGTCCATCCAGCGCCTGCACCGCCAAGCCTCCGCGCCGCCAACCGCCGGCATCACGCCAGAGCCGCCAGCACCGCCGTATGCAGGCGACCATTGGTCGCCAGCACGGAATTCGATTGAAGTGTGATGGGTGCTCCGCCAAGGTCCGTAAAACGCCCTCCCGCCTCCGACACGATGGCCACGCAAGCGGCGATGTCCAAGATGTTCACGTCGCTTTCAATCACCGCTTCGATTTTGCCTGCGGCCAACAAGTGATAGTGCAGGAAATCGCCATAGCCCCGGATGCGGTTGACGCGCGCCACCAACCCACCATAGCGGCTCCACTGATTGCCGCTGGCCAAGGTCTTCAGGTTCCCGGACGATAACGCCGCCGATTCCAAGTCGGCAATCTGGCTGACCGCCAGCAATTGGCCGTTGAGATACGCGCCACATCCCCGTTCCGCAAAAGCCACCTCGCCATACACGGGCGCGCTGGAGACCCCGAGCACGATCTCCCCGCGCCGCATGAGCGCAATCTGCGTGGAGAACATCGGATACTCGCGGACGAACGCCTTGGTGCCGTCGATGGGATCGACCAACCACAAATTCTCGGCGTCCATGCCGCGCGAAGCCGTCTCTTCGCCGAAGAATCCGTAGGCCGGGAAGCGCGCCTCGAGTATCTCACGGATCGCCGTCTCGCAGCGGATGTCGGCCTCGGTGACGGGCGACTTGTCCGCTTTGAGGCGAACTTCAATATTGCGGTGGTACAGCGAGCGTGCAATCGAGGCAGCTTGACCTGCCGCGTCTAACGCCGCCTGCAATTCCGGCGAATGGTTCATGAATCCTCTCCGCTTGAAACGCCACCTTAACAAACCTTGTGCTACCGTCGCACCCTAACCTAAGAGATCGCTTCATGGGCAATCGGCTCACCAAGATTTATACCCGCACGGGCGACGACGGCAGCACCGGCCTAGGCGACGGCACACGGGCTCCCAAAGAATGCGCGCGGGTCGAAGCCTATGGCACCGTAGACGAGGCGAACAGCGCGATCGGCGTCGTGCTGGCGATGGCCACATTGCCCGCTGCGTTAAATCAATGCCTCACCGAGGTGCAGCATGATCTGTTCGATCTCGGGGGCGAATTGTGCATTCCCGGACATCGAATAATCACGGATGCTTACGTGGAGCGCCTGGAAGCGGAACTCGACGGCTTCAATGAAAATCTGCCGCCGCTCAAGGATTTTATCCTGCCCGGCGGCGGCCCTGCCGCGGCCGCCTGTCACGTGGCTCGTGCCGTGTGCCGACGGGCCGAGCGTCGCTGTTGGGCGTTGGCACGCGTCGAAGAAGTCTCGCCTGGCGCCCTGAAATACCTGAATCGGCTGTCCGACCTGTTGTTTGTGCTCGCGCGGGTGCTTGCGCGCCATGAACAAGGCAGCGAAACCATCTGGCGGCGAACTCGCTAGGCGACGCTCGCCGCATGCAGCTGGTTGGAATGCAACCAATCGGTGTGCCAGCGTTCCAATTCCGGGATTGGCAGCGGCCGGCAGAACAGAAACCCCTGCACTTGATTCGCTTCGCGATTTCGCAGGTAATGCCACTGCGCTTCGGTTTCCACCCCTTCCGCGCAAGTCGCCAAGCCCAAGCTTTTGGCCATGGCGATGATGGCATCCACGAGGGGCGCATTGCCGGTGCTCTTCGAAGCGATATCACGCACAAAACTGCGGTCGATTTTCAGCGTATCAATGGGAAAGTGACGCAGGTAAGACATTGAACTGTAGCCGGTCCCGAAATCATCCAGCGCCGTCGCCACGCCCAAGTCCTTCAGCGATTTGACAGCCTTGCTGACCGCGCTCGAATACTCGATCAGCGCGCCTTCCGTGAATTCCAACTCGATCATGCGCGAATCGATACCGGCCGCGTCGATGGCGCTCGATACTCGGCGGACGAGGCTGCCGTCCCGGAATTGAACGCCGGAAACGTTTACCGCGACCTGCCAGTCTTGCGCGCCCGCATCGCGCCAGCGGCGCGCCTGCGCGCAAGCCTCGCGCAGTACCCAATCGCCAATCTCAATGATTAAGCCGCTCTGCTCCGCGAGCGGGATGAACTCGTCGGGCGGCACGAACCCGCGTTGCGGGTGCGACCAACGCAGCAAGGCCTCTACGGCCTCCACCCGCAAGTCGCCGAGAGCCAGCCGCGGCTGGTAATTGAGCGTGAACTCTTGACGCTCCAATGCCCTTCGCAAATCGGCTTCCAGAGACAGATGCCTGGCCGCTCGGGTGCTGATCGATTTCTTGAAGATTTCCACCCCGCTCTGGCCGATCCTCTTGGCGTGATGCATGGCTGCGTCGGCATTCTTGACCAGCGCCTCGGCATCGGCAGCGTCCGCCCGAAAGAGGCTGATGCCGATGCTTGCCGACAGCGACATCTCCTGTTGTGCGAATGCGAACGGCCGTTCCAGCGCCGATTGGATCCGGCGCGCTACGGCCTGGGCGGCGTCCGTCGTTGATACGCCGGGAAGCGCCAGCGCGAACTCGTCGGCGCCGGTGCGCGCCACCCAATCGGTGATGTCGGTAGTCGCCGCATCGTTGTCCATTGGTTCCCCGCCCCTTGGGGTATCGCGCAAGCACAGCTGCAACCGGTTGGCGATTTCCTTCAACAACGCGTCGCCCACCGCTTGGCCCTTCGTATCGTTGATGCGGGAGAAATTATCGACGTCCAGCATCAACACGGCGATCCCGCGCTGCCGCAGCACCGCCCAGGCGATGTGCTGCTGGAGAATTTGCAGCAGCCGTTGCCGGTTCGGCAATGAAGTGAGCGGATCGTAATAAGCCAAATACCGGACGCGCGCTTCGCTTTCACGCAGCTTGTCCTGCGTTTGTTTGGCGCGCACCAAAAACTTGACGCGCTGCGCAAGCAGCATGGGATTGATGCCTTTAGACGTAAAGTCCGTCGCTCCGGCATCATAAGCGCGGGTGATTGACATCATGTCGTCGAGGCTGGTCTGCATTAATATCGGCACATGCCGGCTCTCCGGCAGCGTGCGGAGCGCGCTGCAGACATCGAACCCGTTCATTCCAGGCATGACTACATCCAGAATGACGCAATCGACCGGCCGCGCGCGAAACTCATCCAAGGCGCTTCGTCCGTCCGCTGCCGTCGTGACTCGGAATCCCACCATTTCCAGCGCAGTCCCGATCAGCAGCCGTGCCCCTGGGTCGTCATCGACGATGAGCACCGCGGCCGTGCTCGCTGCAATTTCCAACGTTTTCATCGGATCCTCATGCTAGTGAACCGCGCATTGCCACGCCGGGAGTTGTTTAAGCTGCATCGGCAGACCGCTCGCGGGTGAGTGCCGTGCAAAATTCCTGATATTCCTTGCGGATTCGAAGGATGAGCGGTCCTGCGAAAGCGATTCCGCCGTCGCGCACCAGCACCTCGCACTCCTTGCTCGCCACGACTAAGCGGGATCCACCAAGATTAGCGGTGCTGGACCTGAGTGTGTGCAACGCGTCGGCCAACGCCGTCGGCAGCTTATTGGCGGCGGCCGTCTCGATGGCTGCGAGCAGGCTGGGCGAGTGTTGCAAATACAGGTCGATCAAGGAGTTGAGAAGCGCCGGACGCGCCAGCGCGGCGATATTGCGCAGCACACCGACGTCGACCAGCGGTGCTCTCGACGTGTCGCTGTTCCGCTCGGGCGGTGCAGGGTTCGCTCGAAGCCCAAGCCAATGCTTGAGCACCGTGGCCAATTGCTGCTGCGTGAACGGCTTGCTCAGGAAGTCATCCATCCCCGCGGCGAGGCATCGTTCGCGGTCCCCTTCCATGGCGTTCGCGGTGAGGGCGATGATGGGCACCCGCGGCTTTGCAGAACCCAGCTCACGGCGTCGAATTTCCGCGGTCGCGGTGAGTCCGTCCATGACGGGCATCTGACAATCCATCAATATGGCATCGTAATCCGAAGCATTAAGCGCCTCGATGGCCACCCATCCGTTGTCGGCAGCGTGCGTGCTGCAGCTCAAGCTCTCGAGCATGCCGACGGCCACTTCCCGATTCACGGGGTTATCTTCGACCAACAATATGCGGGGCCCGGCACTGCGCGGCGCGGCCGTCGCGGTCGCCCCCGCGCTCGGCTCCTCGGCCGAAGATTCCGACGCCAAAGTCATGGCGCGGCTCAGACAACTGAGAAGCTGCGCCCGTCGCAATGGCTTGGGCAAGACTGCGGTGAACAGCGTCGCGCAGTCCGCGGCGCCGTCGTTGCTATCCCCCGAACTCAACATGATGAGCCGCAGTCCGTTGAAGAGCGGGTCCTGCCGAACGATCCTCGCCACTTCGATGCCGCTCATTCCGGGCATGCGGTCGTCCACCAGGGCTAGATCGAAGCGCAGCGGCCCTTCCGAGTTCAGCGAGACCAGGGCCGCCTCGCCGCTGTCCACCGCAATCACATCCAGACCCCAGGACGTCAAATGCTGCTGCAAAATCTCGCGATTATTCGCGTTGTCATCGACCACCAGCACACGCACACCGGTGAGGTTCAGCCGCGGCAACTGCGGAACGCCTGAATCGGCCGTGCGCTGGCTTGTGGCGGCGACCGGCTCCAACCGTACATCGAACCAAAACGTCGAGCCGCTGCCGACAGTGCTGCGCACGCCGATCTCGCCCTCCATCAAGGTAAGCAGCTGCTTGCAGATGGCGAGACCCAAGCCCGTGCCGCCGTATTTGCGCGTGGTGAACGAGTCGGCCTGGCTGAATGCGTTGAAGATGTGGGCCTGGGCATCCTCGGATATGCCGACGCCCGTATCCGTCACCTCGAAGCGCGTACGCCCGGTGGCGTCGATCGCCTTGACCCGGACGACGACTTCCCCGGTCTCGGTGAACTTGATGGCATTGCCCGCCAAATTGATGAGCACCTGCCGCAATCGCATCGGATCGCTGCATACTGTTACGGGAACCTCGGATTCGATGACACATGCCAGCTCTAGACCCTTCGCATGCGCGCGGGCGGCGAGTAGTTCAATGGTCTCTTCAACCGCTTCTCGTAGACCGAATTCGATTCGCTCGAGTTCGAGCTTGCCCGCCTCGATTTTTGAGACGTCCAAAATATCGTTGATGATCTGCAATAACGCTTCGGCGGACCGCGAGATGGTTTCCGAGAGCCGCCGCTGCCGTGGCGTCAGATCCGTTCCGCTCAGCAATTCCGACATTCCCATGACGCCGTTCATGGGCGTGCGAATTTCGTGGCTCATGCGGGCGAGGAATTCGCTTTTCGCACGACTCGCCCTCTCGGCAGCGTCCTTGGCCCGGTTGGCCTCGTCGATCGCCCGCCGCAATTCTCGGTTGGCACTGCCGAGGTTGACCGTGCGCTCGGCCACCTGCTGTTCGAGGAACTCCCGGTATCGCTCCAAACGCGCATCGCGATGCCGAATCTGACCGAGCATCTGATTGAAACCGTCGATGAGCGAGCCGATCTCATCCTGCGAACTGCGGTCCACACGCAGACTGTAATCCTCCTCCGACGATACCCGTTTCATGGTGTGCGCAAGATTCACGATGGGCCCGGAGATTTGTTGCTGCAACCGCGCAGCCAACCAGTACGACACTCCGACGGCAGCCGCAATGGCGGTGAGAATGATGAGCAGGTAGCCGGGCCAACCTGGATATAGCGCGTCGAGAACGACGACGATGTGGATGAACCCGAGGACCCGGCCTTCGTGCACGACGGGCGCCGTGATATGGATATGGCCGCCACGGGCAAACAGTTTGGGGCCGGCGGGGTCCAGAGGAAGCGTAGCGCCGGCCGAGCCCGAGATTGGGTCGCTCGCCGCGCGGCGGTAAGTGGCCAGCCGTTTGCCGTTGGGCAGAAAAACTTCCGCCACGCTCACCATCGGTTCGTCCCGGAACACATTCAGGGCCTTCTCGGCGGATTGCCGGTCTCCGGCTTCGACCTGCGCAATGACGCTCGGACCGATGATCCGGGCGACGCGGGACGCCCGGCGCAGCATATCCTCGCGCAAATGCAGGAGATTAGTTGCGATGTGCATGGCCAAGGCGATACCGAAGGCGACCATTGCCGGTACCATGATGACTACGCGCAATTTGCGCTCGATGGGGAGATCCGCGAACCAACGAATCAATAGCCCTCCCTCGTTCCGAACGAAATTGCAGAATTTCCGCCTCAGCTAAGCATGTCGGCCCTTTCGAGGAAACCTAACGGATCCGAATGTGATGCGATTCACGTTGCACCGAAAGCCGGGGATTCCCCGCTTAGGTTATGTTCGATTGGGGCGAGCGCAGAGTCTCGCGATCAAGCGCCGAGCCTGCGGCCAGTCGAAGGCCGGCCCCGGATCGGTTTTGCGGCCCGGGGCGATATCGCTATGGCCGACCAATCGATCCGTCGACAGTCGCGGATACGCTGCGCACAGCGCGGCGACCACCTCGGCAAGCGCATGGTACTGCGCGGCCTCGTAGGCAAGCGTGTCGGTGCCCTCGAGTTCGATGCCCACCGAAAAATCGTTGCATGCCGCGCGGCCCTCGAAACTGGACTTGCCCGCGTGCCACGCTCGCTCCGTGAACTTGACGTATTGCGTGACCGCGCCGGTGCGTCTGATCGCCACGTGAGACGATACGCGTAGCGCGGTCACCTCCGCAAAATAAGGATGCGCATCGACAGGCAACGCGTTGGTGAACAGGCGGTCTATCCACGGGCCGCCGAACTCGCCGGGCGGCAGACTAATCCCATGCACCACGATGAGGTCCGCCTCCACGCCCGGCGGTCTTGCGTCGCAATTCGGCGAAGCGATCTGCGCGACGCCGCGCATCAGTCCGCTCGTAAGGTCAACCTCCAAATCCGCTCCCCCATGAACGATGATGACCATAGCATATGCGACAATCCTGCCCCATGAACGAACACGATAGAAGGATCACCGATTCCGAGGCGCTTGCCGCGCGCGACTTGCGCGTCTTGTGGCACCCGTGCACGCAAATGAAGGACCACGAAACGCTGCCTTTGATAGCGATCAAGCGCGGCGAGGGTGCGTGGCTGGAGGACTTCGACGGGAAACGCTACCTCGATGCGGTCAGTTCCTGGTGGGTGAACCTTTTCGGCCACGCCAATCCACGCATCAACGCCGCTCTTCGCGATCAACTGAATCGACTGGAGCACGTGATCTTTGCCGGATTCACGCACGAGCCCGCGGTGCGTTTGTCGGAACAGTTGGTTTCCCTGACTCCCGCCGGCCTGACCCGCTGTTTCTTTGCGGACAACGGTTCCGCCGCTGTCGAAGTAGCCATCAAGATGAGCTTTCACTATTGGCGAAACCGCGGCCGGCCGCGCAAGACACGCTTCATTACGCTGGCCAACAGCTACCACGGCGAGACGTTGGGCGCACTGGCGGTGGGCAATGTCGAACTCTATAAATCCCTGTACAAACCATTGTTGATGGATGTGCTCACGGCGCCGTCGCCCGACTGCTACTTCCGCGACGCCGGCGAATCGTGGGAGCAGTACTCGGTCAGGCAGTTCGATCATATGGAACGCATGCTTGCCGCAAGCGCCGGCGAAGTCGCCGCTGTGATCGTGGAACCGCTGGTGCAATGCGCCGGCGGCATGCGCATGTATCACCCTGAGTACCTGGCGCGTCTGCGCGACGCCTGCCACCGCCACGACGTCCATTTGATCGCAGATGAAATCGCGGTCGGATTCGGCCGCACCGGCACGTTGTTTGCTTGCGAACAGGCGGGGATATCGCCGGATTTCCTGTGTCTATCGAAAGGATTGACCGGCGGCTATTTGCCTCTGTCGGCGGTTTTGACCACGGACGACGTCTACGATGCGTTCTATGGCGATTACGCCAACTTGACCGCGTTCCTGCACTCGCACAGCTACACCGGCAATCCATTGGCATGCACGGCGGCGCTCGCGACACTGGACATCTTTGCCACGGACAACACCATCGAGTGCAACCGCTCCAAAGCCGCCTATCTCGGCCGTCGCGCGCGCGAACTCGAGTCACATGCGCACGTCACCGAAGTTCGGCAGTACGGAATGATCGTCGCCGTCGAATTCGCGAAGGATAAACAAACCCGCGAACCTTATCCCTGGACGGAGCGCCGCGGCCAGCGAATTTATCGATATGCCCTGGATCAGGGCGTGCTGTTGCGCCCGATCGGCAATGTCGTGTACTTCATGCCGCCCTACACCGTCAATGAGGCGGAAATGGATTTGATGGTGCGGGTCGCGGCCGAAGGGGTCGAGTTGGCGACATGCGATTGACCCGAGTGTACGTCGATACGCCACTGACGTCGGGCACCATCGTCGATCTACCCAAGGACACTGCGTCTCACCTCGCCAAGGTGCTGCGAGCGCGCAGCGGCGATGAACTCATACTTTTCAGCGGCGACGGCCGCGAATATGTCGGCGCGATCGAAAGCGTACGCGGCTCGCGCGTGACCGCCTCCGTGGGCAACGCCGCCGACGTCGACCGCGAATCACCGTTCGCGATCACTCTCGTGCAATGCGTGCCGCGCGGCGACCGCATGGACTTCATCGTTCAAAAGGCGACTGAACTCGGCGTGGCGCGCATCGTGCCGGTATTGAGTCAGCGCAGCGTCGTGCGGCTCGACGCGAGTCATGCAGAATCGAAGGCCGCGCATTGGCGTGCCGTCATCGTCAACGCCTGCGAACAATGCGGCCGCAATCGGCTGCCAGCCATCGACGCGCCGATCCCCCTCCTCAACTACCTCGGAAGTTCGCCATCGACAAGTGCCAGATTGGTTCTTGAACCCGACCTGGAGTCCGCGGCAACACCGTCGGAGCTCGATGCGTCGGTGGAGATCGCCATCGGGCCGGAAGGCGGTTTTGCCGACGACGAACTGGATGCATTTCGGATCGCCGGGTTCGTGCGGGTCAAGCTCGGTCCTCGAATCCTGCGTACCGAAACGGCCGCGATCGCCGCCCTTACGTGGTTGCAGACCCGCTTCGGCGATATGCGCGTCGCCTAACGAGCCTGTTTGAGCCTTACGGCATCACCGATGTTTCTTCGGCGATCATTTGCTCGAGCCGCTGCAAATCGGGAATGAGCGGCGTCTCATTGACCATGCGCACCTGACAAATGACCGGCGAACGCTCCGGGAAGCTGCGCGAGGGATCCGGTCGGATCACATCGGCATTGACGCGCACGAGCTGCGGAAATCCTTGCGTCAGCATGCCGAAAAAGCCGGACTGCAGCTTGCCGCCCGTAGCATGGAATATCACGATTCGCGTGCGGCTCGAGATCGTGGGCAGTGCTTGTCCGAACGCGCCCTCGAAGGACACGATAGGCACGCTTCGGCCGCTCCAACTCACGAGGCCTGCATACCACGGAGGCGCGTTGGTCATTTCGGCTGGCGCCTGATAACTGATGACCTCCGCCACACAGGCGCGCGGCACGATCAGCCGTTCACCGGCCAGCGGCACCAAGAGGCTGTACAGTTCGTCGCGCAGATCCGACACGGTGGTGGTTACCGCGCGAGGGCGCTGCGGCGATTGACGAGCGGTTCGATGGCATCGAGCAACTGGCTTTCTTGGTAGGGCTTGCCCAGATAATCGTCGACACCGAGTTCGATCGCCCGCGCTCGGTGCTTTTCGCTGACGCGCGACGTGATCATGACGATTGGAATGTCCTTGAGCCTCGGATCATTGCGAACATGGGCGGCCACTTCGTAACCGTCCATGCGCGGCATTTCAATATCGAGAAGAATGATATCCGGCAGATTTTCCTGCAACAGCGAAACGGCGTCCACTCCGTCCTTGGCCGTGAGCACGCGCATTCCGTTGCGCTCGAGCAGCCGCTGAGTCACTCGCCGCACGGTGATCGAATCGTCCACGACCAGTGCGAACGTGCGCCGATCCCGCTGATCGAGCACCGTCATTTCAGCCGTCTTGGCGCGCCATTCGGAACGCACCAGCGAGCCCATGTCGAGGATGATGACGATGCGTCCGTCGCCCAATATGGTGGCGCCGGCGATGCCGCGAATTCCCGAGATCTGCGGCCCTAAGGATTTCACGACGATTTCCCGGCTGCCGACCAGTTCATCCGTCACCAATGCGGTCGAATGCTCGCCCGCGCGGATCAGCACGACGGACATGGAAACGTCCGATTCGGGCAGGCGGGTGGGCCCGAGCCCGACGAACGAACCCAGCTGCTGAAAACGATACTTCTGGCCACCGTATTCGAACAGCGGTGCGTCCTTGCCGAGATGCCGGGCGACGATGTTGCGCGGCAATCGCACCACGCCCTCAACCGTCGCCAGCGGCAATGCATAAACCTCATCGGCAACGCGTACGATCAACGCCTGGCTGATCGCGAGCGTGAACGGCAGGCGAATCGTGAAACGCGATCCCTTGCCCGCCGTCGATTCGATGAACAAACCGCCGCCCAGCTTTTTGACTTCAGTGGCCACTACGTCCATGCCCACGCCGCGGCCGGCCGCCTGCGTAACGCGGCCCGCCGTGCTGAAGCCGGGCTCCAGGATGAGCTGCATGGCCTCTTCGTCGGTGAGTTTTGCATGCCGGTCGATGAGTCCGAGCGACACCGCCTTCTCGCGGATCAATTTCACATTGATGCCGCTACCGTCGTCGGTGACGACGATCACCACTTCCGCCCCGTCGCGCGTCAGGCTGACCGAGATTCTTCCCACGTCCGGCTTGGCCAAGGCGGCGCGGCGTTCTGCGGGCTCGATGCCGTGTACCACGGCGTTGCGCAGCATGTGCTCCAGCGGCGCAACCATGCGTTCGAGCATCTGCCGATCCAGTTCTGCCGACGCACCCTGAACCACCAACTCCGCACGCTTACCGGTGTCGTTCGCGGCTTGCCGCACCAGACGCGTCAGTCGCTGCACGTGGCGCTGGAACGGCACCATGCGGGTACGCATCAAGCTGTTCTGCAACTCAGTGATGACGCGCGCCTGCTGGGTCAACAGATTCTGCGCCTCGCGAGTCAGCGTTTCCAACAGGCCTTGAATGCTCGCGACATCCCCCGAGGTTTCGGCCAGGGCGCGCGAAAACTGCTGCAGCACCGAATAACGGTCTAGTTCCAGCGGATCGAAGTCGTTCCGTCGCGGAGCTTCATCGTGGTGCCGATTGAGCACCTGTGCTTCGGTCTCGATTTCCAATCCACGCAACTGCTCTTTGAGACGAGTGACCGTACGCGCCAATTCCGCCAAGTTGAAGTCGATCGAGTTCACTTGCTGATCGAGGCGAGCACGGAAGATGCTCACCTCGCCGGCGTTGTTGAGCATCGTGTCCAGCAGTTCGGCATCCACCCGCGCCATTTCCGCGCGCTCCGCCGGAATATTCTCGCGGCCGGGCAGTACGGGCGCGGCGCTGACTTCAAGACTCGAAATGGAATCTTCGCTCAGGGCGGGCGGCACGGATGGTGCGGGCGCGGCCGGTTGAGCCACGGCTTGCGGCGTGGCGGACGGGGTCGTGTCGACGCCCAGCGACACCACCTCCGGAGTGGCGACGGCCAGGGCTGCGACGCCCGAAACATCCGTTGCGGGCGCAGCAGCCACCGCGCTGGGTGGCGCCGCCGCGCTTACATCGAGCTGCGCGTCGGGCGCGACGGCGGCAGGCGACTCGGACAACGCCTCTGTGGCGGGTACGCCGGGGGCCGATGACGTCGGTGTCTTCTCGCTGACGCCCATCGCCAAATTGCGAACTTGAGCGAGCAGCGCGGCGGCGGCGGCAGGCAGCGAGCCCGCGCTCACCATGTCGCGCATGCGCGCAAGTTCGTCGAGGCTAGCCTGCATTACGGCGTGCGCATGGTCGTCGGCCGGCACCGCGCCGGTATCGATATTGATGACCAGAGTCTCCAGTTCATGGCTCAGATCCCCCATCGCGCTGATCCCCGCCATGCGCGCCCCGCCTTTCAGGGTATGCAATTGACGCTGCAGTTCCGCGACCCGATCCTTGTCCTTGCGGTCAAGATTCCAAGCTGTCAATGAACCTTCGGCGGCCTCGAGCAACTCAGTGGCCTCTTCGCTGTAGATCTTCGCGATTTCGTGATCGAATTCTTCGACCGCAGGCTCTGCGGCGATGTGCTCGGCAGCGGCGTGCTCGATGGCCACGTGCTCTGTCGCCTGCTCGGATGCCGCCGTGACCTCCGGCAACTGCGGGACGATCGCCGACGAGCTGCCGTCACCGGAAGCCCGTGCGAGTTCAGCATCGACTTCGGTTTCGAGCTCATGCAGGCGATGGAGGAGCGACGGTTGGTCGACGAAAAACGCGGTGGACTCGTTGATATGGGAGACCACATCGTCGATGGCACGAACCGAATCTCCCAGAGTCGCGAGTCCGGCATCCGTCAACCCATGCCCGCTATCGTAGAACTTGCGCATGACCTGATTGAGCGGCTCGGTAATGCGGATTCCATGTCGAGCTTCAGCCATCTTGGAGCTGCCGCTCAAGGTATGGATGGCGCGATACACGGATTCCGGTAAATGATGCGGGGCCGGCTGGCCCCCCCTCTTGCGCAGGTAGTCGCGGATTTCCGCGAGGTGGCTCGACGTCTCCTTGCTGTAGATGTCGTGCAGCAAGGGATCCATGACCGGCGCCAGGTCGGCCGCAGCGGCCTCGAAGCCGGCGGGTGCTTCCACGCTGGCCGCGGCCGCAATCTCCGCAGGTAGGTTCAAGTCGGCGGAAATGTTCGGCGCCGCGTCGCTTGCCGCGGCAGCGGGAACCGCGGCCAGCGGTTCGACAGGCGCTTGCAGCCGAGGCGGGGCCACATCCAGAGACGGCTCGGGAGCGCCGGGCAGAAAGGGTACAAGCATCTCGATAGTCTGTAATTCTTGGGAGGTGCTAAGGTCCTCCGACGCCGGGCTCGATACGGCCGATTTCGCGTCGCGGCGCTCGGCGAAGGCAAACGCGCCAGCCATGATGTCGCTCACCGGCACCAAGTTCTGCCTGCCGGTCTCCAATTGCTCGACGAGTTGCGGCAGGGCCGCAACCGCGCTGCGCAACAGCACCATCATGCCCGGCGTACGCGACAGCGTCTTATCGATGATGCGGTTCAGCAAATTCTCAATCGACCATCCGAATTCGGCTATCAACCTAGCGCCGACCATCCGACCGCTGCCCTTCAGAGTATGGAAGCTGCGGCGCAAGACACCGAGCGAATCCAAATCCATGGGATTTTGGTCCCACTGAGGGAAGCATTGCTGGATCGACGCGATTTCTTCTTTGGCCTCTTCGATGAACAATTCCACGAACTGCGGATCGACAGCAGGCGGCGCCTCCGCCGAAACCAGCGGATGGGTCGCGATCTGCTCATCCTTCGGCGGCTCGATCGCCACAGTGACGTCAGGGCTCAACCTGACCGTCTTGGCGATGTCATCGCCGCTCGGGACGCCCAAAGTGGGCACGCGCGACGGACCCTGCTCGGCCAGCGCCTTGATGCACATTTCCGCGTTGTCCAACATGTACCAAGGATCGTTACGACCGTTCTGCAGCGTCTCCATGTAGTACTCGATGCTCACGATGGCATCGGCAATGCGCTCCAGACGTAGCGCGTCCGGAACAGGCGCGCCCGGCTCGATCAGCTTGCGCACCTCGGCGCCGATGGCGTCCATCAATTCGACCGCCCGCCCTTTGCCGAGCATCAAGAGGCCGGCAGTGATACCGCGCAGTAGCTGCGGCACGTTGTCCAATCCTTGAGGCGGGAAATCAGACGGTTTCTGTACCGCGACCGACACCGCTTCTTTGATGCGGGCCAGATTGACGATGCATTCCCGCAGGACCGCCTCGCTGACTTGGCGGAATTCGTGATCCTGATCGAGCGGTACATCGGACGACAGGGACGCGGCGGGCAGGATCAGCCGAACGAGCTGGTCGTCGAGGCTATCCTCCACGGACAATAGCACGCCGGCCACTTTGATGAGCGCGGCTTCGGACGGCGTTTTGCCGTCAGTCACGATTTCGGAGAGCTCCGAAACCTCTTGCTGAACGCGTTGCCGAAGCTCGCCGAGCCCCAACACTCCCAGCGTATCGCTGATCTTCTTCAATAAATCGAGTTGCGGGATGAGTTCATCGCTGCGCCCGCCGCCCCGTCGTACGAAGATATCAAAGACGTCTTTAACCTTGGAAAGATCCTCTTTGATCGCGGCGGCAACCGTCCGCATCAACTTTACGCTGGGAGCCGACAGACTTTCCCGCTCCTGCTCGATCGAATCATCGACCGGCAGCAGTTCGGAGAGCTTGAAGGACGCGCGCACGGCGGCGATGCGGCCGCCGCCGGTCGACGCACGAGCAACGTAGTACAGCAGGTTGTTGAGAAGATCGATGGGCGGGTTTTCGCAATAGCGCGCCTCGCCCGCTTCGTAGAGCGCCTTGATTTGCCGATCGGCCTGGCCCAGCAATCGCTTCAACGTGGCGCTGCCCTCGAGTCCGTTCGTCCGCAGCGCCTCCAAGAGAGCACCGACCACCCACCACAACTGGAAAACCGGCTGTGTGGTCGCGACCTGTTCGAGTTTTTCGGCTATCTTCGCCAAAATTTCGAGATTTTGCACGGCTCGTTCGCCGCGAATATATCCCAGCAATGCGATCTGAAAGCGGGACCGCAGCCGCCTCGCCCATAGTGCGACCGAAATCGCCGGTTCGCCTTGCAGCGACTGCGGTTGGGCCGGCTGGTCGGACTTGAGATTCAGAAGCAGCAGCGTCCCCTCGGATAAGAGGGGGCTCCCGCGAACCGAACGCAAATCATTGAGCAGCGGCAGAAGCACCAACGCGAGATCGCGGCCGCCGGACAAGACGCGTTCCAAATACGTCGGCAGCTGCACCATCGCACGCATCAGCGCATCAAGGCCCTCCACTTGCCGCTTCTGGTCACTGCCGGCGACGTGGATATACCGCGTTACGTGTTCCATTTCCTCGGCAAGAAGCGCGGCACCGTAGACCTCGACCAGTCGCAGGACTCCATGGGCCAGGTGCAACTGGTCCGCGCACCTCTCGAGGAAGGCGGTCTGATCAGAGCGTTCCGCATACGCTTCCAGCGCAGCGCGTGCTTCGTTGAGGGTCGCCGTCAATTCTTTGGCGACGATGTGCAAGGTTTGGGAGCTGATGTCGGTCATGCCGGAATTTTCAAAATCGCGCGGTTAGGCGCGAAAGCCGCTCGCTTTGCGCATTCTTCCGGCGTCGCCCAGGTTCACGGGATCTTGCGCCGGGGGCAACGTCACCGGCGGCGACGCCCCCACCGAGGTCGTGCCCTCGCCGAAGTCGGGCAAGCGAAAGCCAGCTACCGATTTGCGCAACTGCGCGGACAAGGCCGCAAGCTTCGCGATGGAAGTGGACGTCGCAGTCGAGCCTTCCGCGGTCTGCGACGAGATTTCGCGCACGACTTGCATGTTCTTGGAGATATTGCCCGAGGCGACGGCTTGCTGCCGAGCGCTGGCGGATATGTTTTGCACCAAACTCGCGATCTGATTCGACACCTGCTCGATCTCTTCGAGCGCCGCACCCGCGTTTTCCGCAAGCAAAGCTCCCCCCACGACATCGGTCGTGCTGCGTTCCATCGATACCACGGCTTCATTGGTATCCGTCTGGATAGTGCGCACCAACACCTCGATTTGCTTCGTGGCGTTGGCCGCACGTTCGGCCAGCCGCTGTACTTCATCCGCGACCACGGCAAAACCGCGTCCTGCCTCGCCCGCCATCGACGCCTGAATCGAGGCATTCAGCGCGAGAATATTCGTTTGCTCGGCAATGTCGTTGATGAGCTCGACGATGTTGCCGATCTCTTGCGAGCTCTCGCCGAGACGTTTGATTCGCTTGCTGGTCTCCTGGATGGTCTCGCGAATGGCGTTCATACCATCGATGGTGCGGCGAACGGCGTCCCCACCCTTGTGGGCAATATCGACCGAGTGCCGGGCCACGTCGGCGCATCGCTCGGAATTCCCGGACACTTCCTCGATCGACGCGGCCATATCCTCCATTGATTCGCTGGCGGCCGAGATTTGTCGCGACTGCGCTCCGCTCGCTTTCGCCATGTGGGCCGCCGCACCTTGAGTTTGTTTGGCCGCGCTGTCCAACTGAATCGCGCTGTCATTGATCGTGGTGACTAGTTCGCGCAATGCTTCGATCGCATAATTGATTGAATCGGCGATTGCACCGGTAATGTCTTCGGTCACGGTCGCCTGTACAGTGAGGTCACCGTCCGCCAAGCTGGAAAGCTCATCCAACAGGCGCATGATGGCTTCCTGATTGCGTTCATTCTCGCGAACTCGAAGCTCGGTAGTCTTGCGCGCGTTCACCGACTTGAGGACTACCCAAGAGAGCGCTCCCAACGATCCCGTCGCCAACCCCAGCAGAATCAAGATCCAGGACTTGTAGTTCCCGCCTGCGTCCCGCGCGGGTGCCGTCTCGCCGATGGCTGACGCGAGACCGCCGGTCAGCGCCGGCAGGGTCCGCGCCGCAATTTGTGCTTTTGACAGCGGTTCGGCGGCGCCGATGGCCTTGCGTACGATGGCGGCGAATTGCTGATTTCGCTGAACCACGGTCTTCAGGCGCTGCTCCGCATCGGTACCGGTCACGCGGGACAACGCCAGACCGGATTCCTCGCCCGACAGGCCGCGCATCACTTGATTCAGGAATTCCAAGCTGTCCGCCAGGTGCTGCGCGGTGGGCGCGGCGTCGCTGACGCCCGAACTCAAGCCGCTCAACTCCTGCTGCACCCGTTGAACGGTGAGTTCGAACCGTTCCAAATAGCGGCTCATGCCGTCCAATTTCTGCACGCCAACGGCGCTCGCAAAGTCGCCCAGCTCCGAAAGCAGTTTAGGCGCGACGTCGCGCGCCTCTTGATTCGAAACTCGAATCGTTTCCACCGCGGCTCGGGCTGCCCCAACCGTGGCCGCAGCCTCGCTGACTTTGTCCCAGGCAGGGTTCGAGGCGGTTTTGGTATCCGTCAGCGCGCCGCGCAGGCCTTTCATTCGGGCTGCGCTCGCGGCGAGGGCATCGAATGCGCTCGTCTCGCCGCGCAACGCGTTTTGCGCTTCGAACGGCATGCGTTGCACGACGAACGACAATTGTTCGTTGGGGGCGGCGAGCGGCGGGCTGGTCTGCGTCACGAGGGTGAGCACCGCAGCGCCGGCCAGGCACAATACGATAAGCGCCAGAAGGACCGGCAAGAGAGCTGATTTCGATGTTGTAGTGTCGCGCGTAGTCATTCCGTGCTTCCGGCTTACGATCAGCTCGCGGCCTGTAAAAAGCTCTGGCTCTCCACCAAACTCTTCAAACTCAGCACCGGCCACACCTCGCCGCCGCGCCGAAAGGCCCCCGCGAGATAACTGTCGCAACGGATCACCGTCGGCGGTGGTTCGGCATTGAACTCCGGCTCTGCAAAACGTCTGAATCCCAACACCTCATCGACCATGAGTCCTGCCGGAATTTCCCGGTGATTCACAACTACTATGCGCGTATTCCGTCCCGCCGTCGTGGCTCCGCTGCCGAGAAATTGCCTGAGGTCCAGCATCGGCATAAGCTGCCCACGAATGTTAGCCAGCCCCTTGACCCAACTCTTAGCGCCCGGAATTCGGGTTACGACGGCGGGATAACCCAAAACTTCCCGGGTTTCCTCGCGAGCCACGAGGAATGTCTCCCCGCCCATTCTAAACGCAACTCCGACCCATTCCTGACCGGCGGCCGTCTCCGGCGCGCTTCCGGCGGCGAGGTTACGGCTGCGTTTCTCGAGTTCCTTCAGCAATTCAAACGGACGGTCGCGCAGACTGCGCAAAGAACTCTCCGCACCGGACATCGTGCCGGTCATGTGGCAAGTGCGGCCTGTGCCTTCTCGACCAACGCCTGCGCCGACACCGGCTTGACCAGATAGTCCACGGCTCCTTGGCGCAGACCCCACACGCGATCCGTTTCCTGACCCTTGGTGGTCACCATGATGATTGGAATCAGACTCGTTTCAGGATCGTTGATGAGCATCCGCGTCGCTTGATAGCCGTTCACGCCCGGCATGACGATGTCCATGAAGATCAAATCGGGCTTCATGGCCTTGGCTTTGCGAACACCCTCTTCGCCGTTCTCGGCCGCCGCGGTTTTGAAGCCGTGCTTTTCGAGCGCCTTCTGCATGACAAAGACTTCGGTGGGTGAGTCGTCGACAATTAGAATCAGTGGCATTCGCGGATTCTCCGTCATTTTCCGACGTGCGCTTCGATAGCGCCGAGCAGCTCATCTTTGGTAAACGGTTTCGTCAGGTAATGCTCCGACCCGACGATGCGGCCCCGGGCCCGGTCGAATAAGCCGTCCTTGCTCGACAGCATGATGACCGGGATCTGCTTGAACACTTTATTGTGCTTGATGAGCGAACAGGTCTGGTAGCCGTCCAGACGCGGCATCATGATGTCCACGAACACGATATCGGGCTGATGATCGGCGATTTTGGAAAGTGCATCGAAGCCGTCGACAGCCGTAAAGACCTCGCAGCCTTCCTTGGTCAACAGCGTTTCAGCCGTCCGCCGGATCGTTTTGCTATCGTCGATCACGAGAACCTTGAGTCCCGTGAGCCTCAGCTTGCCGTTAGTGATCGTGCTCTCCATGAAATTGCCCATTAAGAAAAGGCCACGCATTCGTAGGTACTGGAATATAGTGGCTTTTTAACATATCCGCGGCGCGCAAGCCACGGTACGGGGTCGACATTTCGAGGCAATAGCGTGTAAACATCGGTGGTGTGGTTCACAGTTTTCTTAATCGGGCGGAGCCGATCGCCACAGCGGCCGGGTCCGCCGCGTCCGCGTGCGTTAGACTGCAATCACCCAATCGATCTTTCGGCCCTCCAGAGGATCTTACATGTCTTCCCGAGTTCGTCTCGTCGTGGTCATGGACCCCATCGAAGCAATCAAGCCCGCGAAGGACAGCACGCTTGCGATCTTGCTGGCGGCGCAGGCACGTGGCTGGGAGCTGTTCTATGCGGAACAGAAGGATCTTTACTTGCGAGACGGGGTGGCGTGGGCCCACCTGGCACCGCTCAAGGTTTTCGATGATCTGCGAGTTTGGTCCGCGCGCGGCGAACCCTCAGTTGAGAAACTGGGCAACTATGACGTGATCCTCATGCGTAAGGATCCGCCGTTCGACACTGAGTACATCTATAGCACCTACATCCTGGATCGTGCCGGCGATCAAGGCGCCTTGGTATTCAATCGCCCGCAGGGCCTACGGGATATGAACGAAAAGGTATACACGGCTTGGTTCCCGGAATGCTGCGCCCCGACGCTCATCACACGCGATATGCACGATATGAGCGAATTTCTGCGCGAACACGGCAAGGCCGTGTGTAAGCCGCTTTATGGCATGGGCGGCCGCTCGATCTTCGTACTCGAACAGAGCGACAAGAACCGCAATGTCGTGTTCGAGACTTTGACGGAATACGGCACGCGGTACGCCATCGTGCAGCGCTACCTGCCGCAGATCGTAACGGCGGGCGATTGCCGGGTGCTCCTGGTCGACGGCGAGCCCGTGCCGTTTGCGCTGCAACGCATGCCCGATGCGGATGACCACCGCGGTAATCTGGCGGCTGGAGCCCGTGCCGAGAGCCGCCCGCTCAACGATCGCGACCGATGGCTCTGCTCCATCATTGGGCCTAAACTCAAGGCTGCCGGGATGATATTCGTCGGCCTGGACGTGATCGGCGACTATGTCACTGAAATCAACGTCACCAGCCCGACAGGCATCTGCGAACTAAACAAGAAGCACGGTGTCGACATTGGTGCAATGCTGGTGAGCGCAATCTCGAGGACCCTGGACGCCCCGTGAGTTCCGATCTGCTGCAAACCGGGTTGCCGCCCGCCAACGACCGCATGCTGACGACGTGCTTCGTGGCGGCGGTGTTCCATGGAATCGTTATATTGGGGGTCACCTTCAGCTCGTCAAACAGCGATGCCGGTGGTCCAGACGCTCCGGCACTCGAAGTCGTGCTCGTCAACGATCAAGCTCCGCTGGCCCCGAAGAACCCTAACGCCAAGTATGTCGCGCAGCGCACTCAGCTCGGTTCGGGCAACGCAGCAAACGGCGAGCACACCTTGATACCCAAGTCCTCCCCGGCGCCGCTGGACCGGTCGGGAAGTCCAGACGGCGAGGGTCTTGCTTCTTTGCAAGCCGGACCGGAATCGGGGGATGAAGAACTGGTGGCCACGCACGCTCCGGCCGCAAAGATATTGTATTTTGCCAGCCCCACCGCTGCCCAGGAAGCGTCCCAGATGCCGGAATTGCTCGAGAAGAGGCCGGATCTCGGTTTGACCCCCAGCGATGATGGGATCGAACTGCGCATGCGCGGCGAGTCGAAACATCAGCTGTGGATCGTGGCAGATACGCGCGAATCCGACGTTGCGGTTTATCTCGATGGCTGGCGACGTAAGATCGAACATGTGGGCACCATGAATTTTCCGGATGTGGCGCGACGACGTAAACTCTCCGGCACGCCGGTGATCGAGGTGACGATCGGCGCCGACGGCAAGCTATTGCAGACCGTTGTTCGCCGCAGCAGCGGCCACGCCGAAATCGATGAGGCCGCCATGCGCATCCTGAAATTGGCCGCGCCCTACGATCCGTTTCCGAGCGCTTTGAATACGAAGCACGACCAGATTCGGATCGCGTACGAATGGCAGTTTCTCGGCGGTGCGGCGCAAGGCTCAAGCGTGTTTTACGCCGAACCAAGCGCCCCCGACGGCACCCCGTAGCGTCTCGCTGTTCGTTATCGGACACTATGAGCGAACCGGGTTATCTGACGAACCAGTTGCTGATCGCCATGCCAGCGATGGGCGATCCCAATTTCGCACAAACCGTTGCCCTGGTATGCGAACACAGCGCGCAGGGCGCGCTCGGGCTGATCCTCAACAAACCGCTGCCGATGCGCATGGGCGAGATATTCGAACAACTCGAAATCGAACTTAAGGTGGGGCCCTTGAGCGAACGCCAAGTGCTCCGCGGAGGCCCCATGCAAACGGATCGCGGCTTCGTCGTGCATCGAGCCGGCGGGGAATGGGACTCGACGATGAAAGTCTCCGATACCATTCACGTCACCACTTCGCGGGACATCTTGGCGGCAATGGCCCGCGGCCAGGGCCCCGAGGAGGCAGTCGTCGCCTTGGGTTACGCGGGCTGGGGCGGCGGCCAGTTGGAAGAGGAGATCCGGGCGAACGCCTGGCTCTCGGCCCCGGTGGAATCCGGCATCATTTTCGACCTGCCGTTCGAATACCGCTGGCATGCCGCCGGTCGCCTATTGGGCGTCGAACTGTCTCGCATCAGTCCTATCAGCGGCAATGCCTGAACAGGCCATTCCTGACGCGTCCCTACCTCAACCGCCCATGAGTCAGCCGGCCGCGCCCGGCCCCCGCAAGCCTTCTCCGCAACTGGTGCTGGCATTGGATTTCGGGCGCCGGCGAATTGGTGTCGCCTGCGGCGACACGCTGAGCCGCACCGCGAGTCCGCTTGCCGGGATCGCGAACAGCACGGCGGGGCCGCGTTGGGATATCCTTGATTCTCTGCTGCGCGACTGGCAACCAGCCCTGCTGGTGGTCGGGCTCCCGTATAATGTGGACGGTTCCGAGAGCCGAATGAGTGAGGCGGCCCGCGGTTTTGCCGACGAATTGGCCAGGCGCTACTCATTGCCCGTACGTCTGATCGATGAACGGTATTCGTCGCTCGAGGCCGAAACCCGCCTCAAGTCGGAGCGGGAGTCCGGCCTACGCAAACGCCGGCTGGCGAAGGCTGACGTGGATGCTGCGGCGGCCTGCGTGATCTTGGAACGCTGGTTTGTCGAATCAACATGAGGCCGGGAGCCTGATGCGTTCACAACAAGATAGCGCTGGGGGCCTGCGCCACCTCATTACGCTCGATGGTCTGACCCGCGACGCCTTGATCGCGATCCTCGACCGAGCCGAGAGCTACCGCCGCCTTCCAGGGCAACCCGCCTACGAGGGACGCGAACTCGCTGGCGTCACGGTCGCCAATCTGTTTTTCGAACCGAGCACTCGGACCCGCGCGTCCTTCGATCTTGCCAGTCGCCGACTGGGCGCCCATGTCCTCAATCTCGATCAGCATGGAAGCTCGCGCGCCAAGGGCGAGACCATGCTTGATACGATTTATACGCTCGAAGCAATGAACACGGACGTGTTCGTCATTCGCGATTCCGAAGCGGGAATGCCCGAGTTCCTGATCGACCACGTTGCGCCGCACGTAGCGGTCATCAGTGCCGGTGAGGCGCACGTATCGCACCCTACCCAGGGGTTGCTCGACGCATTGACCATACGCACCCACAAACGCCGTTTCGCGGGCCTGAAGATCGCGATCGTCGGCGACATCAAGCATTCTCGCGTCGCTCGCTCGACGGCGCACGCCCTCATGACGTTGGGCGCGGCCGACGTGCGCCTGGTCGCACCGGAAGCGCTCTTACCCGCGGAAATTGAATTTCGCGGCGCCCAACGCTTCACGCGGATCGAAGATGGCATTGTCGGCGCGGATGTCGTGATCATGTTGCGCATTCAAAAGGAGCGAATGGCGCAAAGCGCTGCGCTCGATGATGCCGCGTACTTTCGCGATTTCGGTTTGGATGCCAAACGCTTGAAGCTTGCTTCGCCCAGCGTACTCGTCATGCATCCAGGCCCGATGAATCGCGGCGTCGAAATCTCATCCGAAGTCGCCGACGGCCCGCGCTCCGTCATCCGCGAACAGGTCAACAATGGCGTCGCCGTTCGCATGGCGGTGCTGGCATCCATCGCGGCCACACTGACACGCCATCGTCGACCGCTATAGCCCGCGGGTTTCTTGAGCCGGAGCAAGTTGCATCAACGCTTGCCCCATATGGACACGCTCACCCTCGCGGATCGTCGGGCTCAAGGCGACGCCTTGCGGCGCGAAGACGATGATGGTCGATCCATGCTCGAACCATCCCATTTCTTCGCCTTTGACGATGGGCACGTCACAGGGAATGACGTTCGGGCCACGATATCGCAGGTGTAATTGCACATCGAGGAAGCGGAGCCGAATGCTCGCAACCAAGATCGCGGCCACGGGTACCAGCGTCAGCAGCGGGCCTGCGGGTAATCGGCAGCGAATGACGGCGCGTTCGTTCTTGCAAAAGAGGTTTTCGACCCGGCGCAGCGCAATGGGATTTACATTCCAGGTATCCCCTGAAATGTAGGTGACCTGTTCCACGCGACAATCATAAGGGGCATGGAACCGGTGATACATGCTCGAGGTCAGCCGCAACGTCGCGTATTGGCCGTCGCGGTAGTAGCGCACGAGTTCCGGATCGCCCAATAGGTCGATCAAGGAATAAGGAAAGCCCTTGGCCTGGACCGCTCGGCCCTCCACAACATTCCCGCAGGCGCCAACCAACGCATCGCAAGGACTTGCCAATACCGAGGGGTGAGCGTCGATCGGTCGCGCGCCGTCTTTCAGTTCGCGGGTGAAGCAGTCGCGCAGGCTGTTGAACCGGTTAAGCTTCGCATCGCTCAAGTCGAGATCCGAGAACTGACGCCACAGCGCGATACAGGCAGCGCACACCCACCGATTTTCAATCCGGCTCAACCACCCCATGAACAATGTGAGCCAACGCCGCGGAATGCGGTTCGTCAAAAGGAAATTCACGTCCTCTTGCTGGACGATCCGGTCGATCAGCGAGCGCGTAGTCATCTTAATGTCATTCAACTGAAATAGAGTCTAGGTTGAGGAATATAGTGATCAAATCGATTCTCCCTTATGTGGCGGGCGCGTGCGCGGCGGCGGTCGTGCTGCCGAAGCTCTATGTACGGCTGCAACTGTCGCGTGCGAAGCATCGTTCGCTCGCCGGCCACTCCCGCATGGCGCGTCGCTTCGCATCCATCGTGCCTTTTTACGAATACGACGAGACGCAATTCTTTCGTGCCGACGGGGCTCCCGAGAATGTCGCCGCGGCCCGCCGCGAGGGATTCATGAGCCTTGCAGCCGTCTTTGCCGAGAGATATCGCGACACGGCCAATCTCACTGACGAAATCGTCGGCGGGCTCTCCGACCTGCAATTCACGTCGCGCTACCGCGTGCCCTTTCAATTCAGCCGGATCGTACGGGAACACTTCAAGGCCGGTGCGTTCTTGCAGTCCTCGTCGGGAGTCAAGGTCACCGATTTGGACGGCAATGAATTCTACGATTTGACCGGCTCGTACGGCGTGAACGTGTTCGGCTACGACTTTTATAAGGAGTGCATCGCACGCGGCAGCGAGCGGGTGCGCGACCTGGGTCCGGTCCTGGGCGCCTACCACCCGGTAACCGCGTATAACATCCGTCGGCTGCTGGAAATTTCCGGGCTGGATGAAGTCTCGTTCCACATGTCGGGTACCGAAGCCGTCATGCAGGCAGTGCGTCTGGCCCGCTACAACACGGGTCGCACCCACTTGGTACGATTTTGCGGCGCATACCACGGATGGTGGGGCGACGTGCAGCCCGGCGTGGGGAATCCGATCGCCGCGCGTGAAACCTACACCCTGAAGGACATGGACGAAGCTGCGTTGCGCGTGCTGCGGACCCGGCGCGACATCGCCTGTGTGCTGGTCAATCCGTTGCAGGCTCTCCATCCGAACATCAATGCGCCCGGCGATTCCACTCTCGTCGACAGCGGCCGCCGCGCTCATTTCGATCGGGCGGCTTACTCGGCATGGCTGCAGAAGCTGCGTGACGTATGCACCGAGCGTGGCATCGTGCTGATTTTCGACGAAGTGTTCGTCGGGTTTAGGCTTAAGCCCGGGGGAGCTCAGGAATACTTCGGCGTGAAGGCTGACATGGTGACGTATGGCAAGACCGTGGCGGGTGGATTGCCCGTCGGCGTGCTCTGTGGGCGCCGCCCATTCATGCGCCGCTTCCGCGATGATCGGCCGGCCGACGTTTGCTTCGCAAGGGGCACATTCAATTCGCACCCCTATGTGATGGGCGCGATGTTCGAATTCCTGAAGCGCCTCGATAGCGAGTCCATACAAGCCTTGTACCGCGATCTGGACACCGTCTGGGACTCGCGGGCGCAGGCGCTCAATGAGCGGTTGGAAACGGCCGGCCTCCCGGTGCAGGTGGCGAACCTGTCGTCGATATGGACGATCTACTACCGGCAGCCGTCGCGTTACAACTGGATGTTCCAATACTACCTGCGCGCGGCCGGACTAGCGTTGAGTTGGGTAGGCACCGGCCGGCTCATCTTCAGTCTGAATTACACCGATGCCGATTTTTCTGCGGTATGTGATGCCATATTGGCAGCCGCGCGAGCCATGCAGGCGGATGGTTGGTGGTGGGCCAGCCCCCAACTCACCAACAAGTCCATCCGCCGCCATGTACTCAAAGAGATGGTTCAAGCGCGGTGCTTCTCACCCATCGGATCGATGAGTTCGCCGCGCATCAAGTAGAGCGGCGCTTTGCAATAAAGCTTAACGTCGTTGAACGGATCGGTGATGATCTTGGTCAACCATACCAACCCGGTCTGAACATCCCTCAGGAAGAAAAGCTGCACGGTGCGGAACAGCAAGGCACCGACGCCGACGAACAACCAAATCTCGCCCACATGGCGTAAAAACGCGGCCGCGCCGGTTTTCGGCTCGAAGATCCCGAAGAGGGTCGGATTGAGCCACAGCGCAAACGGCGCCAATATCCATACCACATGCAGGATCACCTTGCGGCGCAGGTTGTAGCCAACCTTGATCGCTTCCTTGTGCTCGTGCGTCACGTCATTGACGGTATCGTAGCCCTTGGGCTCGAAAAAGAAATGCCCGGATTGACGGCTGACCATGGCCACGAGCCACCCGATCAGAGCGGCAACCACCGGATCTTTGAACATCATCACATAGGCCACCAAGAAACTTATCGCGCTCAAAAAATGCAGGGACTGATTGATGCGGCTGTGGTGATAGTACCGATGATCGTCCCACCGCTGCGTCCGTAGTTCTGCCAAAAACTTTTGCATAGAGGTTCCTCGTTGTAATAGTCACTGCGTCGTTGCTGCACGCGTCAGCGTGAAAGAAATATAGGATTTTGGTTACACACCTGTTACAGGGCGTGGTCAATACGTCACAAAATCTGCAACATAGAGTACATGTTCACATGTTCGTCATGCAGACATGCGAACGTCGGCAGGCATGAGAATCATGATCGTTACCGACGCTTGGTTTCCGCAAACCAACGGCGTCGTGCGCACGTTGGCTCAAACCGCCGAGTGGCTCGGCCGCTTCGGCCACGACGTCCGCATGCTGACGCCTCGGGACTTTCGCAGCATCGCCTGCCCGACCTATCCGGAAATCCGTCTCTCCCTGCTTCCGCGCAAGCTGGTGGAGCGCAACATCGACGAGTTTAACCCCCAGGCGCTGCATATCGCGACCGAAGGGCCGCTCGGCCTGGCTGCGAGACGCTACTGCCTGCGGCATCAGATGCGCTTCACCACGTCCTACCACACCCAGTTCCCCCAGTACCTGCGCGCGCGTTTTCCCATCCCCATAGCGTTTTCCTACTGGGCGCTGCACCGCTTCCATGGCGCGGCGGTGCGCTGCATGGTCAGCACGGTCTCCCTGCGCAATGAACTGCAGGCACGCGGCTTCAAAAATCTGGCAGCGTGGCGGCGCGGCGTGGATACGGAGTTGTTCAAGCCTGGATCGAAGGACTTCTTGACTCTGCCGCGCCCCATCGCCGCCTATGTTGGCCGCGTTGCCGTGGAAAAGAACGTCGAGGCGTTTCTTCGGATGCCGTGGGAGGGCAGCAAAATCGTCATTGGCGACGGCCCGGAGCGCTCGCGACTGCAGGCTCAATATCCGGCAACCATGTTCACCGGCTTTCGCTTCGCCGAGGATCTCGCCGCGCACTTGGCGGCGGCCGATGTCATGGTTTTCCCGAGCCTTACGGATACGTTTGGGCTGGTCAATCTCGAGGCTATGGCCTGCGGCGTCCCAGTGGCCGCCTACCCCGTCAGCGGCCCGATAGACGTCATCAAGGACGGTGTGACGGGAGCGCTGGATCAAGATCTGGGAAAAGCCGCACGGCGCGCATTGACTCTTGATCCCAAGGTCTGCAGGGAAAACGCGGTACTTTGCGGTTGGGATGCGAGCGCCCGCGAATTCGAGGGAAATCTGGTTGCATGCCATTCGAATCAGACGCCGCAGCGCGGCTCATGGGCGATCGAGCCGCCCCAGAGTCCGGCCGCCGGCACCTTCAGCCGAAATTGATCTTCGCTTCGAGATTGGTGCGCGAATCCGCATTCGACAGCGCTTCTTCCAACTCGATTTTGCCCTCACGTACGAGGTTGTACAGCGAGTTGTCGAAACTCAGCATGCCGCGCTCGGTACCGGTGCGAATCGCTTCCTTTACGCTGATCACGTCGCCCTTCTTGATGAGTTCGGCAACGTAAGGGGTGTTGACCATGACTTCCGAAGCTGCAACGCGCAGCCCGGTTTTGGCGGGAACCAGGCGCTGCGACAGGATCGCACGCAAATACTGGGAAAGATCCAGGAAAATCTGATTGTGCTGGTCGCGCGGAAACATGTTGATGATGCGATCCAGGGTTTCGGCGCAATTATTGGCATGCAACGTAGCGATGCACAGATGACCGGTGCCGGCCAAGGCTATCGCGGCCTCCATGGTTTCCTTATCGCGAATTTCGCCCACCAGAATGACATCGGGGGCCGCCCGAACCGCGCTGCGCAACGCCCGGGCAAATGACTTCGTGTCGAGGCCCACTTCGCGTTGATTGACGATCGATTTCTTATTGGTATGGAGGAATTCGATCGGATCCTCGATGGTGAGGATATGGTCGGATGAAGTTTCATTGCGATAGTTGATCATGGCGGCGAGCGTCGTCGATTTGCCCGCGCCCGCAGCACCCACCATCAGAACGAGCCCGCGTTTCAACATGACCAAGTCTTTATAGATCTCCGGCATGCCGAGATCTTCGAGCTTGGGCATTTCCGCCGTGATGTAGCGCAGTACCATTGCCGGATAGCCGCGCTGATAAAACACGTTGACGCGGAATCGGCCGAGGCCCGGTTCGGAAATCGCGAAGTCGATTTCCAATTCCTCGTTGAAATATTCGAGCTGCTCCTGGGTCATCAGTCCAAGCGCAGCTTGGCGTACGGTCTCGGGGCTCAAAACCTGCTTATTGACGGGGAATATTTTCCCTTCGATTTTGATCTTGATCGGCGCATTGCAAGAAAAGAAAAGGTCCGACGCCTTGCGCTCGACCATTAACCGGAATAGCGGCTTGGTATTCATCACGTAAGCCGGTTCGGCGGCTGCAGACATCAGGAGCCTGCCTGAGTATTCCGCGTGAGCCGCGTTGGCTTGGCGAGGGAGCGGATGCAAGGCGCGCGGCGCAGAACTAAGTTAAGCGCTTGGCCAAGCCGCGCAACGCCGCAGACGCCCCATCTCACTGATCCAACGGCTTGGGCCTGGCTTAACCACTTCGCACGATATAGGTCCAAGCCAACCCGGACGGACCGGGCACGGGGAATACTCAGACAGGCTCCCACTAGAACACCTGGCCTTCTTCTTCCTCTACGATTTGCAGCGCCGAGGCAGCCTCGTCCGGGTTCTTGATTTCGCGCTTGCTCTCGAGCTTCACCTTCAGCCGAAGTTCATTCTTCGAATCGGCATTGCGCAAGGCGTCTTCGTAGGATATCAAGCCGGATTCGTAGAGTTCGAACAGCGCCTGGTCGAAAGTCTTCATCCCTAAGCGGTTGGAGCGCGACATCACGTCCTTGATCTTGGCAACCTCGCCCTTGAAGATCAAATCCGAGATCAAAGGCGATGCAAGCATGATCTCCATGGCCGCAATTCGGCCCGACCCGGTCTCGCGCGGTATCAAACGCTGTGAGATCAGCGCGCGGATGTTGAGCGATAAATCCATGAGCAACTGCTCGCGCCGCTCTTCCGGAAAGAAATTGATGATTCGGTCGAGTGCCTGGTTGGAACTGTTCGCATGCAACGTGGCCAGCACCAAATGGCCGGTTTCGGCGAATTGGATGCCATATTCCATCGTCTCACGATCACGAATTTCGCCGATGAGGATGACGTCCGGCGCTTGACGCAGAGTGTTCTTGAGCGCCAGATGCCAGCTATCGCAATCGACTCCGACTTCGCGGTGCGTGACGACGCAGCCCTTGTGCCCGTGGATGTACTCAACGGGGTCCTCGATGGTCACTATGTGACCCCGGGTCTTTTCGTTCCGATAACCCACCATGGCGGCAAGTGACGTAGATTTACCGGATCCCGTGCCGCCTACGAGAATCACGAAGCCGCGCTTCGACAGCACGACTTCCTTGAGGACCGGCGGCAACTCGAGTTCTTCGAGGGTGGGAATCTTCGCGTTGATGGTTCGCAGCACCGCGCCGGTGAACCCCTGTTGAACGAAGGCGCTGACGCGAAATCGGCCGATTCCCGGCGGTGAGATTGCAAAATTGCATTCCTTGGTGGAATCAAACTCCTTGGTTTGCCGGTCGTTCATGATCGCCCGAACCAGGCCCGAGCTTTGCTCCGGGGTCAGCGTTCGGTCGGACTGAGGGCGGATTTCGCCGTCGATCTTGATCGCGGGAGGAAATCCGGCTGTTATGAAAAGGTCCGAACCTTTCTTCTCGACCATCCGCCGAAGCAGGTCCTGCATCAGGCGGATTGCTTGATCGCGCTCCATTTAAATGCTGTCCTTGTTCTGCGCCTTGTATTTCGCTTCTTCGCGGCTGACCACGCCTTTCTGCACCAATTCTTGCAGGCATTGGTCGAGCGTCTGCATACCCTGCCCTTGTCCGGTTTGTATCGCCGAATACATTTGGGCGATTTTGCCCTCGCGGATCAGGTTTCGAATAGCCGGTGTGCCGATCATGATTTCGTGCGCTGCAATACGTCCGCCGCCCACGCGCTTCATCAGCGTTTGCGAGATCACTGCCCGCAGGCTCTCCGACAGCATCGCACGTACCATATCTTTCTCGGCGGCGGGAAACACGTCCACGATTCGGTCGATGGTCTTGGCGGCCGAACTGGTATGCAGCGTTCCGAACACCAAATGCCCCGTCTCCGCGGCCGTCAGCGCCAGCCGAATGGTCTCCAAGTCGCGCATTTCGCCGACCAATACCACGTCGGGATCTTCGCGCAGCGCCGAGCGTAGCGCCTCGGTGAATCCAAGCGTATCACGATGAACCTCGCGTTGGTTGACCAGGCAGCGCTTGCTCTCGTGCACGAACTCGATCGGATCCTCGATGGTGATGATGTGATCCGGTCGATTATCGTTACAATGATTGACCATACCGGCAAGAGTCGTTGACTTGCCCGAACCGGTGGGTCCGGTGACCAAAACGAGACCGCGAGGCAGCATGCACAAGTCTTTAAAGGTTTTCGGCGCATTCAGCTCATCCAACGACAATATCATCGAGGGAATATTACGAAACACGGCTCCAGCGCCCCGATTTTGGTTGAAGGCGTTGACTCGGAATCGGGCGAGTTTGGGAATTTCGAAGGAAAAATCCGTTTCGAAGAACTCCTCGAATGCTTTGCGCTGCTTGTCGTTCATGATGTCGTACACCATGCTGTGCACCTCTTTGTGCAACAGCGCCGGCATATTTACGCGCTTCATGTCTCCGTCGACACGAATCATAGGCGGCACGCCCGCTGACAGGTGCAGGTCCGACGCGTTGTTCTTCACCGCAAAGGCGAGAAGCTGCGCGATATCAACCGCCATTTACGGCTCCTAGTTCGGCTAAGGTTAGCCACCAGCAGTATATAAGAGGGTGTCCTCACCCAATATGTTAATTGGTCCGCAGAATTTAGTGGTTCATGTGAACCACGTCCGATCTCGGATACGTCAGGCGGCCGAAGCCGCGGGGCGCGATCCCGCCTCCATCACTTTGGTCGCCGTCAGCAAGTCCAAGCCTGCCGAATCTATACGAGCTGCCGCCACGGCCGGCGTCACGGATTTCGGCGAAAACTATTTGCAGGAAGCCCTCGGAAAGCTCGATGAGCTCCGTGACCTACCGCTGCGCTGGCACTTCATCGGCGGCCTGCAATCGAACAAGACGCGCGCGGTTGCCGAGCGCTTCGACTGGGTGCACAGCATCGACCGCCTCAGCATCGCGCGACGCCTGGCGGAACAGCGGCCGTTTCACGCACCTCCGCTCAACCTATGCATTCAGGTGAAATTGGTGCCGGAACCCACCAAGGGCGGCGTCTCGCCTGAGGACCTGCCGGAGCTTGCCGCCAGAACCGCCGACCTAACGCGCGTTAAGCTTCGCGGTCTGATGTGCGTACCGCCGCCGCAGCCGGACGTCGCGGCCGAGCGCGCGGTGTTTTCGCACCTCAGGCAGCTGCTCGAAAGGCTGAACGCAGACGGTTTCGGCCTCGACACGCTGTCGATGGGGATGAGCGGCGATTTTGAGTCGGCGATCGCCGAAGGCGCAACCCATGTGCGGATCGGGACCGCACTTTTCGGCAGCCGATGACCTGCAACCCACCTACACACGAGGCTCGCATGAACAACATCCGTAGATTGGCATTCATCGGCGGCGGCAACATGGCAGCCGCCCTCATTGGCGGGCTGACCAAGCGTGGTCTCTCCCGAGAACGCATTGTCGTCGCCGATCCGAGCCGCGAACAACTCGAGCGTCTATCGCGCGACTTCGGCATCACGGCGGCTGCCGACAACGAAACCGCTGTGGCCGGCGCCGAAGTGGTCGTGCTAGCGGTTAAACCTCAACAGATGCGTGCCGTGGCTCTCGGCCTCGCGCCGGATATTGCGGCCGCAAATCCCCTGGTCATATCGGTTGCCGCGGGAATACCCCATGCGGCGCTTGCCCGTTGGTTCGGCCCGCGGGTGGCCGTCGTCCGCACCATGCCCAATCGACCCGCTCTCAACGGCTTTGGCGCCACGGGACTGTATGCGCCGGCAAGCGTCGGCGCAGCGAACCGCGCTCTGGCGGAGGCCATCATGGCCGCCGTCAGCGCCACTGTTTGGGTCGAACATGAGTCGCAAATGGATACTGTCACTGCGCTCTCTGGCAGCGGCCCAGCCTACTTCTTTCTGTTCATGGAAGCGCTCGAGGCCGCGGCGCATGCGCGCGGGTTGCCAAACGACATCGCCCACAAACTGACCCTGGAAACGGCGTTCGGTGCTTCGCAAATGGCTCGCCTGTCAAGCGACTCGCTTGCGGTCCTGCGGGACCAGGTCACGTCCAAGGGCGGTACCACTGCCGCGGCGCTCGACGTTCTCGATGCGGCAGGCCTTCGTGCTATCGTCGCACACGCCGTGGCGGCAGCCGATCGCCGCTCAGCGGAACTGGCCGCGGAATTTGGTGCCCCGTAGGGTCAGGAGCGCCCGCCCGTCCCATCGGGGGGTGCTCCGCAGGCTGCCCGTCGACGGCACGCTGCGGCGTGCCGGGATGCGGTTGGTATTCCGTCGAGCGCCCCAGGCTGGGCTGAACGATGCCTATGGCTCGCTAACAGTGAACTGATATGGAAGCGATTAGATACATCGTCGACATGTTGTTGTGGTTGCTGACGCTCGCGTTTCTGCTGCGTCTGTTGTTCCAGTTGGTACGAGCGGATTTTCGCGATCCGATGGCGGATGCCATCGTGCGCGTGACTAATTGGTTGATCCTACCGTTGCGCCGAGTGCTGCCGCCGATCGGCAAGGTGGATACGGCCACCGTCGTCGCGGTCATTGCCGTGGCCTCGGTTCACACGGCAGCCCTGTTTGCGTTCGATGGCGTGGGCTTCGGCGATTTGCTCCTATTCTTGCGAGTTACCGTCATTGGTCTCGTCGATCTGACGCTGCGCATTTATCTTTTCGCGCTTCTGCTCTACTGGTTGACCAGCCTTATTACTCCGGGCGGCTATGCGCCGGGAGTACGTTTGCTTGGCCAGCTATGCGAGCCGATATTGAAGCGAGTGCGGCGAATCATCCCGCCCATTGGTCAAATCGATTTTTCGGTACTGTGGGTGTCGATCGGAATCGGCGCATTGCTGATACTTCTGCGCTGAATATGGCCTCCTACGTGCTTGAAATTGCTGCGAACGACGGAGCTCAGCAGCACCGTATTTGCCGAGACACCACGCGGATGCCTGAAAAACCAGGCTCGCGCGCACGACGAAGAAGCGATCTTTTTTCGCAATTGCGCTAAACATCGGCTTTTTTCTATGTTATTTTCGGCGCCGAGTTGAATATGTGGGTATATTTTTGCCCGCGTTCGCAAACACAATTAGGAGATTTATATGGCGAAAAAGAATGCAGCACCGACCAAGTCTGAGATTCTTGCTACCATTTCGAAGGAAACAGAGCTCTCTAAGAAGCAGGTCGGAGCCGTGTTTGACTCGCTTTCGGCCACAATCAAGAAAAGTCTGCGCAGTCACGGGGTGTTTACGATGCCTGGGCTTCTAAAGATGAAGGTCGTTAAGAAGCCGGCGACGAAAGCGCGTGAAGGCGTCAATCCGTTTAACGGCGAAAAAATGATGTTCAAGGCCAAGCCGGCCAGCAAGAAAGTACGTATTGCCGCGCTGAAGACTCTCAAGGAATTCGTCAACTGACGGAGAATTAGCATCCGGAGCGATTGATGGGGGCGCTAGCCTAAGGCGCCGAGCCCGGGGCGCGTAGCCGGCGGCACCTAGTCCGGGGCGCCTAGCCCCGGCCGCCCAGGTTGGGTCGGGATGACCGGTTCAGTCGCTCCGGATCGCGTCGATCACGGCGTCACGCAATTCATGCAGACGGCCGTGAAAGAAGTGCCCGACTCCGGGCATTACCACGAGTTGCGGTCGAGGTTCGAGGCGGTTCACCCAGGTGATCACGCTTTGCGGGTCGACGACTTCGTCGGCGTCGCCCTGCACGACCAGCCACGGACAGGAGGGCACCGCCATGCTGGAAAAGTCGAAGGCCATCACCGGCGGAGCGATCGTGATTAGATAGGCTGCGCGCACCTGCTGTGCTAGACGCAGGGCAACGTAGGCGCCAAATGAGAATCCAGCGATCACCGGCTGTCGCCCGGGCCAGCGTGCAGCGCACCAAGACGCTGCAGCACCGGCGTCCGCCGTTTCGCCAATGCCCGCGTCGAACACACCCGCGCTGTTGCCTACCCCCCTAAAATTGAAACGCAGGGTAGGCATCCCGGCTTCGCGCAGAGCGCGGGCGACGGTCGTGACGACCTTGTTATCCATGGTTCCCCCGTACAGCGGGTGCGGATGACAGACGAGCGCATAGCGTGCGCCGGTGGCTCCAGGGTCCTCGGCGATCGCCTCGAGCGGACCCGCCGGGCCGCTGATCGTTATGCGCTCTACCGCCAACCGGGTGGTCATTCTATGGCGATGAGATCAACATCAAAGATCAGCGTCGCCCCGGGCGGAATGAGGTCGCCGGCACCCACGTCGCCATAGCCGAGATCCGCAGGAATGGTAAGACGTCGACGTTCGCCCACCTTCATGCCGAGCACGCCCTGATCCCATCCCTTGATGACTTCGCCCGCTCCAACCACGAAACTGAACGGATGCCCGCTGTTTCGCGAGCTATCGAATTGCTTGCCTTTCTTATCGGGCGCCGATGACTCGTAGAGCCAGCCCGTGTACTGGACCGCGGCCTTTTGGCCGGCAGTGATCGCGGCGCCCGAGCCCGACTGCAGCTCGCCGATTTCCAATACATTTACCGCCGGGGCAAGAGGCGAGGACGCGGCGGATGTCAGTGCAGCGGGCTTGCCGCCGCAGGCTGCGAACAGTGCTAAAACGATAGCAACGGCAGAGCAATACAAAGGTCGAGATGCCATCATTGCGGCATCTTAAAGGATTTCTCACCACTCGTCGTTTAAGGGCGCGCCCGCACCTTTGAACTGCGCGTCCGGAGCGTGGCGCGCGCGGTCCCCGTTGCTGCAGCTGCCCCTAGCATGGCCGCCAGAAGCACGCCGATCTGAGCATGGATACCGAGCCAACCGTGTCTCAGGACCCCGATGGCATCGTCGATCTCATCGACCACTTGTAGGACCCACTCCATGGGGCGGGAGTTTATGCACGCGGCATCGAATGCGCCGTGAGTCGAATCACACACTTGCTATGGCGCCAATGGCTGCGTAGGCTTCCACCTACATGCAGCGAATTCTCGTCCTGAACCCGAAGGGCGGTTCGGGAAAAACGACGGTAGCGACCAATCTCGCCAGTTACTACGCGAGTCTAGGAGACCGTCCGCTTCTGTCCGACAATGATCCCCAAGGCTCGAGCAGTCGCTGGTTGAAAAAGCGCAAGCCCGAACAAGCGTTTATACACGGTATTGCGGCCTTCGAACGCAACAGCCGCATGACGCGTGCATGGCAGATGCGGATACCGCCCGATGCCGCGCACGTCGTAGTGGATACTCCAGCGGCGATCCTGGCACAGGACATGCCGGAAATGACCAGAGGCGCGGACGCCATCATCATCCCGGTGCTTCCCTCGGACATCGACATTCATGCTTTCTCGAAATGCATTGCCGACTTACTGCTGATCGCGAAGGTTCGGCGCGATGAAAATCGCATCGGCGTGGTTGCCAATCGCGTCAAGCGCAATACGATCATTTATCAATCGCTCATGCGATTTCTGGACACCTTGCGGATTCCGGTCGTCGCAACTTTACGAGATTCGCAAAATTACGTGCGCGCCGCGGAGCAAGGGGTTGGGTTGCACGAAATGAAGAAGCACCTCGTCGAGCAAGATCTGATGGATTGGGAGCCCTTGCTCGCGTGGCTGCGAGCCAAGGAAGCGTCAGGTCCCGCCCAAAGCGTCAACCCGTTGCAGGAAACGGCGTAAGGAGCGACTCGCCTCACCCGCGCCTTTTGCGGCCTACGCGGCCGCTACGCGTGCCTACTTCTTGTCTTCCCAGCTGCCGCGCACTTTGTCGGCCCAATTCTTGTAACTGTGCCAATTGTAGAGGTTGGTCGTGATCGCTGCATGACGACCACCAGTCTTGAACGTTTCCCGCGGAGCCGCTGCGCCCGGTTTCGCTGCTACCGACTTCACTGCGCCCGGCTCCACGCGTGGCGCTCGCCGATCTATTCCGGTATATCGAGTTGGGTTCTTGCTGTCGCTCATCTTCATGCGCCTCTATGATGTGCACGACAGTATGTGTCGCGCTCTCTCTAGGGCAGGAACTGTGTCACAGGCATCTTGGCGCCGTCGCCATGCATCCTTGAGCATTGCGATGCGCATCTCAGAGAGTGTCGCGGTAAGTTAAATCGCTGGAATTCTCCTGGTTTGCCATGCATCGAACAGCGGTTTGAATTCATTGAGCGAGCACTCGAGTGCTACGGGCAACAATGTCGCATACGCATCGAGCGCAGCGATCGCATTGCGAGCGGGGTCGGTACGTGTGGCTGCGCCCAATCGACGTGACATATCGCGACTTACCACATGCAGATTCCCGTACAAATCTTCGAGCGCCGCGAAGCCCGACGGCCGACGGCCGACGCCATCTGCAAGGCAGCCGGACAATGCGTGTGCACCCGGTCGTCGAAAGGACAATGGCGCATCGGCACAGACCTAACTCAATCAAGAACGGCGGCTCTGTAAGGGGGTACCTTGAACATCCTGAAATCGAGCGAATCGATCGAATTCCAGCGTGCTGGCAGAACCATCCGGCAAATCGAATCGATATAGAATGCGGAGCGGTTCGCTCATGCGACCAATCGGTAACAGGGAGTATATTCGGAGCCGGTGAGTTTCATGCGGCGCTGGGCGACGAACGCCCGCAACAATCGATCGAGCGGATCCATGATCGAGTCTTCTCCAACGAGTTCGAACGGCCCGTGCTTCTCGATCGAGTTGATGCCGTATTCCTTGATGTTGCCGGCTACGATGCCGGAAAACGCGCGGCGCAGATTGGCGGCGCGCTCATGGACCGGCTGATCATTGGATAGACGCAGGCCCCGCATGGATTTGTGCGTGACCTCGAAGGGCAGTTGAAATTCGAGCGGAATCTTCAGCAGCCAATTGAAACCATAGGAGTCGCTTTCAGTACGTCGATGGTCGCGGACCCTGGCCAGACCCTGCACCATCGCGCGCGCGACGCCGGCAGGGTCATCGATGATGATTTGATACTTTGATTGGGCGGTCGGTCCCAGCGTCGCGCCGACGAACTCGTTAATTTGGTCGAAATACTCCGCGGTGTCGGCTGGGCCGGTGAAAATCAGCGGAAACGGCAAATCTCGATTCGCCGGGTCGAGCAATATGCCGAGAAGATAAAGGATTTCTTCCGCCGTGCCGGCTCCGCCGGGGAAAACAACGACTCCGTGACCCAGACGTACGAACGCTTCCAAGCGCTTCTCGATGTCCGGCATGATCACCAACTGGCTCACGATGGGATTGGGAGGCTCCGCTGCAATGATGCCGGGCTCGGTGATGCCCAAATAGCGTCCGTTGACGATACGTTGCTTGGAGTGTCCGATGGTGGCGCCCTTCATCGGACCTTTCATTGCGCCGGGGCCACAGCCCGTGCACACATCGAGGCTGCGCAGCCCCAGTTCGTAGCCGAGTTTCTTGGTGTAGTCGTACTCCACCCGTCGAATCGAGTGGCCGCCCCAACAGACGACGAGGCTCGGTGGCACCTGCAGTTCCAGAACGCGGGCGTTGCGTAGAATATGGAACACGGCGTTGGTGATGCTCGACGACGAAGCCAGATCGAAGCGGCCGCTTTCCATGATCTCGTTGGAGATGAATACCACGTCCCGAAGCACCGCAAACAAGTGCTCCTTCAATCCGCGAATCATCTCGCCGTCGACGAAAGCGGCCGCGGGCGCATTCTTGATCTCCAGCTTGATTCCCCACGCCTGCCTGACGATCCGTAGATCGAAATCCCTGAACTTCTCGAATATGCGCCGCGAATCATCGATGTCGCTGCCGGAATTGAGAACAGCGAGCGCGCATTTGCGAAACAATGGATACAGGCCACCTTGGCCGGAGTCGAGCAGCTTGGCTATCTCTTGCTGCGACAGATGTTCGAGGCTGCCTTTCGGTGTAACGCGCGCGTCAACCAAGTCGGAAGATACAATTGAGGTTTCCACATAGCACCCGTTACGGATAGATGTCGATTGGGATGTTGTCTTGGGTGCGCAGCCACACTTCGACCATGTCGGAATTGGACAAGGCAATACAGCCGTCGGTCCAGTCGCTCGACGCATAATAAGCCGGCGGATGCTTCGGCGCATTCGGCAATCCGTGGATCATGATCGCCCCCCCCGGCGCCCAGCGGTTCTTCCGCGCCCGCAGTTCGTCGTGTTTGTTCGGATACGACACCTGGATGGACAGGAAATAGTCGCTGTGGGTATTGCGGCGAGCCAGAAAATATCTCCCCTCCGGGGTGCGGAAGTCGTGCTCCCGTTCTTTCGTTCCGACGGGACTCAGGCCCAAGGCGACCTTGTATTCGCCGAGCAAGCGGTGGCCATTGTACAGGTAGAGTTTGTGCTCGGCCTTGTGCACGACCACATGGTCGGCGGCAGCAATTTCAGTCGCGGAACCCGGAATTGCTTCACCCAAGCCGATGACCAGCATGAGTAGCGTGCACAAACCGTTGATAATTCGACGGCGACTTCGGGGAATCATGAGAAAAATTATAACGTGTACTCGGCACGACATAAGCGGCCGTAGCTCACGAACCTTGTATAATCAGAACCATGCGTTTGCCGTTGGTTCAATCCGTGATGGTCGTCGGGCTTCTGGTCGGTTGCGCCGGCCAATCCTCCATCAAACCCGCCGAAGTTCTGGACGAACGGACCGGCGTGACGGTCGGCGCTCTGCAGGAGCCCATCGAATTCGTGGAGACCGGACAGAACGTAGTGCTGGGTAACGGCAAGCGAACGAGCTTTGCGTACCTCGGTCCGGTGGAGTGGGATAAGAGCGGTGAGATTACCTACGGGCTCTGGGTTCACATTGCGCCCGGCAACGACAGGCAGGTCGGCGACATCCGCTTGCGAGGTGCCGTGACGCTGATTCTGGACGATGGACCGGCGGTCCTGTCTCCGATGGATGCGCCGAATGTCGGCAGTGGACCGTACAGACCCATCGCCTCCTGGGGCCAGACGATGTATTTCGGGCTCGATGTTGGAATGCTGAAGCGGGTGGCCGGCAGCGAAAAACTCGTGCTGGGTTTTCGCGGCGTCGATCAGTCCATCGTCGATTTCGAGCCCACCCATGAGACGCGTACGACCTTGAAAAAATTCACGCATGCGCGCGGCATTACTGACGATTGATGCCGACGACTTGCGGCAGCGTGAGCGTGGTCCCGGGCCGCATGTCCTGGAAATTGACGTCGGGGTTGTATTGGGCCACGAGCCATACCGGTAGATCGTCGTGCTGCTGGGCAATCGTCCAAAGCGAGTCGCCGCGTTTTACCGCATAGCTCAGCGTGCCGGCGATCCGATGACTCGCGAAGAAAGTCTCTTGCAGACGGCGATGATACTCGCGACGCGCCTCGACGAACCGGGCCGCCGATACTTGCGACAAATCCAGCTTTAGTTTCCGACCCTGCGTCACCATGGCGCTCTTGTGCAGCTTGTTCAATGCGCGTAGCGCCTGTGAGTCGACCTGCGTCCAATCCGCAAAATGTCCCAGTGTTTCGGCGGCCTGAACAATCACGGTGTTGTCGGCGCCAACCCCATAGTCCGTAGTGTCGGCACTACCCGCCGGGCTTGCGGCCGGTAACAACGCATCGCCATTCGCACTCTGACGTTCGGAAACGGGTTCGCTCGGAGGTCGCGCAACTCTCTCTGACACGGGCGAAGCTTGCGTCGTCGCCGGTGCAGGCACTGTCTCCGCGACGGGTGCCGGGAGGGCGGCAGCCATGGAAGTTGCGGTGCCGGAGCCCGGGCCGGATGAATTTGCAGCCTCAACGGGGGAAGCGGCAGCGACCGTGGCTGCGCCGTTGCCCGCAATGTCTGAGCGCGAGGCCGGCACCGGAATTCTAACCAGTTCGCCCCGTACCGGGGTGTGCGTGCCATTCCAGCCATTGGCCGCCAGCAATCTCGCCACACTCACACCGCTGGCAGCCGCAACACCGGCTAAGGTTTCACCACGGCGAAGCCGGTGATTGCCGTCGTTCCGCTGGGCCAAGAAGCGCTGCGACAACGGCAAGCGAGCCCAACCCTCGGCGATTTCGGCCTGCGGTTGTGTGCCGGGCAACCGCAATAAGTAGCCGCGCGGAACGAGTCGACTCCCGCTCCAGATGGGCGGCCGCAGCGCCGGATTCAGGACGCGCAACGCCCCCATGTCGACTTTGAACGCCTTCGCCAGCGCATCCACCGAAATGTAGTCCGGGAGCTCCACGGGCGTGCTTTCTGTATCCGGCAGGCGGGTGATCGGACCGAAGTACCTCTCGGCGTTGCGATCCACTTCGAGCGCGGCCAAGAACGCGACATAAAAGTTGCGCGAGGCAAAGCCGAACGTGGCCCCTTGGTAACGCTTGACGATCATGGCAATGTCGTCGGTCCCAAGTTCATCTTGCGCGCGGCGCAAGCCGCCGGGGCCGTGATTATACGCCGTGACCGCGAGCGGCCACGTGCCGACCAGCCGGTAGTTGTACAGCATCAGGTTCGCGGCAGCCTCGGTCGCGGTATACGGATCCAAACGCTCGTCGACCAAGCTGTCGACGCGCATGTATCGCTTGGCGGTCGAGGGCATGAACTGCCATAGGCCGGCCGCGCCGACCTTGGAGTACGCGGCCAGATTGAAGGACGACTCCACGTGCGGCAATGCTGCGATCTCGGCGGGCACGCCGTGTTGCGACAAGGTGCGCGCGATGTGCTTCTCCCACACCGCGGCCCGAATCAAGCCTTCGCGAAATCGATCGGCCTGCCCGAGTTGGAAGCGGATTCGCGGTATCGCCTCACGAAAATCGGCTGAAGTCGCCTTCTCGCCAAAGGCGTGTAGGATACGCTGCTCGTGTGCCGTCAGATCATCCGCGGAACCGTCCGCGAACCGCCGCAACAGCGCGGCGTAGCGTGCTTTCGCTTCGACGACACGCCGTTCGCGTTGCGCCGGAGAGGACGCAGGATCGAAGCGCAATACCTCGTAGACCAAATCAAGATTCCAATCATCGTGCAGCAGGCCCCCATCGGTGGTGACCTCGGTATAGACGCGAATCCAAAATCGAATGTCCCGCTCGAGCGCCGGCGGGTGCGCAAACGGATCGCTTCCGTCACCGGCGGCGCCGTAAGCGTTCGCGAACGGCGCGAGCAAAGCCCACAGCACCGCTATTTTAAGCGTGCGGGCACGCTGCAACTTAGTGAAATTCAAAATCAATGACTTGGGAACAGATAATGCGTCATTATAAGGCCCGAACCGAAGCATGGCCGACTTTACTTAAAAAAGTGCGACACCATTCCTGAATTGACGCAGATCGCGTTCGGCAGAGCGTGCGATTGGTGCGCGCAACGCGCTTATTTCTTTAGATATCGATGAACGATGTCGATGAGCTCGTCGGCGGCCGCCACGCGCGGGTCGTCACGCTCAGCGCGCGGATCGATCATGTGTTCGCGAATATGATCTTCGATGACTTCCGCAATGAAACCGTCCAAAGCGCCTCGGCATGACGTCGCCTGCTGCAAGACATCGGCGCACTCTTGATCGCTCTCGATCGATCGCTCGATAGCCTCGATTTGACCGCGCAAACGCTTGATCCGATTCAGCAGCTTGACCTTTTCCTTCGCAACATGATGCATTTTTCGACCGTCCTTGTTTTGGTAGTATACTCGGGTAGAGTATATTGCGCAACTGCTCTGGGTAGGCAAGGGGATTGTGATGGCCGGGTTCTTGACTGTCCGCAACGTTGGTCCGGATCCCCGGGGCCTAATATCCAAAGTGGTCTTTGCCTTGATGCTCGTAGTCGCTGCGCCCACCGTTCTGGGAGTCGCCCAAAGCGCGTTCGCGGCAGACGACTCAGCTGCGGATGGACAACAGAAGGCACCGAACGAAATGTTCGCGATCCACGGACAATTCACCTACGTCGAGCAAGAAACGCTCGGATTCAATGCACCGTACAGCGGACCGAATAGCCTTTCGTCCAACAGCGGCCGTGAGACCACGGACGCCACGCTCTACGTGGGCGCGGCCCTGTGGTCAGGTGCGGAAGTTTGGATCGATGCGGAACTCGACCAGGGCTTCGGCCTGGACGACACGCTGGGAGTTGCGGGCTTTCCCAGCGGTGAGGACTACAAAGTCGGAAAAAATCAACCGTATTTAAGGCTACCCCGCTTGTTGGTGCGCGACACGCTAAACGTCGGCGGCGAGCGCGTAGCCGTCGACGCGAATGCTAATCAGCTTGGCGGCTATCGAAGTGTGAACCGCTGGGTGTTCACTTTCGGTAAATTCAGTGTCGTCGACATATTCGACAACAATCAATATGCGCACGATCCACGCGGCGATTTTTTTAATTGGACCAACGTGGACGCGGGGGCCTTCGATTATGCCGCCGATGCCTGGGGCTACTCGGTAGGCGCTGCCGCCGAATGGTATCAGGACGCGTGGACCATCCGCGCGGGGGTATTCGACCTATCCAATGTGCCGAACAGCGTGCATCTGGATCCGGGTTTTCATGAATTTCAAATGATTGCTGAACTCGAGAAGCGTCACGTCATTGCCGATCGCCCCGGTAAGGTCATGGTTACGGCGTTCGACAGCCGGGCGCGTATGGGGCTGCTCGAGCAAGCCGTGCAACTGGCGCAGAGCACTGACAGCCCCGTGGCCATTGCGAACGTACGTCAGTATCGTAGCCGCATGGGAGCCGTACTGAATCTCGAACAACAACTCTGCGCCGATCTCGGCCTGTTTGCACGCGTCAGCAAGGCGGCCGGCAACGTCGAAGCCTACGATTTCACGGATATCGATCGATCCGTCTCAACGGGACTGTCTCTGAAGGGCTCTGCATGGAGCCGCACCCAGGATACGGCGGGACTTGCCCTGGTCGACAACGGAATCTCCGCTGAGCGTGAGCGATACTTGAACGCGGGCGGCCTCGGCATCCTGGTCGGCGATGGGAAATTGCCTCATCCGGGAGCCGAAGAGATCCTGGAAGCCTACTACGACGCGGCGGTGCTGCCGCACGCTCAGCTCACGGTCGACTATCAATATATCGATCACCCGGCGTACAACCGTGACCGAGGGCCGGTGTCGGTGTGGGCCGTGCGTTTCCATACGCAGTTCTGACGGCCGCTCGAGAAGTGAACCCATGAAAACGTTCGACGAGGTCGAAGACGAAGACGACTTCGAGAATGCCGCAAATGTCGCCACCGCGGGTGCATTGGCTAGCACGACCTTCGGCGCACGCTCATTGAAACGCCCGGCGTCAGAAATGTGCACGACTTGCGTACGCGCAAGATGGGCGATCTTATCGTGGTTGATGCGCACATCGAGGTCGATGCAAACCTGACCGTCGAAGCGGGCCACGAAATCGCCGTGGCGGCTAGACGACGCGTGTTGCAGCGGCACCGCGTGTTGGATCTCATGAGTCATGTGGACCCGTTCAAGCGCCCTGATTTGGACCACAGTGGCTATGCGTCGAAAGGGTGAGGTCCCTGCAGCGCGCCCCCAAGGCGACAGCGCCAGAAGCTCATCGAGATCGCCTCCGCCTAAGCTACCCGCACTTGGAGTCGCCGCAATTCAAGCAGGTGGTGCAACCGTCCATCATCACCACCGCCGCCGTGCTGCATTTCGTGCAGAGTTGTGCGCCATCGGGAAAATGCGACTTCGAAAAGGCATCGGTCTGTTTGGCGCGTGCTTCGAACTCTGCGCGCTTTTCCTGGACCAGTTTGCGCTGATGCACATCGAGCTCCGGCTTCTTGAGCAAACCGATGGACTGTAAGTGCCGCTCAATCACGTATCCCAGCTCCGCGATGGTCGACGGCATGAATTTGCCGCCGGGTTGCCAGTAGCCGCCTTTCGGATCGAAAACGGCCTTCAACTCTTCCACCAGGAAGGTCGTGTCGCCGCCCTTGCGGAAAACCGCGGAAATGACACGCGTCAGCGCGACAATCCATTGGAAATGATCAAGATTCTTCGAATTGATGAACACCTCGAACGGTCGCCGCTGTTCGTGCGGCGTGCCTTCGTTCAGAACGATGTCGTTGATCGTGACATACATCGCATGGTCGGAGACGGGTGTCTTGATCTTGTAGGTGGAACCGATCAGCACTTCGGGCCGCTCGAGCTTCTCGTGCATCCATATTACGTTGTCCTGCGCCTTCGGTGGTTCCTTCGGAGCAGGCCCGGCGGCCTCCTTCGCTTCCGGCTTGAGCACGCGATATTTGGCGATCTTCTTTTCGATCTTGATGTGAGCCATGTCAGAACTTCCCGTAGTAACCTTCTTTCAACGCATCGAAAAGATTCGCGGCGGTGTGCATTTCACCGTCGTATTCGATCTCTTGATCGCCGCGCGCCTCGACTTCGGTACCGTCCTCGAGCGTGAAAACGTAAGTAGTGTTCTTGAGATCTTCCTCTTTGACCAGAACGCCTTGGAACGCTTCCGGATTGAAGCGAAACGTCGTGCAGCCCTTGAGTCCCTGTTCAAAGGCATAGAGGTAAATGTCCTTGAAACCTTCGTACTTGTAATCGGTGGGGACGTTCGCCGTCTTCGAGATGGACGAATCCACCCAGAGCTGCGCGGCAGCTTGAATATCGACGTGTTCTTTCGGTCCGATATCGTCTGCCGAGACGAAATAGTCAGGCAGCATTTCCGCTGCGTTCTGAGAATTCGGCATTGCGCGCGGATTGACCAATTCGCGATAGGCAAGCAGTTCGAATGAAAACACGTCGATTTTTTCTTTGGACTTCTTGCCTTCGCGAATCACATTGCGAAAGTAATGATGCGCGAACGAAGGCTCGATGCCGTTCGATGCATTATTTGCCAACGACAAGGAGATAGTGCCCGTGGGCGCTATCGAGGTGTGATGCGTGAAGCGTGCCCCGACCTCGGCGAGTTCGTCGACGAGTTCAGGCGACGCTTCGGCGATGCGCTGCATGTAGCGGCTATAGCGCGCATGCAACACGCGCCCCGCTATCTTGGCGCCGACGCGCCACCCGTCCTTTTCCATCTCGGGACGCTTGCGCAGCATCTTGCGCGTTATCGTGAACTCCTCGTTCATGATGGGCGCGGGGCCCTTTTCGCGCGCCAGCTCCAGGCCGGCCTCCCATCCGGCAATCGCCATCTCGCGCGACACATTTTGAGAGAACGCTACCGACTTCTTGGACCCGTATTTCATACACAACATGGTGATGGTCGAGCCCAATCCAAGGAAGCCCATCCCATGGCGGCGTTTGCGGAGAATTTCATTGCGCTGCGGCGCCAACGGCAAGCCGTTGATCTCGACCACGTTGTCGAGCATGCGCGTGAAGATCTTCACGACCTTGCGGTAAGTTTCCCAATCGAAGCGCGCGTCTTCGGTGAATGGATCGACGATGAACTTGGTGAGATTCACCGAGCCCAAGAGGCACGAACCGTAGGGCGGCAGCGGTTGTTCACCGCACGGGTTGGTGGCGCGGATATCCTCCGTCCACCAATTGTTGTTCATTTCGTTGACTCGATCGATCAAGATGAAACCCGGCTCGGCGAAATCGTACGTAGAGGACATGATGACGTCCCAGACACGCCGCGCCGGCAGCGTCTTATAAACCTTGCAAGCGACCAGGCCTTCCTCGTTCGCGACATAGCCGTCGGTGTGCGGCCATTCACGCCACACGAATTTCGAGGCGTCTTGCAGATCCGGCCGCTCCGCTTCGAATTCCTTGATGCCCAGCGGGAACGCCAGCTTCCAGTCGCCGTCGCTCTTGACGGCCTTCATGAATTCGTCAGTGATGAGCAAAGACAAATTGAATTGCCGTAAACGGCCGTTCTCTCGCTTGGCGCGTATGAATTCCAAGACGTCGGGATGCCCGATATCGAACGTGCCCATTTGCGCGCCGCGGCGGCCGCCCGCCGACGACACCGTGAAACACATCTTGTCGTAAATATCCATGAACGATAGCGGGCCCGACGTGTAAGCGCCGGCTCCGGACACGTACGCCCCGCGCGGCCGCAACGTCGAGAATTCATATCCGATGCCGCAACCTGCTTTGAGTGTCAGGCCAGCCTCGTGAACCTTATTCAAAATATCGTCCATCGAATCATGGATGGTGCCCGACACCGTGCAATTGATGGTCGAAGTGGCGGGTTTGTGTTCCAGAGCACCGGCATTCGAAGTGACCCGGCCGGCAGGAATGGCGCCATGGCGCAATGCCCAGAGGAACGAGTCGTACCATTGTTCGCGAAGCTCTTCCGCTTCGACATCCGCGAGGGCGCGCGCAATGCGCTTGTAAGTGTCGTCCATCGACTTGTCGATGGGCGATCCATCTTTCGCCGTAAGGCGGTATTTCTTATCCCAGATGTCGAACGACGCTTCCTGGAAAGAGATGCTGCTTACATCCTTGGGCTGTATTTTGACCACCGTATTCATGGGTATTAAAGGCTCCCTTAGAATTATCTCGCGAATCGGTCAAGATAAAAGGCGGTGGTCCCGACAACATAAACGATGGCGACGGGTCAAAGATTACGGGGACTATCGCGAACTTTGGGACCACAACATATTGTGTCCGGAGCAGAAGGGTAAGACTGGCGACCGTCACCGTCAAGATCTTTTTGCAGTAATTTTGGTACTTATAAATATATTAATATCATAGGGTTATAAAAATCTTCCGAGAAACTAGCTCGCTTCACTTCATGGCATCTCGGTCAAGAGGATTTTCACCTAATCGCAACATCTTGTGTTTGCACATCTTATTCACAATATGTTCCATTGACTTTTTTGACTCGGCGCGTGCTCATTCGAGCGCTAGCGGTTGAAAAAAACCCTCTCGTCCCAATTTTTCCGGCCAAGCAGATGTGTACTGCAATCTTTTGTCCTTGGTCTACCACTAAATTTTGTGAGGAAAACACCATGACCGTGCGTTATGAGCCTTGGGCACTCGTCAGCCGGCTTCAAAAAGATCTCGATCGTTTGTTCAGTGCACCACAGACCACCGCCGCCGATTCCGGCGTTTGGCTGCCGCAGGCCGATATTCACGAGGATGTGAATCGGTTCCTGTTGAATGTGGACTTGCCGGGTGTCGATCCCAAGGCCGTGGAGATCACGGCAGACCACGGTATGCTTACGATTCGCGGGCAGCGCGAAGAACCAGGCCGCGAGGCGTGCGAGGCGCGCCGCATCGAACGCGTCGCGGGAGAATTCCGGCGCCGCTTCAACCTGCCTGACTCGGCGGATACGCAAAACATCACGGCTAAGGCCGTGAATGGCGTGTTGCAAGTCTCGATTCCCAAACTTGCGAAAGTGCAGCCGCATCGCATTACGGTTGAAGCTGCCTAACAGGATCGGCTGCTCGCGCTCTTCCGTGTAAGATTGCAGTTTGAGAGCTGCGGACACGGTGTAACCGCGCGCGGGGTCGGACGAGCGTCTGCCCTGTCATCGGTTAAACGATGTCGGTGCGGCCTGTCGGCCACCCCGCGTCGGTTATGCCGCGGCGGACCGGCTTCCTTAGGCTTGGGGGGTTCGCAGCTCGTCGATAGAATCACTTAATTAAGGACCGCGCATGAACCTTCGTCTCTTACTTGCAGCAGCCTCGCTTGCTGCGGCAGTCATCGCTGCGCCTATTGCGGACGCCGCACTGCCCACCGCTCCCGTTGCAGACTCGCCGATGCCCTCGCTTGCACCCATGGTCAAGCGCGTATCACCCGCCGTGGTGAACATCGCCACTCGCGGAACGATCAAAGAGAAGCCCGGCCAGCGCAATCCTCTCATGGACGATCCATTCTTTCGCCGCTTCTTCGACGTTCCACCCGACGCGAAACCGCGCGAGCGCCAGTTTCAAAGCGCGGGATCCGGCGTGATCGTGGACGCCAAGAATGGCTACATCGTCACCAACTATCACGTAGTGGAAAACGCCAGCGAAATCACCGTCACCTTGCTCGACGATCGAAGCTTCAGCGCCAAAGTCATCGGCAGCGACGAAGGCGCGGACATCGCGGTACTGCAGGCGAAGCAGCCGAATCTGGTCGCCATGTCGCTTGGAGACTCCGCGCACCTCGAGGTGGGCGACTTCGTCGTGGCGATCGGCAATCCGTTCGGCCTACAGCATACGGTAACCGCGGGTATCGTCAGCGCGCTCGGTCGTACCGGCATCAATCCCGAGGGCTACGAGGACTTTATCCAGACCGACGCCTCGATCAACCCAGGGAACTCGGGCGGCGCACTCGTGAACCTCAAGGGCGAACTCGTCGGAATCAATTCGGCGATCCTATCGGGCAGCGGCGGTAACATCGGGATCGGATTCGCGATACCAGTCAACATGGTCAAAGGAGTAATGGACCAGCTGATCAAGTACGGCCAGGTGAAGCGCGGCATCCTCGGCGTCAACATCTACAATGTAACGCCCGAGATCGCCAAGGAATTCGGTTTGGCTGAAACGACCGGCGCATTGGTGGCCGGGGTGGCTCCGGGATCGTCGGCTGAACGTGCCGGCATCAAAACCGGCGACATCATCACCTCGATCAACGGCGTCACCATGAAAGGGGCGGGCGAGCTGCGAAATGCCATCGGCATGCTGCGGGTGGGCGACAAGGTCGATATAGGTTTTTTGCGCGACGGCAAGCCGCAAAAAGTGATCGCCCTGATCGCAGAACGCAGTGAAGCGGAGGCCGCCAACGCAGCGGACATCAACGAAGGACTAGAGGGCGCTGAACTCGTCGACGCCCCCAACGGCGGCGGCGTGTTGGTGCGCACCGTGCAGGAAGGAAGTCCTGCGGCACAGGCCGGCATCAAGGCGAACGACTTGATTGTTGGTGTCGGCCGTACACCGGTGTCGAACGCCAAGACGTTCCGCGAAGCCGCCCGGGGAGCGAATGTACTGGTGCTCAATGTGCGGCGCGGGACCCAGGTTTTCCTCATCCCCGTTCGTTGACCAATGAAACTATTGTCCATCTGCATTCTCGGCGGCACCGGTTTCTTGGGAACCCGTCTGGTCGCACGCCTGATTAAAGACGGTCATCGAGTCACGGTGCTGTCCCGCGACCGCGAGCAGCACAAGCACCTGTTGGTGTTGCCTGGACTGACGCTGGAAAATTGCGATGTCTATGACGAAGCGCAACTGAGCGAGCGGTTTCGCGGCAAGGACGTGGTTATAAACCTGGTCGGCATCCTCAATGAGCGCGGGTTCGGCGGAGGCGGCTTTCGTCGCGCCCACACCGAGCTCACACGGGTCGTGCTGCAAGCCGGACGATCCGCCGGGATCTCGCGGCTGTTGCAAGTATCCGCCCTGAAGGCGGCGGTCGATGCCCCGAGCTATTACCTGCGCACCAAAGGCGAGGCCGAAAAGCTGATTCGCGAAAGCGGTGCAAGCTTCGATTGGACCATCTTCCAACCGTCAGTGATCTTCGGCCCGGGCGACTCCTTCCTCAACCGCTTCGCGAATCTCCTCGCGTCCGTTCCGCTGGTGTTTCCGTTGGCAAGGCCGAATACGCGCTTTCAACCGGTCCTGGTCGACGACGTAATCGAGGCACTGATCCGGTGTTTGCGCGGGGGCCCCTCCGACGGACAAACCTACGAGTTGGGAGGCCCTCAGGTCTACACGCTGCGCGAGATCGTTCAATTGGTGGCGAAACTCACGGGGCATCGCCGCTGGATCATCGGGCTACCAAACTTCGCCGCTCGCTTGCAGGGGCTCGTGATGAACTTCGTGCCGGGGCGCCCGTTCTCGAGCGACAACTATCGATCTCTGACGGTCGATAGCGTGTGCACGGATGACGGCTTCGCCAGGCTTGGGATCAAACCACAGTCGATGATGGCGTCGGCGCGGCAATATCTAGGCGCCTTGGAAGATAACGCGAGACTCAGTCACAACCGTGCAGCCGCGGGCCGAACCGGATAGTCCCACACCCTGATCGCGTTAAGGCAACGGAGGCTCGATCGGAATCGACTGGGGAGTCGGCAGCGGCGGCAAGTAGTAGAGCCGCCACGCGACCAGCAAGCCAACACCAAATAAGGCGGCGACGAATGCGGCGACGCCGTTCCAGCCATGATCGGTATAAAATAAACCACCGGCGGCGCCCGCCGCGCTCGACCCCATGTAGTAGACGAAGAGGTACGTCGAGGACGCTTGCGCCTTGGCGCTGCCGGCGCGGCGCCCGACCCAACTGCTGACGATCGAGTGCCCACCGAAGAAGCCGAAGGTGATGATGACGATTCCGGCGACGATCAGCCAAACCGACGTGGCAATCGTCAATGCGAGCCCTGCCAGCATGAGCACGAACATCGTCCACAGAACCTTGCGCCGACCCAATCGGCCCGCCAGATGTCCGATCCACGACGAGCTGAACATGCCCACCACGTAAACGCTGAAAATCATGCCGACGGCAGCCTGTGACATTGCGTAGGGCGACGCCATCAGGCGGTAGCCGATGTAGTTGTACACCGTGACAAACGAGCCTAAGAGCACGAACCCCTCCGCAAACAGCCAAGGCAAACCCGGATCACGGAATACGGCGGCGAAACGCTGCAAGGACGGCCGCAATCGAAGCGGTTGCCGGATGAAGTGCACTGACGGAGGCAGACTGCGCACGAACACCCATGCCGCGATGCCGCCAATGGCACCCATTGCCGCGATGCCGGTGCGCCAGCCGAAAAAATCAGTCAGCACGCTGGTAATCATGCGACCGCCCAGGCCGCCCGCGGCATTGCCGCCGATATAGAGACCCATGCCGAGCCCAATCGAGTCAGGATGCACTTCTTCGGTGAGGTAGGTCATGCCCACCGCAGGCACGCCCCCTAGGGTGAGTCCCAATAACGCACGCAACAGCAGAAAGCTGTGCCACGTCGGCGCCGCCGCCGACAGCAAGACGATCAGCGTAGAAGACAGCAACGACAAGGTCATGATGGCTTTCCGGCCACAAGCGTCCGATATCGGCCCGGCAAACAGCATGGTGATCGCCAATACCGCACTCGTGAGCGACAGGGATAGCGCGCTCTCCGCTGCCCTTACATCGAATTGCCGGCTGAACTCCGGCATCAATGGCTGCACGCAATACAGCAAACCGAAAGTCGCCACGCCCGCGGCAAACATCCCCAGGTTCGTGCGGCGAAAGGCCGGGGTGCGGTGACGTATGAACTCTGCTGTTGGCTGGCGCATCTAGACGTGAAATGAATTTTTCATTATGTCTCATTACTCTATATTCCTGTCCGGGGTTTTATATTCTTAGATAGGCTCGATTGCAGGAAAGCGCCGCATCGGCTTAGCAAGAATAGCGAGAATAAAGAACAATGGGATCTCGTCGTCGGTTCGGCCTCGCCGCCGCTTCTTTGTTCTCCATGTATGCGATATCGCTGCAGGCGCAGGTGAACGTAACGACGTATCACAATGACAATTCCCGCACCGGACAAAACATCCAGGAAACCCTCCTCACGCCGGCCAATGTGAACAGCAGCCAGTTCGGCAAGCTGTTCACGGTCACCGTGGACGGGTCTGTGTACGCGCAACCGCTTTATCTACCCAACGTCAGCGTCGGCGGCGGCACGCACAATGTCGTGTACGTCGCCACCCAGCACGACAGCGTATTCGCCATCGACGCGGACAACGGCAGTGTTTACTGGCAGGCAAGCCTGATTCCGTCCGGCGGAAGCACGGTCAGCAGCAGTGCCGACCTCGGATGCGGCGACATTACCACGGAAGTCGGCATCACCGGCACGCCGGTGATCGATACTACGACCGGCACGCTGTACGTGGTTGCCAAGTCCAAGCTCAACGGCACGATTTATCAATACTTGCACGCGCTGGACACCGGCACGGGCGCCGAGAAGTTCGGCGGCCCCGCCAACATTCAAGCATCGGTGGCGGGCACCGCCTCGGACGGCAACGGCAGCACAGTGACGTTCAATGCGCGCCAGGAAAACCAACGGGCGGCCCTGCTCCTTGAAAACGGTCACGTCGTGATCGGCTGGTCCAGCCACTGCGATACCTCGCCGTGGCACGGTTGGATCATGTCTTACTTGGCGTCGGGCCTCTCCCAAGAGGCCGTGTACAACGACACTCCCAACGGTTACGCCGGCGGAATTTGGATGAGCGGTAGCGGGCCGGCCGCGGATTCCAGCGGCAACATTTATTTCGCGACGGGCAACGGGTCGTGGAATGCCACCGACCGAAGCGACAGCATCGTCAAACTCGGCGCGCCGAACGGCTCGACCTTACCCGTGCTCGATTATTTCACGCCCTACAATCAAGCCGCCCTGTCGAATGTCGACAACGACATGTCAGCCGGCGGCCTGATCCTGCTGCCGACGCTCGCCAACGGCACGCAGTTGCTGACTATGATCGGCAAGGCGGGAACCTTGTATTTGGTCAACCGCAATGACATGGGCGGGTATTGCGTCAAGGAATCTCCCACGTGCACGGACTCGGATCCGGATATTGTCCAAGAAATTCCGAACGTGTTTTCCGGATTCTGGGGCACACCCGCCTATTGGAATGGATATCTTTATTGGGCCGGCGGCAATGACGACACGGGCGAGGCCGAGCCGCTGAAGGCCTTCTCTTTCAACGCGAACAATTCAGGTCTGATTTCAACGTCGCCGACATCAACCAGCGCCCTGGCCTTTGATTTTGCCGGACCCGACCCGTCCATCTCGGCGAATGGAACGGGTAACGGCATCCTCTGGGGCTTGGACAATTCGAGGTGGAGCGACACCTGCTCCGGCGGCTCGAACTGCCAGGTGCTCTACGCATACGACGCCACCAATCTGGCAACCATGCTCTACAACAGCGGCCAAGCCGCCAACAACCGCGATGTGCCCGGCACAGCGGTCAAGTTCACTACTCCGACTATCGCCAACGGCAAGGTCTACGTCGGCAGCGCCGGGACGATTGCCGTGTTCGGGCTGCTCAACGGGTCCACGCCGACCGCAACCGCACCGACGTTATCTCCGGGGGCAAACACTTATACGTCGGTCCAATCCGTGACCATTACCGATGCGACGCCCGGAGCCGCCATTTACTACACCACCAATGGTTCGATACCGACCACGGGGTCGGCGAAATATTCCGCGGCATTGACCATCAGCAGCACGACGACCGTCAACGCCATCGCCGTAGCCAGCGGCTACACGAACAGCGCCGTGAGCAGTGCCACTTACACGATCTCTTCCTCCGGCACGGGCGGCACGAGTGCGCCGGTCAGCCTGGCTGCCGCCTACAACGTCTACGGCATCGCCAACAACGGCTCGGCGGTCACCAACGGCGGCTTGGATACCTACGGCTTCGCGTACTCCGAGAATCTACTGGGTACCACCGTGACATGGAACGGGGTCACCTTCGACTTCGGCGCTGCCGGCGCTGCGAGCGCCGTCAGCGGCTCGACCATTGCGCTGCCGTCGGGCAGCTATTCGACCTTGAACTTGTTGGCCACGGGCGTTCACGGCGACCAAACGAATCAGGCTTTCTTGGTGACTTACACGGACGGCACCACGTCCACCATCACGCAAAGCTTGAGCGATTGGTATACGCCGCAGAACTACGCGGGCGAGTCCAAAGCGGTGACCATGGCCTACCGCGTCAGCTCGAGCGGGGCTGAGCAAACGGGTCCTTTCTACCTGTACGGGTATTCCTTCGCCATTAACTCCGCGAAGACGGTTAAAAGCGTCACGCTGCCCAACAACCGCAATGTCGTCGTCCTGGCCGCTACGCTCTCCGGCTCCGGATCCACCGGGACCACGCCGCCGCCTAGCGGCACCACATCGGTGAGCTTGGCGTCCGTGGCCAATGTATACGGAATGTTCAACAACGGGTCGCCGGTCACGAACGGCGGCATGGATACGCACGACTTCGCCTATTCGGACACGTTGCTCGGTTCCGCCGTGACATGGTCGGGTATCCCCTTCACTCTAGGGGGTGCCGGCGTGGCCGACGCGGCCAGCGGCGTCACCATTCCCCTGCCGACGGGGAATTTCTCGACGCTCAATCTGTTGGCCACGGGCGTGAACGGCAGTCAAGCCAATCAAGCGTTCGTGGTGACTTATACGGACGGCACCACCACCGCCGTCACGCAAAGCTTGAGCGACTGGTATAAGCCTCAAAGCTATGCGGGAGAGTCCGAGGCGGTGACCATGGCCTACCGGCTCATCTCAACAGGCGCCACGGACAACCGCACTTTTTATCTCTACGGCTATTCGTTCGCCATCAACTCGGCGAAGACCGTCAAGAGCATTACCTTGCCGAACAATCGCAACGTCGTCGTGCTGGCGGTCACCCTAGCCGGTTCCGACACGACGACGAATTCGCCGGCGACCAATCCCGCGGAGGTGGCATTGACGTCCGCGGCGAACGTTTATGGCATCTTCAACAACGGCAGCACCGTGACGAATGGCGGGCTCGACACCCATTCGGCCGCGTATTCCGAGACGCTGCTGGGCACCTCTTTGACGTATGCAGGCGTCTCGTACGCGCTGCTCGGCGCGGGCGTGCCGGATGCGGTCACCGGCGGCACGGTGACTCTGCCCGCCGGTCAGTTCTCAACCCTCAATCTGTTGGCAACCGCCGTCAACGGCAATCAAGCGAGCCAAGCATTCGTCGTGACGTATACGGACGGCACGACGACAACTGCCACACAAAGCTTGAGCGATTGGTACACGCCGCAAAGTTATGCCGGCGAGTCGAAGGCATTGAGCATGACCTATCGGCTCACCTCCACCGGAGCGACCGATAACCGAACGTTTTACCTGTACGAATATTCGCTGGCGATCAACAACGCCAAGACCGTCTCGAGCGTGGCATTGCCGAGTAATCGCGATGTCGTGGTGCTGGCCATGACCTTGGCACCCTAGCCGCCCCGTCTGCAACACCATCTTCTGCACCTGCCGTGATCACGGTTTGGCGCACACGGCGGCATCGCGCGCCGCTTGATCGAGTTTCGCGAGTTCGTGAACCCGCCGGTAAAAGAGTGTGAGGTCTCCGTTCGCTGCAGCGAGTTCCCGTTCGAAGCCCGGCACGCAGTCGTAGTATGTCGCGATCGACGCCAGATGCGCGTTGTTGATCTCCCCCTCGAACCAAGACTCGAACGGCGCACGGCCGCTCCAGTGTGCCTTGAGGCCCGTGTAGGAGCCGCGCAAAGCGGCGAAGGTCGCGCGCTTGCGCTCCCGCATGGCCGTCGCATCGACGCCTGAAGCATAAAGGGCATGCAGCTCAGCGCGCGTACGACGCAGCAGATCGATGACCTGAAGGTAGTGTTCTTGTTGCACGAGATGCTCTGCCAAATCGGCATCGCGCCCCCGAGTCAACAGCCAACGACGCACGCCTTCCTCTTCGACCGTCGTGGCAAGCGCTTCATTGAACGAGGCGTCTCCCGGCAGGTACAGCAATTGATGCGTGAGTTCGTGAAACACGATGGCAGCCAACTCAACGTCGTTCCATCCGACCATAGTGTTGAGTATGGGGTCATCGAAGTGCCCCAACGTGGAATAGGCGGCGACGCCGCCGACGCTTACATCAAAGCCCTGCGTCCGCAATTTGTCCGCGAATGAGCGGGCCTTGCGCAGGGCGAAGTATCCGCGATACGCGACACATCCCACAATCGGGTAGCACCACTGCTTGGCATCGACCGAAAACTCGGGCGCCGCCACCACGTTCCACACCACGTAGGGTCGCCCGACGTCCGCGTAGCTACGATAACTGCCGTTGTCGGGAAGCCCCAACTCGTGACTCGCAAAGTCCCGTATGGAGGTCACTTCCTCGAGCTCCGTGCGCAGCGCGGGCGGAGTCCCGGGATTATGAACCACCCGAGCGATAGGTTCTCGTTTGGACATCAGCGACAGCTGGCCCGCGGCGCCTTCCAACAAGTAGCACCCACCAATCGCCGACGCGATGAGCCCGAGGACCACCGCCATGAGGATCCTCGGAAGGTTGCTGCTACTATTCACCCATGCAAGTGTATCTGGTTGGTGGAGCCGTTCGGGACGCCTTGTTGGGACTTCCGGTGAAAGAACGCGACTGGGTCGTAGTCGGGGGCACGCGGGAGGAACTGCTGCGGATGAAATACCGCGAGGTCGGCCGCGATTTTCCGGTATTCCTGCATCCCGAAAGCCACGAGGAATATGCGCTGGCGCGGCTGGAGCGCAAGGTCGCTCCGGGATATCGCGGCTTTGCCGTCGAGTTCGGTCCTGAGGTTACGCTGGAGGAGGACCTCGCGCGACGGGATCTGACCATCAATGCCATTGCGCAGTCGGCGGACGGGACGCTGGTCGATCCTTACGGCGGCAAACGCGATATTGAGTCACGGACATTGCGGCACATATCGGAGGCTTTCATCGAAGACCCGGTACGAGTGCTGCGGGTTGCGCGCTTCGCTGCGCGCTTTGCGCCGCTCGGGTTTCATATAGCGCCGCAAACCGTTGCCATGATGCGCAGCATGGTGGCGCGGCACGAGGTGGACGCATTGGTCGCCGAACGCGTCTGGCAGGAAACCGAGAAAGCGTTGCGAGAGCCGTCGGCCAGCACTTTTTTCAAGGTGTTGCGAGAGTGCGGCGCACTCAAGCCGATCTACCCCGAAATCGATGCGCTGTTCGGGGTGCCGCAACCCCCACAGTGGCACCCCGAAATCGACACGGGAATGCATACGCTCTTGGCGCTGGACCAAGCGGTCGCGATATCTGCGGACACGAGAGTGCGATTCGCGGCGCTGGTTCACGATCTGGGCAAGGGCGTGACGCCGCGCTCCGAGTGGCCGAGCCATCGCGGGCACGAGGAGCGCAGTGTCGCGCTTATCGAAGCGTTGTGTGCGCGACTTCGGCTTCCAAGCGATTACCGCGAACTCGCTGTGCTCGTCGCTCGCTATCACGGGCTCGTTCATCGGGCGTTCGAGCTGCGGCCCAAGACCTTGTTGGAATTCATGGAGCGGGCGGACGCCTTCCGGCGACCGGAGCGGTTCGCCCAGGTGCTGCTCGCCTGCGAGGCCGATGCGCGAGGCCGGACGGGAATGGAGAACAACCCTTACCCGCAGCGCGGATATGTCTGCGCGGCACGCGATGCTGCAGCGGCAATCAAGCCATCGCACGACGACATTGCCGCGCATAGCGGAGCCAAGATCGCAGAGCGCCTGCACGAGCGCCGGGTGCGCGCCATCGCGGAGCTGGCCGACTACCTCAAGGCACCGTCGTCTTAAAGCGCGTGCCGTAGGTCCCGCAATACGAACCCGGACAATTCACGACGGATGCCGCGCGTCCATGCCATCGCCTTGAAGCGTTCGCCCATGTCACCCGGAAGCATCAACCGCTTCGCTTGATTCGCCAGCCGAGCGAATCGCCCCTCGTTCTCGCCGGCGAGGACTCGCATCTCCCGATCGATGCCGAGTCCGGCCAGGAAATACGCCTGGGTTGTAAAACCGGCGAGTTCGCAGCGGGCGGCGCTGCACGCCTCGGCAAGCGCCGTGAAATCGACCCATGCGGAGATGTCTTGCAGCCCTGGATGGATGAACGGGTTTTCGTGTGCACGCTGCCGAAAGTGGCAGATCAAGGTCCCGTCCTGTCGCTCCGGCAAATAATACTGAGCGCGCGGCAATCCGTAGTCGAACCACAGAACGGCGCCCTCGCGCAGACATCGAACGACACTGCGCGTCCAGGCTCCCAATCGCGGGCAATATTCGGATACATAACCCCCTTCCCAGCCTCCTGCGGCTGCGGCAAGTTGGCTGCAGGTTTCGGTCATTTTAGGACCGGCCGGCCGCGCCGACCACATGAATAAGCCATTCGACACGGCGACGCCAAGCTCCTCGCATTCAGACTCGTACCAGCGAAATCTCGCGACCGGGAGCGCGTCCAACACCTCGTTGGCCAGAATCACGCCGTCGAATGGATCATCGGGCGGTGCCTTGAGCCATCTCACGCGTGACAACAAATGTGGAATGCATTCGCGAACCAGGTCGTGCTGACGCTCACGCAGATCAGCGCTCACCTCGAGAATGAAATACTGTTCCGGTAGCCGCCCGAGCGTTTCGAGACGGGTCAATGTATCCACGGCCAGCCGGCCGGTGCCGGCGCCCACCTCCAAGATTGATCCGCTCGCGACCTCGCCGAAGATCTCCGCGCATTGCTGGGCAATGCAGGCGCCGAACAAGCTCGATATCTCCGGTGCGGTGGTGAAATCGCCGCTGCCGCCGAACTTGCGCGCGCCCGCGCTGTAGTAGCCCAGCCCGGGCGCGTAGAGGGCGAGATCCATGAAGCATTCGAAACTGATCCATCCAGCGGCCTTGGCGATCTCGTCCGCGATGAAGCTGCGAACGCGTTCCGTATGCCGAACTTCGTCGGGGCTTAGGGCCGCTTCATGGCGCATGAGTACACCCGGTCGGGACAATCCGGTATCGTTCCTCGGTATGACGATGACTAACGATCCCTCTCCCCTTCGGGACCATGTGGTTTTGATAACCGGTGGCGCGCGGCGAGTCGGCGCGGAAATCGTGCGCACGCTGCACGCGGCGGGAGCGAACGCGCTGATTCACTATCGAACCTCCGCAGCGGCCGCGCTGGCGTTGGCGGAAGAGCTCAATCGAATTCGCATGGGATCCGTCGCCGTCCTGTCCGTGGATCTTCTCGACCCGGAGGCGTCGGACACGTTGGTCGGGGCCGCACTGCGTGAATTCGGTCGGCTCGATATTCTCATCAACAACGCGTCCACTTTCTACCCAACCCAGATCGGCGAGATCACTTTCGCACACTGGGACGATCTGATGGGCAGCAACTTGAAGGCACCATTATTCCTGGCGCAGGCCGCCGCGCCCAGCTTGCGGAGGCAATCCGGGCTCATCATCAACATTGTCGACATTCATGGCCTCCGGCCCCTGAAAAGGCATCCTGTATACAGCATAGCCAAGGCGGGGCTCACTATGCTCACGCGCTCCCTGGCGCGCGAATTGGGCCCGCAGGTGCGCGTCAACGGTATTGCACCCGGCCCGGTACTCTGGCCCGAGCACGGCATGGATGAAGCCTTGAAGCGCGAGATCATCGCGAAGACCGCGCTCAAGCGCTATGGTACCCCCCAAGACATCGCTCGCACGGCGCTGTTCCTCGCAAAGGACGCTCCCTACATCACGGGTCAAATTATCGCCGTGGATGGCGGACGCAGCATCTAGGATGGGTTCCGGCGGCGCCGCGATTTAGGACTCACGATGCGTTCGGTTTCGAGTTCGATCTCCGGTTCGGCATCGACGGCGATGGGTCCGCGTATCAGTTCTCGGGCCCGTTCTATGTCCTTGGCCAAAGGCCGATCGTCCCGGTAGTGCGGGATGTGCGTCCGCACCGCTCGGTACACGATGTCGGTGTTCGATGCGCGCGTCAGGTTGCCGCTTTGCAAATCGTAGCCTTGCGCCGCCGCCAATAGCTCTATGCTCAAGATGAACTCGGCATTGTCGAGAATTTTGAGCAATTTGATGGCGGCCGGCGTCGCATGACTGAGGTGATCTTCCTGCAAACCCGACGTGACGCCCCCGTCCAGACTGGCCGGCGCAGCCAAACGGCGGTTGTCCGCGACCAGCGATAGGGCGGTGTATTGCGCAATCATGAATCCGGAGCCCGCGCCGCTGTCGGATGCCAGGAATGCCGGCAAACCGCTGACCAATGGGTTCACCAACCGATCGATGCGCCGTTCCGACATGGCGACCAGTTCGGCAACCGCGATACCGAGCGAGTCGGCGCTCAGACCGATCGCTGCGCCGACCGCGTTGGCCTGCGAAATGGCCCGCGGAGCGTCTTCGGTTCCCACAACGAGGGGATTGTCGGTCGCTGCCGCCAACTCGGAATCCACCACTTGAGCGGTACGCGCAAATTGGTCGCGCGCAGCCCCATGCACGTGGGGGATGGCGCGCAGGCTCAGGGGATCTTGGGTACGCCGTCCGGCGCTGGCGGCGAGAATCGCGCTTCCCTCGAGTATCGACTGCAGCCGTTCGCCTACTTCCGCGATAGCCGGGGATGCCCGCAAGGCCATGCCCTCGGCATCGAAAGCCGTCAACTGGCCGTGCAGGTTCTCAAATGTCATGGCTGAAATGACGTCAGCCCAATTCAGCAGACGTTCGGTGCGCAGCAACGCGAGCGCTGACAAACCCGTGACGCAAGGAGTGCCGTTCACGAGGCTCAATCCTTCCTTCGCCTCCAAGGTGAGGGGCTGCATGTTCATGGCCCGGAGCGCCTCGATGCCGGGCCAGCGGCCGCCGGCCCGTTGCACGCAGCCGTCACCGAGAAGCACGAGCGCGATATGCGCCATATGCGAGAGATATCCGACGGATCCGGCGGCCGGCACTTCCGGGATATAATCATGCGCGAGAAGCGCAACCAATCGCTCGACCACTTCCAACCGCACACCGGAATAGCCGTGGGCGAAATTATTGACCGCCGCGGCGATGATAGCGCGGACCTCGCAGCGTCCGAGTGGTGAACCTACGCCTACGGCGTGGCTCATGATGATGTTCCGCGACAAATGCCGCAGCTGCGAAGGCTCCACAACGACGTCGCACAGAGCACCGACCCCGGTGTTGATCCCGTAGGCACGGATCCCGTTGGCGACGATGGATTCGACCACGTGTCGCGCATCTTGCACCCGTAGGCGCGCGGCATCCGACAGTTCTAACGCCGCGCCTTCAGCGACGGTCGCCACCTGCCGCCAAGAGAGCGGCCGATCGCGCACAATTTCACCGGGCATCGGGTCGGCCGCGCTGCGCGCGCCATTCGTCGAGACGAAATCTGTCGCGCTCCAGCGCAACCCCGACATCGCGCGAGCTGCGGAGCGCACCCGGCTTACTCAAGACGATGCTGACCCAAGCAACGCCGAATTCTTCGAGGATCAGCATGGCGACATGCTCCGCAAGCGCCTCCACCAAATGAAATTGCGACGCCTCGACGAAAGCCAGCACGCGCTTCGCCACCCGCTTGTAATTCAACGTATCGGCGATCGAATCGGAGAGCGCTGCCTTGCGAATGTCGGCGGAGAGTTCGATGTCGATGAGCACCGTCTGTTTGACCTGCCGCTCCCAATCGAAGATCCCGATGATGGTTTCGGTCTTGAGCGCATGAATGAAAATCTTATCCATCAAACTTCTTAGCCCCTATTGATCAGTGTCTTCGAGCGGCCAGTTCGCTCTTGCTGTCACGGACAAGCGGAGTCGATCGCCGCTCCCAGCCGAATGCGCCACCATCCTGAGGCAGCCGGCGAGTGCAATCATCGCGCCGTTATCGGTGCAAAATTCCGCCCGCGGAAAATACAACTCCGCCCCGCAATCGGTTGCGACAGCTGCCAGGCGCTCGCGCAGTTTCCGATTGGCGCCAACGCCGCCGGCCACCACCAGGCGTCGATGGCCAGTGGCGCGCAATGCTCGGCGAGATTTCTCCCCGAGCGTGTCCACCACGGCTTCCTGGAAACCGCGCGCGACATCGGCCCGTGACTGGTCGTCCAACTCGCGGCCCCGCAAGGCTACTAGGGCGGCGGTCTTGAGGCCACTGAAACTGAACTCTAGGCCCGGCCGATCGAGCATTGGACGCGGAAACACGAAGCGGCCGCTCCGGCCGGCCTCGGCTAGGCGAGCCAGAGCGGCCCCTCCCGGATAGGGTAGACCCAGCATCTTGGCGGTCTTATCGAAGGCTTCGCCGGCTGCATCGTCGAGCGTTTCGCCCAGAATTCGGTAGCGTCCCAATCCAGCCACGTCGACCAACTGCGTGTGCCCGCCGGAGACCAGCAGCGCAAGAAACGGAAACGCTGGCGGGTTGGCCTCGAGCAGCGGAGCCAGCAGATGGCCTTCGAGATGATGGATGCCCACGGCCGGCTTATTCCATGCGTAGGCCAAACTTCGCGCAAAGCCCGCACCCACCAATAAGGCCCCGATCAATCCGGGTCCTGCCGTGTAGGCCACTCCGTCGATGGACGCAGGGGCGGAACCCGCGTCGGTCAACGCTTCCCTGACCAGCGGCAAGAGCCTCCGAACGTGATCCCGAGACGCGAGTTCGGGCACAACCCCGCCGTAGGCCTGGTGCATGGCCACCTGGCTGAAAACCCGGTGCGATAGCAGGCCTTGAGCCAGGTCGTAAACAGCGACGGCAGTCTCATCGCAGGAGCTTTCAATGCCGATTACGCGCATAAATCCTTTCAAAACCGCCCATTAACGGCATTTCACGGCTGCTTTGGATTCCAGCCTTTGCCTTTTGCGGGGCCGCACTTTAGAATGCGCCCCCCTGTCGCCGAATGCCGGCGGCTCTTTTTGCCTTAACCTTGAGGTTTGAATGCCCAGCGTTCGTGTTCGCGAGAACGAGTATTTCGACGCCGCCCTGCGTCGTTTCAAGCGTGCCTGTGAAAAAGCGGGCGTCCTCACCGAGCTTCGGCGCCGTGAATTCTACGAGAAGCCGACCCAAGAACGTAAGCGAAAGAAGGCCGCAGCGGTGAAGCGCCATCTGAAGCGCCTGTCTCGCGAGAACATGCGCGGCACGGGCGGCGGTGCTCCGGCCAGTGCGCCCGCGCCGGCTCCGGCCCGCCCGTACTGATCTAAGACCTCGATGTCGCTCCCTTGTTGACTCTGAAAGGGCGAATTACCGACGACATGAAGGCAGCGATGCGCTCCGGCGAGAAGGAGCGTCTCGGCATCATCCGCATGATTACGGCTGCAATCAAGCAACGCGAGGTCGATGAGCGCATCACCCTCGATGACGCCCAGGTCTTGAGCGTTCTCGAAAAAATGATCAAACAGCGCAAGGAGTCGCTGACACAATTCCAAGCAGGCAACCGGCCTGACCTCGTGGACAAGGAAACCCGCGAAATCAGCCTGCTACAGGGCTACATGCCGTCGCAGTTGAGCGATGCCGAAATTGATGCCTTGATCGGCGATGCCATCGCGGCGACCGGCGCCGCCAGCATCAAGGACATGGGCAAGGTCATGGGCATCATCAAAAGCAAGGCCCAGGGCCGCGCCGACATGGCCGCGGTGGGCGCAAAGATCAAAGCCAAGCTCGGCGGTTGATCGCAACCGGTCCATGGCCGGCCGTATCCCAGACTCGTTTCTCGATGAACTCGTCGCCCGTTCGGACATCGTCGAGGTCATCGGCGCGCGCGTGCCGCTCAAGAAGGGCGGCCGCGAATACAAAGCGTGCTGCCCGTTCCACAACGAAAAATCCCCCTCCTTCTGGGTGAGCCCCGACAAGCAGTTCTATCATTGCTTCGGATGCGGTGCGCACGGAACCGTCATCGGCTTTCTCATGCAATACGAGAAGATGGAATTTCTCGATGCCGTCGCAGACCTGGCACAACGGGCCGGTCTCGAGTTGCCGCGCGAGGCCCAGGCAGCGCGCGACCCGGGCACCGCCGATCTGCACGAGATCATGGCGCGAGCTTCACGATTCTTCGAACAAAATCTCGCCGACAACGCGCGCGCTCAAAAATACCTACATACACGCGGCATCGATGCGAAAACCAGCGCCGACTTTGCGTTGGGGTACGCGCCCGATTCATGGGACGCCCTGCTCAACCGCTTTGGAGCGCACGATGAAGAGCGGCGTCGACTGTTTCAAGTGGGGCTCATTGTGGAGCGCACCCCCGGTGGCGAGCGCACTGCAGGATTTTATGATCGTTTCCGCGATCGACTCATGTTTCCCATCCGAGATTCGCGTGGACGCGTCATCGGGTTCGGCGGGCGGGTCATCGACCAGGGGGAGCCCAAATACCTCAATTCCCCCGAAACGCCGCTGTTTCACAAAGGTCGCGAACTCTATGGCTTGTACGAGGCGCGGCGGGCGCGCGCGGATTTCAAGCGCCTATTGATCGTCGAAGGCTACATGGACGTGGTGCGTCTTCACCAGGCGGGGATAACGTATGCCGTCGCCACTTTGGGTACGGCTACCACCCAAGAGCACCTCAACAAGATATTCAGAATGACCAGCGAGGTAGTGTTCTGCTTCGACGGCGATCGCGCCGGCCGACAGGCAGCCTGGCGCGCGATGGAGAACTCCGTCCCGCTGGCGCGCGATGGACGCGAGCTCAAGTTCATGTTCCTTCCCGAAGGCCACGATCCAGACACGCTAGTCGCTGCGGAAGGAGCGAACGCCTTCGAAGGTCGGCTCAAAATCGCCCTGCCCCTATCTGAATACTTGGTGCAGCAACTCACTTCTGAGGTCGACCTGGACCACGTCGACGGGCGAGCCAAGCTCAAGGCATTGGCGGCGCCGCTGTTTGCCCGTATGCCGGAAGGCGTTTACCGTGAAATGCTGGCCGAGCGCCTCGCGGCACGGGTCAGCATGCCCGCAGCAACCCTGAAGCAGGCTTTTATCGCCGGCGACGCCCCGCGGGCGACTTCCAACCGGACCGTCGATGCACGCGAGGAACCACTGACGACCCAGCGGAGTCGTAACAGACTTGGACGCGTGAGCGCGGGCCGCGCCTCGGCCGGCCGCGCCTCAGCCGGCCGCGCCTCAGCCGGCCGCGGCAATCTGCTGAGTCAGGCCATTACGCTGGTGCTGCACCATCCAGGCGCAGCGCAGTTCGTCAAGGATCCGGAGATGCTGAATAACGTGACCAGGCCGGGCGTCGCCGTGTTGAAAGAACTGCTGGAGCAGGCTGCCGCCATGGCACAGCCGAACACCGCCAAGCTGCTGGAGCGCTGGCGGGCTCGGCCGGAATATGGCCGCCTCTGCGAATTGGCAATTTCTGATCCCATGGTCGCTGAATTGCCAGGCGCTGCCAAAGAGTTGCAAATGGCTATCGAAAAGCTACTTGAGGAATGCGGTCCTGGCCGCAGAATGGATGAATTGCTGCGAAAAGCTGAGGAATTGGGGTTGAATTACGACGAAAAGACCGAACTTAGTTCTCTTCTCAAAGCAAAAGGGCGCCCCCGGGCACCCACCTGAGTCGCCAAGCATTAGTGGCTACAAATTGGCCACGATCGTATACTTGTCGGCTGAGCATTAAACCTCCAGACACCACCGAGGCGTCCACCTTGATTAAAAAAGCGCCAGCAGGCACCGCGACTCAAATCGCGGACGAGCGTCAATCGCAACTCAAACTGTTGATCGCGCGCGGCAAGGAGCAGGGCTACCTCACTTACGCTGAAGTCAACGACCATTTGCCCAGCGAAATCGTCGATCCGGAACAGATCGAAGACATCGTCAACATGATCAACGACATGGGCATTCCGGTATACGAAAAGGCACCGGACGCCGAGTCGTTGTTGTTGACTGACGCTACGGCCGCTCCCGACGAAGAAGCCGTTGAGGAAGCCACCGCGGCGCTTGCCAACCTCGATGCCGAATTTGGCCGCACCACCGACCCCGTGCGCATGTATATGCGCGAGATGGGCACTGTGGAATTATTGACGCGCGAGGGCGAGATCCGCATCGCCAAGCGCATCGAAGAAGGTTTGGAGGCCGTCAAGATTGCACTCGGCAGCTATCCGGGTACCTACGAATTATTGTTGCGGCACTATGAAACGGTGAAGGCAGGCCAGATGCGTCTGGTGGACGTCATTGTCGGCTTCGTCGACCCGAACGCGCCGGATGAAATCGCTCAGCCGCAGAATCCGAAGATGATGGCTCTCGAGCGCGAAGAGGCCGCCAACGACGAGGACGAGGCCGATGGTGACGAGGATGAAGAAGCCATCGACACCGGCCCGGATCCCGAAGAGGCAGCCAAGCGATTCAGTTCGATTGCGAAGCTTCATCATCAGTTCTTGGGTTCGCTCGACAAGCTCGGGTCCAAGGATCCGAAAACGCAGAAAATTCGCAAGAAGATCTGCAGCGAACTGATGGAACTGAAGCTGAGCCCGAAAATGTTCGATCAATTGATCGACAATCTCCGCCAGCACGTGACCGAGGTTCGCCTGCTCGAGAAGGAAATCATGTTCCTGTGCATCAAGCAGGCCGGGATGCCACGCAAGGATTTCATTTCGACTTTCCCGAAGAACGAAACCAGTACGCGTTGGCTCGACAAGCACATCAAAGCGAAGAAACGCTATTCCGCACCGCTCGCCAAGTTCAAGGACGAAGTTGAACGTCGTCAGAACAAGCTGAAGGATCTCGAGGGTCTGTTCCACGTTCTGATCAGCGAGATCAAGGAAATCAATCGCGAAGTGTCCATCGGCGAGGCAAAGGCGCGTCGTGCGAAGAAGGAGATGGTCGAGGCGAATCTGCGCCTCGTGATTTCCATCGCCAAAAAGTACACCAATCGCGGCCTGCAGTTCCTCGACTTGATTCAGGAAGGTAATATCGGATTGATGAAGGCGGTGGATAAATTCGAGTACCGCCGCGGCTACAAATTCTCGACCTACGCGACTTGGTGGATTCGACAGGCCATAACGCGGTCGATCGCCGATCAAGCACGCACGATCCGTATCCCGGTGCATATGATCGAGACGATCAACAAGCTGAATCGCATCTCCCGTCAGATGCTTCAGGAAATGGGCCGCGAGCCGACGCCGGAAGAGTTGGCGGTGCGCATGGAAATGCCCGAAGATAAAGTACGCAAGGTTCTCAAGATCGCGAAGGAACCGATTTCCATGGAAACTCCGATAGGCGACGATGAGGATTCGCACTTGGGCGACTTCATCGAGGACACGTCGGTGTCCTCGCCGATCGATTCCGCGACTACCGAATCACTGCGCGAGACCACGCATTCGGTGCTGGCTCAGTTGACCCCGCGAGAGGCGAAGGTGCTGCGCATGCGGTTCGGCATCGATATGAATACGGATCACACCCTCGAAGAGGTCGGCAAGCAGTTCGACGTGACGCGCGAACGGATTCGTCAGATAGAGGCCAAAGCGCTGCGTAAATTGCGCCATCCCAGCCGCAGCGAACAGCTGCGCAGTTTCCTGATGGACGACTGATTATGCGCTGCGCGCAACTTTCAACGGGGTCGCAACGACCCCGAACATTAAGGGCGGGGCCGCAGCGGCCCCGTTAGATTCTGCGCGAAGCGCATGACCATCCCTAGCCTACCGCCACTTCGATGGTCAGATGGCGTTCGCTGTTGAGCGAATTTGCGACCAGGCAATTGGATTCGGCCTTTTCCAGCAGCTTCTTCGCTTTTTCGACATCGGCGCCGGGCGGTATTTGAAGTTTTGCGTGAGTGGCAAACCGTGTGAAACGCATTTTTCCTTCCACCCGGTCCAGCGTGCCCTGCGTGCGCGTTTCCAGGTTCGTCCAGGCGAATTTGGACGCCGTCGCGATCGCGCGAAAGCCCAGTGCGAAGCAGTCCGCCACCGCCGCCGTCAACAGTCCCTCGGGCGACCATTGATTTCCCGGACCATCGAATTCCTTGGGCGGCGCCGATTCGATGACTCTCACACCCCCGGAAGAAAGCGGCACGTCGCCGACGGGCCGTACCGTCGCGTTAACGACGTAATGGTGGGGAAAGGGATGCATAAAGACTCCGGGTCTATTTAGTTGGGGGACCGAAAAAGTTGAGTTCGGGACCGTCTTTGACCAACCTGACTCTACCTTCTAGCGTCAAGCCGACTTTCTCGAGCACCGCGATCGAACCGTAATTATCCGGGGCGGTAAGCGCGACGATCCGCTTGATTCCCAAGGTCTCCGTGCCGTAGGCCAGAACCGCTGCTGCCGATTCGGCAGCGTATCCTTTGGACCAGTGCGAGGATAGAAACGCAAAGCCGATATCGACGTCGGCAAGCGTGTCGCGTTTCACCAACCCGCAGACCCCGATCGGCGTCCCGCAGTGACGCAAGCTCGTAAGATACAGCCCAAAGCCGTGGCGACGATAGCTGTCCATGGGGCCTTTCGAAATATAGTCGCGCGCGTCTGCCAGCGTTCGAACGCCCTTATCACCGATGAAGCGCAAAAACGCAGGCTCATTCAACAGTCGCAGGATGAAATGAGCGTCCTGCAACACCAGTTCCCGAAGGCTCAACCGCGCACATTCGATGACATTCATGGTGACAGATGCAAGTGCGGATCCTTCCGGCGGCGGATGTCGTAGCGGGTAGCCTAATAGTTCCACGGTGGGAGCGCTACTCTGCATCACAAAGTGCTTGACCCGAACACCGCTGATATCATGTACTCTTGAGTTCTGCGGCTGCGCTAATCATCACTGAGATCACCTGATATCGTGGCGTCCCGTTACAAGACAGGTAAATTCGGACTCTCGATTGCGTGTCTCATCGCTGCTGCCGCGATGAGCGCACGGGCCGGTGGCGTCAGCGCGTATCTGCCGCTCAACCTCGAACCGGAAACCGAGCGACAGATAGAACGCGTACTCATTCTCGCGGACGAACCGGTGCTCAAGCGACCGTTCGCCGTAGCCCTGGTTCAGCTTGCGCTACCCAAGGCCTGTGAGCGCGACAAAGCGCTTTGCATCAAGGTAAAAAAGTATCTGGAACGGTATTCGCGCGATTACGCGGTGACCCATGCGAGTGCAACAGGATCGAAATCCAGTGGCGCCGACGTCGTCCTGCCGAATCAACATGGGGATGCGTCGCACAGCGACTGGGAAATATCGGCCCAGGGCTTCGTTCAACCTAGCGACTATTTCCTGGCCAGCGCGGGCTTAATTGCCTACTCGGGCCGAACCGTCCCCACCGGCTCCCTATTGAGTGTCGGTTTCAACGGGGCTCAGCTCGACATCGGCTATCGCGACCACTGGTTCTCGCCCGCAACCGACAGCACCTTCCTGATCGGCACGGAGGCGCCGACCATGCCCTCCGTGACGCTATCGAATTACGAGCCGCTCACGCGCTTCGGGTTCCAATACGAGCTTTTTCTCGCTCAAATGTCCCGAACCGATCGAATCGCATACCAGGGCCAGGGCACCAGCGCCCTCAGTAGCGGCAACCCGAAACTCTTCGGTGCGCAATTTTCCATTGAACCGTTCAGCGGTTGGTCGTTCGGCGTCAACCGGCAGCTTCAATACGGCGGCGGTGGGTTGCCGGATTCCGCACATTTCCTATTAAGCGATTTTTTCAACCCGGCCGGCAAGAACCAGACCCTGGGCAAACAGCAGGCATCCTACATCAGCCGTTTCATTTTTCCGGCGAAAACGCCCTTTGCCGTGTACTCCCAATATGCAGGTCAAAATACCTTGGATGGCGGCAGCTACCTACTTGGCGAGGTCGGACTGACCGTCGGCATCGATTTCCCCAAGTTGTGGCATTACTTCGACCTTACGTTCGAAGCGTCCGAGTGGCAGAACGGTTGGTACGCCAGCAACGGTGTTTTCTTGAATGGCATGACTCAATACCGCCTGGCCACCGGCCAGTGGGACGCCGACCAGCGGGTGTTCAACGATGGCGTGGGCGGGCGCAGCGAAATGCTGCGCATCGGCTGGGAGCCGCCGTTCGGCGGCTACCTCGAAGAGCGCGTGCGATATCTGGTCAATCAAATTTACGGGGAATATCCCTACCGGCACTACGTCGACGCAACGGTGCGGTATTCGCGCCCTTGGAACGATCTCACCGTGGGCGGCGAAGTACTTGCCGGCCGCGACGTTTTCGGTCAATCCTTTGAGCGGCTGTCGGCCTTCATACGCTACGGCGGCGAACGCCACACCCGCAACTACGATTCGAGCGATGATGATTCGGCTGCCGACGCCGACGACAAAGCGGACGGCGAGCCAGCGGGCGAGCTGTTCGTCGATGCCGGCGCCGGCGCCAGCAAAGTCCGCATAGATTTGGAAAAAGGGATACCGATCACCACCTCCAATGTGATGGTTGAGCCCCATGTTGCCTTTGGCGCCCGACGCGCCGTCAACGAGAAGAACGACTGGGGTGTTCGCCTCGAATTGGATGAGGTGAACGGTCATTCATTGATCGGTGCCCGGGCGATCGACTACCGGCACCGGTATGGCGATACGTTCGCGCTCTCCATGTATGCCGGCGTGGACCGCTATAACTTGGCCACGCCGGCTTACTCGCTATACGGCGGGATCGGCCCGCAGTGGCGCAACATCCTGCCCAAATGGGACGTAGGAGTGGACTTTCGCTACGCCCAGAACATAGCGCGCAACCACGTACTGCCCACCGACGTTCAGGGCGTCAGGCCCGACAGCTTCTACAAGATTGAAAGCGTGCTTGCGTATCTCTCCAGGCGGTTCTGAACCACGTCGCAGATTCGGCGGTACGAAGGCTGTGGCACAATCCTCCTGCGGCGCACAGATATAGGACCTGTTGTAGGCTTTGTCGCAGCTAGTTTGCGTGTTTCGTCCTATAGGATCCATCGCAAACACCGTGGGAGTATCGTTCGATGGAACACCGATGGGGCCAGAGAGTTGGGGTCGACATCCCGGTGCGAATAACCGGGCATCCCTTCGCGGTGCGAACCGGCCGGATCTCCAATTTGAGCGTCAGCGGCGCGTTCATCAAGGCGGAATTTCAATTGCGCCTGCTGTCGCGCATTCAGGTCGCAATCGAAATACCGAACCGGTCGCGGCACGACGCGCCCATCATCGCCGCCTACATAGCGCGTAAGGCTAAGGACGGGATCGGCGTCGAATGGTGCGAATTTGCGCCGCCTGATATCAGCCGGCTGTTGCAATCGTTCACCACAAGGCGGTACATCCGCTTGCGCAAGCCGGAGCCGCTTGCGGCGGTCGCAATTTCCCGGCTATCGCCGCCGTTGCTCAAACACGGCGCCTAGTTTCTAGTCGCCGGAACGTTGCTACCAGGTACGCCTGACTCAGCCGCGCCCGGCGCCCGCTCGGCGGACGTCATTGATCGCGTCGGCGGCATCCGCTGCCAATCGGGCCCTGCGCCCCGGCGACGACAGGGTACACTCGACCTCGAATGGACTACACCGTGTCAGTCAGGCGAACCGTGTCACTCGGGCGATACGACCGATGTACTTGAACGCTATCGGCACCGCACTGCCCGAACGCCGCTATACCAAGAGCGATTGCTGGGATGCCTTCGCGGCCTCCGACTGGTTCGAGCGTCTCGACGCGCGTTCGCGCGCCCTCGCCAAAATCGTCCTTACCCGCAACAACGGCATCGAGGCTCGCCGCCTGGCCGTCGAGTCCCTCGATGAAGTGTTCGCAATTGACGCAGATACGCTGCAGCGTCGCTTCGCCGAGCATGCTCCGCGACTGGCCGCCGATGCGGGCCGGACGGCGTTGCAACGCGCGGCGCTCGCACCACAGGCGATCGATGCGGTCATCGTCAGCACGTGCACAGGCTACCTGTGTCCGGGCCTGACCGGCTATGTGATCGAACGCCTTGGGCTGCGCCGGGATACTCTCGGATTCGACCTCGTCGGCCAGGGATGCGCTGGAGCGCTTCCCAACTGGCAGGTCGCCAGCGCCTTGTTGGCGTCGAACAAATGCGAGCACGTGCTTTCGATCTGCGTGGAAGTTTGCAGCGCAGCGATGTACTTGGACAATGATCCCGGCGTACTGATCAGCGCCTGTCTGTTTGGCGACGGCGCAGGCGCGGCCGTGCTCTCCCGCAAGCGTCCAAAGGGCCGCCGCGGCGTCGAATGGCGGGAAACGGTCTCGGTGACCAATCCTTCGGCGCGCCATTCGTTGCGTTTCGAACATCGCGGTGGAATGCTGCGAAACATCCTCACCCGGGACGTGCCCAAGCTGGCCGCCGAACACGCCGAAGAGGTCTTGCATCAAGCGCTTGCATGCGCCAACGTCCGGCGGGAACAGATCACGGGCTGGATCATGCACGCGGGTGGACGTGATGTTTTGCTGGCTCTGCAAGAACGACTCGCAATGGATGTCGAGGGACTCCGCTACAGCCGGGAGGCGCTCCGGGAGTACGGCAACCTCAGCAGTGCGTTTGTCTACTTCGTACTCGACGCCGCGCTCAACGACGCCGCAGCCGGCGGTTGGTGGTGGATGTCCTCATTTGGCGCGGGCTTCACGTGCCATGGCGCATTACTCGCAGTGGAATGACGCGACCCATGAGCGCACCGAGCCGCTGTGTCTTGCCCGAAGTGCTGGATGGTCTAGAGGCGGACGATCCACGCGGCCGGCGTTCTCGTCGTGACCTGCGGCGCGTTCATGCCGCGATGCGTTCGGACGCGATTTTGCTGCGCGCGGTTGCCAAGCTGCGTCTCACGACTCAGCCGCGCCGGATTCTCGAGCTGGGGGCCGGCGATGGCACACTGTTGTTGCGGTTTGCACGCGCGCAGCGGCCACGCTGGAGCGGCGTGGATTTGACGCTGCTCGACCGCCTCGATCTGGTATCCGAGGGGACGCGTGCGGCATACCGAGATTTGGGGTGGCGGGTGGCGGTCGAACGCGCGGACGTACTCGAATGGGCCGAGGAGCCGCGCGCACGGCACTACGATTTGTGCTTTGCAAATTTGTTCTTGCATCATTTTGACGCAGCGCCCCTCGCAACGCTGCTGCGGAGCGTTGCGGCGTCGACGGATGCCTTGGTTGCCTGTGAGCCGCGACGCAGCGCGCTGGCGCGTCTCGGCAGCCGTCTGGTCGTACTCCTCGGGGCGAATGACGTCACGCGCGAGGACGCCGTAAAAAGCGTCGCGGCCGGCTTTGCGGGACGGGAACTATCGGCGGCCTGGACTGCGGCTGAAGGCCGCTGGATCGTCGAAGAGTTCCCTGCCCTGCCTTTCACACATTGCTTCACCGCGGTACGGGCAAGCCCGCGAACGGTCGGGAGTGAGCATGGAGTTTGACTGCGACGCGTTGGTGATCGGCGCGGGTGCTGCTGGAACATCGGCGGCGATTCTGCTTGCTCAAGCGGGCTGGCGCGTAGTAATCGTGGAGCAGCACCCTTATCCGCGCCGCAAGGTGTGTGGAGAATGCATCGCGGCGGGCAACCTATCCCTGTTGGATGAGCTGGGGGTTGGCGCTGCATTCCGCAGTGCGGCCGGTCCTGAACTCCGCCGGGTCGGTTGGATGGACGCCTCCGCGACGGTGAGCGCCGACATGCCACCCTGTTCCAGCGGACCGTATCCGTATGGTAGGGCGCTTGGTCGCGATCGCCTCGATACCCTGCTCCTGCAGCGGGCACGATCGCTCGGCGTCGTCGTCCTGCAGCCGGCAAAGGCGCGCTCGGTCCGTGGCGATGTCGGGCGGTTCGACTGCACAATTGAATCGTGGGTCGGTGGACCGCACCCGGCCGAGGGGAACCTATGCTCGCGTGCACTCCGCACGCCGGTCGTCATCGACGCTCATGGTTCGTGGGAACGCGGGCCGCTCGGTTCACGGGGTGAAGACTCGAATGGCGCCCGCGTGCCACGAAGGGATTCGGATTTGTTTGCATTCAAGGCGAATTTCCGCAACACGACGCTCGCTCCGGGATTCCTCCCGGTGCTCGCATTGCGCGGCGCCTATGGCGGCATGGTGGTCGGAGACGACGGGCGGACGACGCTGGCATGTTGTGTCCGTCGCGATGCACTGGCGGCATGCCGCACGCAGGCGCCGGGTACATCGGCCGGGCTGGCCGTTGAAGGACTCCTGCGCCGTTCGTGCGCCGGGGTGCGTGACGTGCTGCATGACGCCGACCGCGACGGGGCTTGGTTATCCGTGGGTCCGCTGCGCCCCGGTATCCGTGTCGATGCGCTCCGCGGCGCGTTCCGCGTTGGCAATGCAGCCGGCGAGAGCCACCCGTTGATCGGCGAAGGCATCAGCATGGCGCTGCAATCGTCCGCCTTGCTCGCCGCCATGCTCATCCGACATTCCGCTGCCGCCATTACCGGCCGCTGCGCCGTCGACCTGCATCGCTCGTATGCGGCGATGTGGCGCCAGGTATTTGCGCGGCGTCTGCGGCTGGCGACCATCTATGCCCACATTGCAATGCGTCCGGCGTTGGCCGAACCGGCTAGGGGCTTGCTGCGGCGCTGGCCGGCGCTGCTCTGCAGCGGGGCGCGTCTGGCCGGTAAAGCCGCGCGCGCGCCCGTCCCTTCGTTAACGACCGTGGAGATTTCATGAGCACGCTTGAAACCTTGCAGGATATTCTGATCGACGAATTCGATCTCAAGCGGGAACAACTCACGCCCGAGGCAGAGCTCGCCGCGTTGGGGGTGGACTCGCTCGACTTGCTGGAACTGATGTTCAAAATCGAGGATCGGTACAAGTTGGCGATCCGCGACGACGTGCCGACCACCTTAGCCACGGTCAACGACGTGGTGGCGTACATCGACGGCCTCCTCGCGCGCCACGGCAAGGCGCGCGGCTCCGGTGGCGCCGACCTCCACGCCACGACGTGACCATTCGTCGAGTGGCGGTCACTGGGCTCGGGGTGGTAGCGCCGCTGGGCTCGTGCCTCGATGAGCTGTTTACGAATCTAACGGCCGGACGCTCGGGCGTAGCGCGCCTGGCGGCACCTGCATTTGAAGGCCTGCGCTCACCCATCGGCGCATGCGTCGCATTCGATGGCGCCGCTCACTTTGCCGCTGCCAAGCTTCGAATGCTCGATCGCGTCAGCCAGTTAGCGCTCGTTGCCGCCGCCCAGGCGATCGCCGATGCGGAGATCGATTTTACAACCGAACGCAGGGATCGCTGCGGGGTCAGCGTCGGGACTGGCATGGGTGGAGCCGGAACCACCGACGAGGGCTACCACACCATCTATGCGGAGCGCTCGGAACGCGTCAAGCCTTATACGGTATTGGCATCCATGACAAACGCTGCCGCATCCTGGATCGGCATCGACTACGGCATTTGCGGGCCCAACCTGACGTACTCAACCGCGTGCTCCTCCTCGGCGGTAGCGTTGGGCGAAGCAGCTCGTCGGATCCAGTCCGGCGGCGTGGACGTGATGTTGGCCGGCGGCACCGAAGCCCCGCTTACCTTCGGCGTACTGCGCGCGTGGGAGGCCATGCGCACGATCGCATCGCAAGACCCGCAAGACCCTTCCGCCTCCTGCCGCCCATTCGCCCAAACGCGCACGGGTCTCGTGCTCGGCGAAGGCGCAGCGTTCGTCATACTCGAAGAATGGAATCATGCGGTGGCACGAGGCGCGCAGATTCGCGCGGAGTTGACCGGTTACGGCCTGACCACCGACTGCGCACACATCACCCGGCCGACAGTCGCCGGTCAGGCCGGTGCGATGCACGCGGCGCTGACCTCCGCCGGCCTCTCCCGGGACGAAGTCGACTACGTGAATGCGCACGGCACGGCGACGCTGCAGAACGATTCGGTCGAGACCGCCGCAATCAAGGAAGTTTTCGGTGGGCGCGCTTATCGGATTCCGGTCAGCTCGACCAAGTCGATGCACGGCCACTTGCTCGGCGCGGCGGGCGCCCTGGAATTCGTGATCGCGGTCGCCAGTCTCGAGCGAGGCATTGTGCCCCCGACGATGCATTTGGATGTGCCCGATCCCGCGTGCGACCTGGACTACGTGGCCGGCCACGCCCGAACCGGCATGACCCTGCGCGCCGTGATGTCGAACTCATTTGCATTCGGCGGCACGAACGTCGTTTTGATCGCGGAACAACCCGAAAGTGACCGCCGGCGGACAGTCGCCTAGCACGACCCCAACGCGATACGCGATCGCACAAAGTTGAATGCGAAGTCTACTGCTTTTCTTTCCGCCGCCTGTTGTTGCACGAGCTCTGCGTCATCCATGTAGAAGGCCATGTCAATGGCACTGCGGATGTACCGCGGCGGCAAGCGATTAAGCGCTACGCAGGCCACGTCCGCAAGCAATTCGGGCCGGTTCACCAGATCCGGATAGTGCCCGGCGCGGTCCGTCACCCTACGAAAAATGGCCTTTTCGTGATAGTTGTGAACCTGTGCAAAAGTCATTCTCGGTCCTCAAAGACACATGACGGAAAGCACGCCGGCACCATACTTTCCGATGACGATCTCGAAATCGACACGGCCCTTTGGCGCTCCCACGATCGCCGCCGCGGGCGGCGGCAGCGCCGTTAGCGGACAGAGCTCGCGAAGTTTGAGATGCGGCGAATCGTCGCGCAGCATCAAGCGAGTGCAAATGTTCATGACTTCGTGAAGGTTGGCCAGCATCACCGGCGTGAGCGCCTTATCCTTCGCCGCCTCTTTCGCCACATTGGGCGGCAACATCGAAAGCGCGGCGCCGCTGTTGGCAGCGAATGCGATATCGCATCCGCACAATGCCGCCGGCGTGCCGTCATCCGCGACATAAACGCCGAAATAGCTGTTCGCTTTTGGCGAAACGTCGAGCTTCGGACCGAGCTTCACCGACAGCCCGTCGAACAGCATACCCAGGAGGTCCTTGACCTGTGCAATATCGGGCAACGGATATGCGGCGGTTGCGGTCGCGTCGCTCATTTTATGTGCGCTCCAAGGGCCGCTTTGAAGGACTCCGGCGTGAACGGCTTGGAGATCAGGAAACTTGCCCCGGCGGCGGCGGCCCGCTGCCGCATGTCGGGAGTTGCTTCGGTGGTGATGAATCCGAATTTGACCTTGACGCCTTCTTTGGTGAGACTCTCGAGAAGTTCGATGCCGGTCATATTGGGCATGTTCCAATCGGACAGCACGAGGTCCGGGGGACTCCCTTTGATGGCCGCCAACGCCTTCATCCCGTCATCGGTTTCGGAGAATTCGTGTCCTTCGAAGCCGGCTTGCCGCAGGGTCTTCCTCACGATCATCCGCATGGCAGTCGAATCGTCGACGATCAATATTTTCACTGCGCCACTCCAAATCAATTTGCGAAAAAACTAGGTTGGGCCCGCATGGTTGGGTCTGGTGATGTCCATTTCATCGGCCAACGCCAATACACGCGGACATATATCGGCTAGTGGCAGGATTTCCTGAGCACCGCCGACCGCCACCGCCTCGCCCGGCATGCCCCATACGATGCTCGTCGCCTCGTCCTGAGCGATGGTACGACTACCGGCATCGCGCATTTCCTTCAATCCCAATGCACCGTCTTTGCCCATTCCCGTCAGGATTACGCCGATCGCGTTGCGGCCCGCTTGCTGCGCCACCGACCGGAACAACACATCGACCGACGGCTTGTGCCGGTTGACCGGCGGTCCCTCATCCAAACGGCAGACATACCGAGCGCCGTCACGGACGAGCAGCAAATGCATATCCCCTGGCGCGACATATGCGTGACCACGCAGGACTTGCTGGCCATCCTCTGCCTCGCAAACACTCAGTTGACAACAAGCATCCATTCGGCGAGCAAACGCCCCACTGAACAGCTTCGGGATGTGTTGCGCAATCACGATGCCGGGGGTATCCGGTGGCAGGCGAATCAACACCTCTTTGATCGCTTCGGTTCCGCCGGTCGATGCGCCGATCGCGATGATGCGTTCGGTAGTCCTCAATTGACGTTGCGGCACGCGCTTGGCGAGCACGGCGTCTGCGCTCGACGAGCCGACAGCGGTCGGCGCACGCACCCGTGCCGCGGCAGCGGCCTTGACCTTCGCAATGAGGTCGTGCTTGTAATCCGCGAGCGTGGCGGCCAAATCGATTTTCGGCTTCGGCAGGTAATCGACGGCGCCGATCGAAAGGGCATCGAGGGTCACTTCGGCGCCCTTGTCGGTCAACGAAGAGACCATGATGACGGGCATCGGTCGCAGGCGCATCAAGTTGCGAAGAAAGGTAAGGCCATCCATCCGTGGCATTTCCACATCCAAGGTGAGCACGTCCGGATTGAGCGCCTTGATTTTTTCGCGTGCGTCGTACGCATCGTGAGCCGCTCCGAGCACCGTAATCGCGGGATCGCTTGACAACATTTCCGTCAGCAGGCGACGTACGAGGGCGGAATCGTCGACGATCAGTACTTTGATGCGCCTCTTCGATTGCGTGTTCATCCTCGATGGTGCGAAGCTTTGCATGGCTTGCATGACGCCTTTAATCGAAGAGTTCGACGTCGTCGTCGGCCGGTTTGGCAGCCATTCTGGTCAGGTAATTGGTTTCGCGCCGTGCAATTTCCACGACGTCCAGAGCGCGCAGCCTTTTCAACATGACGACGCCGGTGGTGGGAAAGTACAGAACACGGCGCGGATACACGTCCCCGACGTCCTCGGCGGCGATCTTGAAGCCTTCGAGCTTCAAAAACGCTCTCGCAAAGGTGATGTTTTTCTTTCCCACGTCGGTCATCGAAGACAAAATCTTCCCGCCCCCGAACAGCTTGACCTCCAACCGATCGCGACGCGCGCCGAGTTTCATCAATTCGTTGATCAGGCTTTCCATGGCATACGAGCCGTATCGAGTGGCAAGCCCCCCGGCACCCTCGCTCCATGAACTCTTCCCTTCCGAACTGTCCTCGGGGAGCATGAAATGATTCATGCCTCCGATACGCACGACGGGGTCCCGGATGCACGCCGCGATGCAGGAGCCGAGCACTGTTGTAATGGCCTCGTCGCTGCACGTAACGAAATATTCTCCAGGCAAGATTTTCGCCGACCATCGCTCGCATCCGGGATCCCAGTAGCGCTTTACGTGCTCAAAGCCCCTCGCAACGGCCGGTAACTGGGATTTGGCTTGACTGAAGAGGAGATCTGCCACTACCGGCCCCGGCGGTAAATGGTTTTGCCGATCAACGTATAGTCCTCAGACACCTTGAACAGCGACTCAGAGTGTCCCAGCAACAGCAAATCACCCGGCCTCTGTAGTTTTGCCATCCGTGAAAAGAGTCCTCGCTGAGTGTCCTTATCGAAATAAATGACTACGTTGCGGCAGAAGATCGCATCGAGCGGCCCGGACATCGGAAGGTCGTGCATGAGATTGATCTGCTTGAACGTGATGAGCTGCGAAAGCTCCGGGGCCACCTGATAGGCGCGTCCCGTACCGTCTTGCGTTTCCGTGAAAAATCTACTGAGTCGCTTCGGATCAAGACCCTTGACCCGATCGGCGCTGTAAGAGCCGCGTTGCGCCCGCGCCAGGATGTCCGAGTCCAAATCGGTGGCCAGTATCTTGATGTCCCAATTCCTCCATTCTGGGATCGTCTCGATGATCGTCATTGCCATGCTGTACGGCTCTTCCCCCGACGAGCAAGCCGATGACCATAGGCGGATACGCTCGTTGCGACATCCCACGCCGCGGCGTGGAAGTAGGAAATTGTCCCGCAAATACGCGAAATGATGAGATTCGCGAAAGAACGATGTCAGATTGGTCGTCAGCGCGTTGCAAAACGCGACCAGTTCCGAGCCATCGCCGGACTCGAGCAGCTTACGATATGCACCAAAGCTCGATAATCCCAGCGCGCGTAAGCGCCGCGAGACCCGGCCGTAGACCAACTCGCGCTTAGATTCTGCGAGGTTGATGCCGGTCATTTGCTTGACCAATGTTCGTAGCGCCTGGAAATCCGCGTCGCTGAACTGAAATTCTCGTATCCGAGCTTCGACGGGAGTCTTGGTTGCGGATTGTTGATTCATACTGCGGTCTTGGCGCGCATCGATATGGGTTGTGGCGCGATTCGGCGCTTGAGAAGCGTGATCAGCGATTCACGACCAACGACGGAATTCACGCTGCGCCTGCCAGGACACTGGCCTCGCCCGGCAACAAATCTCGACCGATCAGGGCGTCCACATCGAGGAGAATCAGCATTCGATCGGCGACAGTGGCGAGGCTTTGAATGAAACTTGCGGTCAATTTCCCGCCAAGATTGGGCGTTTCCTTCAAGTCGTCCACGCTGATGTCCACCACATCCGAAACGCTGTCGACTACCAACCCGAACTCGCTACGACCGGTCGAGGTGATGATGGACAAGACGATGATGACCGTAAGCGGCGTGAACTCCGCCCGCTCCAAGCTGAACCGCACCCGCAGATCGAGGATGGGCACTATCGAACCGCGTAGATTCAAGACGCCGAGCACGTGAGGCGGTGATTTCGGAACTCGCGTCACGGGAGACCAACCGCGGATTTCCTGAACACGGAGAATGTCAACTCCGTAAGTCTCAGCGCCCAAGCAGAAGGTCAATACCTGGCGCGAGGAGGGGTGACCGCGATCCGCGGGCTTTTTCGATAATTGATCCGTCATTGAATCTTCTCCGCTTCTTTATGCGATCTTTCCCTGGTTCGCGCAGGGCAACCGCGTCGTGCATTAACGTCTTATCGGCACCGTGGCACGGTTACTTGAGTTCGGTCCGTACTTTCAAAAAAGCTCCACGCTGCTATGCGACACGGCCGAGCGCTGCGCGCCGCCTGTTTGCCCGTGCGCCGCGCGACCAAGACGTTGCTGCTCGGTGCGATTGACTTGCTCCACGTCGCGGAGCGCTTGCAGCCATTCATCGTAGGAGCTTGCTGACCGATCGTGTAGCAGCGTCTGCAATCGATTCAGGGCCGTCCGGACCAATGCCAACCGTTGCGTCAGGCGATCGTGATACTGCAGCGCCACAACTGCGGCATGAAGCGAATCGCCAATTTGCTTGCAGGAATTTCGCAGGGCACTTCGCTCCGGTTCCGCGCAGCTGATGCCCGCGATGAAGTTCTTGGCCGTCGCCATGTCGTGAAACGATTCACCCACGGAGTGGCACTCACGATCGGCTTCCGCAAGGGCGTCATTCAACTGCTCGGCCAACATATCCAAATGACGCCCGAATTCCACGATAACCTCGCGTAGCTGAGCGCCCTTAGGCCCCGCCTGTCCCGCCATGGGTTGGCTGCCGTCAATCACGGGGAAGCGCGATATGTAATTTGTCGCCCAAACCCAAAACGGTCAGAGCACGCGCGAGTGCTGCCGAGTCTCCACAGAATTCGGTGGGCATCCCACGCTTCACCGCTTCGCTCTGGAAAGCGAGCAGCAGTTGGACGCCGGCCGTATCGACGGCCACTACGCGACCGACATCCACAGTGACGCCTCGCCCACGAGCCAACGTCCTGGCGAGCACCTCATGTACTTTCTCGACGTCTTTGATTTCCAATCCTGGTTCCAGGTAGACTTTCGTACCGGCGGTGGCAGACCCGTGTAATTTTTCTACGGCACCACCGCAGCCTTCCGTTACCGGCATGGCGTTGGCATGCACGTCCCCCAGCCCCGTCACGATGCCGGGTGGACTTTCGGCCATAGCACCCTTCGCATGCAATCGCGGCGCAGATTTGCGCTTTTTTATCCCTGTCACTTTCGTTACGCTCAAGCTGCCGCCTTGTTGTCGCCCGCTACGCTCGAGGTGACGAGGCGCTCGATATCGAGAACTATCACCAGCTTGTTCTCGAGGCTGGCAAGCCCCAAGACGAACTGATGATCCACCGACCCTACGACACCGGGGGGTGGCTGAATGTTCTCACCAGCGACGCTATATACGTCGGATACCGCATCAACCACTACGCCAACGATGCGCTCGCCGCGTAGGCCCGCCACGTGCACGACGATGATTACGGTTGCCGAGTCAAAAGCGGCGCTCTCGAGGGAAAAGCGGACACGCAGATCGACCACGGGTACGATCGAACCGCGCAGATTGATGACGCCGAGAATATAGTCGGGCGAATACGGTACGCGCGTAACGGTATCCCAGCCTTTGATCTCCTGGACGCGCAGAATATCGATGGCATATTCCTGGCCTCCGAGGAAGAAGCTCAAGTATTGCTGCGTGGCGACACCACTGCGCGTTGCAACCGATGCAAGGGCTTCGGACGCGCCCTTCACGGCCAACTCTTGTTTATTCATGCGGCCCTTCCCATGTGGGTCGATTGACGCTCGAGAAAAGTTCTCACCAAGCCGGGAACATCGAGGATCAAGGCGACGGTACCATCGCCATGAATCGTCGCGCCGGCGAGGCCGGGAACTTGTTTGAAGTTCGTTTCCAAACTCTTGATCACCACTTGCTGCTGCGCCAGCAACTCGTCAACCAGCATCGCTACGCGACGCCCATCGGCCTCCAGCACTACGAGTAATCCATCCGCAATGTCCCGGCTATCCGGTTCGATGCCGAACAGGTCATGGAGCCTGATAATGGGCAGGTAATCATCGCGGTGTTTGAAGAGTTCGGTGCGCCCTGCGACGCAACTCAAACTCTCACGGGTGGACTGGACCGTTTCGATAATGGACACCAACGAGGCGACGTAGATTTCTTTTCCTACCCGTAGGACTTGACCCTCAAGAATGGCTAGCGTCAACGGCAGCCGGATGCGCATCGTGCTGCCCTGACCTCGGGCGCTGAATATTTGAACGTGTCCGCCCAAGTCGCTTATATTGCGTCTAACCACATCCATTCCGACGCCGCGGCCCGATACGTCACTGACAGCTTCTGCGGTCGAAAAGCCGGCGAGGAATATCAAGTTGTAAATATTCTCGTCCGATAGCTGCGCATCCGGATCGACAAGGCCACGCTCGCGCGCTTTGGCCAAGATGCGATCCTTGTTGAGACCCGCGCCGTCATCCTTGACTTCGATGACGATGTTGCCGCCCTCGTGAAACGCATTGAGCTCCAGTGTTCCCGTTTCGCTCTTGCCCGCCGCCAGGCGTTGCTCGGGCGATTCCAGACCGTGATCGAGCGCGTTGCGCACCAGGTGCACCAACGGGTCGCTGATTTTCTCGAGCACCGTCTTGTCCAGTTCGGTGTTCTCGCCGCTGAGCTTCAGCTCAACCTTCTTTCCCAGCTTGCGCGACAGGTCATGGACGAGACGGGGAAAGCGGTTGAACGAGAAACCGATGGGCAGCATGCGTATTTGCATCACGCTTTCCTGCAGTTCGCGCGTGTTGCGCGTAAGCTGCGCGAGGCTGCGCCGCAGGGATTCGATATCGGTTGGTTCGTATTTCTCGGCAAATCTGCCGAGCATCGACTGTGTGATGACGAGCTCACCGACGAGATTGATGAGCGCATCGACCTTTTCCGTAGCGACGCGCAGCGAGCCGGATTCGCCGCCCGACTTGGCGGCGTTCGGGGTAGCAGGATGCAGATCCGGCGCGGCCGATGAACGCGGTACGGGAGCGGGCGGCAGATCGGCGATCGGGCTGTCCGCTGCAGGGGCGGCCGGGAGGCCGCTCGCGTAGATCGGCTCGTAAGCGATCTTCGAACTCGCATCGACCCAGTCGAACACCTCGGCAACCCGCGCATGCTCGATGGCGCCTCGTAGCCGCAACGTCCAGCTCAAGAAACATTGCGTCGGATCCATGTCGCTCAAGTTCGGTACCTGGTCGACGTTCGCCGTGATTTCGAGCGGACCAAGATTGGCAAGCTCGTCGAAGATCCGCGTGGGGTCATTACACGTCTTGAAGAGACTTACGTCTGGAGCAAACTCGATGCGCCACCCCGCGAGTGGGCCGCTAAGGGGCATGCCCGGCAGCGCATTGCCGCGCATGGTCGGCTGCACGGGGCACGGTGCCGGAGCACTCGGCGCCGACGGCGCGGGCGGCGCCGCGCTTGCCGATGCCACGCCCGGCGCGACGCCACACGGTGCCGCAGTGACGGCAGGAGGCGCCTTTTGCGCGAGGATTCGTGCGAGCTCGCAGCCGAGCTCATTCGCGCCGGTCATGACAATCGGCTGCTTCGCCTGCGCTGATTGCATCATTTCGCGTATGACGTCGACGGATTGTAACAATGCTTGCAACGCATCGGAGGTGACGCCGCGCGCACCGTTGCGCATTTCGTCGAGCAAAGTTTCCACTGAATGCGTGAATTCCGAAATCTCCATCAAGCCGAAGGTTCCCGCCCCGCCTTTGATGGAGTGCGCGGCGCGAAAGATCGTGTTGATCATCTCGCGATCGGTGCCGTCGCCGAGCGTCAACAGGCTCGATTCCATGGTATCGAGACCCTCGAAACTTTCTTCGAAGAACAGTTTCAGAATCTCTTCCATTTCCAGGTCGACCGACATGGACCTACAGGACCTTGGCGATCGTCGCTAGCAGCTTTTCGGGATTGAAAGGCTTCACCAACCAGCCCGTCGCGCCGGCCTGCTTGCCTTGCATTTTTTTGGCAGGTTCGGCCTCGGTGGTGAGCATGAGCATCGGCGTGAACTTGTAGGCGCTCAATTGGCGCAATTCCCGCACTAGAGAGATGCCATCCATGCGCGGCATGTTCACGTCGGTCAACACGAGGTTGACCGAGTTGTTGCGGGCGTATTCCAGAGCATCGACTCCGTCGGCAGCCTCGATCACTTCGTAGCCCGCATGCTTCAGCGTAAAGCTAACCATTTGCCGCATGGATGCTGAGTCGTCGACTGCGAGGATGGTCACTGCCATAAATCTTCCTATGTCAAATAGATTTCGATCGCAGAACATCAATGGTGCCGGGCGGTAATGCCCTGGCGATACAGTCCCGGTGCGAAAAGTAAGTGCGTGCCCTTGCCCTAACAAAGGTATCGGCGGCCAACGCACGAGGTTTAGCGGCTTGGGTACAAAAAAATGCGCCCATCCTTGCGCTGTCGACCGCGCCGCCGGCTGCAATATTGATGTCGTGGGACGATCTTCTGTGCGGGGGCCGCATCAAACGCTCTCCCGGCCGCCATCGACGACTTTCGCCGTGGTAAGGGTCATCGCCGAATTTGCAGGCGACGCTGCCTTCGGCCTTCCGCTCCATGGGCGGTTCGCCCCTCGTCGCTCGCCGGTGGCACCTGACCGGCGGGGCAGAGACGCCGCGCGCGCCGGCAATGCGCTTCCTCCGGCCTGGAAGCGTGCGATCAACTCGGCCAAACTCGCTGCCTGCTCGGTAAGGGCGTGCGCCGCGGCGGAGGACTCCTCCACCAATGCTGCATTCTGCTGGGTGGAGCTGTCCATGGACGTCATCGCCTTGGTGACTTGGTCGATGCCCGACGCTTGTTCGCGGCTCGACACGGCGATTTCCGCGACGACATCCGTGACTTTCTTCACTCCCGTGACGATCTCTCCCAGCACCTTACCGGTCTCATCCACGAGCCTGGTGCCCTCGGTCACCTTCCCGACCGATTCCTGAATGAGCGCTTTGATCTCCTTGGCCGCCGCGGCGCTGCGCGAAGCAAGGTTGCGTACTTCGGCGGCGACGACCGCGAAGCCGCGGCCTTGTTCGCCCGCGCGAGCAGCTTCAACGGCCGCGTTGAGGGCCAAAAGATTCGTCTGGAAAGCGATCTCGTCGATGACGCCGATGATGTCCGCAATCTTCTTGCTCGACGCATTGATCTCGCCCATTGCGAGAACGGCCGATCCGACGACCCGTCCACCTTTTTCGGCATGCTCGCGGGCCGCTACGGCCAGTTGGTTGGCCTGTGCCGCGTTGTCGGCGGTATTCTTGACGAGGGAAGTCATTTGCTCCATCGAGGCGGAGGTCTGCTCGAGGCTCGACGCCTGCTCTTCGGTCCGTTGACTGAGATCCACGTTGCCGTGAGAGATTTCGTCCGCGGCGGCGCGCACGTCATCCGCGGCCCGTGACATGGTACGAATGACATCCGCCATATTGGCGAGGAGACTGTTCATGCCGGTGGCGAGAACCTTGAAGAATCCTTCCTGACCTTCTTCGCGTAGTCGCGTCGCGAGGTCCCCCGCGATTGCCTTCGCCACCGTCTCTTTCACTTCCTCCTCGGCGAACACTTCTTGCGTCCGATCGTGCCACTGCATTACCGTGCCCAAACGCTTGTTGTTACCGTCGATCACAGGGTTTGCAATGATCCGTAAGCGGGCGCTGCCCATCACGACATCCGCAACGTGCGTGCCCGTCAAACCGACGAATTGGTTGCGCCGCAGTGAAGCCAGGCCGTCGAAGATGTCAAATGAACTGCCAACAATGTGCTCCGGATCAAACAGTGGCAGCTCCTTACGTATCTCGGGGCCTTGTGTACGGAAAATGGCCTTGGCAAAATCGTTGGCATAAATGATCTTGTGATCAAGATCCATAACGATTGCACCCGCACCGATCCGATCAAGCGCTACGCGAATCCGGCTGTTTTCCTCTGCGCCGGCTCGTTCACGCTCAATATTTGTCTTGAGTTCCGCCCCAATGGCCATCTCACGTTCGGTGTTGGCTTGGAGTTCCGAGCGCATTCGCTCCATTGCGCAGACCAGACTCGTTGGGCTCGCCCCGGTCGTCTTGATATCGACGGTCAGGTTGCCGTTCGCCAGTTCCTGCGAGGCGGCCGATAGCTGTCCGGGATCACCACCCATTGCCTCGATTTCGCCACGCATTTTCGTGGCCATCCAGACCAGCAAGGCGGTCTCGACAATGACGAATACAGCATGCAGAAGGACGATGCCGATGCCGCCGCGCGAGGCAAATACCCACACCGGTTGACCGGCGCGTTGCAGGACATCGAGCGCCAGATGCAGCACGGCGATCACGCCTGCGGCGACCACGAGAGGAATCCAGTCGCGATAAAAAAGGAGAAATGCGAGCAGCACGAAAATCGAGAAATGCACTTCAATCATGCCGTGGGCCTGATGGATTTGCAGCGCTGCAAACACCATCAGCGCCGCGGCGATTGCACAGCGTGTAACCAAGGCGCCGCCGTACGCCCATACGAGCCATGTACATACGAGCCAAGCGGGTAAACCGATGATAAGCGCCTCGGGCCACGTGTGCTGCCACGGTGCGAGTGCGAACGACACCAGTAAGAGCGCCGTCAGAACCCACAGGAGCAGCCGATCGGCCGCCTTGAAGAGCTGGGAAAAATATGCGTTTTCGCTGCTCATTGAATAGGTCCTTCAGACAGATTGTTATTGCCCGCAGCGGCGCACCATGCGGCATCTCCGTAGGGCCCCTGCAAGGGAAACTCGAAGGACCAGAATGCGACGATTGCGCCGATCAACCAGACACAGACCACGAGCCACGGCAGTAACCGCGCCACGGGACCGGAACGACCTGCTCCATCGGGTCGATCTACCGCTGTTGCGGTTAAATTCATGAATCACTCCTTCCATCCACCGCATGGGCCGCGGCAGCAACGCAGAGGTAAGCGCGACGCCAGTGAACAGGGAATCGGAACCCGTGCGCGCAACTGAAGCGCAAACGGCTGGATTGGCAATCAAACTGTGAGCTCAGTGTCAAAACGGTAGTTTTTTGCGCAAGCCGCGCGCCTCGCAGGAGCGGCGCCGGCTTGACTTAAGGCCGGACATCTTTGCTCCGGACGGGCCGAACGGTGGCAAAGCCCGCGTGTTTGGGCCTATATTCCGGTTCGCAAGGCCAGAGCCTCAATTTAAGGAGTGTGAATCGTGAATCTATTCGGCCACGGAAACGATCTAAACCGGCAATTCATCGCGAGACCCGACGCGGCCAAGGAAGACATCCTTTTTAAATGGCCCGACATGACGATTCGCAAGCTCACGCAAGTGACGGTGCAGCCGGACGAGACGGCAATTTTCTTCAAAGAAGGCAAGGTCGCCGGCACGCTGCCCCAGGGGCGCTCCACACTCGACGGCGCGCTGATTCCGTTCCTCGGCGACATCGTGGACTGGGCAAGCGGCGGCAATATGTACCGTGCCGAGCTGTACTTCGTGGGGACGCGCGAATTCGTCAGTCTGCCTTTCGGCGGTCCGATCGACAACATCGAGGATCCGGAAACCGGTCTTGCCGTTGGCCTGCGCGTCTATGGCGAGTATGCGATCGTGGTCAGCGACCCGGCCGCCATGATTTTGAACTTGGTCGGCACGCGGCAGGCCTCCAATGAGTTGATCACCGATTGGGCCCGGGAGCAAATACTCAAAGCGTTGCGGACCAGCGTTGTGCGTAAACTGACGGCCGAAAAGTGGCCCGTCCTCGGCATTGCGGCGCGCACGGCAGATATCGAGACGGCGCTGGTCGCCGATGTCCAAGCGCCCTTGGCGCCGTATGGCTTGAAGGTGACTCGGCTTGGCAACGTCACCATCAGTCTTAAGCCGGAAGACGAACAAACCCTCAAAGGCTTGCGTAAGGACACGGCGTACACGCGGCTTGCCGGCGGCTTTCGCGAGTATGGCGTCGGGGCCGCTTTGAAGGGCATCGGTGAAGGAGCCGCCGCTGGCGGCGGGGGTGGGGTGGCAGCGCTCGGTGTCGGCATGGGTTTGGGCGGTATCGTGGCCGGATTGGGAGTCGCGAGTCCGTCTCCCGGAGCGAATCCAGGTTCCGGGCCGGCGTCCGGACCGGGACCCGCGCCAACCGGGAATGCCGGCGGAGCAATTTGCGCGAGTTGCCATGCGCCGAATGCTCCCGGAGCGAAGTTTTGCTCCAGCTGCGGAACGGCTATGGCTGTTCCAAAAGCAAATCACTGCACCCAATGCGGTACCGCCGCGGCGCCTGGAGCCAAGTTCTGCGGCAACTGCGGAGCCGCGCTCAGTTGACGTCACGGGTCCCTAAGGGCCGTGGCTCTTTTGGCCTTGCCGCGATTGGCGCGGCCGGCGCCGCGTTCGGTCGCGCGGGGGGTGGAGGACACTCGGGATCCACCCACAGTTCGAGTGCCGGCCACTCCGCGAGCTCGACGTTCGGCGGCGGCGGCGGCGGAAGCGGCTCCCTGGGCGGCATCATTGCACTGGTCATCGTCGCGTTGATCATTTGGTATTTCGTTCGTCGCATCAAGACCAGGACCCAATCGCCGGCAAACCTCGGCGGTGCGTCTGGCGCACCCACCTCGCAGGCCGCGCTCTCGGCACTGGGCGCTGCTCTCGGCGCGGCGGTGCTCGCGCGAACGGGTACTGATGCAATGACTTCAGGGAACACGGCTTGGCGACCGGGTCTTCCGGCTGCCCTCGATGTCATACGTACTCAAGATCCTGAGTTCGAATTAGAGACTTTCCTGCAGCGCGCCGAGATGACCTTCTTTCTGGTCAAGCGCGGTATGCAAAAAAATGACCCGGCCGCCGTCCGACCGTATCTGAACGACGCTGTTTTCGCCGCCGTGTCGCGCTATATGGGACAAATGAAGGGGCAGCACCGCCACGCCTTATTTGAAAGCTTGAACGTACGGGCGGTGCATTTGGAGAACGCTGATTGCAATGCGCAAGGTCAAACAATACAAGTGCACTTCGATTTGGTGTATCGCCTCAAGACATTCGACGACTCGAACCATGTCGTTTCGGACGAGGGCGGGGACGGCCGCCACGGTGAGCGGTGGACGTTCACGCGCGCCGCCACAGCGCGCACGCCGACGAACGGCGACGTCACTGCATCGCGTTGTCCTGCCTGCGGCGCGGAACTCCGGCTCAACTTGGACGGTACGTGTTCGCACTGCCGCGCCAGTGTCACCAACGGCACGGTCGATTGGGTAGTCGCCGATGTGCAGCCCGCCGCTTTCGTCGGCTACTCGAGCGAATCGCAGCTGGCGGTTGCCGCGCCGAGCGTGCCGGTAGGCATCGCCACCTTAAGCGCGGCCGATCCGAATTTTTTGATGGAGGCTTTCAAAGGCCGCGCAAAGAAGGCATTCCTCACGCTGCAGGACGCATGGTGCAAACAGAATCTCGATGCGGGCCGTGCCTTCTTGAGCCCCGGCGCCTATTTCGCCTGGAGCGCGCAGCTCGAGGCGCTGGCCGCCGAAGGCCGCCGCAACGTGATGGAAAATGTCGAGGTACGGGGCATCGAGATCATCCGCGTCGTACACGGACGCGTATTCGATGACTTGACCGTGCGCATGTCGGCCGTTGCGGCAGACTTCGAGGTCGACAAAGACAACAAGATCGTCTTCGGTGACCGTCAGGTGCAGCCGTTTACCGAGGACTGGACGTTTCAGCGCTCCATAGGAGTAGCGACAACCAATAAGCCAGGTACCCTCGAAAACACCTGTCCCAGCTGCGGCGCACCCGTGTCGCTCACGCAGATCGGCGAATGCAGGTACTGCAAGGCGGCCGTGACCAGCGGTAAGTTCGACTGGGTGGTCTCGCGAATCGAACAGGAGGATGGGTACTCAAACCGGAATGGCTCCAGCGATGATCTAGGTACAGACCTTGCGCTTAAGGTCGGTGGAGCGATCGTGGGCGGCCTTCTCGGAAGCATTTTGTCCGGGAAGTCATCCAATGACTCTAGAGGCGGAGACTGGTAAGGGCTGCCGGCACACAGGCCCTTACACTTTAGAACTCCTGCCAAGTGTCGTCGCCGCCCATAGCGAGCTTTGGCATGGGGTCCGGTTGCGGCGTCGGCTCGCGTTTGCCGCGAAATGGCCGATTCGCAGCGCGGCGTTCGGTGGCCTGCACGGCGACGCTTCGCGGTGCAACGGGACGCGCAGCGGGAGGCTGCGCAGCTGCGGCTTGGTCATCCAATCGGTACTTCGCAATCAGCTCCGTCAGGTTCGCCGCTTGTTCGGTCAGTGTATGCGCCGCTGCCGAGGCTTCTTCCACCAGCGCTGCATTTTGCTGCGTCACGCCGTCCATCGAGGTCACCGCCTTATTGACTTGCTCGATGCCCGATGCTTGTTCCATGCTCGAAGCGGCGATCTCCGCCATGACGTCGGTGACTTTCTGCACGCCGGTGACGATCTCGCCCAGGACCTTTCCGGACTCGTCCACCAGCCGTGTGCCGTCGGAGACCTTGGCCACCGAATCTTGGATCAGGCCCTTGATCTGTTTGGCTGCGTCGGCGCTGCGCGAGGCTAGGTTGCGCACCTCCGAGGCGACGACGGCGAAACCGCGGCCCTGATCGCCTGCACGGGCGGCTTCCACGGCGGCGTTCAATGCCAACAGATTGGTCTGAAAGGCGATGTCATCGATGACGCCGATGATGTCTGCAATCTTCTTGCTGGCGACGTTGATTTCGTTCATTGCAGCGACCGCCGAGCCCACCACCTTGCCGCCTCGTTCCGCCTGTTGGCGTGCCGCTGCCGCCAACTGGTTGGCCTGGGCAGCGTTGTCGGCGTTGCTCTTGACCATCGTGGTCATCTGTTCCATCGAAGCGGCCGTTTCCTCGAGACTCGACGCCTGCTCTTCGGTACGCTGACTTAGATCCAAGTTGCCGCGCGAAATCTCGTCGGCGCCCGTGCGCACTTCATTTGCCGCCTGCGACATCGCGCGAATCACACCCGCAACGCTGATAACGAGATTGTTCATGCCCGCGGCGAGAATCTTGAAGAAGCCCTGTTTACCGTCCTCCAAAACCCGCGTAGTCAGATCGCCTGCGATTGCTTGGGCAACCATCGTCGCCACTTCTTGCTCGACCGCGATTTCCTGGGTCCGATCGATCCATTGGACTACCGTTCCAACGCGATCGCCTCGGGCTTCGGCTACGGGAGTCGCGATGACGCGCAGCGTAGCCCCGCCCACCTTCAGTTCCTCGGTCTGGGAATTGGACAGCTCGACTAACCGATTGACACGCTGCAAAGACCCTTGATGCAAGGATTCGAACGTACTACCGATGATGCGCTGCGGGTCGAACTGCGGAGCCTGCTTGCGGAATTCCGCCGCATGCGTGCGAAAGATATCAGCAGCGAAATCGTTTATGTAGATGATTTTGCCGCTCGTATCGATCAGGGTAACACCGGCCGATACCCGATCCAACGCGGTGCGAATCCGTGCGTTCTCGACCCCCGCGGCGTGTTCCGCCAAGGCGCGAGCATGATCCGCTTCGGCTCGTGCGCGATCCGCCTCGGTGCGTGCCTTGAGATCTTGCTGCATCTGGGCGACAGTCGCGAAAAGACTGGTCGTGTCGCCCGCGCGTAATTCTATTGGGCTCGAAAAATCGCCCTTCGCGACTTTGTTGGCGACTTGCGCCACATCGGCGGGTTCGCCGCCAAGCTGGCGGGTGATCTGTCGGAAGATCACGAAACCAATTGCACCGACGACCCCCACGGTCGCCAAAGTGAGCAGAACACCCATCCTTATCGCGGACAGCCGAGTGCGCGCTGCTGCCGCGCTTGCGGTGGCGGCCATCTCCACGTTGTATTGAAGATGCTCGTTCAGTGCATCGGTCGACTTGGCGAGTTGTGCTTTTACCCCCATCAGCACATCGATGGCTTCAGACTTGTGTCCGCCCAGCGATAAAGGAATGACCTTGTTCACGATGGTGTCGTAGTAAGCGACCGCGGCTCGATCGGCCGCCAGCATCTCTTTATCCTTCCCGTCCGCGGCCAGCGCCTCGTATTCCTTGAGCGCCTCGTCTACTTTCTGACGACGCGCGGCCATTTGCTTTTCAGCCGCTGCCATCCCCGCCGCATCGGGAGTCGCAACATGCTGCCACACGTTCAATCGCACACCAACGAAGTTCGAGTCCAATTTCTGCAAAGCGAGCAAGCTGGGGACCGAGTTGTCGTTCGCATAGCTGGCCGAATGATAGACGGACCCAATGTCGTGCATCAGCACCACGGAAATCAGTAGGATGCCTACCAGCGCCACGACAGGCAGCATTGCGAGCTTTCTAGCGACCGTCATTTACGAATTCCTTTGGGTTCAGTGTGAGCCATAGCGCCGGACAGGGATGCTGATCGACGTTCAAGGCAAATTGACATCTCATGAGTCGTAACGGCACGCCGCGCGAAAACTTGATGCACTCCCGCAATTCGACGCTCGCGCAACCCGCTAACTTAACTGCGCTCATCAACGAAGAGACGTGAAACCACGGCAGACCGCGGCAAGTTTGTTGCCGTCGGGATCACGGACGTAAGCGGCGTAGAAATCCGCATTGTATTGGGGTCGAAGACCGGGTAGACCTTCGGATGTTCCCCCGCCGGCAATCGCCGCAGAATGAAAATTCTCAACTTCGCTCCATGATTTCGCGCCCAGGGCCACCATCGTGCCGTTGCCCGCCGTCGCCGCCTGCTTGTTGAAAGGGCTACATACCCAGAGCGCGATCTCAGTGGCACCGTCATTCCCATAGGTTCCCCAACCCGCAAAGGTGCGGTCCATCTCGGGGTCACCCGTGATGCACCGTTGGATGCCAAGCGCACCGAGGGCTGCATCGTAGAACCGAACGGCGCGATCGAGATCATTGGTTCCCAGACAAATATAAGTGAACATTGAGTGACTCCCCTGCGTGCTCAGAATTTCCATCGCGACACCGTCGAAGCACTTTAGATCTTAGGAGGCACAGACAGCATAGGCAATACCGCCTTTTTCACCGGGCCCCGGCGCCGCGTCCTCGGTCTATCCCACACCGCCGCCGGTCTGGTTCTCTCGGCTCATGCGGCCATAGCGGCGCCGGCAAACGCTGGCCCGACGAGGCAATGACTAAGGCGGACGATCGGCCGAAAATTGCGGCAAGCCATCTGCGGGTTTATCCCACTCGACGGCGTGCGCCATCCAAGTGTGATCGATCGGATGCACAAGCCCTGGATCGTCGAGGCTCGCAATGGTCACCGAAATCTCGTCTGGCCAACCAGCATGCCAATAGGTTAGCGCGGTACCGCACCGGCCACAGAACCCTCGCACTACATCAGGGGACGAGCGATAGTCGCTGGCGCGGCCTCGCGTAAAAGTCATGGCTTCGTTTGCCACCGTATAAAGTCCGACCACATGAGATCCTGCGGCGCGCCGGCACGAAACACAATGGCACAAGGTCGGTGGGCTCGTCGGGAGTGCGGTTCGATAGCGCACTGCGCCGCATAAACATCCGCCGTTCAATTCGCTCGCGACCACAGAATGTTCCTCGGCGTCCGTTGACCCGTTCAGTCGGCAGAGTTGCGTCCGCCGCTGGCTGGATAGACGACCCCGCCCGGTGAAGTGGTGGGCCCGCTCGGACTCGAACCGAGGACCAAGGGATTCACTCGATCCCGCCGTTTCCGGTGGGAGTGGACTATCTCTTCACCCATGTAGGGTGCGGGACGCTCTAGCCTGTCATTAAGCGCAACTCCAGCGCTCAGGTAGTCTCTGCACCTTCCGGCGGTGTACCGCCGGCTTGGCTCAGGGTTGCCATCAGCCGCGCTGTTAAGGTTTCCCTGAATTCATCCCGTCCACTTCGCACCTTACGATGCGAAGGCACCATTAATTGATGAGTCCCCTGCTCTAACCAACTGAGCTACAGGCCCGACCGGCTCAATTCTAACACGCGACGAACAACCACGTCGTTTCAGGCGTAGGGTATCGTAGCCTGGCTATGCGGCATCCCCCGTTACCCGAATTACCGATCAATGAAGCGCTGCCGGCGTTGTCCGATGCGCTGACCACGCACACTCGTGTGCTGCTTCAGGCTCCGCCGGGCGCCGGCAAAAGCACCATCGTCCCTTTGGCATTGCTCGAAAGCCCGTGGCTGCAAAACAAGAAGATCCTCATGCTGGAGCCGCGCCGCATCGCCGCGCGGGCAGTGGCGGCGCGCATGGCGCAGCTGCTCGGCGAGACCGTAGGCACGACAGTGGGATATCGGACACGCCTCGACACGCGCGTGGGCCGAGACACACGCATCGAAGTGGTTACGGAAGGCATTCTCACCCGGATGCTGCAAGAGGATTCGGAGCTGAACGATGTGGCCTGTGTGATCTTCGATGAGTTTCACGAACGTAGTTTGAACGCGGACCTCGGGCTCGCGTTGTGCATAGAGAGTCAACAGACCTTGCGCCAGGACCTACGTATTGTCGTCATGTCCGCGACACTCGATCCGCTGCCGCTCGCCAAGCTGTTGAATGACGCGCCCATCATTACCGCGAGCGGCCGCAGCTTCGAGGTGGCTACTCACTACCTGCCACGCCGCCCGGAGATTCATCTTGAGCTGCAGGTGGCGCAAGTCCTGCGTCGCGCCCTCGAGGAACATGCCGGCGATATTCTTTGCTTCCTCCCCGGCGCCGCCGAGATCGGTCGGGTGCAGCGCGCCTTGGAAGGACCGGGCCTCGACCCTGCGGTGCGCGTGCTGCCATTGTACGGCGAACTCACAGGCGCGGCGCAGGATGCCGCCCTGGCACCCGCGTCGCTAGGACAGCGCAAAATCGTGTTGGCGACCACCATCGCGGAAACCAGCCTGACCATCGACGGCATTCGCGTGGTCGTCGACGCTGGCCTCCGGCGCTACTCGGAATTCGATCCGTCTACCGGCATGAGTCGTCTGGTAACGGCCAAGGTCTCGCAAGCCGCGGCCGATCAGCGGCGCGGTCGCGCGGGCCGATTGAGTTCCGGCGTCTGTTATCGCTTATGGTCCAAAGGCTCGCAGTCGTCGTTGGCGCCGCAAACCGCGCCGGAAATTACGCACGCCGATCTTGCGCCATTGGCCCTAGAGCTCGCCTGCTGGGGCGCGGCCGACGCAGCCACCTTGAGCTGGCTGGACCCGCCGCCGGCAGCGCCACTAGCGCAGGCGCGTGATCTGTTGCGGCAACTGGACGCGATCGATGCGGCCGCGCGCATTACGTCCCATGGCCGTGCGCTCGCCAGGCTGGGAGCGCATCCGCGCTTGGCGCACATGCTGGTCAAGGCCCGTGAATTGGGCGCACCACGGCTGGCGTGCGATCTCGCCGCGATATTGAGCGAGCGCGACATCCTACGGACGTCGGCTGATTCGCGTGATGTCGATCTGCGCTTACGCGTCAACGCATTGCGCGGCGACGTGCGCACGTTGCCGCCGGGGATCGATGTTGACAATCGGGCCTTGACGCAGGCACGGCGCAGGTCGGCCGATTGGCAACGCGAATTCGCACGCGAAGTTCCAGAGAACACGGATCCGCACGATTCCACGGGAATGATCTTGTCGTTGGCCTATCCTGATCGAATCGGTCGGTCGCGCGGCGATGGCGGGCGGTATGTGCTTGCAAATGGCAGGGGCGCTCGCTTCGCGACGCCGCAGGCACTCTCAAAATCTGAATTCATCGTGGCCGCCGAACTCGACGGCGCTGAGCGCGAAGCGCGGATTTTTCTCGCCGCTCCGTTGCAGCTCGCCGATATCGAGCAGATCTTTACGCAGCAAATCGTGGAACAAACCGAGATCGCTTGGGACGAACGCGAACAGATGATCCAGGCGCGACGACAGCGCCGCTTGGGGGCTTTGTTGCTGCAGTCGAGCGAGATTCGAAACGCGGATCCCGAGGCCCTGCAAACCGCGGCGCTCGACGGGCTGCGGCAGCTTGGAATCGCCGCTTTGCCCTGGACCACGGACTTGCGGCAATGGCAGGCGCGCGTCGCTCTCATGCTGAAATACGCGGTGCCCGCGCCCGCGGCCTGGCCGGACTTGAGCGACGCCGCCCTCGCCGCGACGCTCGAGGAGTGGGCGCCGCCGTGGATCACGGGATTTGCGCGGCGCGACCATTTGGCTCGGATTGACCTGCACGGTGCACTGCACGCTCGCCTGTCTTATGCGCAGAACGCGATCTTGGAACGTGAGGCACCGACCCACGTAGTCGTTCCGAGCGGCTCACGCATCGCCATCGATTACCTCGACGGCGACGTGCCTACGCTGTCGGTAAGACTTCAGGAATTGTTCGGCATGAGAGCGACTCCAAGCGTTGCGGCGGGCCGCCTGCCGCTGCTGCTGAAGTTGCTGTCACCGGCGGGGCGGCCGGTGCAAATCACGCGCGATCTCGTGAGCTTTTGGGAGCGCGGCTACCATGAAGTCAAAAAGGATCTGAAGGGCCGGTACCCGAAACATTATTGGCCTGACGATCCGCACACGGCGGCGCCCACCCGTCGCGCACGCCCGCGTTGACGCGAGAGGGCACTGCCGTGACCACCAAAACCAAGCTAGAGATCCTATTTTCCCCCAACATTCTCAAGGCCCGCAATACGTGAGTATTTTCGATCCGCTGCTCAAATTCCTCAAGCAAGGCACGTCGCCGGAGGGGCTCGCGCTGTGCGTGGCCATCGGCGTCGTCGTCGGCAACATTCCTATTCTCGGCGTGTCCAGCATTCTATGCGCGGTCATCGCTCTCGCGTTTCGTTTAAACCTCCCGGCGATGCAAATCGTGCAGGCCGCCATGGCTCCGACGCAATTGCTGTTGATTATTCCCTTCGTTCGTCTCGGCGAATGGCTGCTGCACGCGCCGCATCAGGCCGTATCGATCAAGGAGGGACTAGCTCTCATGTCGCAAAGCATCGATCATACGATCGTCGTCTTGTGGGATGTTATTCTTCACGCTGGCTTCGCGTGGATCCTGGTCGCACCGTTCGTCACGTATTTACTTTACAAATTGCTGACGCGAGTGTTTGCGCACGCTGCGGCTCGATTCGCCGGCGGAGCTTCGAACGACGCTCCCGCTCAAGCGCGTCCCCCCCCGGTAGTACACTCATGACTGACCACCACCGCTTTAGCCGTGCGCGGTGCGGCTATGCCAACGGGCGCGGTGCGGATGGCTCACATCACCTTTTTTGCCAGGCCTAAGCCTGACAGCCGTGATCGCAGCGGTCGCGTTCAATTTGCAGCGTGGCATGATCGATACGAAAGCGCTTCTTGAGAAAAGGCGTGAGGGACCCGAGGAGCGCGTCTTCCGCGTCTCGGTCGGGCACCACCAGATGCGCCGTTAGCGCAACACTGGTCGTGGACAGCGCCCAAATGTGCAGGTCGTGGACATCCGTGACGCCACGCTGACCTGCCAAGAACGACATCACCGCGTTGGAATTGACGCCGGCTGGGACGCCATCCAGCGACAAATGGACGGAGTCACGCAGCAGGCTCCACGTGCTCACCAAGATGACGGCAACGATCAACAAGCTCACCACCGGGTCGAGCCAATTCCAGTGCGTGACTAGAATGAGGCCGCCCGAGATCAGGACGCCGGCGGAGACCGCGGCGTCGCCCAGCATGTGAATGAACGCGCTTCTGCGGCTCAAATCATCGTGGCTTCCACCGTGCAGCAACCAAGCGCTGATGCCGTTCAGTACGATGCCGATTGCCGCAACGCCCATGACCGTGGCTCCGGCGACGTTCGGCGGCGACGCGAGACGCCCTATGGCCTCCCACGCGATGGCGCCGCAGGCCAACAGCAGCAACACCGCGTTGGCGAGCGCGGCCAAAACAGAGGACCGCCCCAATCCGTAGGTAAACCTTCCGCCCGGCGGACGGCGCGACAGGCGGATCGCCGTCCATGCACAGACCAGGCCGAGCACGTCGCCCAGGTTATGGCCGGCATCGGCGATCAATGCCACTGAATTGGACAGGAAACCGAACGTTCCCTCGATGGCGACGAAAGTCATATTGAGAACGACCGCAATGCCCATGCGTGCGTTTATCCCATCGGCGGTCAACGCATGCGAGTGTCCATGAGCCCTCGGCGAATGAGCGCGGTCAGTATCATCCCCATGGCCGCCGCTCGATTTGTGCTCATGCTCATGCTCATGCTCATGCTCATGCTCATGCTCATGCTCATGCTCATGCTCATGCTCATGCTCGTGACCATGATCGTCATGTTCGGACGAATGAGCATGGGGGCCTTTATGTTCCATTCGCGGGGTTGTCCTTCAGTTGCTCGAATGTCTGCAAGCGCCGCAGTTTGGGGAATAAAATCCACGCCCAAAGTCCGGTCACCAGCAATGTTACTACTCCACCCAACACGATGGCAGGCACCAAGCCAAACCAGGCTGCGGTGAATCCCGATTCGAACTCGCCCAATTCATTCGATGCACCGATGAACACCGAGTTCACGGCGCTGACACGGCCGCGGATCTCGTCCGGCGTCTCCAACTGCACGAGCAGCAATCGGATGAATACGCTTACCATATCGCCGGCGCCCAGTAACACCAGAGAAACCAGGGCCACCCAAAAATGATCGGTCAAACCGAATACCACGGTGGCCACACCGAAGAGGGCGACCCCCGCGAACATACAAACTCCGATCCGCCGAGTGATCGGCCTGAAGGCCAGCCACAGCGCGCACAAGCCCGCTCCAATCCCAGGCGCCGCCCGCAGATACCCGAATATATCGGGACCGGCGTGCAAGACGTCCTGAGTAAATGCCGGCAGCAGGGCAGTCGCGCCACCGAACAATACCGCAAAAAGATCCAGGGAAATGGCACCCAATACCGTTTTTCGGCGCCACACGAAGCGCAACCCGTCCAGCATACTGCCCCATGAAACCGCAGTACGGACACGCTGCTTGGGGCGTCTCGTCACCAACAACATCATCGCCTCCGCTAGCACCAGCAGGCCTGCTGCAACGCCATATACCCACTGGGCACCGTTGTCGGCGCCGCCGCTTGAGGGCTCCCCAAACGCGTATACGATACCGCCGATACTGGGACCGGCGATGATCGCCACCTGAAACGACGATGAACTCAGCGCAATCGCGCTGCCCAGCGCAGCTGCCGGCACGAGATTGCCCACGAACGACTGGGACGCCGGCGCGAGAAAAGCCCGCGCAATGCCCAGCAAGCCCAAGACCCCAAAAATCGGCAACGTGCCGCCAACCTTGCCGATCGCGAAGAACATCAACAGCAGTGCCGCTATCAAGAAAGTCGCCAGGCAAAGCGTGATGATACGCGCCCGATCTAGGGTGTCAGCCGCATGCCCGGCGAACAACGATAGGCACAGGAACGGTAAGAACTGCGATAAACCGATAAGCCCCAGATCGAGCACGCGTCCAGTGAGGTGATACACCTGCCACCCGACCGCAACGATGATCATTTGGGCTGCGATGGAAGAAAAAAACCTCGCGCAAACATAGAGGGTGAAATCGCGCTCTCTTAAGATCGCGAATCCACTCGGGAGACCGGTCGAACTCAAAGGCCGAGTGCGCTCAAAGAAGCATGATCGTCCGGCCGCCGTCCCAAGGGCCAATGAAATTTGCGCTCACTCTCCGCGATGGGCAGATCGTTGATGCTGGCTACGCGTATTCGCATCAAGCCGTGCTCGTCGAAGTCCCAATTCTCGTTGCCGTAGCTCCGGTACCAGCGGCCGCTGTCATCGTGCCACTCATAGGCGAAGCGCACGGCAATTCGATTACCGGCGAACGCCCAAAGCTCCTTGATCAGCCGGTAGTCGAGTTCGCGGAACCATTTACGCACAAGGAATGCGTGGATTGCGTCCCTACCGTGCAAAAATTCGACGCGGTTACGCCATCGACTATCGGCCGTGTAGGCAAGCACCACCCGCGACGGATCTCGCGTGTTCCACGCGTCCTCAGCCATGCGCACTTTTTGCGCGGCCGTGTCAGGCGAGAATGGAGGCAATGGCGGTCGATCCATTTGGCTGCTCGTAATTCGACAAAAACGTCAGATGCATCGGTATCTTAAACGGCTGTCGCTCCGACGAGCCACTTTTCTCGGCGTGTGGCTCGCTTCCCGCTGAGGCCGAGTCGTCCCGGCTGCCGCTACCGAATAGGCGGCACGATCACGGACGATGCGCGGCAGGCTTCCCTGAGCGCATCCGCGGAGCAAGCGCGAGGCGTCAGATCACGGCTGAAACACACGTGCACCTCGCGCAGGCGCGGCGCTCCTTGCCGACTGCACGTGGGGACGATCGAGTCGGGCGGCAAACCCGGATTGGTCTGAAAAAACGCGGCTGTGATCGCCGGCGGCGATTGCTCGATCGCGCCGCCGGGGCGGGCGAACGGCGCCGGTATCGCGACGGACTCATAGGCGCGCCGCACCAGCGCAAAAAAAGCGGCGGGATCCAATCCACTGCAAGTACCGTGCGCCGACCACTCGTGGTAGACCAAACCGCGAGCCGGCATCAAGTCCGAAATGCCTTGCACGACATCGTCGGGCAGCTGACTCCCGGCACAATATTCAGGCCATCCGTGCTCGTTTTGCGGCCACAAGCCATGCACGATGAACCCGAAGCGCCGCGGCCCATTGCATTCCGCCGCGCCCGGTGACTGCAGACAGAATGCCGGCGACCACGACAGGGACAAGAGATAATAGTCGAACTCGCCCGGAGGCGCATCGCTCAACCGATGCCGATGACCTGCCGACGCACTCATGGTCGTAGCCGCCATCGCAAGCACGACGGGCAAAACGATCGTGAAGAACTTCCTGACCATCTAGCCTCCCGCGCGCGTGGATTGCAGATCGAGGCCGCCTGATCCGCTGAGCCAGGTGTCCTTGTCGCGAATGATTGCCTGCGCGGGAAGGTTCGCGGTCTGCACGCCAACACCCGTCATCTTGCGCATGGCGGTGCCCACCGCGAAAATCTCGACCAAGCTCGATCCCAACTCGATGATGTACGTCTTGATGCCGACGACCTCATCGGCGTTGAGTGCTGCGGCCTCGCTTTTCAGCCGATCGAATACGTGCTCACGCGCGTCATAGATCAACGTGGTGAGCTCGCCCAGCTCGCCTCGGACTAATCCCTGGAACGCTGCTTTGATTCCGCCGATCGCGCCCAGCGAGTACACGGATGTCGAAATCAAGAGCTTTATCGGAATGTAGCCGAGCTGGGTCATGCCCCACAGCTCCTCGCCGGTCAAATCGCTGGTGACCGGCGAATTCGAAAATTCCGCGGGAAGGAGCGGATGCAACGCCGCGGTACCGGCCATGTACATCTCATGAAATCCGGCGAAATGCAGCACGGTGGTGCGCACCCCCACCACGGCATTGGCCTTCGCCGCCCGGGCATGACTCACCAAGCGCTCCAGAGCGTGGTGCCGAGTCTCGTTGAAAACGTCGCTGAATTCTTTTATTTCGCCGCGCACCAGCGTTTTGAGCGTGCCCGTGATGCCGCCCACCGCGCCCACGGAATACGCGATATTGCCGAACACGAACTCGCGAGGCTTATAGCCCGCGTCCAAATGGCAATACAGCTCCTGTGCATCATGGGCACTCGTGAAGCGTTCCGTGCCGTCGTGGCCGCTAACCCCGGAGCCCACGAACAAGAACTCCGAGTTTCCGCCCAAGTTTCGCAACTCGGAGGTCACGCCGACGACGCCATGAACGTCTTCGCGATCCGCCTCCGCTCGCATGCGCAAAAATGCCGCTTCGCGCCCCTCATGAATCATCCTCGTGACATCGGGGATTTCGCCGCCGACTATTCCGCGAAATGCCGAGCGTATACCCCCCAGGAAGCCCATCGACTGGATGCTGTTGCCGATGACAACTCCGCTCGGCGTCAGTCCCTTGAGCCGCATACAGTAGATTTCGTTCCCGGATAAACCGGTGAGTTTTGGTTCAATGCGCAAGACGCGCTCCTTGGCGTGAAACGGCGAGGAACAGGTCCGGCAGATCAAGCTTCCGCTGCATGGTCGCGACGTTCCCGCTGGGTGCGGCCATGGATCGTAAAGTATTGCTGCATGCCTGTCGATTCGCTGCTGCGCTCATCTCGCGCACGGTCATGCGCTTTCTTTATCTTGGAGCTACGGGGAACGGGCTCCGTATCGAAATTCACGGTAAGATTATCGAGCGCCGACAGCGTCCCGCAAGTCAACGCCGGTGACATCTACATCCCGGATCGAGTGCATGGCCGTTCATTCAGCCGGTAGGTACCGCTGCACGAGGTCTGCCATGCGATCCACGGCAATGTGGAACGGGTCCTGACCTACAGCCGGTAAATCGATGTAGGCAGCGTCGGGTTTGAGCATCGGCTTCACGCGCAAGGTCTGCTCGTAGATGTCATCGTGTGGCGCAAAGACAACCAATGGCACCTTCAACGCCTTGAGTTTTCTCTCGATCGGATAGCTGCATGCTGCGCGAAAGGCGGCGCCCGGATTGGCCGCGAGCACATGTTCGACGAATCGGCGATGCACGTCAGCGAGATCGTAGGGAGGCTGCCTGAACGCAAAGCCGCCGCGCCAGGCGCCTAGGACGTGGCCGCCCTCGGTGACCGGCTTGAGCGGTTGTTCGCTGTATTTTTCCATCTGGCGTTGTTGTTCCTCAGGCGTGAACAGCGGCATGCCGACCACCGCAAGCCGGCGCACATGTCCGGGCATTTGGTGCGCCAGTTCGATCGCCTCGAACGACCCCACGTGAATCCCCAACACATCGAAGGGTCCCATGATTACGGCCGCGTTGAGCGCGTCGACCGTGCTCTGAGCATACTGCTCGAGCGATAACGCCCAGGGCGGAGCTTCTGACAAACCATACCCTATTCGATCGGGAGCATAGGTGGGTCGCGTAAGCCGTCCCTGCAGCTCTTCCCACATCTCGCCCGAGCGCGGCGACATGTGCAGCAGCACCAGCGGCGCGCCGCGGCCCTCGACGCTGCGTAGATGCATCTGACCGAAGCGGGTCGGAAAAATGCGTCGGGTCACCGGCATTCAATGAGCACTCAGGAAGTTCTCGATCAGCGGCGCGACCACATTCGCCTTTTCAATATGCAGCATGTGACCGGCGCCGGCGATACGGAGGATTTCGATTTGCGGGATGATGTTCCGAAGCGCGGCATCGCTGCCGTCCGCGCCGAGCTTGGATAGGTACTCCGATTCCTCGCCCAAGAGCATCAAGACGGGTGCCTTCACCTCTCGCCAACATGCTTCTGCATCTTCGCGATGGTAGCGGACCGGGTTGACCCAACGGTGCCGCGAGTCGCCCAACAATCGGATGCGGCCATCACGCTCTTTGCTCCATGCAGCCGCCACGAAGGCGGCCTGAGCGTCGTTAAAGCGTGGATAGCGGAATCGAATAACGGACGCCAGCTGCTCGACGGAATCGTAATCCTTCAGGGTGGGTCTCGATTTGACTTGATCGAGCCATTGGCGTAGCTGCGTCGGCGCTTGTTGGGGCGAGGACCGTGGCAGGCCAAAACCCTCCAAGTTCGCGACGCACCGCACCCTCTCCGGCCGAACGCCTGCGTAGAGGCTGGCAATATTGCCGCCCATGCTGTGGCCGACGATACGCGCCGGCGCTCCCCGTGAAAGCCCTTCGAGCAACGCGTCGAGATCGGCAAGGTAGTCAGCAAACCAATAGCCGTCCTGCGGCCATTCGCTCCTTCCAAATCCGCGCCAGTCCAACGCCACCAGCGGCCAATCCCGCTTGAACTCGTCGACCATGAATTGAAACGTATCGCCGGTATCCTGCCAGCCGTGCAACAAAAACACCGGCAGGTTCGACTCGGAGGGGTCAGGGCCCCAACGCGTCAGATGGAGATCGAGGCCGCGTACTCGCATTGTTTCATGCCGCGGCACCCGCAACACTTGGTAGCTACCCACCCAAGAAGATCTTGTAGGCAGGATTATCGGTCTCTTCGGTGTAAGCGTATTGCAAATCATTGAGATGCAGGCAAAAGTCCTTGTGCGTGCCCTCCGGCACTTGAATTCCCGCCAATAC